>NZ_WSRP01000005.1 GCF_009767915.1 Parasutterella muris
AAACCAAGTCCGTGGCCCGAGGTCGTTGATCCGGGCCTTTATCATTTGTTAGAGGAGATCAGGGCCGATTTTGGAGAACCAATTTATATCAATTCCGGATATCGCTCGCCTGAACATAACGCAAAAGTCGGTGGAGCTAAAAACTCCTACCATGTTCGTGGCCAGGCAGCAGACATTCGGCCTACGCGATATCACGATCAAAAACGATGGCAGGATGCCCTCGGGCGTCTAAAAATTATCGTTAACAGACGATGCAAGGGCGGCGTTGGGTTTTATCCCACGTTCGTTCACGTCGATCTTGGACCTGAGCGGAGGTGGAACGGATAAATGAATTTAATAAACGTTCTAAAGATCGGGGCGGCTGCGGCCGCTCTTATTTTTGCGTATTGGATCGGCGTCCAAAATGGACGAGATTCGGAGGAGTTAAGAAGTGCCCGTGCTCAAATATCAGCGCTCAATGCAGCGCTTGAGGAACACAAGGCCAGGCAAGCGAACGACGCTGTGTCTTTGGCTGACCTACGTGTCGCTGAGTCTCGTGCTCGCGATGAGCTTAACAGGATGCGCCAGCAACTCGCATCAATCGAGAGAATGTCCAAAACCAATGCTGATCAGGAGCGCAATCGATGTCTCCGATTGGCAATCAGAGGTCGAGAATTACTCGACAGAGCTAACGGAGCTATTAAATTCTGCGAGCAAAATCACAAATAAATAAAGCAAAGCCTCCAAGGATTTCTCCAAGGAGGCTCATTGTCACTACGGACGATTGCAATCTCGTTTCCGTAGAGGCCCACTCTTAACAGAGTTGGGACTTAGGCCCGTTACGCAAATTTGCCAGAGCGGGAACGCGAGTATTATCGATTTATATCTGAGATTTTGCAAGTTAATTTACAATTTAATATCACTATTTGCTAAGTTATGTAACGATAGACCTTTCAGAATACATCTATAGACTTTTTCCAATTGATCTTCTGTCAACTGCGGGAATGTATAGATTCTCTTGCCGTTTTTGTCTTTTCCTTTTCTAAAAAGAAAAAATCTATCCAAAGAAAGAGTGTAAAGCATGTCAGCTTTTACCCACATTTCTGGGCTGTTGTATGGCTCTGGTAAATCAAGATGAAGTTTGCAATGCCATGTTTGGATTGACGTAGGCGCTGTGGTGCTTAATGGAATAACGGTACACAGTCGACCAGGCCTTCTTCTTGGAGTAAGGTTAATCACGGGTCGCCTTTTTATCATCTCTGGCTCTTTAGTGTTTATCTGAGAAAAATCGCAAATAAACACATCACCGATGTCTGGATGGATAGGAATGCTCATAGACTTTGTTTGATGATTTTGATCGTGCGAGTAGTTTAAAAGAATAACAAGTAAAGAGAAAGATTACCGATTGGGAGCGTTGTGAGTCTCTTAGATTGACAAATTGCTCGTCCGAGCTGAACAAGCAATTAAATTCTGCGCAGAAAACCATCAATAAGTAGAGCCTCCATGTATTTATCTAGGCGGCTTTAGATCAATGATTTTTTGGGGTACCTGCGGGGGTACGAAGAGTAATTTTTATTTAACTAGTTGATTTTATTAAGTTATTGGCGGAAGAGGTGGGATTCGAACCCACGGACGAGGATCACTCGTCGCTGGTTTTCAAGACCAGTGCATTAAACCGCTCTGCCACCCTTCCGTAAGCGGAAGCCTGAATTATACGCAAAAATCATTTGTCTGCAAGCGATGGTGGTTGCTCTGGATGTCACAGACAATAAGATTGTCTTGTGCAATGGTTGTCATCGAGGTCATAAGGTGACGTTATAAAGTTGGTGCGACAGGCCTGACATCTCAGAACTTCATAATAAAAATGTTTATTCATAACTAATATATGTGATAATCGTTTGGCAGAGTCAATCTCAACCCAAGGAGAACAAATGACTAAACGCAGAACTTTTATATCCGGCTGTCTCGTTGCCGGTTCACTTCCTTCTACAGTATTTGCCGCAGCCGGCAATGATTACGCTGATGATTTCAATATGCAGCAATATTTGAAGGAATTGGATGAGCTTATCTCTATCGATTCAAAATCCGGATATATTGAAGGCGCAAACCGGATCGCGGATATTCTTGAGAAACGCTTCAAATCGATCGGCTGGACTGTGACAACTAAGGATTGCGAGGGCCGAGGAAAGGCGTTGGTTGCAACTAACACGCCGAATCAAAACCACTACGACGTTGTTTTGGCTATCCATTCGGATACGGTTCAACCTGTTGGAAACGCGGCAAAGTACCCTTTGACCATTAAAGACAACATCGCCCACGGTGCGGGCGTTGCCGATGATAAAAGTTCTTTAAACGCGGTTTGGTGGATTTGTAAAAAGATTCCGCCTGAAGCGCTACGTAAACTGAATATCGCTGTTGTTCTTAATCCGGGAGAAGAGTCCGGTTCTCCTGCCTCCCGCAGCTTCATGGACGAACAGGCGAAGAAAACAGATATCGCTTTAGTTTACGAACCCGGCCGCCCCGGAAACGGTTTTGTGCGATCTAGAAAAGGCTCGATGTTCTTAACTATTAACTTCCACGGAAGACCCGCACACGCAGGTAATAATCCGGAGCAGGGAAGAAATGCTATTGAGGCGATGGCTAAAGCTATTCCGGAAATTAAAGCGATTGCATCGGAATATAAAGATGTGACGCTTAATGCGGATGTAGTAAAAGGCGGGACAACGGCAAACACGATTGCAGAAGATGCGACGATTGTGTTTGACTTCAGATTCTTTAATGATCAGACGAGAGATGCGGTACTCGATAAGATCGAAGCTCTGTGCAAGCGTGGTTTCGCACCCGATGTGACGTCAGAGCTTAAATATGTCGCTAAGAGTTCAGCCTTAGCGCATACCGATAAGTCTCAGAAAGTAATTGATTTGGTTAACAAAGCGGCTTCGGAGCTTGGACAGCCTGATCCGAAATGGATGGATGTCGGCGGAGCTTCCGACGGTAACCGTTTCTCAGGAGGCGGAGCAGCAGTCGCTTGCGCAATGGGTGTCATCGGCGGAGATCTTCATCATCCGGAAAAAGAATGGTCTGACATGTCGAGCGTTAAACCCCGAATCGCTCTTGGTCGTAAAGTGCTTGAGCTGATTGCTCAGCAGAAGTAATCATTTAATTTTGAGAGGGCCAAAATCGAGCCCTCTCAAAAACTCTCGGTTTAATTGTCACGGTCTAAAAATAGTTCATTTTTCACCCGGTGCGTTAGATATTGATGCGCCCCGAAAAAAGCACTGAACAAAACTAGGCGGTTTTTGAAGCAAGCGCCACTAACTCCATTTACGGAGTGTTTGTCACCGTACAGCCTAATTCTTTACGGGCATTGTCGCTTATCCGTGCATTTTAAATGCTCTAATTAAAGCAAGCGCCCGTATAGAGATTAAAGCAAGCGCCCGTATAGAGGCAGGTTGCACCGTATTTGGCGCTTCATAGGTTGAATCTGATAGGGATGCGTTGATGTCGAGCTGCACACCTGTATCCTCTGCAACTAGCGCGAGAGAAAAATCAGCCTTTAGAGCACTACTGGAATCATTCGAAACAGCTCAGCCACTAACAGAGGAAACCCAAACGCCATCGCTGCGTCTGAAACGATCAAAGCGGATCACGCTCGTGCTATTCGGAAACGCACAATCGGCGTTCGCCTATACGTCGATTGGTCCGGTTGCACGGTATCCACTGAATCAGAGTAAATATTTGATCCCGCTCTGGCTAAGAATTTGATTGTCTCCCATGCATTGGGTTGATCGCCCGGGCTTGAGTACATTTACGTAGAACAACTAAGCTGATCCGTTTCCTGTTTTAATTACTGATACGGCTCTTTTGAAATTCCTGAGTCTCAACTCAACAAAGATACTTCCCGAAATGGAAGCAGGAATGATCGATCGTTCAACTAACAGATTAAATTATCAGTATCCTTTATTGATAGATATGGAGGTGCCGTATGAAAAAGATCGTTATGGCTATTATCTCTGCTGCTTTCATTTTCTCTGTAACCGGCTGCAATACAGTTAAAGGCGTTGGCCAGGATGTCTCTAAAGTCGGTCAGGGTATTGATAATGCGGCTCAGGATGTATCCAATAAGCTTTAAGTATTTATAACTTCCGTGGCAAAGGGAAAAAATGAAAAAGCTAAGCTTTCTGGCGATTCTTGCCGCTATGATGTTTGCGTTTTCCGGCTGCAACACAATCAGCGGAATAGGTAAAGACGTTTCGGCAGTCGGCAGAAGCGTCGACCATGCTGCGACTAAGACGTCAGCAAAGATTTCTTCGAAGACAAGTTCTTCAAGCAGCTCTTCGCAGTCAGCTGAATCATCGGCTGAACCGAAGTAAATCGGTCTGATTCATGAAATTATCGGAGCCTCGGCTCCGATAATTTCATTGTGATATCCATTAAATATAAAAAAACTCAAGCAGCTAGTTCTGAGCTGTTAAATAATCCGTTTGACGCGGGGCTTAGACTGTCATTTTATTTTTCTTTGTTTTCCGGTAGATAACGTTTTCTTCTCAGTTTATCTAAAAATTTTGCCTTGCCATTCCTTCCGGGCCGGATCATTTTTTTTACCATCTTTTTAAAAACTGTTTAACTATATTTCCGAGCTTATTGGATTAATACGGGGTGTTTTGTAAGTTTAGTGTTCTTTAACTCTATGAAAATTGCGTAAATCGCAACAAGGAGGGGTGGATTTAATATTCATTGGATAACTTATTGTTTTAAAATTAAATAAATTTGAAATTTATTCATGTTCAGTCCAAGAGTTACGTATTTTCTTTGGAGGAAGTCGATAATCAGTGTAATACGGTGGAAATCTTTTCTTACAAAGATGATTCCCTTTTACTTCCAAGGAAGACTATGAATAAAACCTATAAAGTCGTATTTAATCCTGTCACTTCGACATGGACTCCGGTGAGTGAAGTTTCCAGATCTCGTGGAAAGTCCGGTCTGAGATCTTCTCTGTCCAAGTTGGCGATTGCCGTAGCGTGCGGACTCTTTTCGGTTTCGCATGCAGCAACGTATGATGCTTCCATTTACGCGCAGTCAGGTCAAACTGTCACGGTTAATCAGCCGGCCCTGACTATTGAAGGTACCGGTGGTGACGAGCCGATTATCGGCATTATTGCGGAGAGCGGTTCGGTCGTGAATGTTAATGCTGACATCGTTGACATGAACCTTACAGCACCGATTTCCCATACTAAGGCGATTGTTGCGGCAGGGGGCGAAGGTCCAGGTGCACAGATTAATATGGATGCGAAGCAGATTTCCATCTTTATGAATGGCGGAGGGCGCGGAGTTGAGTCAAATTGGGGCTCTTCAATTAACATGAACGCCTCTGAATCGATTTTGATTTCTACAAGAGCGAATGTAGGCAAATCATATGGAATTCTGGTTGACGGGTATGGCGGTGGCCAAGGCTCTACGCTTTCCATTCAGGCTCCGGATATTAAAGTTTCCACGTATGTGAGAGGCGAAAATGAAAACAGGATAGATGCTGTTTACCTTCGCTCTAATCAAATAAATCTCCATAGTCTCTCTCTTGGAACAGAAAACGCAAAGAATATTGCAATCGATCTGACGGTTGAAAAGACTGCTCCGGCTGCTAACGCTATTAACATAGCAGGAGGTTCCGCGGTTATCGGAAATAAAGATGCAGCAGTATCCATTAATGTTGTCAATAACGGTATGGGAGAAACTTCCTACGCTCGCGGAATTCAGGTTACCGGGGAAGACAGCAGTCTCACAATAAATGCATCTCGCTTGGACGTTTCTGTAGCCAGTAACTTTAAGGCAGTAGCTTTCAGAGTTACTGACAACGCTTCAGTAACAGTCAATGCACCGACTTATGTCACAGTAAAAGGTGGAAGCAATCAGAATTATGCGAGTGAAGGCATCAGATCTTCATACGAAACAAACGGAATTTTTCCGGCTGCAACAGAATTTGTATTTAATAAGTCAGTAACTGTGGATGTCTCCGCAGAACAAGGTGCACGTGGCGTATGTGTTCTCAACGGACAACCTTCCAATATTTCAACGAGACCTAATGACCACGGCGGTTTGATAACTTTCAACTCTGACCTGACTGTCTCTGCAAATAGCTCAGGGAGAAACGCCAGGGGCATTGCTCTGGACAATGATTTCTTAGACGGAACACATCCGACAACTCCGCTTGGAGACCCTGGATCAGGCGCATTCCTTGTTGTTAAAGGCAATCTTTCATCGAATGCTGTTGCTAAGAGTAATGCGGTAGCTATTGATCTCAATGACAATGCCGGTCTCACGGCTGGTTCTCTGAACCTTTCTGCCGTGTCTCAAACTGCCGGTGCTTACGGTATCAATGTTGACGGCAGTACCGGAAATGTCTACGCCAGCGGCAGTGAAATGAATATTTCCGCTGAATCCCAAGGTGATGGCGAAGAAGCTATGGCAGCGGGGGTTGCAGTTCAGGGCGGCAGTGTCACCTTAAGAGCTCCGGTTATTAATATTTCCGCCAAAGCCCCGGAAGAAGCAGCATGGGCTGTTGGCCTTGCGCTTGACACAGGAGCGCATGTCAGCATTGGTCAGGAAGGCGCTAAAGTAACACTGAATTCCGTTGGTGTTGACAGTGATGCAATCTATATTGGCGATAGCGGAACAGTGGAACTTATCGGTTCTATTGATATTCCCAACGGAAATCTGGACATCGGCTACGGCGGTAATGTTACCGTTAAAGGCGACATCGCTTTGGATGACCTCGGAAGAATCAATCCCGATGGCGGTAACGCGCTCATGATCGACGGCCAGCTCACAACGACCAGTGACCAGGTTTTCCTTAAAGCCGCAGGCGAAAGCCAGGCAACGGTCGGCGGTCTTGTCTCCGGTCTTGACGGACGGATTAACTTTGCTCCCACAGGATCGGTTCTTGTTCTTACAGATCCGGTGTTCACGATGGAATATCTGAAGAGTGCGATGGCGACATACACTCGTCCGGAAACTATTACCATGACCGGTAAAATGGTTGATCTGACCGCCGGCAACATCGGTGATCTGACCAATCCGAACCTGCCTTCGAGTACCTTAACCTGGAACAGCAGCATCACTATCACAGGCAATCAAATCACCGGCAGCTATGCTGTGGTAGGTAACGTTGACATGGGCAACGGACAAACACTCGAAATCGATGCCGGAAAAGATAAGAATTTCACGATTACCGGTGCAGGTGGAAGTCTCATTACTTCCCTTAAGCCTACCATCGAATTGGTGATTAAGAGTGAAGGGCAGCTGCAGCTTGGCGGCTCGGAACTCACAGAAGACTCTACGCTTACCGGCAGCGTCGTTGCTCAGACTGATGCCGTTTTAAACATCAAAGGCGCCACAGGCAAAGAGCTGACGAACTTCCACATCACCGGCAGTCTGACAGCAGATGCGAATGCACATGTCACGATCGATGACAATGCGCAGGTAAACATCTCTGATGTAGTGATCGGTAAGAACGCTCAGTTCACAATTGGTTCGCCGCAGAATAAGAGCGGATTCGGCATGCTTCTGGCATCTACACTCAAGCAGATGGGGATTCTGTTCATTGATCCGGACTGGTCTGCTAAACCCAGCCTGACGTTGGCAAACGAAGTTGAATTCGGCGCTGACTCTCAAACCGTTGTGGGTCAGAACTCTCAGCTGATCATCGGTTCTTCTGACGAAAACTTGATTGCAAACACTCTGTCAGCCAACAACCTTAAGTTTGCGGAAGACGGTATCACCGCTGCCGCTTATATTGCCAAGCCGATTAATTTAAACGGCGGCAGTTTCGTTGTTGACGGTTCTTTAAACGAGATTCCGGAAGCGGCACCCGGCTCGATGGTTATCGCAGAAAACGGCTTCCTTGGTGTAACGGCTGACAACGACTCTGCATTAGGCAAGTCGGTCTTGATTTCCGGTACAGATCTGAAGTTCGAAGAAGGCAGCTACCTGTATGTTGACCTTTCTGAAGTGACCGAAGGCGGCGATCTGCAGCTCAAGCTTGCCGACAATGTTATCGGTTTGGAAGATGTGTATCAGAACAACCATCTGCTCTTTAAGGATTCCGGACTTTGGTTTGACTTTGCGGTTCAGGACGGTGTAATTACCGCTTCCTATGATCCGATCGGCCAGATGCCTGAATTAATCGCGCCGAATGTCATGCGTGAAGCCTTGATTAGCGGCGGTGCATATTCGGATACGATCCGTGATCTGATCTCCAACTTAGGCAGCGAAGGCGCTTCCCGCGAACTCAATCGCGCAGCTGCGGCCGGTGCGGCTTCCGGAGCCCAGATTGTTGCGCTGAACGCCGGTTCCATGATCATTGATTCAGTTGAACAGCATGGTTCTCTGCTGGCTGCTTACGCACATGATAAATCCGGTGCCGATCTGTGGATTGATCTCAACAGCTCCTTCAGCAAGGCTTCTTCTTACGAAGTTGGCTCTGCCTCCTACGGTTATAAGAGTGACTTAGCCGGTGCGACAGTCGGTGTGGATTACGCATTTGGCAACGGCGCTGCCGCCGGTGTTGCGCTCAGTATCGGTACAGGTTCTCTGCGCGGCCAGAATCTTGGCTCCGGCGTCAAGAACTCTGTTAACTATCAAGGTGTGAACCTCTACGGTACATGGGCAACAGAATATGCCAACATCATCGGTTCAATCGGTTATCTGCGCACAGAAAACAAGATCTCTTCTTCTCTGAGCTCCAAGCAGAAAGTTCACGGCAACAGCTTCACAGCCGCGGTTAGAGCAGAGAAGTCTCTTGAACTGAATCCGTCGATTACGGTAACGCCTCATGTTGGAGTTCGTTATCTGCATACTGATATTGATGATGTCAAACTTGGCGTCTTCAAGTTCAGCAACAAGAAGACAAATCTTGTTCAGGTACCGTTCGGTGTTGCGTTTAATGCGAACCTCAAAGCGCCCTGCGGCGCAGAGGTTAAACCGTTCATTGATCTCACAATCGCTCCGGCGTTTGGTGATCGCAAGGTTAACAACAAGGTTGGTTATGCGGCCGGCTTAGCCAGCGATACGCTTGACACAAGAATCGCTGACAATGCGATGTATTCTGCGAAGATTGGTGTGAACGCCACTAAGGGCGCTCATTCCTTCACGCTGAATTACGGTATTGGCGGAGCTAACCACGGTCGTGTCGATCAGGCACTTCAGGCAGGTTACCGTTATTCCTTCTAATGATGTCTCCTAGTTAGTTGGAAAAAGGGCCTTAACTGCGGAAATCTGCGGTTAAGGCCCAAATTGTTTCTGAAGAAGAGACACGTCGAAGCTTTGTTTTAAGCGCAGAAGAGTGCGCGGAAAGTTATGATCAAGTTATGGATTTAAAGACAAAAAGAATGCCCGTTCTGCAGATAGTGCCGCAGAGCGGGCATTGATTCTTTTAGCGCCTGATACGGCGCGTCGGAAAAACTTCCGAGATGTTTGTACGGCGTTCGCCGCAGTGATTACTTAGTCAGAGCCGTGCAGCGGCTGTCACGCTTCTGTTCAATTTCAGACACGAAGAAGTTGCCTTCGCGGTCGATATCACCGTCAACTTTTACACAAGTACCGACTTTAATTTCTGTACCGCGTCTGCTGTCAATGTGCGTGCGCTGATCAGCCATAAAGGTCTTTCCGCCGATGACCCATGTCTGTTCCGCAGAACCGGCTGCAGGCATCTGCTCAACTCGGCCGTAGAAGCCATCATGACCGTGCGCATAAACTGTTCCGGCGGCCATAAGAGCGATGGCGGCGGTAAAAACTGTCTTAGTTAATTTCATGGTTATTCACCTCCAAAAGTTGAGTTCAGTGTAGGTTCTTAATGGGGTAACGACGAATAACACGTCTAAATTAGGTACAAAAAATGCGGCCGTAAAGGCCGCACTTAGAAATTAATTTATTGAAATTAAACTTGTTTCTTTATGTCATCAAGCTTGCGCTGAACAGTGTGGAATGTCGCAAGCATAGATGTAGACGGTTTGTTCGGATCAAGAAGGCTGACCACGATGATCGTAAGGAACGAAAGAACGAAGCCCGGGATGATCTCGTAGAGGCCCCACCATGCGCCCTGGTGCCAGACCAGAACGGTAAGCGCGCCAACAATAATACCGGCAAGGGCACCGTTTTTTGTGCAGCCTTTCCAAAGCAGAGAAAGGATAATGATCGGGCCGAACGCAGCACCAAAGCCGCCCCAGGCGTAGCTCACCAGAGACAGAACGAGGTTGTTCGGATCCATAGCGATCACGATAGCGACACAGCTCACCGCGATAACCGTCAGTCGTCCGATCCAGACTAATTCGCGTTGATTGGCGTTCGGACGGATAAATACACGGTAGAAGTCTTCGGTAAGGACGGAAGAGCAGACGAGGAGCTGACAGGAAAGCGTACTCATAACGGCTGCAAGAATCGCAGAAAGCAGTACGCCGCCGATCCAGGGATTAAAGAGGGTTGTGGAAAGGACCATGAACACGCGTTCATGATTCTCAGCAACCGCTTTGCCAAGGTCCGGATGCGCGGAGAAGAAGGCGGCTCCGAAGAAACCTGCCGCTACGGCACCGGTGAGCGAGAAGATGAGCCAAATCATGCTGATGCGGCAGGCTCTCGGCATCAAAGCGGCGTTCTTAGCGGCCATAAAACGAACCAGAATATGCGGCTGGCCGAAGTAGCCCAGACCCCACGCAAGAAGTGAGATCACACCGATGAAAGTCTGTCCCTGAAGCATGTTCAAGTGATTCGGATCAATCGCGCGAACCTGATCAATGGTCGCGGAAAAACCGCCTAAGTCAACCATAACAGCGATCGGCGCAATAATCAGGGCAAGACACATCATGGTCGCCTGAATGGTGTCTGTCCAGCTGACCGCGAGGAAACCGCCTAAGAAGACATAGGCCAGAGTAGCAATCGTTCCGAAGACCAGAGCCGTTTCATAGGGCATGTTAAATACAAGCTCAAAGAGTCTTGCGCTTGCGACCATGCCGGAGGCGGAGTAAATCGCAAAGAAGAGAAGAATAACGATGGCGGAAATCACCCGGAGCATTCTCGAATTGTCTTCAAAGCGATGCGAGAAATAATCGGGAAGCGTCAAAGCGTTATGGGCGGTCTCGGTATAGACGCGAAGCGGGGCTGCGACAATCAGCCAGTTGGCAAGCGTGCCGAGCGCCAAGCCGATAGCGATCCAGGATTCGCAGATGCCGGATAAGAAAACCGCGCCCGGAAGTCCCATAAGGAGCCAGCCGCTCATATCGGAAGCGCCGACGGATAGGGCGGTTACCAGAGCGCCGAGTTTTCTTCCGCCGAGAATGTAATCATTGAAATTTTTTGTGAATCGCCATGCAACAAGACCGACGATTACCATGATCACCAAATAAGAAAAAAAGGTGATGGAAACAGGAGTAAACATATCTTCTTTGAATAAGGTTAGAGGTCTGTATTTAAAAATATGATAACGAACGATCACTGCCTTTTACGCGATTAAAGACACTTAATCAAAAAGGTTCGCGTTTTTTGCGAACCTTTGAGGCTGTTATCCGCCGATATAGGACATTTCGATTTTGTGTTTCGCTCGTTCGGCGGAAGTTTCAGCAGTTCGTATTTCAGAGTAGTGGTCGTCCCTGGCACTCCAAATTCTGCCGATAGCGTCCTCAATTTCTTCGTCGGAGGCACCTCCTCGAAGCATCTGCCGAATGTCAAAACCTTCTGTGGCAAAGAGACATTTATAAAGCTTGCCGTCAACGGAAAGACGGATTCTTGAACATTCCCTGCAAAACGGTTCGCTCACAGAAGAAATAAATCCGATTTCTCCCATACCGTCTTTGTAGCGCCAGCGGGTCGCGACTTCTCCCGGATAATTAGGATCAACGGGTTCGATCGGGTAGCGGCTGTTGATCTCTTCAACAATTTGTCGTGAAGGAATCACATCGTCCATTCGCCAGCCGTTGGTTGCGCCCACATCCATGTATTCAATGTAGCGGACAATGACTCCAGTACCGCGGAAATGTTCGGCGATCTTAATCAGCTCTTTTTCGTTCGTTCCGCGTTTAACGACAACGTTGATTTTCACAGACGAAATGCCGGCCTTTTGAGCTGCCTCGATGCCTGCGAGCGTGCGCTCGATCGGGAAATCCACATCGTTGAGCTGCTTGTAAATTTCCGCATCCATGGCGTCAAGCGATACGGTAAGCCGCTTTAGACCGGCCGCGGCAAGCGCCTTTGCTTTGGCCTGAAGCGCGGAACCGTTCGTTGTCAGGGCGACGTCCAAGGGTTTGCCGTTCCAGGTTTTAAGTTTGCCGAGTTCGGTGATCAGATTTTCAATACCTTTGCGCAGAAGCGGCTCTCCGCCCGTAAGACGAATCTTTTCGACGCCGTTTTCAACAGCGATCCGAGCAAGGCGAATGATTTCTTCAAAAGAGAGAATTTCTGTGTGTGCAAGGAATAAATGTTCTTTTTCAAACTTTTCCTTGGGCATACAGTAGCGGCAGCGGAAGTTGCATCGATCGGTCACGGAAATACGAATATCCCGCAGCGGTCTGCCGCGGGTATCTACCCAGTGCGCTCCCTCCCGGTGAACTTCTCCGGCCAGGGGAATCGTTTTGGTGATGTATTTGATCGGTATAACTTTTCTGCTCATTCGTGCCTGTATTTTTTGTGAACGCTAATCATATACCTAGGAAGGTTTTGGGTCATTACGGTATCCGCATTAATCTCTATTAAACCACATTGCATTCAGGCGTTCGAGATTCAAGTATGTGAAAAAGACCACACTTTATCGTCTCTCTAAATAAGCGTCGCAGAAGATAAGTGTTCAGGGAGAAGCGAGCATGATCCGAACCGTTTATTGTGTGCAAAAGACCACAAACTCGCTGTGACATTGAAATCAAGGTGTTAGCCTGTTATTTGCGAACCAAAGCCGTTTCGGTCTGACTGTAAACTATGCGCAAAAGACCACAAAATTATCGGAACCACTGTGCCGCAGATAAAGTCGTTATTTCTTGTTTCTTTGGAATATATTGCATAAACACAGGCGCAACTTTTGGTAATCTTAAACAATGGAACAATATCTTTTTGCACTTACGCCCGACAGCGCAGAGGAGCCGAACAAGGCTTCAAAGAGCGCTTCGTCCGGGCGTGTTAAACAAGCGGCCGATAAGGCTTCGCCTTTAGCTGAAAGGCTCAGGCCGCAGACCATTGACGAAGTTGTCGGACAGAAGCATTTACTCGGTCCGGGACAGCCGCTGCGCAGCGCCTTTGAGAATGCGCACCCGCACTCCATGATTCTGTGGGGACCTCCGGGCGTTGGTAAGACAACGCTCGCAAGGCTTATGGCAAACGCATTTGATTTGCCCTTTATTTCAATCTCCGCAGTGCTCGGAGGCGTCAAGGATATCCGTGACGCTGTGGAAAAGGCCACAGAAAATCGTCAGAAAACCGGATGCTCGACCGTCGTGTTCGTCGATGAAGTGCATCGCTTTTCTAAAAGTCAGCAGGACGCGTTTCTGCCGCATGTTGAGAGCGGTCTGTTTACCTTTATCGGCGCGACAACCGAAAATCCCAGTTTTGAGGTCATTTCCGCGCTTTTATCCCGCTCTTCGGTTTATGTGCTCGAATCATTAAAGGAAGACGATCTGCTGGAGCTGCTTGATCGGGCGCTCAAGCGTGAGTATCCGACGCTGACTGTTACCGATGAGGCAAAGAAGATTCTGACGGGGCTCGCCGACGGCGACGCGCGCCGATTCCTGAACGCTTTGGAAGTCTCCGCGACTATGGCGCTTGACCGCGGTGTCACAGTGCTCGATGATAAATTTGTCCGCAAGGCACTCCCGGCAACCATTCGGCGTTTTGATAAGGGCGGAGATAATTTCTATGACACGATTTCCGCGCTTCATAAATCGGTGCGGGGATCAGACCCGGACGCGGCGCTCTATTGGATGTGCCGCATGCTCGATGGCGGAGTGGACCCGCTTTATATCGCGCGTCGTCTCATGCGGATGGCTGTCGAGGATATCGGACTTGCTGATCCAAGAGCAATGGAAGTGACAACGAATGCGGTCGATATTTATGAACGCCTGGGCTCACCCGAAGGAGAGCTCGCACTTGCCAACGCGGTGGTTTACCTTTCCGTAGCTCCTAAGTCCATCAGTGTCTATCAGGCATTTAATAAAATGCGCGCCTTTGTAAAAAAGGACGGAACGAGACCCGTTCCGATGCATATCAGAAACGCGCCGACCAAGCTGATGAAAGATATCGGCAGCGGAGCGGGGTATCGCTATCCTCCGGACGAGCCGGGATCCTTTGCGGCAGGCGTGAAATATTTTCCGGATGAAATCCGAGAATATCGGGTTTATGAACCCTCGGACCGCGGAATGGAAATCAAGATTCGCGACAAACTTGAAAGTCTTCGCGCACTCAATGCCGAGGCTCGGCGCGGTCAAATGCCGTCCGGTAAGAAAGTCGGTACGCGTCATGCGAGCGAAAAAGAGGGTTAACTGCGGGTTTTCCGAACTTTCAACGCAGGAATAGATCATTCCTAATGCGCCATGGCGTACAATCAAGAAATTCGCTTTGAAAAAATTAAGTAAGAGAAATTAAATGCTTGATCAGAACCTTTTAAGAAAAAATCTGCCGGAAGTTGTTGAACGTCTGGCAACTCGTAAGTTCAAATTCCCGACAGAACAGTACGAAGCTCTGGAAACCGAACGTAAAGCGATTCAGACTGAAACAGAAGAACTTCAGTCAATGCGCAATCAGGTCGCTAAAAAGATTGGCGCCGCTAAAAAAGCCGGTGAAGATGCTGCCGAATTGATGAAGCAGGGCGCTGATATCGCCTCCCGTCTTGGCGAACTCGAAAAACGTACCGCTGACGTGAAAAAAGCTCTGACCGATCTTCTCTTAACGATCCCGAATTTGCCCGATCCTTCTGTTCCCGTCGGCAAAGACGAAACTGAAAACGTTGAAGTTCGCCGCTGGGGCACTCCGAGAGAATTTGATTTTGAAATCAAAGATCATGTGGACGTCGGTGCGCCTTTAGGTATGGACTTTGATGTCGGCGCCAAGCTTGCCGGTACTCGCTTCGTTTTCATGAAGGGTCAGGTTGCCCGTCTGCATCGTGCGCTCGCTCAGTTCATGCTTGATACGCACACAACAGAAAACGGCTATACAGAATGCTATACGCCTTATATCGCCAATCAGGAAACACTGATCGGCACAGGCCAGCTGCCGAAGTTTGAAGAAGACCTTTTTGCCGCTAAGAAAGGCGGTCAGGAAGGCGAGGGCGAAATTTTCTATCTGATCCCGACCTCCGAAGTGACTCTGACCAACTCCGTTCGCGGTCAGATGCTTAAAGAAAGCGATCTTCCGATCAAGATTACTGCTCAGACTCCCTGCTTCCGTTCTGAAGCCGGCTCTTACGGCAAAGATACGCGCGGTATGATCCGTCAGCATCAGTTCGAGAAAGTCGAAATGGTGCGTATCGTTAAGCCCGAAGACAGCTACAAGCATCTTGAAGAAATGGTTGTCTGCGCCGAAGGCATTCTGCAGAAGCTCGGCCTGCCGTATCGCGTGATCACACTCTGCACAGGTGATATGGGCTTTGGTTCTGCCAAGACTTATGACCTTGAAGTTTGGCTGCCTGCTCAGAACACCTACCGCGAAATCAGCTCGGTCTCCAACTGCGAAGCTTTCCAGGCTCGCCGTATGCAGACTCGCTTTAAGAATGCTCAGGGCAAGACTGAATACGTTCACACGCTGAACGGCTCCGGTCTTGCGGTCGGCAGAACACTCGTCGCGGTTCTTGAAAACTATCAGAACGCCGACGGTACAGTTACTGTTCCTGAAGTGCTTCGTCCTTACATGGGCGGCCTTGAAAAGCTGACGCCGGTTACTGCTAAATAATTAATCTGATTAACAAAGCGCTGAAATTCCTTTCAAGAGTTCAGCGCTTTATTTTTACTGAGAGAAAAAAATGTCCGCGGCACTTCCTCGTATCGCAATTTTGGCAACCGGCGGCACAATCGCCGGCAAAGCTTCTTCCGCCTCCCAGACAGTGGGGTATAAACCCGGCAGCGCGTCAGTTCAGGATATTTTGGATTCTGTACCGGGACTTTCCGATGTCGCTGAGATTACAGCGGTCCAGGTCGCAAATATCGGTTCTGAAGATATGACGGATCATATTTGGACCAAGCTGGTCCGCGAAACTGAAGAGCAGCTCGCAGATCCCGAGATTGACGGTGTTGTCATTACACACGGAACCGACACGCTCGAAGAAACCGCTTTCCTTTTAAATCTCATTCTGAAGTCTGATAAGCCGATTGTGATTGTAGGCTCCATGCGACCTGCAACCTCGATTTCCGCTGACGGTCCGATGAATCTTCTGAACGCGGTGCGCACTGCCTGCTCAGAAAAATCGGTCGGCAAGGGTGTGTTAGTTGTGCTCAATGATGAGATTCACGGCGCACGTGATGTGACAAAAACCAATACGACGAACTGTGCGACATTCGCTTCTCCGAGACTTGGAGCGCTGGGTTTTGTGACAGGCGGAATCGTCGATTTTTATAAAGCTTCCGTAAAACCGCATACCACTCAGACTCAGTTTACTTCCGCGCTTTTAAACGGCTCTGATCTGCCTCTGACGGATATTATTTATGCGCATGCCAATGAAGATTCCCGACTGATCGAAACTTCGGCCGCGACCGGCGCTAAAGGCATTGTCTATGCCGGTATGGGCAACGGGTCCGTTCATGTCAACGCACTGAAAGGGCTGCGCGAAGCCATCGAAAAGGGCGTTATTGTTATCCGTTCTTCGAGAACCGGAAGCGGCGCCGTGGTGGATTCCGCTCCCGAGTGGAGTGAGGTCGGCATGATTAATGGCGGCACTCTGAATCCTCAGAAAGCAAGAATTCTGCTTCAGCTCTGTCTGGCTTCCGGCCTTGGCAGAGAAGAAATTATTGAAGCCTTTAACCGTTATTAATCTCAAAACCCTGCTAGCGAATGCTCGAGGCTGAATCGTTTGGTTCAGTTTAAAGAGTGAGATTCTGATTGAACTGCGGGCAGGCGTGCATAGAGCAAGAGGACTGAATATTCAGTCCTCTTGAAACGTTTTAAACGAAGTTGCAGTTAATAGGCGGTCTTGCGGGGATCCGCTGAGCATGGATGGTCTTGTAGCCGAACACTATGGCGCAGTAACAATCCTCGTCTTCGCCAATTCCTAAGAATTCGCGGATTTTTGGAGAATACTTCGCGGCGTTAGCGGCGTATCCGGCAAAACAGCAGCCGATATCGCGGGCTTCAGCGGCCATATTGAAGTACGTCATCGCGATTCCGGAATCCACGCCGCCCCAAACAATATTTTTAGGTCCGACGGTAAAGGCGGTGCAGGGCGCACCGCGAAGAATAATGTCTCTGCCTTTGCGCTGTCTTGCGATAATCGAGTCAATGTCGTAGCGCTTTGAAAGTACCGGATGCACTCTGCATTCGGTGTCCATCCAATCGGTAATCATGTCCCGCAGCATACGGGTCTTAAAGATAGAATCCGTCAAAATCCAGCGGATCTTTCTGTTGTTGCCGCCCGTGGGCGCATAGTTAGCCGCATCAAGAATGCCTTCCGTCACGGTTCTTGGAACAGGACGGGCGGTAAACATTCTGTATGAGCGTCTTGCTTTGAGGAAGAGATCCATTTTAGCGGCGGTTGAAGCATCCGCTCTCGGCGCCCTAGGAAGTGTTTGACCCGCATCAAGCGCCTGTCGGCATGCGTCTTCCGGGCAATAAGCGGTGCATTGTCCGCAGCTGTTGCACTTATGCGCTATTTCTTCCGGCATGACCGGTCTTCCGTTTTCCAGAACCAGAAGCGACTTAGGACAAACAAAAGTGCAGGTGCCGCAGCCGGTGCATCGTGTCTCGTCAAGAATAAAATTAGACATAGTGTGGTGTGAGTAAAAACAAAGCCGGCGTTAAACCGGCTTTGTAAGTTGAAGGATTAACTCAGGACAGCGCCGGAGGTGCCGGAGCTCACCAGTTTTGCGTATCTAGCCAGATATCCTGTGGTGATTCTCGGCTCACGCGGCTTCCAATTCTTTCTTCTTTCCTCAAGAACCTCGTCGGAAAGCTCAACTTCCAGTTTATGTTCCGGAATATTGATGGAAATAATGTCGCCTTCTTCGAGAAGCGCGATGGGGCCGCCAATCGCGGCTTCCGGAGAAACGTGTCCGATTGCGGCGCCTCGGCTGGCTCCGGAGAAGCGGCCGTCGGTAATCAAAGCGACTGTGGAGCCGAGTCCCGCGCCCATGATGGCCGATGTCGGAGAAAGCATTTCACGCATGCCGGGACCGCCCTTCGGACCTTCGTAGCGAATTACTACAACATCGCCGTCTTTAATCTTGCCGCCCCAGATTGCGGCGATCGCGTCTTCCTCACTGTCAAAGACGCGGGCCGGACCTTTGTGCACGAGCATTTCAGGCGCGACGGCGGAGCGTTTTACGACGGAGCCGTCCGGAGCGAGATTGCCGAAGAGTGCGGCAATACCGCCGGTTTCGCTGTAGGGATTGTCGATCGGACGAATAATTTCCGGATCTTTGTTTTCCGCGTCTTTGATGTTTTCCGCAATGGTTTTGCCCGTTACGGTCAACAGGTTGGTATTGATAAGACCTTTCTTGGCAACTTCCTTCATCACTGCCGGGATGCCGCCGACTTCATTCAGTTCTTCGATGAAGTGGGGGCCTGCAGGAGACAGGTGGCAAAGGTTCGGTGTGCGCTCCGAGATTTCGTTTGCCAGATGCATGTCAAGCTTGAAGCCGCATTCATGCGCGATTGCGGGCAGGTGCAGCATCGAGTTGGTGGAGCAGCCGAGCGCCATGTCCATAGTCATCGCGTTAATGAAGGCATCATAGGTCATGATGTCAAGCGGCTTGATGTCTTTCTTCAGCAGTTCCATAACCTGCATGCCCGCCTGTTTCGCAAGGCGGATACGGGCGCTATGAACGGCAGGAATTGTGCCGTTGCCCGGAAGTCCCATACCCAGAACTTCTGTAAGGCAGTTCATGGAATTGGCGGTAAACATGCCGGAGCAGGAGCCGCAGGAAGGACAACATTTCTGTTCAATTTCATGAAGTTTTTCTTCGCTGATCTTGCCGGCCTTGTATGCGCCGACGCCTTCAAAAGCGGAGACGAGCGAAAGTTTCTTCTTGCCGATGACGCCGGCGCTCATTGCGCCGCCGGAGACAAAAATAGTCGGGATATTCAGTCGGGCCGCAGCCATCAGAAGGCCCGGGACGTTTTTATCGCAGTTCGGAACCATCACGAGCGCGTCAAAAGCGTGGGCAATCGCCATGGCTTCGGTGCTGTCAGCGATCAGTTCACGACTGACGAGAGAGTATTTCATGCCTTCGTGTCCCATAGCGATGCCGTCGCAGACAGCGATAGCAGGGAACACGATCGGAACACCGCCGGCAAGCGCGACGCCCTGTTTGACAGCGTCGACGACCTTATCGAGGTTCATGTGTCCGGGGACGATATCGTTTTTAGAGCTGACGATACCGATCAGAGGTTTTTCCAGTTCTTCGTCGGTCAGGCCGAGCGCATAGAGCAGGGAGCGGTGAGGTGCGGCTTGAGAGCCTTTTTTGATTTTGTCACTTCTCATATTAATTACCTTGTTTTCGTTATCCTGTTGAACGATTCTTTCATTGTATCTTCTTCGGTTTAGACAATACGTCGATAGCCGATGATTTTGCCTTTCCAATAAGCGCTGTTCAGATATTCCATACGGACATATCCTCCGCTTGAGGGCGCGTGCAGAAACCTTCCCTTATCAGCAACCAAACCGGTGTGCAGAGATTTTCCGACTCTAAAGACGACAATATCGCCCTGGCGAGTGTTTCGCGCGGCGGTCCATTTTCCTGCCTTAGACTGACCGGACGTGTTGCGCGGAACGGTTATACCGTGTCGGCTGTAAGCCCAATAAATCAGGCCGGAGCAGTCAAAGCCGTCGGAGGGAGAGGATTTTCCGTAGGCGTACTTGACGCCGTACTGGGTCATCGCCGTTTTTAGGACGCGAGAGCCGAGCGAGCTGTTATAGTTGACCGGATCATACTTATAGCGGCTTGAGCTGAACATGGAACAGCCGCTGAGTGCGAGCATAGAAAGAAGCGAAAGTGTCGTTCTTCTGCTGAGTTTACGATTGCACACGCAGTCCATTTACTTCAGGAGGATAGAGGTTATTGGAATGCATTACAGTTTAGCGCAATGCTGCTTAGAGGATTCTGAAGTAAAAAAATCGGGTAGTTTGTCTTACGATTGAGAACTTTTTATCTGCGGCATGAAAAATGCCCAAGACACTCATTGAAAGAGTCTTGGGCAATGTGCGTGCTGCCAGCTAGGAGAGTTGTGCTTTCTAGCGTCTATTTATTTTTCTGTTCTCTAAAACGAGAACTCAGTTCTTCTTTAAGTGCTTCAAGAACGGGCGGAAGAGTTTGCGAGCAAGGACCGGTAATTTCATGCGTAAATCTGGCATTTCTTCGTTTTCCGGTTTCGATATCGAAATTAATACGAATCGCGGCTTCAGTATCTAGAACGAAATTGGCTGCAGGATAAACGGCTCCGGAGGTGCCGACGGACATAAACACGCAGACTTTTTTCAGGTAACTCGTGATCCAATCCAAGCCATACGGCATTTCGCCGAAGAGAACTACATTCGGTCTGACCGAGTAGCCAGAGGCGCCGCAGACCGGACAGACATTATTTTTCTTATAAAGACCGAGCCTTGGAAAGGTGTTTTTACACTGACTGCAAAGCGAGGACTGGAAATCTCCGTGCAGATGGAAGACTGAGGGAGAACCAGCGAGTTCGTTAAGATTGTCTACGTTTTGCGTGACGTGCACGACGTCACAGTAGTCTTTAACCGCCTGCTGAAATTGTGCAATTGAAGTATGAGCGGCGTTCGGCAGACAGTCGACGGCCTTTGCGATTCGGAAGTTGTAAAACTCAAATACGTCTTCCGGGCGTTCCTTCAAAGCTGTATCTGAGGCAATTTCCGACGGATACAAGTTTTTCCATAAACCGTGTTTGCCTCGGAATGTCGGTATGCCGCTCTCTGCTGAAAGACCGGCTCCGGAAAGGATAAAGACTAATGGTCTGGAATCATTGATGATCAAGCGGCCAAAATCGATGTTCATTTTTGTCCCTAATTGTTTTAATAACTGTTGGAGTATGTTGATTCCTCTGCGTTTTTCTTTTAAAGAAGGCATTGAAATCCGAGTTCCCGCTGTGCCTTCCAAAAGAATTCAATCTCTCTGTAGTGTTATCAGCTTATGTGATCTGTGCGCGGATTGTGTCGGAAGGCCGGGGACGGCAGAGACGTCGGACTTATACATATAGGAAGAAAATTCAACATTTCTGTATGAGTTCCTTCTTCCTTACAGTACTCAGAATTTTCCCATTCGAAGCCTCGCCGTCAGCACCGGACCTGATGAAATGCAGATCTAGCGTGCAAGCGCGAAAATAATTACTGAGATTTACTGCAAACCCAGTCATTTTGTCTCCGAATGATAAAAGCCGACAATGTCAATTTAAACGATAGTACGAAAAATTTTGTCGCGCGGAAAATTGACTGAAAGGTAAAGAACTCTGCCTTTAAGCGCAAAAGAATGACGCAAGGAAAAGAGAGAAGTTTCCCTTGTAGTAAGATTCAAAACATCCTACAGACAATGTGAGAGAGAGAGCAATGGGCCGTAAATATAACCGCAGTTCCGAAGCGGATATCATTTTAGAAATTCTCGCAAGGATTCCCGTCAGCAACCGCTATGTCTCAGCGGACGAGATTGTAAGATCGCTCTCGGAAGCAGGCATTGAAATCAGCCTGAGGTCGACTCAGCGCTATTTAAAGCAGATGGCGGACAGCGGTAAATACGGAATTATTCGTGATACCCGTGACAGTGCTTACGGATATCGCCGCGAACGCACTTGTTCTCAGTTTGATTCAATCAATCTCAGACCTAATGAATGTCTGTTGCTGAGGCTTGCTCAGGAACATATGCGCTATCAGATGCCGGGTGCTGTTCTCAAGTCTTTGGATTTTCTATTTGATGCCGCGGAAAAAGAGCTGAACGAGAAGGGGCGCAATGCGAAGGAGCGTAACTGGCTCAAGAAAGTCTGTGTAGTTTCTTCTTCTATTTCTCAGATACCGCCAAAGATTTTGCCGAGAATATTTGATTCGGTTTCAGAAGCGCTTTATGAAGAAAAGATGCTTCGCGTCGAATACACCAACAATGAAGGCAAAACCACGAAAGCGGCGGTAGCGCCTTTGGGCTTGGTGCAGCAGGACTCGCGCCTGTATCTGATATGCCGCTTTGAACACTTTGATAATGAGGTGCATTTAGCGCTGCACCGATTCAAACGAGCGGAAGTGACGGACTTCCCGGCTGTTCGCCCGAAGGATTTTGATCTGCAGGGCTACGTGAACGACCGGCACTTCAATTTCAGCAACGGAGCATGGATCCATTGGATTTTAGAGTTTGAAAGCGATCAGACGGCAAGGAATTTGACAGAAACGCCGTTCAATACTTCTCAGATATTGGAAAAGGGAGAGGATGGGATTTGGCACCTGGAAGTTGACATTCAGGATTCGATGCTTTTGGACGGATGGGTTGCCATGTGGAAAGAAAAGGCCGGCATCAGAAGATCGGACAAGCAGCCGATAGAGGGAGATGTGCCGGAGATTATCGGACTAAGCAGACCGCGATAAATTCGGAAGGTCAAAATAAAATTCCCGCTTCGTTTTTTAAACCGGGAGCGGGAATTTTGGGAGAAACGGCTGCAGCGCAGCCGTAAAAAAGTACCGAAGAAAGATTACTTCTTAGCAACTTCTTTCTTCTCTTCCTTTTTGTCTTCTTTTTTCTCTTCTTTCTTTTCTTCAGGTTTGTTTTCCTGAACTAAGACAGTGGAGAGCTGGCAGAGACGAGTATGGAAATCGTCGAGCTTGTGAGTATCGATCGGCAGTCCGCCGTCGGTGAAGACCTTAAGTACGGTGTGGAAGTTAGCGAAGATATCGCCGCGCAGGAATGTGTGTTCGTGTCTTCCGCCGAGCATATCGCACCAAGCGAATGTAACGTAGAACACATTGTCTTTTCTCTCAAAGCCGAGGAAGGAAACGTCACCGGGGTTGAGCGTTCTGTTCTGCTGTTCGGGCGGTACACTAGCTTTGATGTTGCCAACTACATTAGGCATTGTTTACTCCTTCAAAACAAAAAGGTTTGTTATAGGTTTTATATAAAGCCAAGGGAGTAACTTATTGCGACACCCTCAGTTTTATCGTTTTTGCGAAATCGCAATGTGTTTTTAGAGAGTTTTGATGCGATTGTCAATCTTTAAATAGAAATGGGCGGGTAATGCCTAATAAAATTTGGCGCGAAACGTACTAGTTTTCATGTCGAAATGGTGATTATTTCTGCGCAAAATGAATTCGTCAGACAGGATGTCCTACGGGCATGGAAAGCGTGAGAATCCTGCTGATGAGTCGGGCATCAGGAGGGCTTTGCAGGTAAGTATTCGTCTGCTTTTGCTGCGGGATTAGTTATCTGATTTAACACAGTCGAAGCGGTTAAATATAGAAAGAGCTCGCCTCAGTTTCCGATGAATAAAAATTCTTGTTTCCTAATGATTTCCCGGTCTTCAAAGTTTCTGAGGATTGAGTTTCTCGAGATTGTCCTGATATTAATAATAGAAGGAAGCGCGGGTCTGAAGAATCTTATGCATACACAGCATGAATACTGGCGGCTGAAAATACGCAGCATTGGCCTTTTATGCCATTCACTCATGAATAATGATGAATAATAAGTATTGGACGAATAAAAACTGCAGCTTCTAGAATTCACCATAGCTTTGAACGTTTGGAGAAATAATGAAGCGGATTATTGGCAGAACTTTTGAAGCCGAGCGCTCACTGTATCGTCTGACTGATACGGAACTGATTGACTGCGTCTTCGGCGGACCTGAGGACGGAGAGTCGCCTCTGAAGCATCCGGAGAACTTTCGACTGAAAAATTGCGATTTTTCTTTGAGATATCCGATTTGGCATGCCAAAGATTTCGAGATTGAGGACTGCAGTTTTGACAAGCTGGCGAGGGCGGCGCTTTGGTACTGCTACGACGGCAAAATCATCAATACAAAGCTTCATGGCATTAAAGCGCTGCGCGACTGTCAAAACGTTCTGCTTGAAGGCTGCAGCATTAAAAGTCCGGAGTTCGGATGGAAGTGCCGAGGAATCATGCTGAGAGACTGTTCGATCGAGGCAGAGTACCTCTTTCTTGACACAGCTGATTTGACGCTGAAAAACTGCAGACAAAAAGGGAAGTATTCATTCCAGTACATCCGGGACCTGCTGATTGAAGACAGCGAACTCGACACAAAAGATGCCTTTTGGCACAGCGAGAACGTGACCGTCCGCAACTCTCATTTAAAAGGTGAGTATTTAGCCTGGTATTCCACGAATCTGACACTTGAGAACTGTGTTATTGAAGGAACGCAGCCGCTTTGCTTCTGTCAGGGGCTCAAACTGATTAATTGCCGAATGGTGAATTGCGACCTTGCCTTCGAGTTTTCTGATGTTCAGGCCAAAGTGATCGGCAGTATTGATTCCATCAAGAATCCGAGAAGCGGAAGGATAGAGGCCGATGAAATTAAGGAAATCATTCTCGATGAACCGGGTGAAGCGGAAATTACGGAGTTAAATAAATGAAAGAATCTTTAAGTGCATTTCCCTTGGGATCGACAAACGACGCTTATGCTGAATACTTTATCGGTCAGAGTTATCTTGCGCCGCTGACGGCGGAGCAGATTCCAACTTACAACGTGACTTTTGAACCCGCGTTCCGCAATAACTGGCACATTCATCATGCCGAGAAAGGCGGCGGTCAGATGCTCATCTGCGTCTACGGAGACGGCTGGTATTAGGAGTGGGGCAAGCCTGCCCGCCATTTAAAAGCGGGAGATGTTGTCAATATTCCGGCTAACGTCAAACACTGGCACGGTGCGGCAAAGAACAGCTGGTTTCAGCATCTTGCCCAGGAGATACCGGGAGAAGGAAGCCGAACAGAATGGTGTGAACCGGTGGACGATGCTCAGTATCAAAAACTAGGATAAACACGCTTATATGTGCTAGCACATCTGAAATTTTGCTTTGGACGGCTGTATGGCCGTCTTTTTCTTTGCTTAAAAACAAAGAAAAGGAGGTAAAAATATGAATAGCCTAAGGGTTTATCATGACAATCGGTTGACTAGTTAACGTTATGTAATACATTTAACCCCGCAGATAAACTCGGAAAATTTAGAACAAATAAATTTCTTATTTTGTTCGAATTCGAAAAAATAATTCAGCAATTAGATAAATCTAAATTTATATAACAAGATTAAGCGGGTTAATACCAATAAATTCACATGCTAAATGAAGCGAATGAAGGCCGAAGAATACCCTCAAAAGTGCCGCCGTATCAGGGTTTAGTAGAATTTTTTCACATGAGGTTTCATTTCATAATGTGCGCAAGCGGGTAAACTCGCGATGTGAGAATCGTTAGTTTCAGTGTTTGTTTCATTAACTGCTTACAGATCAAAAAATAAGATCGAAGCAATAGTGGAATGGAGATTGACAATTCTCGCTTTTGTTTAATACTTAATTGCTAGGATAGTCTATGTCTTCTCAAAACGATGTTCAGAAGCCTGAATTGGCTGATGAGAAAAGCGACAAAGTCACAATCGGCGCCTACATCTCTCTGGTGCTTGCTTGTGTCTTTTTCTCGGGTGTTTGCGCAACCAATCAGTGGTGGGGCATCTTCGACTTCACAACCATCAACGGTTCTTTCGGTAAGTTAGTTTCCGGCGTAACTCAGAACGGCGACGCTCTGAATGTTGCAACGGCCAACTTCCGCGGTAAAGGCGGTTCCGGTGCGATCGACGGCTTCATGTTCGCTCTCACTCTGGTTCCGACCGTTATGTTCGCTCTTGCGATGATCACGGTTTTCGACCACTTCGGTGCTCTTAAAGCCTGCCGTCAGATCCTCACTCCGATCCTTCGTCCGCTTATCGGCGTCCCCGGTGGTGCCGGTCTTGCTCTGATCGCTTCTCTGCAGTCTACCGACGGCGGTGCAGCGCTCACACGCCAGCTCAAAGACGACAACATTCTGAATGACAAAGAAATCAACAACTTTGCTGCATTCCAGATGACTGCTGACGCTTGCATCACAAACTTCCTTTCTTCCGGCGCTGTTCTGTTTACACTGCTTGCCGCTGATGGTAAGCCTGCCGTTCCGGTCAGCATCGGCGCATGTCTCGGCATTCTGTTCCTTGGCAAGATTCTTGCCGCGAACATTATGCGTGTAATCCAGATGGGCGGAAAGATTTCTGTCCGCAAGAACGCTTAATTTTCGGAGGAAAGAAATATGTCAGCAAGTAAAGGCAAAATGATGATCACTGACGTGTTCGTCAATGGTGCAAATCAGGGTTGGGCGATTGCGACTCACTCTACAATTCCGAACGTTTTGATGGCTTTCGTTATCATCAAAATGCTTACAATTTCGGGCGCTCTTGCCATGATCGGCAAGGTTCTCGGACCGGTTATGGCTATCTTCGGTCTTCCCGGCGAAGCAGCCATGATCCTTCTCGGCGGCTGGATGTCCATGGGCGGCGGTGTTGGTGTTGCGGTTGCGCTTTTCGATAAGGGCGCTATCGACGGTACACAGCTCGCTATCTGTATCCCCGCTATTTACCTCATGGGCTCCCAGGTTCAGTACATGGGCCGCTGCCTTGGTGTTATCGGCGTTCAGGGTTCCGACCTCTTCAAGATTATGGCCATTCCTCCGATCGTCGCGCTTCTCTCCCTCTGGGTTATGCGCCTGGTCGTTTTAGGTTCATAATATAGTCCTCTAACAACACTTAAAAATCCCCGCGAAAGCGGGGATTCTCATAACATGACTTCATATCTCTTTAAAAACGCAGGCCTTTATGCGCCTGAGCACAAAGGCATTAAGCAGATTCTCGTTGTTAATGACAAAATTATCGCTGTCGAAGATCAGATCAATGCTGATATTCCCGGTCTTGAAGTTGTCGACTTAGGCGGCGCGATTGTTGCTCCCGGCCTGATTGACCAGCATATTCACGTCACGGGCGGCGGCGGAGAGGGCGGTCCTCTGACTCGCGCTCCCGAGCTGAACTTCTCCGAGCTCGTCGAAGCCGGTATTACCAGCTTTGTCGGTGTTTCCGGTACTGACAGCGAAACACGTCCGATTGAAGCCCTGATGGCAAAAGTCCGTGCGCTGACCAAAGAGGGCGCAACCGGCTGGATGTGGACTTCCAACTATCGTTATCCGCCGACAACAGTTACCGGCGACGTTAGAAAAGATCTTCTGACAATTCCCGAATGCTTAGGCGTTAAGATCGCGATGGGCGACCATCGCTGCTCTTTCCCGACAACTCAGGAAGTGCTTCGTGTTCTGTCTGACTGCCGTGTCGGCGGCATGATCTGCGGTCATGATTCTTATCTTCATGTTCACTTAGGTGATCTTCCGATCGCGTTTCCGGCATTTATGGAATGTGTCAAGACCGGCATGCCGATCAAACATATTCGTCCGACACACGTTGGTCGTCATCCTGAAGTTTTTGCTCAGGCGATCGCGTTTACTAAGGAAGGCGGCTATATCGACATTACAACCAGCGGCGGCAACTATATGGGCAGCGCTGCTGACGCATTTGTTATGGCGTTGGAAGAGGGTGCACCGATCGACCGCATTACCTTCTCGTCTGACGGTCACGGCTCCATGCCGAGATTTGACAAGAACGGCGAGATGATTGGTCTTACCGTCTGCAAAGTTTCCGACAACCTTCTGCAGCTTCGTGAATTAGCAGACAAGATTGGTTTAGAAAAAGCTCTGCTTCCGCTCACACGCACCATTGCTACGGCTCTTTGCCTTGAGAACAAGGGCGTGATTGAAGCCGGTAAAGACGCGGACCTCTTAGTTATGGACAAAGACCTCAAGCCGGTTCATCTGTTCATGAAGGGCCGTCAGGTCATGAAAGACTCCGAAGTCATCGTCAAAGGTGCCTTTGAAGAATAATTTTCTTTCTTGATTCACCAACGGGAGACATAAAAACTGCCTCCCGTTTTTTCGTGCCAAAATTTCTATTCTTGTGTGCAGACGGTCAAAAAATTCCGTCGAAGCCAAAAATTCTCACCGACGAACAATTCAGAAGTCTTCATGAGAGACAATAAATGTCCAGCAGAATAGGACATAGATTTTGCTTAGAAAACTAAGCTAATGACATAAATCATAGAATAATAAATTTATAACATATTGATTATACGATTAAAAAATAGTCATTACTCAACATAACTATTATTATGTTGAGTAATATTTTGGGATTTTTAGGCGTTAAATTTCATAATTCAATCTGTATTTTCATAATTTGAAGATAAATTCTCGCATTACAAAAATTATTTATCTAGTTGGCAATAACTCGGTAAAATGGGCAAAACATGTCAGAATGTTTCTTGTACAAATTGTTATTTCCATATAACTATTTTTTGTTTTTGCACTGCATTCAAATTTGGAGGAGTTATGTCAGCTAAAAAAAGTTTTTGGGTAGGACTGCCGATGCAGATGATGTACGGCTTGGTCCTCGGTGTCATTGTTGGGAGTATCGTCTCGAGTGAATTCGCTACGACATATCTCCAGCCGCTCGGCCAGCTGTTCATCCGTTTAATCCGCATGGTGGTTGTTCCCTTGGTTGTTGCAACCCTGATCGCAGGTTCTGCCGGTTTGGGCAACGCCAGTAAGATCGGCTCCATCGCTGTTAAAACGATTCTGTTCTTTGCAGTCACCACAGCGATTGCGGTAACGATCGGCTTGGTTGTCGCAAATGTCATGACTCCGGGTGTTGGTCTCACTATTTCCGTTGAGGGTCTTAAAGCTAAAGCAGCGGCCGCCCCTGCTCTTTCTCAAGTCCTTCTTGAAATCGTTCCGATTAACCCGATTGAAGCGTTCGCTAAGGGCAACATGCTTCAGGTTATTTTCTTCTCGATCTTCTTTGGCTTTTGTGTCTCTCTCATGGGTGACAGCGCCAAGATGCTGACAGACTTCTTCCAGAAAGTTGGCGACGTCATGATCCGCATGACCAATTACATCATGCTCTACGCTCCGATCGGCGTGTTCGGCTTGATTGCTTATACAGTGACACGCCATGGTCTTGCAGTTCTGCTTCCGCTTGGCAAGCTTATCCTTACTGCTTTCGTCGCAACAGCGATTTTCGTCGCAGTGACATATCTTCCGCTGGTCAAGGTTATCGGCCTCAAGATTTCCACTTTCCTGAAAGGCGCGTTTGAGCCCTGGCTCATCGGCTTTACAACCTGCTCTTCGGCTGCCGCACTTGCGGTTAACCTTGAAAGCGCAAGAAAGATGGGCGCTTCCAGAGCGATCGCCTCTTTTGCGATTCCGCTCGGAAATACCATCAACATGAACGGTACTTCCATCTACATGGGTGTTACTGCGGTCTTTGCTGCTGAAGTTTTCGGTATCGACCTTACACTCACACAGCAGTTCGAAATCGTTCTCATGGGCGTTCTTGCTGCCGTCGGTACAGCCGGTGTTCCGGGTGCCGGTCTTATCATGACAACACTGGTCTTCACAGAAGTCGGTATTCCTCTGGAAGCTGTCGCTCTGATTGCAGGTATCGACCGTATCCTCGACATGATCCGTACATCTGTAAATATTCTTGGTGACAACCTCACAGCTCTGGTTGTTTCTAAGTCTGAAGGCGTTCTTGGAAAAGAAAAGATGGACGAAGATACACAGATCTAATCTGCTGACTTCTTAGTTGTTAGAAAAACCGGGTCCATGCCCGGTTTTTCTTTGCTCTATATGAACAAAACGCTCTGCAGCTCACTTGGGATTTTGTTATGCTTTTCTCGTAAAACTGAGAAGGATAATTATGTTTCCGACCTTTTGGAGCCAGCTGGACAGCTATATTGAAAGCGGCCTGTATTACTTGGCGTCAACCTTTAATCTGACCGGCTTTTTTGCCGAACATAGAGACACGATCGACGACGGGCTTTCTATCATTTACGGTCTTCTAGACGCGATATTTGATATCGTTCCAAATCTGGTTTTCGGATTCTTCTATTAAAAGTAAAGCCGCTTCAGAGCGGCTTTATTGTTAATTAGAGTCCGAGTTTTTTAAGCAGTGCCTCTACATGCCCTTTGGCTTTTACGCCTCGCATTTCATCCATAAGCACACCCTCTTCGTTAATGACAAATGTGCTTCTTTCAATGCCTAAGTACTTTCTTCCGTACATACTCTTCATTTTGAGCACGCCGTATTCCTTACAGACCTTCGAGTCCGCATCGCTTAGGAGCGGAAACGTTAATGCCTTCTTTTCTCTGAAGTTCGCATGACTCTTTAGGCTGTCACGCGAAATTCCTAAAATCACAAAACCGGCGTTCTGAAAAGTCTTCAGAGCCGCTTCAAAGTCCATGGCTTCAAGACTGCAGCCCGATGTATTGTCTTTGGGATAAAAGTAAAGAACAACCTTCTTTCCAAGAAAGTCAGACAGTTTTACTTCGCCTCCCAGGTCGCTCGGAAGACAGAAGTTAGGCGCTTTTTCGCCGAGAACGGCTTTGCATTCGGACGGATCGATTTCCGCTACGGTGTTATTAGTCATATGGCACATTTTTGTACAGTTATCGCTTTGAAAATATTTTAAATTTTATCGAAGATGTATAGATTTTGCGGCTGTCGGAATTTTTCAGCTGGTCTTCCAATACAGGATTTTTATCTGCGGATCGAATAAAAACGTTCTGCCCGTCAAGAACAAAACTAACGACTCCTCCAACTTTTGAGCCTATGGCTTTCATAATTTCTTCAGGAATGGTGACTCTGCCCGATTCAGTAACCTGGACCGAAACGGTATTAAGGTAAGCTGTCATTGGCTCTCCACTATTCCTGTTGGTGGTGATTTTATGCTTCCCTGAGGATTTTTTTAAGATTGGCTGGGCCTATTTTGAGCTTTAAAATCAATAAAAAAGCCTCGAGAATGCTCGAGGCTTAAATAGATTTAATGAAAATTATTCCGGTCGCTTATCCATAGGATCATTCATTTTTTCCACAGGTGCGGGAACGATCGGTTCAGTCTTCTTTGAACTTGAGAAAAATCCTTTTTTAGGTTCAATCTTGGGTTCTTCCTTCTTAGGTTCCTTAACGGCCTTCGGCGCTGCTTCAATCGGGCTGCGGAAAGCGTTGAGGAAGAGAAGTAGACTCAGAACGGCCGCAAGTCCGCACAGACCGATCACCAGGTACCATTGCGGGAATGAGTACCTGATATTCAGGATCATAAGCGGAGTTTTTTCCGGAATGAAGAACCAGATGGAGCCGGACAGCGTTGCCCAGAAAATCAGGTTAAAGCCGAACACCCAGCGGGATGCGGGCCCTCTTCCCTTGACGCAGCAAACCGCAAAACCAAGGAAGAACAGCATCGCGGTAATAATGGCGTTTTCAACCTGAAGGAAGCCGGACCATCCGGTGTTCAGCGGTACATACTCGGATTCCTGCTCATGATTCGAAGCAATCGGAGCGGCTTCGGTCGGCACTGCAGTTTCTGTGCCGGCGGAAGATTTCGTCTGTTCGGATTTAGTTTCTTCCGAAGCCTGAGGCTCAGCGGCGGCAGTGTTTTCGGTCACGGTATTTTCAGTGGTCGGAATCGCCTGCTCCTTAGGTTCACTCACGGCAGACTGAACTGCGGCCGGTGCTGCTTTCTTTCTGAATATTGCAAAACGGTCTTTTTCGCTCGGCGCTTTCTTCTCTATAGCGACGATCATGTTCTCGGGTTCGAACACCGTTTCGCCTCTGGTATAGAGGAAATATCCGAAAAACGCGTGCAGCATCATCGCGATGAAACAGACTAATGCGAGAATAATCTTCATAAAATGAGTCCCTTGTAACAATATGCAAAGATTAGCACAGCATCCGACGAACGTTGCTTGTGATTCACTAAATTGAACTTAGCTTGGGAAGCAACTTACGAGTGACAAAACCTCTACAATGATCCTATTTATATTGGGGAGCCAGCCATGGACATTAAAAAAGACAATCAAATGTATATGACAATCGCTCATATCGCTTCTGAACGCAGTTACGCTAAGCGTCTCAAAGTCGGCTGTGTGATTGTGAAAAATCATTCGATCATTTCTTTCGGGTGGAATGGTATGCCGACCGGGTATGACAACTGCTGTGAATATGAAGTCGACGGAAAACTGGTCACTCGTCCCGAGGTTCAGCATGCCGAACTGAACGCGATCGCAAAACTTGCGCAGAATGGTTACTCCTCCAACGGAGCTTCAATATTTATTACTCGTTCCCCCTGCATCCACTGTGCGCTCCTCATTCAAAAGTGCGGCATCACAGAGGTTTACTACCATGAGAAGTATCGTGACGACTCCGGTATTGAATTTCTTAAAAAGGCGGGCATTAAGGTTGAGCAGCTATAAAAGACCTTACTTCACATATCTAAAAAATAGACTTGGAGGTCAATCCAAGTCTATTGCTTTTTTCCGAACTCCGACAACGTATCTCGAAGCCGACCGTTCGGGAAAAGGTCAGGCTCACACCTGACGCTTTTAACTCTTACTTCATTGCTCTTTTAACAGCATCAATACCGCTGTTGATCATGTCATTGAACTGGCCGGCGGTAATACCGGTATACTTTTCTTTAGTCTTTTGAACGGCAACATTAATGATGTCGCGCAGCTCGCCTTCAGTCAGACTGGAATATTTTTCCTTTGTCTTTTCGACGGCAGCATTAATCAGATCGTTGAGTTCGCCTTCTGTAACATCGCTTTCTTTGTCAATTGCACGCGGATCCTGAACATATTTGCCAACAGCGTTTTCAACGAGGTTAGATAAACCTTCGACTCCTTCTCCGCTCTTAGCTAGATATGCCATAGCTGCGTCATTGAGTTCCTCAGAAACTGTCACACTCCATTCAGCTTTTCCCATTTCGATCACTCCTTATGTTTAATCTTTTATCGGGACCTCTCTCGTCCCTTTGCAGGCAATATACTAAGGGAAAACGCTAGTATTTAATCCATTTTGAAACCAAAAAGGGCACGGAGCTGAATTCCGTGCCCTTCCGAGCCTTTTGCTGAAATCCGGATTATTCCAAGTATTGAGTGAGATTTAAAATCTTAGCCAGTTCTTCAACATTGTCAGCGGTTCCGAGCGATGCGTACTGCTTCAGTTTGTCGGCAGGGCTTGCCCCGTAAGTCATAGCCACCGAATCCGCTTTAGCGTTTGACGCCATCTGCATATCTAAAACCGAGTCTCCGATCATGACCATATCTGTGGTTTCGAGGCCCGATTCATCTGCAAGCGAATGCAGCATCATAGGGTTCGGTTTAGAAAAATTAGTATCCGCTGTCTGGACCGCTTCAAACAAATCACCGACACCTGTGATTTTGAAGACGCGTTCGACACCCGCCCTGCTTTTACCTGTCGCAATGGCAAGACGCCTTCCATCCTTATGCATATTGGTAAGCAGTTTGCGGAACCCGGGCACTAAGTCGAGCTGAGACTCCTGCTTCGCGTACCAATCCATATAGGCTTTAGTAAATTCGGCATAGCGTCCGGGCGGGCAATCTGCGCAGCAGATGCCGATGGAGTCCGAGCGATTCAGACCGATGGTCGAAAGAACCAGTTCGTCCGAAGGCTTGGGATAACCAAGTTCCACACTTGCGTGCTGATAGCCCTTCATGATTAGAGACGTTGTGTCCATCAGCGTTCCGTCCCAATCAAATACAAACAGTTGCCAGTCTTTATTTGCCATTTAGCTCACCAGTACGTCGTACTGTTCCTGCTGATATTCATGCTCAACGCTGAGCGTGATCGGTTTTTGAATTGCGTCGCCAAGCAGCGCCAGCGCTTCGCTTTCTTCATCCAGGAATAAATCAATAACGGCTTGATTTGCAAGGATTCTAAATTCTCTGGCACCGTCAAACTGATGGTGTTCGCGCAGGACTTCCCGAAGAATTTCATAGCAGACGGTACGCGCGGTTTTAATTTCGCCTCTTCCGCCGCATGTCGGACAGGTCTCACAAAGGACATGCGCCAGTGACTCACGTGTTCTCTTGCGGGTGATCTGCACCAGACCTAATGAAGTAAATTCCGATATGGAGATGCGGTTGCGGTCATTCAGTACGGCTTTGCGCAGTTCAGCGAGAACGCCGTCTTCATGAACTTTAGACTCCATGTCGATAAAGTCGACGATAATGATTCCGCCCAAGTTTCTCAGTCTCAGCTGCCGCGCAATGGCATGTGTCGCTTCGAGGTTTGTTTTGTAGATGGTGTCTGAGAAGTCACGTCTTCCGACAAATGCTCCGGTGTTGACGTCGATTGTCGTCATGGCTTCAGTCTGATCAATAATAAGATAGCCGCCGGACTTCAGATCCACCCTTCTGCTGAGCGCAGCTTCCATTTCTTTTTCCAGGTTGTACTGGTCAAAGAGCGGGCGTTCCCCTTCGTAAAGCTCCAATACTCCGCAGGCTTCCGGAACAAACTTTTGTCCGAAGTTCATTAAATCATTGAAAACAGATCTGCTGTCGACGATGATTTTGGAGGTTTTTTCTGTGAACAGGTCGCGAAGGACTTTCTGCTCAATGGACACATCGCAGTACAGCAGTGCCGGAGAATCCATGACGTGTGTTTTGTGTTCGATGTTCTGCCAGAGTTTCTCCAGGTATTTCATATCGTTTAAGAAATCTTCCTGGTGGGCATCTTCGCCGCTGGTTCGAACGATATAGCCGCCTTCTTTTGTGCCGCAGCTCTGTGACAGCAGTTCAATCTCTTCTTTGAGACGCTCTCTTTCTGCACCGTCTTCGATTTTTTGGCTGACACCGATATGCGAGGTGTACGGTAGATAAACGAGAAGTCTGCCCGCGAGACTGATTTCCGTTGTCAGACGAGCGCCCTTAGTTCCGATCGGATCTTTGGAGACTTGGACCAGAACGACTTGTCCGTCATGAAGCAGTTTCTCAATCGGGATGTTGCCGCCGTTCGCCTGATGTGACTGGCGCATATCGCCGACATGAAGAAAGCCTGCTCGCGGAAGGCCGATTTCCACGAACGCCGACTGCATGCCCGGCAGAACTTTGTCGACGATTCCGAGGTAGATGTTGCCTACCAGGGAAGCTTCGGCATTTCTTTCAATGCGCAGTTCCTGAATCACTCCGTCCTCCATAACAGCGACGCGTGATTCATGCAGCGCATTATTAATTAGTATTTCCTGCATATTTATCCTTTTTTTTTTGATATTAAAGATTTTAATCTTTGAAGCTCAAAATTGATAAGCAGTCAACATAAAAAGAAGATACTGTTGGATAATTGAACTGCTATGGATTTTGGAGATCGGCTTGTTCAAGTTTTTTTCTGCCGCAAAAGATGACAACACTGCAGCCTCTTTTTCAGAGGACGAAGCCCGAGATTTAATTTGGGCAAAAGCTCTGGAAGAAAAAGCGCTGAAGAGTCAGGACGCCGACAATTCTGCGTTTAGAGAGATCACGTCTCAGACTGCGCATGAACTCGGCGAAGGAGCCTCCTACTCCAAGTTTCTGGATGTTCGGGCCGGACATGTGATTGAGTTCATCAAGACAAAAATCGGAAAAGCCGCGAATGAGCCGAAACTGATTCCGTTTAGACCGTTCTTTTGGGGACTCGCCGTAGTTATGTTTGTGGGCGGAGTGCTGACAAACGAATTTTCGGTGACCGGAAACAAGATCAACCTTCTCTATCCGCCGCTCTTAGGCGTCATTCTCTGGAATATTTTTATTTACTGTGTGCTTTTTGCGAATTTTCTTCTAAATCGAGGCAAAAAACCTTTCATGGGAATCGGAATTCGCAGAGCGCTTGGCAGTCTTTTTCAGAAAATTCAGACTCGCGGTGCCGGACACGATTCGGCGCTTTCCGCGTTCTATCAGGAATGGCTCGTCATGCAGGGTCCGCTTCTTAAAACGCGGGTTGCGGAGATGTTCCATTTCGCGGCGTTTGCTTTTGGACTCGGCTTAATCGCCTCCATCGGTATTCACGGCTGGGGCACTGAGTACACCGTCGGCTGGGAAAGTACCTGGCTTGCGGATAAACCTGCTTTTGTCGCTGCTGTGATTAAACTGTTTTACGGTCTGGTTCCGTTTAATTCTGAGCTTTTTTCCTCTCTGACTCCGGAGGCTGCGGCTCTGATGAATTTTTCTGCAGGCCGAGGCGTCAATGCGTCTCCCTGGCTTCTGCAGATGTTTTATGTTTTATCCGCAGTTGTTTTGATTCCGAGAGTTTTGCTTACGATTTACTCCTCTTTGAAGGCCGGATTTCTGCGCAAACACTTTTCTATTAATCTAGAGAGTCCTTATTATTCAAATATTCTTCGCCAGTGGAAAGGCAAAACTATGCTGATTCAAGTTATTCCGTTCTCTTATCCTTTAAACGTCTCTGTGAAGCAAGGCATTGAGCATCTTGCTCAGTCGCTTCATCCTGAGAACTCGAAGATTGTTTTCTCAGAGGCCGCGCACGAGGATACGAAACTTCCGGATTTAGGCGGAGCTGAACAAACGGAAGCGCTAGCCGTTTTTGCGATGACTTCCACGCCTGAAGCGGAGGTTCAGGGTAAATTTATTCAGGAATTAAAGAAGAAATCTCAGGCGGCTTCCGCTTTTATGCGAATTATCGTGGACACGTCCGGTTTTGAGGCAAGGTTTGCCAACACGCCGCAGAGAATCCGAGAAAGAAAGAAAAATTGGTCAGATTTTCTGGATAAATACGGCGTTAGCTTTGCCTTTGTGAATTTAACGAATGCCGACATTAACGAAGCTGCCAAGCAGTTTGAGCAAATTTAAAAGGAATATTGATGAGTACGGATCTTCAGAAAATTAACTTATCTTTAGTCAGTCATACCAATGTCGGCAAGACCACTTTAGCCCGAACACTGCTCGGTCGGGACATCGGCGAAGTCGGAGATAGGTCTCACGTCACAACGGAACCCGAGGATTATGTTCTGCTTCGCGCGCCGGATGATTCTCAGCTGATTCTCTGGGACACACCGGGATTTGGCGACAGTGTTCGCTTGGCCAATCGTCTGAAAGGAAGAAGCAATCCGATCGGCTGGTTCACCAGTGAAATTTGGGATCGTCTGACAGATCGTTCTCTTTGGCTGAATCAGCAGGCGATCAAGCATGTACGCGACATCTCCAACGTTATTCTGTACCTCGTAAACGCGAGTGAATCTCCGGAAGCGGTTCCCTATGTGAAATCCGAAATGGAGATTCTTTCCTGGATTAATAAGCCCGTTATTGTTCTGCTGAACCAGATGGGCGAAGTTCGTCCGCCGGAGCAGGAAAAAGCGGAAGTTCAGGTATGGAAAGACTTCCTCAGCAGCTATCCTTTCGTTAAGGAAGTCATGCCTCTGGATGCCTTTGCGCGCTGCTGGGTTCAGGAGTATGAACTTTGGAAGCAGATTGAAAACTGTTTGCCTGACAATGAAAAAGCGGCTTTTGCTTCTCTTCATACCGCCTGGGTGCGTCAGAAGACGGCGGTCTACTCTTCTTCGATTGATGCGATGGCGGCCTATCTCGTCAAAGTCACCAACGATAAGGAACTGCTTCAGAGTCAGTCTCTGATTGATCGACTGCGCGCGATCGGCCGTACCTTTGGTTTTATCAAAAAAGATATTAATGGCGCCATGAAGGACGCCCAGGTTTCTCTGTCTACGAGGGCCGCGGACGGCCTTTGCAGTCTGACGCAGAAACTGATTGAAATTAACGGACTTGAAGGCAAAGGTACAAAGAACGAAATTCTCAGAAGAGTTCGTGAAGGCTGGGAAACTCAGGAATCCGTCGATCCGAAAGCGAGTGCCTTGATCGGTGCAGTCGCGGGCGGAGCCATGACCGGTCTTGCAGCGGATATTGCGACCGGAGGACTTTCGCTTGGACTTGGCGCGCTTGGCGGCGCAATTGTGGGCGCGGTTGGCGGAGCCGGAGTCGCAGCCGCATATAACATTAAGAAAGGTTCCAAAGAAAACATTATTACCTGGAGTCCGGAAGCAACGAAAGGTTTTGTGATTGAAACGGTACTGCTCTACTTAGCCGTCGCTCATTTCGGCAGAGGCCGAGGCGAATGGGAATCGAGCGAATGTCCGGCCTTCTGGAAGGATCTTACTCAAAAAGTACTTGACGAGCAGAAAGTCGATTTTAAAGAGATCAAAGAGAAAGCTCAGAACGCGGATCAGCTTCGCGGCGAATACAGCCGAATTCTGAATGCGGTGCTGAAGGAAATTTTTAAAGATCTTTACAACGTTTCCATTTAATTAACCCGTTACGGTCCGATTTGAGCTCCGCTTTTGCGGAGCCGGGGTATTTTGTCTTTATTTAATTTTTTATTGACAGTGGGTAAAGTGTTTAGTTTTTATTATTTCATAATGTGAAATCTCCTTTCAAAAGTCAATGCGCACGGGACTTTCCGAAGACTGTACGTTAGCATCAGATTTTTGAAATTATTAATGATTAGAATGTATGAAACGATTTAACTAAACCTTTAAGAACGCTTAACAGCAAAGGAAAAATATGACGGACAAGAAAGATCAGCTCCGCGGCGTAGATCGCTTAAGAAACCCGTGGATGAACAAAGGCAGCACCTTTACAGAAGAAGAAAGAGATAAATACGGTTTGAGAGGTCTTCTTCCTCCGAGAGTCTGCTCCTTTGACGAGCAGGTTGAAAGACTGACCGACATCATCGGTTCTTACAAAGCTCCGATCAACAAGTATCAAGTACTTGAAGGTGTTCACGCAAGCGACGAGTCTCTGTACTTTGAACTTCTGGTTCGCAACATTGATGAGTATCTTCCGATTGTTTACACACCGACCGTCGGCGAAGCCTGTCAGAAATTCAGTCATATTTTCCGCTATGCCCGCGGTCTCTATGTTTCCGCAGAGGACAAAGGTCGAGTTCGTCAGTTAGTCGCCAATGTTCCGCATCAGGATGTTGACATTATTGTTGTGACGGATGGTCAGAGAATTTTAGGTCTTGGTGACCTGGGTGTTAACGGTATGGGTATTCCTATCGGAAAACTGGCCCTCTACACTGCCTGCGCCGGTGTCAATCCGCAGAAAGCCCTTCCCGTCTGCATTGACGTTGGTACCAATAATGAAGAGCTGCTTGCCGATCCGCTTTACATGGGTCTTCGTCAGCACCGCGTCACCGGTCCGGCCTATGATGAACTGATTGCTGAATTTGTTGCTGCCGTTCGCGAACGCTGGCCCCATGTTGTGATTCAGTTTGAAGACTTCCACAACAGTCATGCTTATGACCTTCTGGACTACTGGAAGGATCGCATCCCCTGCTTCAACGATGACATTCAGGGTACAGCTTCTGTAGTTGTTACCGGTATGTTCTCCGCGATGCGTGCTCTTAAGCAGAAGCTTTCAGATCAGAGAATTCTGTTCTTAGGCGCAGGTTCTGCCGCCACCGGTATTGCTCATCTGATAGCCGACGCAATGGTTGAAGAAGGTGATACACGTGAAGAAGCTCTTGCCAGAATTCGTCTCTTTGACTCCAAGGGTTTAGTGACTAAGAAGCGTGAAGCTGCGATTTCGTCCGCAAAGATGCCGTTTGCCGGAGAGGACGAACCGGCCGTTTCTTTACTTGAAGCGGTCAAGGAAGTCAAGCCGACCGCGATCATTGGTGTTTCCGCTCAGGGCGGCGCCTTCACAGAAGAAGTGCTGCGTGAGATGGCAAAACTGAACGATCGTCCGATTATTTTTGCGCTGTCCAACCCGACATCCAAAGCGGAATGTACCGCTGAAGAAGCCTACCGCTACACTGACGGCCGCTGCTTATTTGCCTGCGGTTCTCCGTTCAAACCGGTAGAAATCAACAGTAAGACTTTTGTGCCGCGTCAGGGTAACAACCACTATGTATTCCCGGGCATCGGACTTGGCTGCATCTTTACAAAATGCACTCGCATTCCGAACGAAGTCTTCCTGGTCGGTGCGAAGACATTAGCTGATTTAGTCAGCGAAGCCGATCTGGAACGCGGTTCTCTCTATCCGCCGCTGACAGAAGTTCGTTCGATTGCTGCCGAAATCGGCGCAGCTGTTGCCGAGTACCTCTTTGACAAAGGCCTGGCAACGGTCGAACGTCCTGCCGATCTGAAGAAAGCGGTTCGTGATTTCATGTGGAATCCGAAGAATCCGCACTTCATTGCAGAGTAATTTTTAAAAAGCCGGCGCTAACCCAGAGCGCCGGTTTTAAAAACAACGGGTATTAAAGTTAAAGAGAATTAGCCGGAAATTTCCGGCTTTTTTCATTTTTACGGTATTAATAAATCTCAGCTGATCCTTAAATTTAAAGGGGGATACAAGAAATTTAAATTGTACCCTATTGTCTCAAATTACAGTCGAATGATTCGAGCGCTTCAGAGAAATTAAAACCACTGATTAAGTTTCTCATCTAATGTTTGTAGACAGTGAGCCTTTAAATTTATCAAATAGTTACAATTTGACTCTTGTTCACTCTAATTTTATTGATGTCTCTTTCGGGCTTATTTTTAGAAATAATTTTTTGTGCGACTGTCTAACATTTAAAAACTCAAGAAATATTTCGTATATTAATTTATCCTTCCGTATTGTGAAAAATCTTCTGATCAACGGCAAATCTTTCTATCTGTGTTTCTGAAGCATTGAAATACTTTTGTGCTAGTTCGGCAGTTGAAAATTGGTGCTTCTAAAACCGGTCTTAATATTCTGGCTGTGTTCAGTGAGAGCGCAACAGTCCCAGCTCAAGTTTTAGGAAATAAAAAAGGGAGCGACCGGCTCCCTATTCTGGAATTTTATTTTTCGGTTTGTGACCTCGCCTCTTCTTTGACGAAGTAAGAAATTCTCCACTTGAAAATGACACATGCCATTCTCAGTGCAACAATGAAGAACATACCGAGCCAAAGGGAAATGTCAACAGAAACTTTAAGTTCCAAAAGCAGGATGTAGAACCAGCATCCGATAAAACCGACAACCGCATAAGGCTGGCGGTCAGCAACGACTCCTGGCATTTGGTTCAGGAAAACATCTCGCATCAAACCGCCGAAGACACCGGTGATACATCCGATGATGACAGAAGACAACCATGGAACTCCGGCTGCTAAAGAAAGAGAGGTGCCAGAAATACAGAAAATACCGAGACCGATCGCATCCGCAAAAATGTACCAAGCATGTGCACTCTTCCGTTTCTGGAAAAAGCGATAGATGTAAGGCGCCAGGAAACAGATGATGAAACAAGCGACTACGTAAAGTTCGTGGTCAATCCAGTAGAACGGCCGACGGTCAATTAAGATGTCACGAAGAAGACCTCCGCCGAAAGCGGTGGAAAAAGCGACAATAAAAACACCCACCGGGTCAATTCTTCTTTTCATTCCTTCGAAGACACCGGACAGCGCAAAAGCAACGATTCCGACAAAGTCAAAGACCGGAATAAGCGCATTGAGCGCTTTAATATCGATTTCCATATTAGTTCTTCACGTAAAAATTTACGCACGAATTTAATCTATATTTACTCTAAATGCACTAAGTAAAAACCATGGCATTTCATTGAATTTACTAATAAAAATGATGGGTTTTGTAAAAATTTACGTAGCTTGCTATTCAACGGGAAAATTTACGTTCGTTGATATTTTGGTGATTATCGGACGGCTAATATTTAAAAAATATTAAGCCGGAAGACGGCATTTTTACCAGGTTTGGCAGTGCTTCTTGGCCATGAATTATGTCGTTTAAGCTCATCTAAATAATTTATATAAATCAGCTAATTACCTGATCGGTTGTAAATATATTTTTTCTCCCGATAGGGCCTTATGCGGTCGAAATCTTAGATTTTTGAATAGAATTAAATAAACAGACATAAATTCATTTTAAAACAATGAGATATTAATCATTACATTTAGCTAGCTACGCGACGATAAAAATTAACTTTTTTAGAAATCAGTCGATAAAGTATTCAACTTGATGTAAAAAAATAAGGAGCGTTTTATCTCCTTATTTTCTTGATAAATCAACAGTTAAGGTCTAACTTTACCGACATATCTGCCGGAACTGTCATAAACGCTGCCGTTGTCTTTTATCTGACCTTTGTATCTGCCCTGAGAATCATAGGCTCTTCCGTCTTCGGTCATTTTTCCTTTATATCTTCCCTGATTGTCGTAGACTCTGCCGTTATCCATTTTTCCAGTGTAGCGGCCTTGAGAGTCATACGCTCTTCCGTTCTGGTCAACCTTTCCTTGGTATCTTCCATTACTGTCATAGATTCGACCACTGTCATCCATCTTCCCTTGGTATCTTCCATGAGAATCATAAAAACGTTCAGCTGAAAGACTCGTACCCATTATGATGAAAAGTGACATTAGGGAGACAAAAAATAAAAATGCCCATTTTTTCATATGTTCTCCAAGTTCCTTGCTCTAATTTAATAATAGTTTTTCGATACCTTTAAAGTCGTGAGATGAAAACCTATACATCGTCCTATATAAACGATTTTCTTAAAGGCCGTGCGGCTCATTTTGAGTATCCTTCGCCATAGACATTGTACCCCTCTAAAACGCCCCCCAAAAGTTACATGTTAACTAGTGTGTCTTTATTTGAATCAAGATATAATTTCTTAATACGCAGAGAATATTAAATATTTTTCCCATCTAACCTTAGATTATTAAACTTTGTTTCCAAGAGAGTAATCATGGATATTCTTATCAAACCATCCCAGCTGGAAGAAAGCGCAAAAATCGGTGCGGCCATTAGACATACTATTCACGAGGAGCCGGAACTCGGGCTTTATCTTCCTAAAACTCAGGAAAAAATTGTGAAAGCTCTGGAATCATTCGGAGTTAAGAACTTTTCTACTTTTGTCGGCGGTAATGATGTTACAGGTGTGGTCGCTGTGATAGAAGGTAATCGTCCTGGAAGAACGATCGGACTTCGTGCGGATTCTGACGCTTTGCCTCTTGATGAAAAAACATGCGCTCAATGGCAGAGTAAATCAGAAATGAAAATGCATGCCTGTGGTCATGACGGTCACGTGGCCACCCTGCTTACGTTGGTTCACTACCTGAATCAGCATCGGGATTTTGCCGGAAAAATTGTCGCGGTTTTCCAACCGGGCGAAGAAGGCTATGCCGGCGCAAAATATATGCTCGAAGACGGACTCGTCGAGAAATTTGGAATTGAAGAATTTTATGCACTTCACTGCGAACCGAGTGTTGATGTCGGTAAAGTCGGATTTATTTCCGGTTACGCTACTGCGAATGCAGATGTCTTCAAAATTAAATTTACCGGAAAAGGCGGACACGGTTCACGCCCTCATTTGACTAAAGATCCTCTGATCGCTGCATGTCAATGTGTTCTTTCACTTCAGACGATTGTTGCAAGAAATGTGGATCCGAGTAAATCCGCAGTTGTTTCCGTCGGATGTGTTTCTGCCGGAGAACCTTCCGGCTCCAGTGTTGTTCCGGATCATGCTTACATTGTCGGAACCTGCCGCTCTTTCGAACCTGAAGTTCAGGACACCCTGATTAATAGAATGCAGCAGGTCGTTGACGGAACCGCTCAGGTTTTTTGTATGGAGGGGAAATTGGAATATAAGAAACTCTACCCTGCCATGTTTAATAATCCGAAGAATGTTGCCGAAGCCAGAAGACTCGCTGAAGAAGTTCTTGGGAAAGACAATGTTGTGACCAAAGAAAGAACAATGGGCGGTGAAGACTTTTCATTTATGCTTCTCGCAAAACCCGGTTGTTTGTTCCGACTCGGTATGAAAGATGAAACTCATTCGGCTTCCGTCCATAATCCTTATTTTGATTTCAACGATAAAGCCATTGCTACCGGTGCCGCCACTCTGCTTTCCATTGCTTTGAACAGAGCCGCCGGTCAGCCGTTGTAATTTTTTCAAAGCTAAAAAGAGCATCGGTAATTCCGGTGCTTTTTTATTACACATAGTCATATGAATGTCACAAATAAAATATAAAATGAATTTATTAAAGAAATATAAAGGAGGGTCATATGAGAATTCTTCTTCCGATTGATGGAAGTATCTATAGCGATAGAGCAATTGAATATATCTGTAATAGAAGCGCACTCAGAGAAAAAACAAATACTCTTTATCTTCTGAATGTCCAGAAAAAGGTTCCGGCTAAGGCTGCTCAGATAATCGAAAAAAATGAACTAGAAGGAATTCTCGACGATGCCGCAAAAGAAGTTCTTCGTCCTGCAAAGAAAGCACTTGAAGCTGCCGGTTATAAAGTAAAGACTAAAGTTGCATACGGTAAGGCGACAAATCGCATCGTTGAGTATGCAAAAGAAATCAAAGCGAATTTAATCGTTATGGGCTCGCACGGGCGCACACCGGTAAAAAATGTTCTTTTTGGATCAAAGACATCCGCTGTGATTGCAAGCTGTAAGATTCCGATGCTGGTGATTCGTCATAAATTCAAAGATGAACCCGGAGCGATGCAGGTCGGCGTCTGCCTCGACGGATCGGAATACTCTCAGTCGGTAATGAATTATATTATCGATAACTTACCCCTCTTTGGAAAAGAACCGACTTTCCATCTGGTGAATGTCGTGACTCCGTACAGCGGAATTTTGATGCCCGGTGTTTCAGCGTTTGGCGGACCTGCAATGACGGCAAAAGAATTTGAGTCTGAGCAGCGCAGTCCTTTTGTGGATGCAGCTAAGCCCTTCTACAATAAATTGAGATCCGAGGGATACAATGTTGTGATTGCTGAACTTAAAGGAGATCCGTCAGAAGAAATTTCCAAGTATGCCGATGAGAAAAAACTCGGACTTCTGGTCATGGGTACGCATGGCGGCGGAATGATTCGAATCATGATGGTCGGATCGACAACAATGCGTGTTGCATGTATGACAGATCTTCCGATTCTGCTGATTCACAAAGAGAGTGTGTCTAAAAAATCAAAAACGGATAAAAAGTAAATCTACACGAACTTTTAGGAAATAAAATTTAAGGCCGCATTTGTTTGCGGCCTTAAATTTATTTCGATAAATCAGAGATCTAAAAGTCTTTCTTCGCCACAGTAAATATTGGCCCTACCTTCTCGGCAGAAAGCGCAAAGTGTCAGTCCGCATTCTTTAGCCAGCGATAAAGCGCGATTTGTCGGAGCCGAAACCGCAAATAAAATTTCCACGCCGCAGACTGCCGCTTTCTGAACCATTTCATAGGAAGCGCGTGAACTCATGAAAATCACACACTCCTTCCAGCCCAATTTTGCGCGTAAGCCAAGTAGTTTGTCCATTGCAACATGCCGACCAACATCTTCCGCTCCTCCGAGAAAATTTCCCTCATAGTCGAACGCCATCATGGCATGAGTGCTTCCGGTTTTCGCTCCGATTTTCTGAACTTCACGGAATTTTTCCATGGCGCTTGAGTAGCGGCTCATACGAAAATATGCGGAATGCGCGAGTTTTTCGACCGGCAGATTGACGGCTTCTAAACTTTCAACACCGCATATGCCGCATCCGGTTCTTCCAACCATGGAACGGCGATGGTCTTTAAGTTTAAAAAAGCAGCGCGGAGAGATTTCAAGATCCACGATATAGCCGCATGAGCACCCCTCATGAACGGAAATATCATAGATATGAGAAATATCTGGAATAATCTTCTCGGATAGAGAAAATCCAATCGCGAACTCCTCGAGCATGTCGGGACTCGCCATCATGACAACATGAGAAATACCGTTGTAAACCAAAGAGATAGGAACCTCTTCCGCAACGTGATCTTCTTCGCGTTTGCCGCTGGGCCAGCGGATAATCGGAACGGGCCGGCTCGGCGGAACAAGTACTGTTTCTTCCGGATCGGCTTCGTTCATTGTTGGTTCATTTGACATGTACTGTTTTCTTTTTTCGCCAAAAAAGGTTCAGCCCCTTCAGCGGATAGTTGTTTAACGACAAAGACAATGATACCGAGAACTCTCCAGTCTCCGCTAGGCTGAATATACAAATTTGAGCGCTCTTTTGGCGTCTCTCCGTCATTGACAAAGCAGCGGATGGAGTAGCCGTTTGCTGTGTGAACGACGACCAAATCTCCCTGTTTCGGCTTTTGTGTGCGGTCGACGATAAGCAGGTCTCCGGCTTCGATGCCTTTTTCCTTCATTTCATCGTCATCGGCGATGCAGAACACCGTCTCTTCCGGATTTTTAATGAGGCAGCTCGATATCGGATCCCGCTCGTCGGATTTGAAATAGTTACCGACGGAAGTCAGGCTGGCAAGACTTTCCGGATTCGGGATGACAGCGCATTTATCAGGAGATTTAATGATCTGCTCTCTTATCCAGGAAGAGCCTCCAAGCTTATGAAGCTTGGCAATGAGCGGCGCAGTCAGAACCACAGTGGTTACTTTTGCCGCCCCAGCATATGGTCCGGGTTTTCTGCCGGATCCGGCTCTTTTACCGCCCCAACCGTTCTTTGTCGTCTTGGCTGTAATTTCATTTTTCATGGCTGTGGTCCTCCGAGCATCAGCTCATGATTAATGATAGTGATTTATTCGAACAAATGCTAATTTGTCTTCTTGTTTTGGACACGAGCGCAGGAAATTGCCTCTAAATTCTGGTAAACATCCACGAGAAGCCGAGTATCAATCATTGCGCCATGATACTTTCTACAGGTTCTGTCGATATTGAAACGATCCAGAAGGGCGTCAAGTGAGTTTTTCTGCCCCGGGAATAAGGATCGGGCCATCTTTACCGTGCATTTCAGGGAGCAGTCGGCTTCGGATAATGTCGGGAAGCCGTTCCTTTTCAATTCGGCATCAAGCATTGAGGAATCAAATGCCATATTGTGGGCGTACAGCTCCGCGCCCTCCAGAAAAAGGATGAGATCGTGTCCTATTTCTCTAAATGTCGGTTTATCCGCGAGAAATTTATTGTCCAACCCGTGAATTTTGCGGACGAACCAAGGTACATCTCTCTGCGGATTGATATAGGCATGGTAATTTGCCACCTCCTTGAGGTGTTCATCAACTTCGATGCAGCAGACCTCCACAATGCGGTCGCTGTACTTATTCATGCCTGTGGTTTCAGTATCTAAAAAGATTCTGCGGCGGCGGTTTACTCCGCCCTTATTCTCTAAATCCATACGGAGCTGGCCGTCCTTTACTGTTTCTGTTGTCATTATTCCGGCTGTTTTAACCCTTCGATAACCGCACACTTTCCATTTTCATGATCATCATGATGGCAATGCGCATGCAGTTTTTCGAGCTGCTGTTTGAGTTTAAGAAGTTCTTCGATTTTCTGGTCTATTGCTGTGAGATGATTCTCAATAATATTGTGCGCCTTAGAAAGCTCTTCACTTTTTGGAGAGTAAAGCTGAGAAACCAACAGTCTGATCTCCTCAAGCGAGATATCGAGCGCGCGGCAATGACGGATGAATGTCACTTGTTCTAAATGCTTATCGTTATAAATTCGATAGTTAGAAGAAGTGCGGGCCGGTTTCGGGAGGATTCCCTTTGCCTCATAAAACCGGATAGTTTCGACGGTACAACCGCTTAAATTGGCTAATTCACTTATCCGCATAAATACCTATAAAAAATCACTTGACTCTAAAGTAAGTTCAGGGTTTTTAATATGCGTATGTTATCAAATTGATGGATAAAAAAATGCCTCTAACAAACAATGACAAAAATCCGGCACAGAGTCTGAGTGAAAGCAGTTCACTTCAGAACGAGGCGGAGAAAGCGACTCAATCCTCCATCGCGCATGACCACGAAAAGGAACATGACCACTGCTGCTGCGGCCACGATCATGACCACGCTGAAAAGGAACATGATCACTGCTGCTGCGGTCACGATCATGAGCACGCCGAAAAGGAACATGACCACTGCTGCTGCGGTCACGATCATGAGCACGCCGAAAAGGAACATGACCACTGCTGCTGCGGTCACGATCACGACCACGCTGAAAAGGAACATGATCACTGCTGCTGCGGTCACGATCACGAGCAGGCAAAAAAAGAACATGACCACTGCTGCTGCGGACATGATCATGAGCACGCAGAAAAAGCGCATGATCACTGCCGCGGCCATGATCATGGCGGACATGATCACGGTCACTGCGGCTGCGGACATGACCACTCTCATGTCGAAAATAGTATGGATACCGACTGGGATGTCTCAGGCGTCACTCCGGATCAATACCGCCTCCTTTTCTCTGTACTCGGCGGTCTGGCCGGCGTTAAGGATGTCGGCCTCAATCCGGACGGCCTCAGAATTATCCATACGCCGGAAGCGCTGCCCTCAATCGAAAAAGCATTTCAGGCAAACGGTCTTAAACTGAAGCGAAACGTCGATCAGACAAAAGAGACCTCTCAGATTCATATCGCTCAAATGGATTGCCCGACGGAAGAAGGCTTAATTCGACAAAAATTGGGCAAAATGAAGGGCGTCGGCGGTCTCCAGTTCAATCTGATGAACCGTGTTCTGACGGTTTCTTATCCACCCGGAACTCTGCCGGAAATTCTAGCGGCCATTAGATCTTTGGACTACACGCCCGAAGTGATTGACGGAAAAAAGACCCAGGCTCTGTCTGAATTTAAACCGACTCAGATTCCCTGGTGGAGATATATTCTTGCTATCGTGGTCGCTGCCGGCTCCGAAGTATCGGAACTTCTCGGCGCAAACGAATACCTGACGCTCGCACTCGCCATTATCGCGATCGTTATGGTGGGACTCGGGACCTACAAGAAAGGCATTATCGCCATCCGAAATTTCAACTTCAATATGAACGCCCTGATGTCCGTGGCGGTCACCGGCGCTCTTATCATCGGTTCTTGGCCGGAAGCCGCTATGGTCATGGTGCTTTTCGAATTGTCTGAAGCGATCGAACAGCTCTCTCTGGATAAGGCCAGAGGCGCAATCCGCTCGCTCCTTTCCTTAGCGCCTCAGACCGCAAACGTCCTGAAAAACGGTAAGGTTGTTGAAATTCCGGCTAATGAAGTCAAGGTCGGAGACGAGCTGCGCGTCATGCCCGGTGAGCGTCTTGCCGTGGACGGCGTCGTCGTCAAAGGATCAACCTCCATCGACCAGTCCCCGATTACGGGCGAAAGTATGCCGGTTGAAAAGAACCCGGGCGATCAGGTTTTTGCAGGCACGATCAATAAGAACGGAGAAATTCTCTACAGAGCGGAATCTTCTGTGGCGGATTCTATGCCTTCGCGCATTATCTCTGCCATCGAGTCGGCTCAAAGCTCAAGAGCTCCGACACAGCGCTTTGTCGATAAATTCGCCAAAATCTATACACCGACCGTTTTCGTTATTGCGCTGTTCTGCGCGATCGTGCCCCCGCTTTTCTTCCAGCAGGATTGGCTCGAGTGGATCTATAAGGGGCTCACGCTGCTTGTGATCGCCTGCCCCTGCGCTTTGGTGATTTCAACCCCGGTCACCATTGTTTCTGGTCTTGCCGCAGCCGCCAGACGCGGCATCCTAATCAAGGGCGGTGTCTACCTCGAAAAAGGCAGAACCCTGAAGAGCGTCGCCTTCGATAAAACCGGTACGCTTACCAAAGGCAAACCTTCGGTTCTGGTTTATGAGACCGTAGATCTGAATGCGGATTCAGCAGCAATTCTTAAACTAGCTGCGGCGCTTGCTTACCGCAACGATCATCCGGTCAGCAAGGCGGTGGCGGAACTTGCGGCTTCCAAGGCGATTCCGCGTGAGGATGTCTCCGAAGTACACGGTTTCTTCGCGGTCCCCGGACAGGGGGTTGTCGGAGAAATCGACGGCACGGAATATTACCTCGGCAACATTAAAGGACTCGATCGCTATCTGCTTCAAAGCCAGATGGTCCGTGATAAGGTCTCTGTGCTCGCAAACAACGGATGCTCTCCTCTGATCCTTGCCTCTTCTAAGAAAGTACTGGCTTATTTCGGCGTCGCCGATTCGATTAAGGAAACTTCGCCTGAAGCGCTGAAGAGCCTTAAGGAGCTTGGTATTAAGACAATCATGCTGACCGGAGATAACGATAAAGCGGCTAAAGCGGTTGGCAGCAAGGTCGGAGTAGACCGTGTCAATGGAAATCTTCTTCCGGAAGAAAAACAGCAGCTTGTCCAGCAGATTGCTAAGAAAGAGCCTGTCGGTATGGTCGGCGACGGTATTAATGATGCTCCTGCCCTGGCCCGAGCCGACATCGGCTTCGCAATGGGCGCCGCCGGTACCGATACCGCGATCGAAACTGCGGACGTCGCACTGATGGACGACGATCTGCGCAAACTGCCGGAATTTATCCGTCTTTCCAAACGGACCTACGCTCTGCTGATGCAGAACATCGCTATCGCGCTCGGCATTAAGTTTGTATTCTTTATCCTGACGCTTGTCGGAATCGGAACAATGTGGATGGCGGTATTTGCCGATACCGGAACTTGTCTGATTGTTGTCGCTAACGGAATGAGAATGCTTCGCTGGCGCGGTTAACCGCCCATAGGCGCACAAAAGGCCGCCAATTTGGCGGCCTTTTGCTTAGACGGAAATCAATCAGAGTTCGCCGATACGCGCCATTCTGATCTGATTGCGGATCCAGGAGGAGCCGCCAAGCAGCTTGAGCTTGTCCTTTTCTTCCTGTCTTAAAAGAATTGTCGTTCTGACAAGCGGTTTGTCATCGAGCGCCGGACGGCCTCTTTTGGCAATTGCCCACTGCAGAGATAAAGAGCTTTCCAAGTCTCCTTTGTTCTCCTCTTCTCTGTGGAGGAAAGCCGCCAATCGAAGAATGTCGTCTTTCAGCTGAACCAGAGCGTCTTTGAAGTTCTCATTTTCTTTGGTTGTGTTGGAGGGAACATCGATCGGGAAAATTTCTTTCTCAGTTACCTTGGCGGATCCGAAGCAGCCGGCCTGTGTAAAGAAATAGGCATAGTAGAAACGGTCCTCACCGATATAGTCATTGTCATTGCGGCGAAGTTCGACTCGGACGTCGACGATGTTTTTCTTGAGCGTTACAGTCATGATGTGAACCTCCTTACGTGTTCAGTCAGTAATTTGATATGTACATAATAATATTGTCCATATTAAAATGAAATAGATATGTATTTAAATAATGTATTTAAATGTAAATTTAGTACTTATTCCGTGCGCACGATTTCAGCAGTGAAAGAGAAAAGTATTTAGAATTCACGGGTTAAAGGATAAACCGAGCATATTGAATGGCACAGTTGACAGCGGCACCGATGGAAGGTTTGACCGGTGCGGTATACCGAAAGCTTCATCACCGATTTTTTGGCGGTGCGGATGCCTATTACATTCCCTTTGTAACGCCGACCGTAGAGCCGAAATTTACCGATCGGCAGTTAAGGGAGCTGGCACCTGAAGTCAACAGTGGTATTCCGGTGGTTCCCCAGCTCCTTTCCAATCGCTCGGCGGACTTCATTTGGGCTGCTAAAGCGCTCGGCGAGATGGGCTACTCTGAAGTCAATCTCAACCTCGGCTGCCCCGCAGGCACAGTTGTCGCTAAGGGCAAAGGCAGTGGTTTTCTGAAAGATCTTTACGGATTGGAAAAATTTCTGTATGAGGTCTTTAGCGCCGATATCCCTGTGCCGATTTCCATTAAAACCCGCCTCGGCTGGTCAGATACCGCTGAATTTGAAGATATTCTGAAGCTCTACCGAAAGTATCCGCTCTCGGAACTGATTGTTCATATGCGTCTCAAGACCGATCAATACAAAGGAGACGCGCGGACTCAGGTGCTTTTAAACGCGCTTGACGAGATTCCCTTCCCGCTCGGTGTGAACGGCGATTTGGTTACAGAGGCGGATTTAAAACAAGCCGATGAACGCTTTAGACATCCGCATCAGCTGATGGTGGGAAGAGCGCTTATGGCCGATCCCGCCCTCTTTCGTAAATTTAAAGGAGGAAAGCCCGCCTCAGCTGAAGAAATTCGACAATTCTCCAAAGCCCTTTATGACGGCTACACAGAAGCCTTCGGCAGCCGCAAAAACGCAATGATGAGAATGAAGGAATATTGGTTCTTCCAATCCTGTCTCTTCGAAGAGAATCCTTCAGCCTTTAAGCGGATATTCAAAAGCCGCGAAGAAGCGGACTTCAGCGCGGCTTTGGATGAAATTATGAGCGGCGGCCTCCTCAGAGACGCCAGATTCGGCTGGAAGAAGCCTCTTTAGAATGTTAGAGCTTTCTGAACAAATTCTTCAAAGAGCTTGACGTTCTTCGGTTCAACCAGAGTGTCAAGGATCTCGCCCTTGCGCAGGACGATTAAAGTCGGAATGTGACGAACTTTAAATTTGCTGTTTAATCCGGCTTCTTTATCAAAGTCGCAGTGAGCAAACTGAAGCTTGTCGCTGTATTTTTCAGCAAATTCCATAAACATCGGCTGAATGCGGCGGCAGTCAATGCACCAGGGCACGCCGATGGCCAGAAGAACGGTCTTCGGACAGTTCACCACTGTTTCGTCATAATTGGCTTCAGTCACGTCAACGATAAATTTAGAGTCACTCATTTGGATTCCTTAGAAAATCATCATTAAAAAATTAATGAGGAAAACGTTCGACACGTTCAGCATTATAAGTCCAACAATGGAAAGTACTAAGAATCCATCCGTGCTGGGTCCGTATTTTTCGCAGAGCGACTGCATGTTGCTCAGCCCGTTGCCGCAGACGCCCATAGAGAAGCTTAAACCGCCGACCGCAAAAAGCATTCCCTTGAAGTTTCTGCCGAGAAAATTGAAATAAACCCAGCGCGCATAAATAACATTAAGAAGAAGCTCAAGAAACGTGATGAGCAAAACTTCCCAAGTGACAGATCCGATCATGTCGAGTCGAAGCGAACAGGTCGAAAGAGCAATAAAAATTGTCAGAATGACTTTGGTCAGCGTTCTGAGCGCAAGACCGTCAACGCTGAAAAAATTTGTCTTATCTGCGAAATTTCTTATCAGTATCGCGAAAATCATGCAGCTGACATAATCCGGAATGAATACATCCTGCAGAAAATAATGATTAAACAAGTCGCCCAAAGCCATACAGACGAAACTCAGCGCAAGAATCTTCATGCACTCGACGGTGTGCTGCTGATAAAAAGGTCTTGGAGAGCGAAGGATCGAGCGCGAGAGTCTCTGGTTGTCAAATTCAGTGGAATTCGGATTTTTGAGTTTGTACTTGCTGATGAGATACTCGCCAAGGGGCGCGCCGATCATGAGAGAAAGAATCATGCCGAGCGTCACAACGCCGGAAGCCATCTGGGCGGCGCCGGAAATCGCGTCAAGCCGTTCAATGGTCGGCGCAAAATTATTGACCGTATCATAGCCTCCGATCATGGAGATCGTGCCGACTAAAAGACCTAAATGTTTATGCAGCCCGAGCATCTCGCAGGCGCCGATTCCGACAAGGGCCTGAAGCACACCGAGCACCAGAGCCAAAGCCCAAAACAGCATGGAAACCCAGGTACCCCGACTGATGAGCTTCCACGTTCCAAAGAGTGCGAGCATTGTCAGGAAAAACCGAAGCACAATGGAATTGAGACTGACGTCAAAATTAATAATCGCGGTGTCCGTGATGCGAAAAAGAAGAATAATCCCTGCGACAGGGAGACCTCCGATAAAAGGAACCGGAATCGAAAGCTTCTGCAAAAGAGGGATTTTTGACTTAATTAATCGGCCAAGAAAATAACTGACCAGCGCGATCCCCAAGAAAACAAAAGCATTTGGCTGAATATGCAGGATATTTTGTATGACTTGGTCGTCCATATCGCCTTGGTAACTGCCCGTATTGAATAGATTTTAAGAGTTAGATAATCTTGTTTAGTATATCCTCTTAGGGTCAAACCAGAAAAATTTAGAAATGAAGATAGAACTCAAACCTGTCACACTTGAACAGCTGCCGCTCTTAAAAGAGCAGCTTCCTAAACTTCAGACTGGAGACTGCAATTTATCGATTGCCTCCGTCATCGGAAGAGCGGAAGAGTATCAAATTAAATGGGGTTTAGTAGAAGGCGAACTGGTTTTAAACTGGATGCCTTACCCGGATATTCCTGCAGCTTATGTCCTGCCGCTGCAAAGCGAAAATATCCTCAAAATTATGCAGACGCTTGAGTGCAGCTGCAAAGACTGTAAAGAACCCTTGATTCTGTTCGGCCGGTTTACCTATATGACCGAGAAAATCTCCGAACTGATGCGCTACCGCAATTTCATTACGGTGTCTTCAAATTCCTGGTGGGACTACGTCTACGACAGATCCCGCATTGAAACACTTGAAGGCCGCGATCTGCACGGAAAACGCAATTTCAATAAGCGTTTTTACAAAGCCTACCCCGATGCGGCCTTTGTTCCGCTTGACGCGCCAATGATTGAAAAATGCCGCGGCTTTTTAGCAAAATGGTATGAAGCGCACGGGGAAATGACAGAGTCGCTCCAAGCGGAAAAAGTCGCGATTGAATTCGCGTTCGATCATTTCGAAGACTTCGGCCTGATCGGAGGCGCACTCGTCAACGGAGACGACATCTTCGGATTTACCTACGGCTCCGGCGTCGGCGGCGATATTTTCTCAGTCCATATTGAAAAAGCCGATCGAAACGTTACCGGCGCGTACCCTGCTCTGGCTTCCGCTTTCGCAAAAGCGCTGCCGGAAGAATTCAAACAGATCAATCGCGAAGAAGACTTGGGATTGGCCGGCTTGAGAAAAGCGAAAGAAGATTGGTCGCCCTCGACAATGATTCGTAAGACGCTGATGAGAATTCAGCGTGATGAGAGCCGTATCGAATAATTTAAGCGTAGTTCTGCAAAAGAGCCGAGACCGAAGTAAGGTCTCGCTCAAAAATCAACTTAAGCGGGATTGAAATATCCGCTTGCGGATCCTTTGGCGGACAAAGAGATGAATCCTCAAGCGCGTGATACAGCAGCCCCGCTTTTGTCATCAGTTCTTTGCCTTCCAATTCACTCTTTCGATCCCGAACAAGGCCGAGCACCTTTTTGACAAACGGATCAGCGTCCGCGTCATTCCTCATCAGCGCAGGAACAATATCTTCTGTCTGAATGACGGATTCAAAACCGAAATGCTGAATCGGTTCATGAAATCCTTCTTTATCGCCGTGCCAATTCGAGAGCGAATCAAAGCCGTTCAAAAGATAAGAAATAATCCTGTCGGCAATCTGATCCAGATCCTGCGGCGTGTGAATTTCGTAATCGCAGGCCCAGACAACCTCTTCAGCAAAATCAACTTTATTGATGATTCTGAGAAGGTAATACGTGTCGCTTTTACGGCTTAAAGAAAAATAATCCTGAATCATTTCTGAATAAATACTGTCAACCTACGCTGTGGAAATATATCACGCGTCAGCGCATGAACCACACGGTCAAACTCAATTCAGAACTACGGGAATTTAAAAATAGGAAGGAGGATGTTTGGTGGAGAAAATGGGGATCGAACCCACGACCTCTGCATTGCGAACGCAGCGCTCTCCCAGCTGAGCTATTTCCCCACCGATTTGGAAACTTTCGACATTGTGCACTAAAAAGAAGCTTCTAGCAACTCAACAAACTAAGGGTTTTTACTTACTTAATAGAAGGTTGGTTAGAATTCAAATAGTTATTGAGCGCTTCTTCTCCGTCAATTTCCTGCGCCTTCTGAATTTGTTCAGCGCTCATTCTGTTTTCCAGTGCGGTAAAAGCCTGTTTAACTTCGTCAGTCGCGTTTTTATCCAATGCGCATTGATTGAGGATCGAATAAGCTGTGACCGGATCAAAATGGATCCAATTGGGCTGAGACAGTCTCATTGCGAATTCACAAACCTGTGAGCGGTCCCCTTTCTGTATAGCTGCCAGCGAGAGTGCGCCGCCTAAATTAAAGTTTTTGCGCACGCCGGTACCGTTCCAGAAACGGTCGGCTTCATTCTGAAGTTCTGATGTTGAGGCTTTTTTAATATAGATATCCAGATACTTCTGGGCCTGATCCCGGCTTCTAACGCTTTGCGGTCCGGTTTGGTAAAGTTTGACAAGAGAAAGCAGATCGTCGTTTCTTGCATATGGCGCCGCCTTTGTCAGCCACTGAACCGCCTTGACCGGATCCGGTTCCACGCCCTGCGCGCCGTCTCGGTAAAGTCTTCCCGTCTGAAGCTCGGCCGCGCCCAAGCCCTTCTCTGCCGCTTTTTCAAACCAGCTGAGTGCCTGCGGATAATCCTGACGATTCCAGTAGCATTCGCCTAAATAAAACATCGCGTTAACGCCGCCCTTCTTAGCAGCGGCCTTGGCCCAGAAAATTGCTTTGTCTTCATCTTTAGGCAGACGATAGCCATGTCCATACGAATAACTAATGGTATAGAGCTCACTCGGAGAGCCGTTTTCGAGCAGCGTATCAATCAGGAAGCGGCCTTTTGCCTGTGCCTGCGGATCGTCTGTCTTGGCAAGGTACTTTTCCCCGGTCACCACGCGCGCCAGTTTGTGTCCGTTTTCTGCGGCTTTTTCAAGCCAATAGTCAGCCTTTTCAGCAGACTTCTCGACTCCGGTGCCGTCGCTGTAGAAAAAGCCCAGAGCGGCCATCGCCGGTACATAATCTTTTTCCGCTGCTGCTTTTGCGAGTTCAAACGCTTTTTCGGAGGACTGCTCAACTCCTGAGCCTCTGCGGTACAGAGTTGAAAGGCGCATCATTGCTTTTGGGCTCCCAAGAGCAGCCGCCTGAGAATAGAGATCGGCCGCTTTAGCCAGATCAACCGGAACATGGTCGCCGTAAAGATAAACTTCAGCTTCCTGAATCAGCTTAGCGATCTTATCTTTGTCTTCAGCAGATACCGCAGCTGCGGGCTCCGAAGCTGACTCTGACGCCGAACTCTCGGCCGAGACCGCGGGTACTGTCTCCGCATTCTGCTGCTGAGCGTGTGCGGTCATAAAAAAGAGCGCCGAACACAAACCACCGACGAGGATGGAAGTTCTGAATTTCAAATGGGCCATGAAAACTCTCCTTCCCGTAATTTTTGCAGATTTATCCCTGCAAAAACGAATCTTTTGTGAGAACGAACAGCGTGATTAAAGACAAATGCCGAACAATATTAGAGGTAATCACGATCAGGAAAATACTTATGATTTTTGTCCTGAAATCACCATTAAACGCTGAAATTGTTTATTACAATTTCAACTTTGCTTTTAATTATAAAAACGCCAATCAACCACCGGATATTAAAGATGAATTTTATAGGGTTATTTGTCAGACAAAATCCGCTTAGAGACTGCGGCTCATGGGGTGGGTTTACTGAACATTACAGACGATTGTTACCCCGTATAGGTGATATTTGAACGAAAATCTTAATAAAAAAACGGATTTATAAAAATTGTTTTTATAAATATATTCATAAATTCAAATAAATAGTAAATCGGTATTACCCCGCTTAGAACAAACGATAATCCCCCTTGAAATGGTGGGGTGAAATCTTTAATATTTGTCTGTAACAATAATAATTCTAAGGATGGACCGCTATGAAGAATGCACGATGGATTAAGCTGGCAAATGATCTGACAAAAGGAATTACGACTGGGGAATTCCCTCTTCATTCCTATCTTCCGACTGAAGCAGAGCTGTGCGCACAGTACAACGTCAGCCGCTATACCGTTCGTCTCGCTCTTGCGGATTTAACTCGCATGGGGTTAATCCGTCGCTGGCCGAGACTTGGTTCTAAAGTCGTCTCGGTGGGTTTTGACGAAAGCTACGCGCGCTCTTTTACTTCAGTCTCTGAAATCGATCATCTCTCAAGTACCCATAAACGTGAAATCCAGTTAACTCAGGAATGCGTTGTCGATCAGGAGCTCGCTCAGAAACTTGAGTGTGAAAAATATCTCCGTTTCCTTCGCTTCACGAATATTCGTACCCATCCGACCGATGAAGGCAAACCGGTTGTCTGGACTGCGGTCTACGTCAACGCCGCCTATTCCAAGCTTCCGGAACTCGCAAGACACAACCCGCTGGTTCTTCTTTCAACGCTGATTGAAAAGGAATACGGAGAAAGATGTCAGGAAGTCACTCAGAAAATTTCCGCGGTTCCCCTTCCCGCTGAAGCGGCGATCAGTCTAAACGCGACACCGGGTTCGCCTGCGCTGAGAATCCTTCGTCACTATCTTGGCATTCGCAGAAATATCCTTGAAATTTCCGAGTCTTATCACCCGGGCGATCGTTATTCTCTCACGATCAACATGCAGAACGGCCGAAGAGATGTTCGGTAATTTGCACTAAAATAAACAGGGCCTTCGGGCCCTTTTCTTTTTCTCGCGTCTTGCGACTTTTTGGTGGATTGCTTCAGTGGCAGAGTCTAAAAACGTATACGGCAGAAAGCCCGGTCAGAAACTTGCGCCGCTTAAAGAGCGGCTGAAAAAGCTCGGTCTCTCAAGAGACTGGGACTTTGTGCTTCATTTGCCGCTGCGCTATGAGGACGAAACCTCTGTGACGCCGATTGCCGACCTTGTCCCCGGTGTGGATCAGCAGGTTGAGGGAGAAGTGGTCCGCAGCCAGGAAAACCGTTTTCGAGGCTCATTCGAGGCTTGGATTGACGACGGATCCGACGTTCTGAAACTGCGTTATCTCCATTACTTCCCTTCTCTGCGCGAGGTTCTGAAGGAAGGAAAGCGTGTGCGCCTTTTCGGCAATCCCCGCCGCAGCTACGGCGGTGAACTCGAAATGATTCACCCGAAAACCCGTAATATCAAGTCGGACGCGGAATTGCCTAAAACGCTGACGCCGGTGTATCCGGCGGGCGAAGGTATTACTCAGCCGTGGCTCAGAAAACGAATTGACCGCGCTCTGATGGACGTGGATATCAAAGACCTGCTGACTGAAGAAGAAAGACAAAGCCTCGGTCTTCCGGAATTGAGAAAGGCGATTGAATCGCTGCACCATCCTGCCCCCGGAGCCAGTCTCGAAGCCCTGCAGGAAAAAACCGATCCGGCCTGGCAAAGACTCAAGTTTGATGAACTGCTCGCGCAGCAAATCGCGCTGAAACGCTCTCGTAAACTCAGAGAGACGAATAAAGCGCCTCTGATGCCCTTTCCGAAAGGAAGGACCGACTCTCTGAGCTTTAAATTTTATAAGTCTCTGCCGTTTAAGCTGACAGGCGCTCAAAAGCGTGTATGGAACGAAATTGTCGGTTCTCTGCAGTCGGATCGTCCGATGAACCGCCTGGTTCAGGGCGATGTGGGAAGCGGCAAAACCGTTATCGCGGCGCTCGCCGCCTGTCAGGCGATTGACTGCGGCTATCAGGCGGCGCTTATGGCGCCGACCGAAATTCTGGCCGAGCAGCATTTCAGAAAGATTATTTCCTGGCTTGAGCCTTTTGGCGTGCGCGTCGTTTGGCTCTCGGGAAAACAAAAGGCGAAAGAAAAGCGCGAGGCACTTAAGGCGATCGCGGACGGCGCTGAACTTGTGGTCGGCACCCACGCCCTCATTCAGCCTGACGTCGCTTTTAAAGCGCTCGGTCTGGCGATCGTGGACGAACAGCACCGCTTCGGCGTGAATCAGCGCCTGCAGCTGAGAGCAGAACGCGAGGACGGCTTTATGCCGCATCTGCTGATGCTGTCGGCGACTCCCATTCCGCGAACACTCGCGATGAGCTATCTCGCGGACGTGGATGTTTCGGTCATTGATGAACTTCCGCCTGGCCGACAGAAAATCGAAACTAAACTGCTCTCGATGCAGCGTAAGGAAGAACTGATCGAATCGATCGGCCAGTCGCTCAGTCACGGAGCTCAGGCCTACTGGGTCTGTCCGCTCATTGAGGAGAGCGAAAAAATAGATTTAACCGCGGCGACGGAAACCTGCGAACAGATCTGCGCCCTGCTTCCGAACTATCGGATTGAGCTGCTGCACGGCAAAATGACGCCGGAAGAAAAAAACGTCATTATGGACAGATTCGTTAAGGGCGAGACTCAGCTTTTAGTATCGACTACGGTTATTGAGGTGGGCGTCGATGTGCCTAACGCGACCATCATGGTGATTGAACACGCCGAGCGCTTCGGACTGGCGCAGCTTCACCAGCTTAGAGGCCGAGTCGGACGCGGCAGTGAAAAGAGTTTCTGTGTCGCGCTCTTCGGCAATAAACTTTCCGATATCGGCAAGGAACGTCTTAAAGTCTTTAAGAGCACGACGGACGGTTTTGAAATCTCAAGAAGAGACCTTGAACTCAGAGGTCCGGGAGAGTTTCTCGGTGCCCGTCAGAGCGGAGTCGCCCTGCTTCGCTTTGCTAACCTCGACACAGATGTCGATTTGGTGGAAAAGGCGACCCATTTGGCGCAGCGCTGGATTGATGAAAATGACGAGCGGGCTGACACGCATGCAGCCCGCTGGTATGAATCTAAAGAAAAATTCCTTGAAGCTTAATCTTTTTTGGATTCCAGGTTTTCATGGAATGCTTCGCCAAGCTCAGCGGATCTGCGTCTGCAGGCGTCCATCGCGTCTTGCATCATTTCCATGAAGCCTCTTTCCTGCATAACTTTTAATGCTTCATAAGTGGTGCCGCCTTTACTGGTGACTTTTGCACGGAGCTCTGCAGGCGGCTCGTCGCTCTGTCGCGCCAGTTCCGCAGAACCCAGAACTGTGGCAATCGCGAGTCTTCTTGCCTGCACCTCGTTAAAGCCGTAGCGAATACCGGCGTTTTCGAGTGCTTCAATAAAACGGAATACGTAAGCGGGGCCGGATCCGGAAACCGCGGTCACGCCTTCGAGCATCTCTTCCTTATCGCACCAAATCAGATCTCCGCAAGCCGCAAACACCTTCACGATAAAGAGGTGGTCTTCGTCCGCCTCAGCAGTCGCGTAAAGACCGCAGACGCCCTTGCCGATTTTCATCGGCGTATTGGGCATGGCGCGGCAGATTCGATTCTGTCCGAGCATGGCCCGCAGATCTTCAATTCGTACGCCTGCGGCAATAGAGATAATCAGCGCCTCATCCATCCATTCTTTTGCCGAGGCGATCGCGTCGGGAAGCTGCTGCGGCTTAACCGCCAAAACGACAGAATCGATCTGCGCCATCCAGGAGCCGGGTTTGTCATGGACTTGAACGCCGAACTGTTTGCTGAAGCGCTCAAGCTTTTCCGTGTTGCGGTCGATCACATGAATGTCTTCACCGGACCAATCGCTTGTGACCATCTTAGAAATAATGGCGGACGCCATGTTGCCGCCGCCGTAAAAAACAATGGTTTTTCTGTTCATTTTGATTCCTTATTGCCGTAGTCTCTGGGCCCGAAGATCGCGGAACCGACGCGCACCATAGTTGAGCCGCACTCCACTGCTTCTTTCATGTCGGAGCTCATGCCCATAGAAAGCGTATCAATATCAAAGCCCATGTCTTTGAGCTGAGTATATAGAGAAAACATCTCCCGAAGCGGCGCTTTTTTACCTTCTTCCGTATCCGACGGAGCGGGAATCGCCATCAGACCTCTCAATTTGAGATTAGGGAGCGTTGTGACGGCCTGGGCTAAAGCGGGCACATCCATAGGTTCACAGCCGCCCTTGGAGTCTTCACCGGAAATATGGACCTCAATCAGCACGTTCAGCGGCCCAAGCTCCACGGGCCTTTGCTCGGAGAGCCGTTCGGCGATTTTAAGGCGGTCCACGGTCTGCACCCAGTCAAAATGCTCAGCGACCGGGCGGGTTTTGTTGGACTGGAGTCTGCCGATGAAATGCCAGGTTAAATCCAGGTTCGGTTCGTTCTCTCTGAACCATCGGATCTTCTCGATACCCTCTTGGACATAGTTTTCTCCAAAGGCGTGCATTCCGCATCCGACTGCTTCCCGAATCGCCTCAATGTCAAACGTTTTTGAGACCGGAAGAAGAAATACGCTTCCGGCTGCGCGGAGTGATTCTTTCTCTGCAAGGGCTAAATTTGATTTAACCTTTTCGTACCTGTCCGCAAGACCCGGTTTAAGAACTGACATTTCAAACCCCCAAAATTAAATTTCTTGTAAATAGTAGTCTTATTTTAGGGTTAGTAACCAAACTTACAAATATCTGATTAATAAAAACGGGGGATGATTGTCATTAATAAAAAATCATTCTACTCATAATCAATAATATTATTTTTTATCGTAAATGGTATATTATTCACATAACCGAACCGCTTGGATATAAATATAAATATTCAAACGGAGACAAACCACAGTGTAGTACTTGAATATTTCCGAAATACGGGAGCCTTACAATATGCCAAAAACTGAAAAAACAGCGAGAGGGCTTGGAAAGCTTGCCAAGAAACCGACGGCTGCTGCGACTAAGACAACAGATGCCGCCTCTGCTCGTAAAGCTCTTCCGCGTCATTCCTTTGAGACACGTCAAAAAGCGCTGCTTATTTTTAAAAACGGCGGAAGCTACAAGAGCTGCGCCAAGACTCTGAACATTCCGATTTATACTGCGCGCGACTGGCACCGCAGCTTCCTGATTGGCACGTTCCGTGCGGAACACGGTGCGCGTCAGCAGTCCTACACGCCGGAGCAGAAAGCTGAAGTGCTTCGTCTCCGCCGTGAGGAAGGAAAATCCTACAACGCGATTTCGCAGCTCACAAAAGTTAACCGCGCAACAGTCCTTCAGTGGATTCACAAAGATAACGCCGAACGTGCGGAAGCTGCCCGCGTTCAGGCCGGTGAAACCGCTCCGGTTGAATTCGATGTAGAAGACAGCGGCGTCATGACACCGACTGCATAAAAAGCTGTCAGCCCTATAATTAGCAGGATTTTTTAATCCTGCTAATTTTTTTATGACTTTAGAAACACCTGAGGCCCCCTCAGAAGTCCTTCTGCATTCGTGCTGCGCGCCCTGCTCGGCTGCGATTCTCGAGTGGATGCTCGATCACGGGATCAAACCGACGATCTTCTTCTATAACCCGAATATCTATCCGCAGAAAGAATACCTGATCCGCAAGCGGGAAATTGACCGTTACGCGGAAAAACTCGGCGTACGTATTATTGACGGCGATTACTGTCACGAGCTCTGGCGGATCTCTGTACTCGGACTGGAAAATGAACCGGAACGCGGAAAGCGCTGTCTCGCCTGCTTCAGCCACCGCTTATTGGTCACTGCAGAGTGCGCCCGTAAAGAAGGTATTACCCATTACACGACCACGCTTGCCGGTTCCCGCTGGAAAAGCCTGGAACAAATCCGGGCCGCGGCTGAGCGAGCCGACAGTCTCATCCCCGGCGTGCGCTACTGGGATGTCAACTGGAAAAAAGGCGGTCTTCAGGAAAGGCGCTCGGTCCTTCTGAAGGAAAACAACTTCTATAACCAGCTTTACTGCGGCTGTGAGTTCTCAATGGGACACCTTTCCGACGAGCAAAAGATCATCATTCTGAAATAGATAATTAGGCAATTACCTCTCCTTATATTCTTAAAGTTTATGAGGAGATTTTTTTTAATTTTATTTAGATTTGATTTTTGATTTATTAAATAAATCGGGCGGGGTGTTTATATATATGTTTGATTTCTATTTAGTCTGATATTCCTATATTTATTTTTTAATAACCGATTTGTTTTTCAAACTCGATATTGGGTTATTGTTTTAATTATTTATTACCCCTCATAAGAAAATAGCGAACCAGTCGCCCCCTCCTGTCCTCCAGTTGATTTCTTATATATAGTTTTCCAGTCATTTTCTTCCGGAGAAAAAGAAATAATCTTTTTTTTAGAATATTCATACAGTTTTTGTAGTCATCAAAGCAGCGCGGAAACCGTGTGCCGAAAGGATTGCCGCATTCAAAAATTCTCAAAGATGTTGTAAAAAACACACATTCAGTGTTTAAAAAGCTGCTTTATATATAGTGAGTAAATCAGTAAAAGCCGATTTAAAGGGCCTTTGTAAGTGCTTCCCCCCTTTAAAACAGGTGTCATTCTTGTAAAATTGATCCGTACCAGGCCTTGTTCGGCCTTGTTCTAAAAAAACGGCATTTAAAGCCGAACTGCTGAAATCCCGACGGAGTTATTCCGTTTTTATAAGAGAGAAAATATGAAAGAGTCCGATTTGTGCGTCGTCGCCGTCGTTTACGGAGTCGCCACATGGTTCCTTGTGATGACTCTGCAGCTTCCGCCGCAAGCTCAGTCCTATCCGCTGATCCTTTTAACCGCCCTCTACGTCTGTAATACACTGCTTTTGGGCAAACAGCTCTACAGCTTCTTCCGTCATCGTCTCGTCCTGAACGACTTCAGAAAGATTTTTGCTTCCTTTGTGCCCGGCCAGTTCTTCGGCGTTATCGCGGGCTGCCTGATTTATATGGCGGTAGTGAATTATCTCGGCTACTACATTTCGAGCATCCTGTATCTGCTGCTTGCTCAGTTCTTCCTTAAGGTTAAGCCGATTCCCGCGGTCATTACCTGCGCAGTCATCATGATCGTGACATATCTGGTTTTCTCGCTTTTCCTGCACGTTCCGCTGCCGGTCGGCGTTTTCTTTGAATAAGGAGAAGGAACATGTTGGAAACACTTTCTCTGATGGGTGCCGGTTTTGTACACGCACTCTCTCCGCTTAATATCATTCTGATGATCGCCGCCACGGCGCTCGGTATCACAATCGGCTGTCTGCCCGGTCTTTCCGCCGCGATGGGTGTCGCCCTTCTGCTGCCGGTTACATTCGGTATGGATCCGGCCACCGGCCTGATCGTTCTCGGCGGTATCTACTGCGGCGCCATTTTCGGCGGATCTATTTCCGCGATTCTGGTTCATACACCGGGTACGCCCGCTTCGGCAGCGACCGCGATCGAAGGCTACGAGCTTACGAAAAAAGGCATGGCCGCCAAAGCGCTTGCCGTTGCCTGCTTCGCGTCTTTCTGCGGCGGTCTTCTGAGCTGTATCTCTCTATACTTCTTCTCCCCGTTCCTTGCCGAACTTGCGATGAAGTTTAAGAGTCCAGAATACTTCTGGCTTTCCATCTTCGGTCTGACCGTTATCGCGGGCGTCTCCTCCAAGTCTCTGATCAAGGGCTTTATCTCCGGTATTCTCGGTCTTCTCATCTCCACGATCGGTATGGACCCGATGGAAGGCGTTGAGCGCTTCATGATGGGTTCAAGCTCGCTTTACAACGGCGTGAACGTGACCTGTGCGCTGATCGGCCTCTTCTCCATGTCTCAGGTTCTGATCCTTGCTGAGAAAGCGATCGCCAAGCGAGCCAAAGCGGCCAAGTTCTCCGGAAGCCTTCTTTTGAACGGTTCTGAAATCAAGCGCCTGATGCCGACCATTACCCGCTCCTGGGTCATTGGCAACGTGCTTGGCATTCTTCCTGGTGCCGGCGCAACGATCGCCTGCTTCATGGGCTACAACGAAGCAAGACGCTTCTCTCACCATAAAGAAGAATTCGGCAAAGGCTCCATTGAAGGCGTCGCCGGTTCAGAAGCCGCCAACAACGCGGTTACGGGCGGCTCTCTGATCCCGACACTGACACTCGGTATCCCGGGCGAAAGCGTGACCGCAGTGCTGATGGGCGGCCTGATTATTCACGGCCTGCAGCCCGGACCCGAACTCTTCTCCACCTACGCTCCGATGACATACACGTTCTTCGCGGGCTTCGTGCTGGTTCAGTTCGCAATGCTCGGCATCGGCTTAGTCGGCTGCCGCCTCTTTGCGCAGGTCTCCAGACTGTCGGACTCCATCCTGATTCCGTCCATCTTCCTGCTCTGTGTGGTGGGCTCCTTCGCGATCCATAACAACTTCGTTGAAGTCATCATCATGTTCATCTTCGGCATCATCGGCTACTTTGTCCGTAAGTTCGATCTAAATGCCGCCGCGATCGTACTCGGTCTCATTCTCGGACCGATCGGCGAAAACGGTCTGCGCCGCTCTCTGTACCTCAGCGACGGCGATCCTTCGATTCTTTTCAGCACTCCGCTCTGCTGGCTGCTGATCGCGATGTGTATCCTCGGTACCGCTTCTCCCTGGCTCATGGCAAGATGGGAAAAGCATGTTGAGGCCAGATCTCATCACTAAATAAGTGAATCTTTTTTCGAAAGGCGCCGCATAGTCGGCGCCTTTTGCAATAAAAAAATATTTCTATTATTTTGGGATTGCGTTATCATCTGTAACGTGCGCCGAGACATCGATTGTTCGGAGCCTGCCTTGCTTACGTTCAAGGCTTGAAAATACAATTTTGATCCCTCAGGAGGACATTAGACATGAAAAAAGTGCTTTTAGCTATGGCTGTTGCCATGACCGTTCCTATGACAGCTATGGCTTGGGAGCCGACCGGTGATATCAATGTTATCGTCGCTTACAAAGCCGGTTCCGGTACAGATACAGGTGCCCGCCTGCTCGCCACTGAAGCCGCTAAGTACATTCCGAAGACCATCATTATTCAGAACCTTCCGGGCGCTGACGGTAAAATCGGCTGGACAAAATTGGTTAACTCCAAACCCGACGGCCAGACAATCGGCTTTATCAACCTGCCGACATTCACTACTTTAGCTGCCCAGCCGGGAGCTCCCTTTTCTTCTCATGACATTGTGCCTATCGCCAACCATCTGACAGAAACCGGTGTTGTCGCTGTTAAGGCTGATTCTCCATACAAGACAATCGAAGAACTCGTTGCTGCTGCTAAGAAAGGAAATTTGAAGGCTTCCACCAACGGTGTTAAGGCTTCCAACCACACCGCTGCTCAGCTTTTCTCCAAGAGCGCCGGCTTCAACTACAAAGCCGTTCCTTACGGTGGCACAGCTGACCAGCTGCTCGCTCTCCGTCAGGGCGAAGTTGACTTCACATGCGCTAAGGTTGCTGATGTTGCCAAGCTCGTTAAGGGCGACAAACCCGAACTTCGCGTTCTCGCTGTTTTCAATACAAAACGTGACGCCGAACTGCCGAACGTTCCGACTCTTGGTGAAAAAGGCTTCTATCCCGAATGGTACGGCTCTGCCCGCGCTCTTGTCGCTCCTAAAGGCACAAGCCCCGAAATCATTGCTTACTACGTAGACGCCTTCAAGAAGACAATGCAGGATCCGGCTGTTGTTGAAGCCCACAAGAAAGCCGGTATGGCTCTTGACTTCAAAGACAACAAAGAACTCGGTTCTCTGATCGACGCTCAGGACAAGTTCGCTCGTGACGTTGTCAACAACCTCTACAAGTAATCTTGTATAAGCGGCCTTAATAGGCCGTCTCGAATAGGCCCTTCCTCCGCGAAGGGCTTATTTATTTCTTTAATCGAATAAGGAAAGTGTTTCGCCTTTGCGCACGCGCTTTTTCTTAGCAGGTTTCTCCAGATCCCTTCGAATCCACTCACAAATCACCGCGCTGAGTTCGTTGAGTTCACGATCTGAGAGCTCCCTATTCTTTTCAATACCGTGCCACTTGAATAAGCAGCTTCGGCAGCAGCATCCGGTTGCGTGCTGGGCTGTAAAAACCGGGTGTCCTTTGTAAGGCGTCTGTTTGCCGTCGTTTTTCGGATGCGAAGCGCCAATGCGATTTTTTAAAATCTCATGCGCATGCTGATTGAGAAGCTCGGGGCTCCTCAGCTCAGCGAACACACGATCATCGCCTGTGAGGCGAAATTTGGAACGAAATTCGGATCGAGCCAGCGCTTCAAAAAGCGCGTCAAAGGTTTGGTACTTCAGTGTCATTCAAAGAGTCGGACGCTTAAAACCGGATCCAGACACTCCTGAACATAAGCAAGGAAACGCTCTTCGTCGCTCTTGCGCAGCGCTGCGGCGTCCTTCTGGGAGAGGATATACATCATCAGAAGACGCGCTTTTGCCGCCGTGGTTTCTCCGGCAAGCAGACAGCCCAAGTCCAGACACTCGGTCACGCTGCCGCAGTAGTCGCCCGAGTCAAGCACGCGGCCTGAGGCGGCGCGCGTCGCGATAACCACCAGCACGCCCTTTTTAAGGGCTTTTTTAATCGAGGGCATCATGCCGCCCGGAAGGTTTCCTCTTCCGAAGCCTTCAATAATGAGCGCATCCGCGCCCGCTTTCACGGCGGCGTCGACCATGAGGCCTGTGTCGCCCGTTTGCGCCTTAATGATCTCTACGGACGCACTCAAACGCTTCGGCGTCGGAAAATTAAGTCCCGTATCCAGTTCAAGGGCGCCCGCACGAAAGTAAACGCGGTCCTTGTCCGCATAGCCTACGGGACCCCAGCCCGGAGAGGAAAGCGCCGCCGCATTGATCGTATGCGAAATCTGAGCGCGGGAGGCCGCGTGAATTTCGCTATTCATGCAGATCACAACAGTCGGGATATCGCCCTTGCCGTCATGACAAGCCGTGCGTACCGAATCCAGAAGGTTTCTTCCGCCGTCATGGAACGGCACGTCGGAGAACATGGCCGAAGTAAAGACAATGGGCTTGGAATTGCTGTTTTGGAACTTATCCGAGAGTGAAATGCTGACAAAGTACGCGCTCTCCTCGATCGCATCCGGAGCCTGTGTTACTACGACCCCGGCGACATCCGGGTTGGAGAGCGCCTTCTGAATGCTCTTGGAGAGATCGAGCATCATCGCGGGCGTCGGAATATTGCCGCGGAAGCGGAATTGTTTCACCGTATCAAGATTGCAGTAGTCGCTGATTTCCGGAATTTCTTCCAAAAGCGACTGAGTAATCTCCTCTTCGCTCAGTTCACTCTTTTCCGTAAGACTTGGAAGAATTACGTCGCCCACCACAAAAAGGGAAACGGTCTTATCCTCCATGACATCGATATAGCCGTCATCGAGGACTTCAGAGGCCAAATCTTTTTCTTTATAAGGAACGACGTTTTTAGATGTTGTCTTTTCAGATTTGCTCATTTTTTTACGCTTCTTAGATTTAGAAGATTTGGCCACAATATCCTCGAAAGTTAGTAATTCCGTTTCGGCTTCAGGAGCTTTCCGGGGTTCAGAATCCCATGGGGATCCAGCGCCTCTTTGATTCTATCCATCAGTTCAATTTCAAGCGGAGCTTTGAACTGATAATTATGCTCGAGCTTGAGCATACCGATTCCGTGCTCCGCTGAAATCGAGCCCTCAAATTCGTTAACCGCAGTGTAAAGGATGTCGCGAATACCTTCCTCGTGGTGGTATGTCGCTTTCGGGTCCTCGGGGCTGACGAAATTAAAGTGCAGGTTTCCGTCTCCTAAATGACCGTAAATAGAGAGGCCGAGCCAGGGATAGGCTTCAAGGAGTCTTTGGCTTGTGATTTCAATGAATCCGGGAATCTTCGAAATCGGAAGACTGATATCGCTGTGAATGCTGCCGCCCGCGGTTCTGTCGGCAAGCGGAATCGATTCTCTGACGTGCCAGAAGACTTTAGAGTCGCCGATGGAGTTTGCGATCGCCGCATCCGAAATCAGTTCGCTCTCGAACGCGCTTTCCAGAATCGGCATCAGAACGCTCTCCTCGCCTTTCTGCTCGAGAGAAAGCTCTATCAGCACTTTCCATTTTGATTCGGAAAGCTGTGGCACTTCGATATCAGGAAGGTACTTGACCACGCGCTCGATCGGCGCGCTGCTGATAAGTTCAAACGCGGTCAGCGAGGATCCGGCGCTTGCATTGGCTTTAGCGAGCAGTTCAACCGCTTTTTCGGGAGAATCCAGACACACAAAGGCCGTTTCCTTTTCTTTGGGAATCGGAAACAGCTTCAAGACAACCTGCGTGATAATGCCGAGCGTGCCTTCGCTGCCCACAAATAAATCCTTGAGATCGTAGCCGGTATTGTCTTTACGCAGTCTTCTCAAGCCGTTGTAGATTCTGCCGTCGGCAAGAACCGCCTCGACGCCAAGAATCAGATCTCGTGTTGTGCCGTATCGGAGCACCGCGACGCCGCCCGCGTTGCAGGCCGCGCAGCCGCCGATGGTGGCGTTGCCTTCAGCGGCAAAGGAAAGCGGGAAAAATCGTCCGATGTTCTCTGCCGCTTCGTGCACTTCGGCGAGTGTCATACCCGCCTCTACGGTCATTGTGTCGGAGCTCGGATCGCTGTGCGTCACTTTTTTCATGCGCGTCATGGAAAGTATGATCTGCTTATCCGCTTCGCTCGTGATCGCGCCGCCCGTTAAGCTGGTATTGCCGCCCTGGGTCACGATCGGAAGGTCTAATTCCGCGCATATTTTGACGATCTCGGAGACTTCCTGAGTGCTGCCTGGACGAATAACCGCCAGGGGTTTGCAGACATAATGATCGGTAAAGTCATCTGAGTACGGACCAAAAAGCGACGGGTCATCGATAACATTGTTTGCGCCGACAACGGCTTCAAATCTTGCCTTGATAGCTGACTGCATATTGTTCTTTGATATTAGATTCAATTTTTGGGACTGAGCCCCAACCTTCTGTCGGCGTGTTGGCCGAATCAAAATAACACCCGGCGGCCAGCCGACGGCTTCAAAAATTCTAACATTTTTGACTTTTAATCTTTCTGCTCTGAAGCAGGATAACCGCACGCTTTCAGAAGATTAGACGGTAGAATCCGTTCATCTTAAAAAAACAGAATACAAAATCTTATGCAGTCTCTTTGGATGCTTGTGGCGGCGGTCTTTTTTTCGCTCTACGCCGTTTTCGTTAAATTCGCAGGACTTGAAGGCCTGGGTTCATGGGAGATCCTTCTTTTCAGATCCGCGTTTTGCGTCGTCGTTTTCTACAGCGTCATGAAATACACGGGTATTACCGTGACAACGCACCACCCCTGGCAGCATATTATTCGATCGCTTGCGGGAACAGTTGCGATTCTCTGCGGCATTTTTTCCGTTTCGCACCTCAATATCGGCTTGGCGATGACGCTTAACTACACCGCGCCTTTATTTATCGGCTGCTTTGTGCTTGTCTACGCGGCGCGAAATAAGATTCCGGTCAACTGGAAGCTGCTCAGCATGGTGCTTCTTGGATTTTCGGGTGTTGTGGTGCTTCTCAGCCCGACGATTTCTCCGTCAGAATATTTTTCGGCCGCTGTCGGTATTGGAGCCGGATTTTTTACCGCGGTGGCGACGAGTTTTGTAAAACGCCTGGGCGTTCTTCAGGAGCCGGAATCCCGCATTATTTTCTATTTGGTTTTTACCGGTTTTATCTGCGGTCTGGCCGGTACGCTTTTTACCGGCGGATTTCATGAATGGACCTCGACAGCGGCCTGTATGGTCGCAGGGCTCTGCATCTGCTCTGCTATGGGACAGTTCTGTCTGACTCGCGCCTTTTCAAGAGGCAATCTCGTGCTTTCGAGTTCGCTTCAGTACACCGTGATTCTCTTTTCCACAATCTTCGGAGAGGTGATTTTTAACGAGCCGATTCATCTGACGGCTGTTATCGGAATGCTGATGATCGTTGCGGCCGGTTTGTGCGCAAGCTACTTTGTTCGAGCGGAGATCCGCGAGAGAAGAAAGGCCTCTGAATAGGTTAAAAGCTCAGTATAACTACTTATAATATGTCGGTTAGTTGCAATTGATAAGGATTAAAAAATGAAAGCTTCAATTGTCAAAGGCGACGTTCTTGACCTCGCCTGCGGCGCATTAATCGTCGGTGTATTTAAAGACAGTCTGACACCGTCCGCTCAGGCGCTCGATAAAGCGAGCGGCGGCTTAGTGTCCAAATGGATGGAAAGCGGCGACATTCACGGCTGTGTCGGCAAGTGTGCCGAATTCTTTGGCTTCCCCGGCGCTAAGGCCGAGCGTGTGATTTTTGTCGGCCTGGGCAAAAAGGGCAAAGCTCGTGAGCTGCCGAGAATTCTGAAGCTCGGTCTGGAAAAAGCATATTTGGGCAAAGAAGTCGTCATTACCTGCTTGGAATGGCTTCCTGACGAAATCCCCGAGTGGATCGCTCAAACCGCTGGCCGTATTGCCTGCAATGCATTCGATCGTCCGAGAAACTACAAAACCAAAGACATCGATTGGAAGAAGCCCAAGAAAATTGAACTCTTTGTTCCGGACGGCAACGAAGATATCGAAACCGCTTTCCTTGAAGGCTTTACCGTCGGCGAAGGCGTTCGCAGAACCAAAGAATACGGCGATATGCCCGCCAACATCTGCACACCGAAGTTCATGGCTCAGGAATGCATGCAGCTCGGTGAAGAATTCGGTCTTGATGTTTCGGTCTATGACGAAAAAGCGCTGGAAAAGCTCGGTATGGGATGCCTTCTGGGTGTTGCCCGCGGCTCTCATCAGCCTGCCCGCATGGTCATCATGGAATACCACGGCGGCAAAAAAGGCGAAGCTCCGGTCGCTTTGATCGGCAAGGGCCTGACGTTTGACTCCGGCGGTATCTCGCTTAAACCCGGCAAAGGTATGGACGAAATGAAGTACGACATGTGCGGCGCAGCCTCCATGATCGGTGCGATCACGACCGCCGCAGAGCTGAAACTCAAGGTCAATATCGTTGCCGCGCTCGGCTTTACGGAAAATATGCCGGGCAGCGCCGCGACAAAACCGGGCGACATCCTCAAGAGCTATAGCGGTAAGACCGTCGAAATTCTGAATACGGACGCCGAAGGCCGCTTGGTGCTCTGTGACCTGCTCTCTTTTGTCAAAGACAAGTTCAAACCGAAGTGCATGGTTGACGCCGCGACCCTGACGGGCGCCTGCATTATCGCGCTCGGCAACGACATCTCCGGTCTCTTCGCCAACGACGAAGAAATGGCTGTGTCCATGCTGATGGCCGGCGACGCAAGTCTTGATCCCTGCTGGAGACTGCCTTTGGACATCAGCTTCACCAATTCGCTCAGAAGCAACTTCGCGGATCTCGCAAACATTAGCGACGGCCGCGGCGCGGGCTCCTCTACAGCAGCCGCGTTCCTTGAAGAATTCGTCGGCGATACGCCCTGGGCTCACCTGGATATCGCGGGCACTGCTTGGAAGAGCGGCAAGGAAAAGGGTGCCACAGGCCGCCCGGTTCCTTTGCTGATCAGCTTCCTTAAGGACCTCGATATCGAATAATCGAGGTTTAAAATGTCGGGACGGTTAACAGCCGTCCCTTCTTTTTTATACAAACGGATAATTAAATGGATCGATTTGAATGCGACTACGCCGAAGGCGCTCATCCCAAGATTATGGAAGCGCTGATGAAAACCAATTTCGAACAGTCTCCCGGATACTGCACGGACAGCCACTGTGCATTGGCCCGTAAGCTGATTCAGGAAGCCTGTTCCGACGAAGAAGCGCATGTGTATTTTGTGGCCGGCGGCACTCAGGCCAACGTTTGTGTGATTTCTGCCCTGCTTCGCTCTTTCCAGGGCTGCGTCTGTGTGGAAAGCGGACATATCAACGTCCACGAAGCCGGCGCGGTTGAAGCGACCGGTCATAAAGTTCTTGCGCTCAAAGGAGAAGACGGCAAACTGCAGGCTGAGACGCTCGATAGCTATCTGACTTCCTTCTGGGCCGATCTGAATACAGAACACATGGTTCAGCCGGGCATGGTTTACATTTCTTCTCCGACAGAAATCGGTACGGTTTACAGCAAGTCGGAACTCGAAGCCCTTTACCGTGTCTGTCAGAAATTTGCGATTCCGCTTTATCTGGACGGCGCCCGCATGTCTTACGGTCTGAACGCTGAAGGAAGCGACTTAACGCTCAAAGACATCGATCAGCTGACCGACGTGTTCTACATTGGCGGCACCAAAGTCGGCGCGCTTTTTGGTGAAGCGATTGTCTTTACCCGCGGAAACGGTTTGGACAGAAATTTCAGAACTGTTATTAAGCAGCACTGCGCGATGACAGCCAAGGGCAGACTGCTCGGTGTCCAGTTCGAAACCTTGTTTACCGGCGGTCTCTATAACGAAATCGGCGCGCATGCGGTAAAAGCCGCGATGCGTATTCGTGACGCGCTGAAGGCTAAAGGGTGCCGTGCTCTTGCGGATTCTCCTACCAATCAGCAGTTCTGGTATCTGCCGCGCGCCTACAGAGACGCCCTCCTTCCCGATTTCGCATTTGAATGCGAAGGAGATGTCGGTCAGGAGGAGTTTCTGGTTCGTTTCTGCACGAGCTGGGCGACGACCGACGAAAGTGTTGATCGTCTGATTAAAGCGATTGAAGCGCTCTAATCTTTTAAATACGGCACCACGTGCCGAGTCAGATGGGCCTTGAAACGGCGGAAATCTTCCTCAATCTGTGGATTTTTGTAAACGTCTAAAGAACAGAATGTAGGAAGTTTGCCGAGACCAAGGCCCATATATTCAAACTGTTTATGCCAGGGCCAAAGCAGCGCGTCCGCCCCAAGGCCCGAGAAAAATTCTTTCGGCTGCGTCAAGGCTCTTAAAGAGGCGTTCCAAGTGGTGCTCAGCATGTAGCGTTTTCCGCCGAGCGGTCCTCCTGAGCCGTAAAGACGCTCCGGGTGTTCTCGGCTTCTTCCGTCGCTGCCGCAGACAACGGGCTGCGTCATTACTTCGTCAACATATTTTTTTACGCGCCACGGCATCCCCATCGCCCATATAGGCGACTGCAGAAGAATGATATCCGCGTCCAGGATTTTTCGGCATTCCGCATCAATATCGCTGTACTCAGCCATAAGCGTCACTTCGACGCGAGCGCCCTCTTCGCTTAGAAGTGTTTTTGCCAAGTCGCAGAAACTTTGAGTTAAAGTGCCGCCGTGACCGAAATGCTTACAGGTGCCGTTCAGAATTAAAACGTTTTTCATGATTTTCTCCTTTGCATGAAATCCTATCGAAGAGCGCCTCAAAATCCTAATTCTTATTTTTTATCAATCTGATAACCCGCGGGCATAAGCGGCGCGGCAGATTATTTCCGAAAGCAAAAAAATACCCGCCCCGGAATCGTGTCATCCGGAGCGGGCTGCTCAATCAAACGAAATTATTCGTTGTCTTTCGTGCCGGTTAAAAGCGGCATGGAAGAAGTGTTGGATCCGATAAGACCCGCTTTGGAGTAAACAGACAGCTTGTTGCGTGTGTCGACGATGTCGAGGTTGCGCATAGTGAGCTGGCCGATACGGTCGGAAGCGGTGAACATCGAGTCGCCCTTCTCCATTGTGAGACGTTCCGGTTCGTATGTGAGGTTCGGCGAACGGGTGTCAAGGATGGAGTAGTCATTGCCGCGGCGCAGTTCAAGATCGACTTCGCCGGTGACGGCTCTGGCAACCCAGCGCTGAGCGGTTTCGCGAAGCATGATGGCCTGCGGGTCAAACCAGCGGCCCTGGTAAAGCAGACGGCCGAGTCTGAGACCGTTGATGCGCCACTGCTCAATCGTGTCTTCGTTGTGAATACCGGTCACAAGACGATCAAACGCGATGTGAAGAAGCGCCATTCCCGGGGCTTCATAGATGCCGCGGCTCTTTGCTTCAATAATACGGTTTTCAATCTGATCGCTCATGCCCAGACCGTGACGTCCGCCAATGCGGTTGGCTTCAAGCATGAGTTCAACCTTGTCATCAAACACTTTGCCGTTGAGCGCGACAGGGATGCCCTCTTCAAAGCGAACGGTCACTTTTTCGGGTTTGATGTCGCAGTCTTCACGCCAGAAAGGAACACCCATGATCGGGTCAACAATCTTGACGCTGCTGTCCAGATGTTCAAGATCCTTGGCTTCGTGTGTCGCGCCGAGCATGTTGGAGTCGGTCGAATAAGCTTTTTCCTTGCTCATCTTGTAGCCGAAGCCGTTGTCGGCAAGGAACTGGCTCATTTCTGCTCTGCCGCCGAGCTCGCTGATGAACTGAACGTCAAGCCAGGGCTTGTAGATCTTGAGCTCCGGATTGGCGATCAGACCGTAGCGGTAGAAGCGCTCAATGTCGTTTCCTTTGTAGGTGGAGCCGTCACCCCAGATGTTGACGCCGTCTTCTCTCATCGCGTTCACGAGCATTGTGCCGGTAACAGCGCGTCCGAGCGGTGTGGTGTTGTAGTAAGTCACGCCGCCGGTGGAAATGTGAAACGCGTTGCTCTGAATCGCAGCAATGCCTTCGGCAACGAGCTGCTCTCTGCAGTCCACGAGACGTGCGATAGAAGCGCCGAATTCCATGGCTCGGCGCGGAATTGCCTCATAATCATCCTCGTCGGGCTGACCGAGGTTGGCTGTGTAGGCGCACGGGAAAGCGCCCTTCTTTTTCATCCAAAGTAATGCAGAACTGGTATCAAGGCCGCCTGAGAAGGCGATGCCGACTTTCTCTCCCACCGGAAGAGATTTCAGGATGGTTTCCATGTCGTTTATCTCTCTATATATTGAGGCTGTTAAGTTAGCAATCGAGGATGCGGGACAAGTGACCGCAAATCTTCAACGAAGCATTATGACAAAACCCATACGGGGTTTACGCAACTTTGCACAGATTTTTTCTTCGCTTGGGGATTTTCATAATTTGAATATTCCCAATTGTGCGGGATTGCGCTAGCATGAAGAGAACATCAATAACCAAGGAGATTCACGCAAATGTGGGATTTACTGCTTAAAAACGCTCATGTCGTCGACCCTCTCAACCATGTCAATGAAGTCTGCGACGTCGCGATCGAAAACGGAAAAATCGCTGAGGTCGGTAAAGACCTTCAGGGCAAAGCCGAAGAAGTGATTGATTTCACAGGTCTTGTGCTTCAGCCCGGCATCATTGACTCACACGTGCATCTCGGCCGTATGTGGGGCTCGCCTTACGGTCCCAAGATGCTGGCGATGAACGGCGTGACGACAGCCCTTGATATGGCCGGTCCGCTCGAAGACGTGCTCGACAGCGTTCCCGAATACGGCGTCGGTATTAATATGGCGATCCTGCAGTTTGCTTCGCCTCCCTTCACATTCAAGACCAACGCGCCGAGCAAAGAAGAAATGGAAACTCTGATCGACAAGTCGCTCAAAGACGGAGCCCTTGGCGTGAAGCTGCTCGGCGGCCATTATCCGCTGAAGCCCGATGTTTCTTCCCTGCTCGTCAGAACCGCGCTCGAAAAACGCGCTTATGTGGCTTGGCACGCGGGCACGAGTGAACACGGCTCCAATATTGAGGGCATGATCGAAGCGGTCGCTATGGCTGACGGCTATCCCCTGCACCTTGCTCATATCAACGCTTACTGCCGCGGCGCGATTAAACCCTGCATGGAAGAAACCGCCATCGCGATCGATCTTCTGAAGAAAAATCCCAATATCTTCTGCGAAAGCTATGTTTCTCCGAAGAACGGCACGCGTCTCACCTGTGACGCCGAAGGCAAGATCCAGTCCAAGGTGACCGGCAACTGCCTGCGCCACTTCGGATTTAGCGAAGACAGAGACGGCGTCCGCAAGGCGCTGCTCGCGGGTAAAGCCTTCGTGGTGTTCGATGCGGGCGGATACTCCGATCTGATGACCGGTGAAAAAGCGCTCAAGATGTGGGAAGAAGCCGACTCCGATGTCGGCGGAAGCTTCAATATCAATCCTCCGCTGCCGCGCATTGAACTCGCACAGGCCAGACGCGATGACGGCTCCTTCGTCGTTGACGCGATCTCCACCGACGGCGGCTGCATCCCGAGAAACGTGATCCTGAGTCAGGGTCTCTCGCTCGTGAAACTCGACATTCTTACACTGCCGGAATTCGTGCAGAAGACTTCTCTGAACCCGGCCCGTATGCTTCGTCTTGAAAACAAGGGTCACCTCTCCGTCGGAGCCGACGCCGATATCACCGTCTACGATTACGCCACCCAGAAACCCATGGCGTCCTTCATTGAAGGCCGCAAGATTCTCTGGAACGGCGAACTCGTCTCCAAGGGCGCGACCGTCATCTGTACCAAACACGGTAAGGAAGCGATCGAGAAACGCGGCATGAAGGCGATCGTTGTTGATCCGGGCAAACAGATTGAAAGAATCCCTGCCCTTTAATTAACGATATGAAATCAAGCGGCCTCCTTCGGGAGGCCGTTTGCCGTTATTCGCTTTTAATCGGAATCGTTTTGCGTCCGGGCTTTTCCGGAGCTTCTCTAAAAACAGCCGCAATGTGCCGGAAAGAGAGAATCGGATGCCGAAGCATTAATCTCGGTCCGGAATACGCCATGATGACTTTGGCTTTCGTTTTAAAGTCTTTCCCGAAACAGTGAATTTTGCACTTCTTGCAGACGGGCTTTTTGTCGCCGTACGGACAGCAGGCAAGACGCTTGCGCGCATATTCGAAAAACGCCTGACACTCCTCGCAGAGCTCAGAATCCGTGCCGTGATGCGCATGACAGTAAATTTCGGTCATCAGCCGAATTGTCTTAACCTCATCGGCAATATATTTGTTCTGAAGCTGCTTTAAACGTTTTTCACTGAGATCAAGACTCATTTTCAATACCTCCGCCTTTCATTCTAACAACCAAGTGAAAGTCCTAGTCAGACTTACAATTAAAATAAGACTAACGATCAGCAGACAACTAGCCTAAAAACAAAAATGAAGACTAATAATTCTTCCGGTTATACCGCCTCACATTGGGGCATTTTTAAGCCTGTTTTAAATAAAGACGGCCGTATAGAAAAACTCGAGGCGTATAAGGAAGACCACAGACCTAGTCCGAACCTGAATAAAATTGCAGAGCTCCCCTACTGCGACAAACGCATCCGCTATCCGATGGTGCGTGAAAGTTATTTCCGTGAAGGCCCCGCTTCCAGAGAGAAACGAGGCTCTGATCGATGGGTTCGCGTCAGCTGGAATGACGCGCTGAGTCTTGTCGCCAAAGAAATGCGGCGTATCTATGATCACTACGGACCGAGCGCGATGTTCGGCCGATCCTACGGATGGATGTCCTGCGGCGAGGTCAATTCTGCGGTGACGCTCAACAGAAGACTTCTTAGGCTCTGCGGCGGTTTTGTCGAATGCGTCAACAGCTATTCCACCGCCGCCATCGCGCCCGTGCTTTCGTGCGTTTTCGGGGATTCCGATCCCCGCTGTTCCGATTGGGACGATATTCTTAACAATAGTCGGCGCGTTGTCTTATGGGGCTGCGACCCGCTGATTACAAATGATGTTGATTGGAGTACCACGCTTCATAACAGCTATCCTAAGTTTGAAGCGCTTAAAGCCTCCGGCATCAAAACCATCGTGGTGAATCCGCTTCGGACTCAGACCGGCGCTTATCTCGAAAGTGAATGGATCGCGCCCTTCCCGGGCACCGACTGCGCTTTGATGCTTGCGATGATTCATACACTGCACCAGAGCGGCCGGCTCGATACGGATTTCATTGAGCGCTGCACCGAGGGATTCAAGCCTTTTATGGCTTATGTGCTCGGCGAAAAAGACGGTGTCGTCAAATCCGCCGAATGGGCCGAAGCTAAGTGCGGCGTTTCTGCTCAAAGGATTCGAGAACTCGCGCATGAACTTCGCGACAATCGAACCATGATCATGATGGGCTGGGGACCGCAGCGCGCTCAGTTCGGAGAACAGCCGCCCCGAATGGCCGCGGCGCTTGCCTGCGCGCTCGGACATATCGGACTTCCGGGCGGAGGTTTCGGTACTCATTATCATTACTGCAGCGGCGGAAGCCTCTCCGGTATCGGCCCCTCCGTCAGAGGAATCGGTTCAAACGTCAAACCGGTTCTTCCGTATAAACACGACGGGGCCGGAACTCTTGTGATCCCCGTCGCGCGCTTTGCCGAGTGTTTCCTGAACCCCGGAGAAAGCTTTTACTACATGGATAAAAAGCGCACGTATCCGGAGATTCGTATGGTTATGTGGGCGGGCGGCAATCCGTTCTCGCATCAGCCGCAGACCAATCGTCTTGCCAAAGCCTGGAAAAAACCGGAAACGGTCGTTGTGACGGACTGCTTCTGGACGCCTACGGCACTTAACGCCGATATCGTTCTTCCGGCATGCACCTTCTTTGAAAGAAACGATATCACAGGCATCGGAACCTACACCAACGACGGCATCGTCTATATGAAAAAGGCGATCGAGCCGATGTATGAATCCAAGAGCGACTATGAGATCTATTCCCTGCTCGCCGCGAAGATGGGATGCGCCGATTCCTTTACCTGCGGACGCAGCGAAGAGGACTGGATTCGCGTGATTTATCAGGAAGCCGCTTACAGCAGGAGAGGTTTCGGCGTCACGCTTCCGGACTACGAAACCTTTAAGGCCGAAGGCGTTATCCTTTTTGATAAAAAGAAGAACGAAAAGCCTTATATCGCTTTTGAGGATTTCCGCAATGATCCTCAGGCTTATCCGCTCCCAACCCGGAGCGGCAAAATTGAGATCACGAATGAGGAGATTCAGGACTGTCATTACACTGATTGTCCTTCTTATCCGGTTTATCTTGAGCAGACGGAATTTGTGCGCGCGGAAGATAAAAAATATCCCTTTGCGCTCGTCAGCGCTAAAAGCGCGCATCGGCTGCACAGCCAGCTCGGCGGCTTAACTAAAGAGGGAGAAGCCGAGCCCGTCATGGTAAACGAAGAAAACGCGCGCGAAAAAGGCATCGTTTCGGGCGATACGGTTATCGTCAAAAATGACAGAGGCGCAATCCTTGCTAAAGCGCTCGTCACGGCCGATATCCGCAAAGATGTGATCTGCGTGCGGCACGGCGCCTGGTACGAACCCAAAGAAATCGACGGCAGATCGATTGATGTCGGGGGCTGCTCCAATACGCTGACGCCTGATATTCCGACGTCGCGATTTACCTGCGGCAATGTCGCTTCCTGCGGTTTGGCTGACGTTGAGAAGTATGTTCAGGCAGAACAGAAGGCTCAGAAAGAGCCGCTTTAAGACAATCGCGAATATTCGGTCACACACCGTGAGTCCTAAGAGGAGTAGTCTTTAGGCATATATCAAAAACACCATACAGCTAAGGAGCTCTCGGCTATGAGTACCGGAAGCAAATCTATCAATATGCTGAACGGATCGATATGGGACAAGATGATTGTCTTTGCGATTCCGCTTGCGCTCACGGGTGTCCTTCAGCAGCTTTACAACATGGCTGACGTTGCGGTCCTCGGGCACTTCGTATCCAACGAGGCGATGGCGGCTGTTGGGAACAATGTTCCGGTCAACGGCCTCATTATCAGCTTCTGTATGGGCTTGGCGCTGGGCTCTAATGTGGTCGTTGCCCGATGTCTCGGTATGAACGACACAATTCGGGCTTCTAAAGCCGTTCACACCTCTATTTTTATCGCGCTCGTATTTGGTCTTGTCGCCATGATCGCGGGGCTTGTCTTGTGCGATCAGATCATGAGCTGGATGGACGTACCCGAAAGTGTTGTTCATCATGCGTCCGTTTATCTTCGGGTGTACTTGCTCGGTATGCCTTTTATCGCGCTCTATAATTTTCTAGCAGCGATCTATCGGAGCAGCGGCGACACCAAAACGCCGCTTTGGGCTTTGTGCGCGGGTACGGTGTTCAACGTGCTCGGCAACTTATTTTTTGTTCTGGTTCTGGATTGGTCTATCGGCGGTGTGGCTTTAGCCACGGCACTCGCCAATGTGCTCGCCTCCTCTATTCTGTTTTTTAAACTGACGAGAAGCGACGGACCTCTGCATATTGAGCTTCACAGAATTTTTAAACCGGACGGTCAATCTGCCCGAATGATTGTCCGAATCGGCTGGCCGGCCGGTCTGCAGAGCTCCGTTTTTTCTCTTTCGAATTTAATTATCCAAAGCGCGATCAACAGCTTGGGGCCGGAAGTCATGGCGGCTTCTGTCGCGGCCTTCACGATTGAAATTAATGTCTACGGCTTTGTGAACGCGTTCGGTTTGGCGGCGACAACCTTTATCAGCCAAAACTACGGCGCCGGAAACGTCGATCGCTGCAAACGAATCACTTGGATCTCCATGGGGCTGAACATCGGTTTTACGCTGGTGCTCTCTATCTTGATCCTTGTGTTCGGACACACGCTGCTCGGTGTCTTTACCCAGAGCGAAGACATTATCGCGCTCGGTATGATTCGTCTGTGGTGGGTGGTCGTCCCGGAGCCGCTGAACGCCGTTATGGAGGTGTTCTCGGACGCGATGCGCGGTTACGGCTATTCGCTTGCGCCCGCAATTATTACCGTAATTGTCATTTGCTCTGTCCGAGTGATTTGGGTGTATACCGCTTTTGCCATGAAGCCGACCTACGAAGTGCTGATGATGGTGTACCCGCTCAGCTGGCTGATCACATCGATCGGACTGGGAATTTTGTATTTCTGGTTTGAGAAGAATCGTCTGCCAAAGTTAAAAGCCGAATAATCTCATTTAACCGCCAAAAACCCGCGCTGAAACGAAAAATCACGCGGGTTTACTCTTTTAGCGCGGAAAAAAGTGAGAAAATAACAGATTCCTATTTTTAATGAACAATGATCGAATAGCTATGAGCGAAACAAAAACGCAGGAACTTGCAAAGAGTTACGATCCCTCTTCGATTGAGGCTAAATGGTATCCCTACTGGGAAAAGAAAGGCTTTTTTAAGGCCGGTACAGATAAGAGCAAAAAGAGCTTCTCAATCCAGCTTCCTCCTCCCAATGTCACCGGTATTCTCCACATGGGACACGCCTTTAACCAGAGCGTGATGGATTCGCTTGTACGCTTCTACCGCATGGACGGCTATAACACGATGTGGATGCCGGGTACGGACCACGCCGGTATCGCCACACAGATCGTTGTCGAACGCCGTCTTGAAGGTCAGGGCAAATCCAGAAGAGATATGCCCCGCGAAGAATTTATCAAAGAAGTATGGGACTGGCAGAAACTCTCCGGAGGCACCATCCTCAAGCAGATGCGCAAACTCGGAGACTCCCTTGACTGGGACCGCCTCTACTTCACTATGAACGAAGATCTCTCGAAGACTGTGATCGACTGCTTCGTTGAACTTTATAACAAAGGCCTGATCTATCGCGGCCGCAGACTGGTCAACTGGGACCCGAAACTGCAGAGCTCGGTGTCCGACCTCGAGGTCGAGTCCGAGGAAAGCGACGGACATCTTTGGGAAATTCGTTATCCGGCAGTTGACGGCGGCGAAGGTGTTGTCGTTGCGACAACACGTCCGGAAACGCTCTTTGGCGACCAGGCGGTCGCTGTCAATCCGGAAGACGAACGCTATAAACATCTCGTTGGAAAGATGCTTCGTCTGCCGCTCACCGATCGCGAGATTCCGGTGATCGCCGATCCCTATGTAGATAAAGAATTCGGTTCGGGCTGCGTGAAAATCACGCCGGCGCATGACTTCAATGACTTTGAAGTCGGTAAACGCCATAACCTCGAACAGCTCAACATCCTGACCAAGACCGCCCACCTGAACGATAACGTTCCGGAGAAATACCGAGGACTTGACCGTTACGAAGCCCGTAAGCAGGCAGTCGCGGATCTGGAGGCTCAGGGCCTTCTCGTCGGCATTAAACCGCATAAGCATATGGTTCCGCGCGTGCCGCGTACCGGTGAAATCGTGGAGCCGATGCTCTCCGATCAGTGGTTCCTCGCGATGAGCGAACCCGCGCCCGAAGGCTGCCGCTTCCCTGGCAAGTCTCTTGCTGATCTGGGCCTTGAAGCGGTGGATGACAACCTCGTGAACATCTTCCCCGAACAGTGGCGAAAGGTTTACAAGGACTGGCTCTCCAATATTCAGGATTGGTGTCTTTCCCGTCAGCTCTGGTGGGGCCATCAGATTCCTGCCTGGTACGACGAAAACAGCAAGGTTTATGTCGCCCACGACGAAGCGGAAGCTCAGGCGATGGCGGGCGAAGGCGTCAAACTGACCAGAGATGAGGACGTGCTCGATACATGGTTCTCCTCCGGCCTTGTCCCCTTCTCGACGCTGCGCGGCGATCAGACTTCGCTGGACCTCTTCCTGCCTTCAAGCGTTCTCGTGACCGGCTACGACATCCTCTTCTTCTGGGTCGCCCGCATGATCATGCTGACCCGCTTCTTTACGGGCAAGGTTCCGTTTAAAGACGTTTATCTCCACGGCCTCGTGCGCGACGCCGAAGGTCAGAAGATGAGCAAATCCGAAGGCAACACCATTGACCCGATCGACTTGATCGACGGCGTGGATCTCGACCATCTGATTGAAAAGAGCGTGGTGGGTCTGCGTCGGCCGGAAAAAGCGCCGCAGGTTATCAATAAACTCAAGAAACATTATCCGAACGGCATCACCGAAATCGGTGCGGACGGTCTGCGCTTCACGATGGCCGCTTACGCGACCCTTGGCCGCAACATCAACTTTGATGTCAAACGCGCCGACGGTTACAGAAACTTCTGCAACAAGCTCTGGAATGCTTCCCGCTTCGTGCTGATGAACGTGGAAGGAAAAGACTGCGGACTCGAGAAAGACGCTGAACTGATTTACTCCGTACCCGATCTTTGGATCCGTTCCGAGTTTGAGCGCACGGTTAAAGAAGTCCGTCAGGGCTTCACGGATTACCGCCTCGACAATGCCGCCAACGCGATCTATTCCTTCATTTGGAATCAGTACTGCGACTGGTATCTTGAACTTGCGAAAGTCCAGCTCAACAGCGGAAATCCGGCTGTTGAACGCGCGACACGCCGCACGCTTGTGACCATCCTTGAAGGCGTGCTGCGTCTGACGCACCCGATCATGCCGTTCATTACCGAAGAACTTTGGCAGAAAGTCTCTCTGGTTGCCGGCGTCAGAAAGGAAGACGAAGAGACATCCGTGATGGTTCAGGCCTATCCGAAGTATGAGCCTGAAGCGATTGATGACGAAGCTGATAAGCAGATTGAAGAGCTCAAGGCAGTGATTGCCGCCGTGAGAAACCTGAGAAGCGAAATGCTTCTGCAGCCCTCGAAACGTGTTCCGCTCGCAATCAGCAGCCGCAGCGGCGAAGCCAGAGCCCGTATTGAAAAATCCACCGCATATCTGCAGGCGCTTTGCCGTCTTGAAGAAGTGATTTTCACGGAAGATCTGGAATCGGTTCGTCCAGCCGGATCCGCCGCTCCTGTCGCGGTCGTGGATGATTTCAGCCTGATGCTCATTATCAAGGTGGACGTCGCCGCTGAAAAAACGCGAATCGGCAAGGAAATCGCGAAACTCGAAGCTGAAATCCAGAAAGCGAACGTGAAACTCGCGAACGAGAAATTCGTCAGCAGAGCGCCCGCCGCCGTGATCGAACAGGAAAGACAGCGTTTGGCCGCAAACCAGGCTTTGTTAAAATCGAATCAGGAACAGCTTGCAAAACTTCCGAGCGAATAAATCTAACGCTTCCTTGGAGAACGAATGAAATATAAATTTTTATTGGCGCCGGCAGCACTTCTCTTAACCTCGGCTGCCGCAAACGCCGCGACATATTCCATCACGAACTTTGATGTCAGCGGTCTGAATCAGGACGTGATTGAGGACCGCCTTTCTATGGTCGGTCCCCTCTTTAACGGCTGGGACCGCACTTTCAAACAGGGCGATCCCTGGGTAACGGCTTACGGCTTCCACAACCGTATCGCGCACAACCAGAATAAAGACAAGGGCGCAGCGCTTTCGCTCGGCTATGACCATATCATCGCGGACAACTTCCGTATCGGTCTTGCGCTGAACGGCGGCAAGGGACAGGTTAAGCACGGGGATGTTGACGGTCACGGCTCTTCCACCTTCTACGGAGTTAATCTCTACTCCACATGGACAGGCAAGAAAGTCAACGTGATCGCCAATCTCGGCTATACCCACAGCAAGATCGACAGCAAGTTCAAATATGACGGCTTTGATCTTCCCTTAGGCGACGGCAAAGCGAAGTCCTGGAACGCCGGACTGCGTTTTGAGACGAGTTTCGTCGCGGGCGGCCTGAGCTTTGTTCCGTATTACTCGGTTCGCTTCACTCGTCTGCTGACAGACGACGTGTCTGTGGCTGGGGATCTTCTTGACGGACGGCTTGACGCCTCTTTCTCCGGCGCGAGTATTTGGCAGTTCCCGGTCGGCGTGAACGTCGGCTACGAATATGTATGTCCGGGCGGCTGGAAGAGCCGCAGCATGCTTGACTTTGCGGTGATTCCGACTGCGGGCGATAAGAAGATTACGACTAACCTCGGCGGATTCGCATCCGATACCGAGCGCTTTGCCAACTCTCTGCTCTTCCGAGGCAAAGTCGGTCTGCAGCTGAGCAAGGGACAGCATTCGTTCGGATTCCTGTACTCTGCGGGCGCTGCCGCGCACAGCAGCGTCAGTCAGAACGTGACTGTGAACTATCAGTTCATGTATTAATTTGGCTTGTCCGAAGCAAAAGCTCGGAGTTTTTTCCGAGCTTTTGTTTTAATATAAACCTATGTCAGATCTTGCCTTCCATACCGGTATTCCGGACAGACAGCTCTATGCCTGTCGAGCGCTTAAAAAAGCCCAGCGGCTAGGGATGTCCGCATGCGTTCTCGTAGAGACGGAAGGCGACCTGCGCTCTTTTGACGAGCGTCTCTGGGCGTTTGACAATACGTCCTTTATTCCGCACGGTCCGGCCGGTTCCGCGGAAATTCAGCGAGGCGCTTTTGTGATCGGACGGCGCCCGTCAGAGCTTCCGGCAGCGGATCTTCTTGTAATGCTGACGCACAATGCGCCCGGAAATATGCAGGATCTGATGCAGCGCTTTCCTAAAATTATCGACGTGGTCGCAAGTGCCGGAACCGAGCTCGAAGAAGGACGCAGCCGCTATCGAAGCTACAAAAAACAAGGGCTGCAGCCCAAAGTTGTCAATCCTAAAAACTAAAAAAGCTCCCGCTTGAGGAGCTTTTTGTTCAGAATCCTTCTCCTTAACGCTTCTCGAAGAATCCCTTCAGCACTTCCGCGCCTTTTAGCACATTGGCGGTGCCGGGGTTCAGGAGTCCCGACAAGGACGCATCCATCTTATCGCTCAGCTCATCCTGCGCGAGCCTTAACGCAAGGGTTGCCGCAGCATTCTTTAATCCGTCCTTGGATTCATGCAGGGCGACTTTGGTCGCTTCTTTCGCGCAGTTCTGCGTCATGATGCGGGAGAGCGCAGCCTTTGCCTTCTGATTTACTTCCTTTGTTTTTGCATCCGGAATCACCGTGATCTGGCGCGCCGCTTTCGTCTTGCCAAGCGTGACAAAAGCCCACTGCGTCATCACGGTTTTATCAGAAGAAGTCAGGTTTTTATAAACACACACACCCAGTTCTTCCGCATACTGACCGGCGTTGGCTGAAGCGGAAAAAGCGCAAAGCACTATCGGCAAAAAAAGCAGTCTCTTATTCATGCAGCTTCCTCTGATGGTTTTAAATTTTGTACATCGCGAGATCATAGCGCTCCGCGTCTTTCAGCGGAGCGTCTGACATATCATTTCAGGACGTATTTTTCCGGTTTAGCTTTGCACGGCGTGCCGTCCGTGATGTAGAGCGTTCTTGTGACCGTATCAATCACCATGGACCAGAGCGAGCTGTGGCAGTGGTAATACGGAAGATCCGGGTCATCGTGACGGCAGATACCGTCGGGGTATCCGGCATGATCGGACAGGATGGCAAAGAGTTTTTTCGGTGTGAGCTTTTTCTTGTCTTTGGTCAGTCTGCGAGCGCGGTCCAGGCGTGTAAAGGTGGAGATATAGGAATAGTTGCGCGCTTCCGGTCCGAGAATCATCTTCAGAGACTGCCAGTGATTGGTGTGGCAGAGCGCTTTGCCGTCGCTGAGAAGAATGTCCAAATCATTCGGTGCATACTCAACCATCACAAGTTCGCCGTCCCAAGAGGCAAGTCCAACGCAGGCGCACCCTGCTCTCGGACATTTAGCGATACAGTCGATCGCCTTGGGTACGGTCGAACAGGAAAGAGCGGCGCGCAGAACGACCTGAAGCGGCACTCCGACTTTCCCGCCGTTGACACTCATTGCGTTCATGGAGAGCGCAACACCGTATTCATTTAATCCTTTGCCGCCGACAAGACCCGCTTCAGTGACGATGAGCGACTTGGCATATCCTTCCTGCTCTACTTCAAGCAGCACGGTTGTGCCCTCGCCGACCGTCCACCAGTCCCAGTTCTGTGCGAGCAGTGTATGGCCGTTTTTGGAGACTTCCGGCGGAACACCGATCACGGTGCAGGCGTCTTCGTTAGACGGAATGTCCGTGAACATGATCTCCGATCGGCAGTTCAACACAAGCACGGTCTGCAGATCGATCCCCGCGCCGTCGGCGATGCCCTTCATTTCCTCAATCAAATCCGGACGGAACGCGCGGATCGGTTCCTCGAAAGCGGCGGCTTTCTTGTACGCGGTTTCCCAGGCAATGTGATTCTCTTTGTCAAAAAGCAGCTTGTATTCTTCAATCAGTTTGTGAATGAGCTCTTTGGCCTGAGTGCCGTACAGCAGCCCGCGTTCATACGGCGTGCCGCTCATCTTTATATATAAATGAGTCATTTTTTTTGAACCGTTTGGATTTGAGACAAAGAAAATTTTACGTCGAAAACGCTTTCCGATCGGTTTTATCCGGCAGTTTGAAAAATCGCATCTTATCGGACTCCGAAGCGACGGAAAACTACTAGAATTCAATACTCGTTATGGACACAGAAGCGGCGTTACAAATTGTTAAGATGCTAAGCTTTTGAAAATATATATAGATAGTGAGGGATGAATCAATGAGCCGAATGACAAAAAAAGAACTAATTACAAAGCTGGCTGCGAGTGCACGCAAGGTCGGCAACGCCAATCCCTTCGCGATGGGATTTATTGCTTTTGACGACTTGAGAATGAAGCTTGAGGGACCGATGACAACCACCGGTCAGCAGTGGTACGAAACTCATGCGGACGATCCGATGGGCTTAAATGACGTCCTGACTGTTCCCGATGACATTGAGCTTGACGCGTTCGTGAAGAATGTATTTAAGAATTTAACGGAAAACGGCGGTCTTAATCTGTGGGTTATTCCGACAGAGCGTTTGGCTGACGTGCTTAAGTTTCTGATGTGTCATCCGCGCTTCAGGGGCAACCTTCTTGATGTGGACGACGGAGATCCCTGGGATATGCCGAGCATCAATTTTGAAGATCTCTGCGCTCAGGCGGAAAACCAATTCTTATCCAATCAGCCGATTAATGTCGTGTTTGAATATCAGGACGCCGATACCGGGCTTGTTGTCCACAGAATTACTCTGAACGAAAAGGACTTCTGGTTCTTCGTGGATGAACAGCAGATGAAGATCGCCGATCGCCGCTGGTAATTTTGCAGAATCATGAATTCCTGTATTAAATTCTCACTGACTAAGGCGGCAGCCGCGCTTTTAGGCTTTGCGCCCGCGGCTGCATTCGCGTCGGGTTACCAGCTCTCCCCGCTTGAGTCCTATCTGATTCAGGCGTTCGCGCAGGAGCAGATTGAAGGGTTTATTAATACAGGAACCTCATCTTTATTTGAAAACCCGAAGGTTTTTTACCTTCGGGCAAAACCGTTTGCGAAATTTGCCGCGGCGGACGCAAAAAAAGCGTCCGATCGCTACGTTGGAAAGTACGGCATTATTAATTCCAACGTTTTTCGTGTGGTCGGAGACCGAGAAAAAATCATTTATACGGTTAAGAATCCTTCTTACACCATTACGCTCAGCACCTCTGTCGACTCTGACAAAAGTCTTCTGAAGGATGTTTTTCCGGGAAGACGCCATGGCTTTTACTGCCGTATTGACGAGATCGGAGATAAAGAAGCTTCTTTTGGCGACTGTATCCCGCTCGGACAGTTTGAAGCGTCAAAGGCCGCGCAGGTGGAAAATGTCATCCATCGATATTTGAAAGGCGAAAAGATCACGGATCCGAATATGCCGACCTACGCCATGATGGCTTATATGGCAATTGTTTCCGCAAAACTGCTTGCTGAAGACTCAGTGTGCCGCACAACCGTTATTGAAGAGGTTAGCTACACGCCGGCTGACAGAAGGCTCTGCACACAGGAAGTCTCTGAATTATGGCAAAACGCGGGTTTAAACCCGCGCTTTGATGAAACGATGGATCGAGTTGAGGATCGGCTCAGAGAAGACGGCGTGGATGTCGAACTGATCAAACAGGCCGCGAGCGCCCTCGATTAGTCTGCGTTATTTGCTTTTATCCAGACGAGCTGCTTCAATATCCTCATCCGTCTTATTGAGGACCAGCTTTTCGATTTCCAGAGGAGTAATGCCGCTCTTGGCGTCGCCCTCAAAAACAAACTGCTGAACTTTGCTCTTGATTTCTTTCTGACGCGGAGATCCTTTGGCGCGTTCAACGTAGATGCGAATGAGGTCAATGATGCCTTCTTCTGTTTTTCCTTTATAGGCATGATTGATGCATTCCAGGAACTCCTTCTTGAGTCCGCTGTCAATTTCAATCTGCATTAATTCTTTTGCCATATTTTTTCTCTCCGATATCAGTCCGATATTTTATAGCGCGCAAGCGCCGTGCGGCATTGGTTTTAATACGTAGAGTGCCGAATGCGGTCAAAGCGCTGGAAGCGGTATGCCCAGGGACCTGACTCGCCTGCGGGATGCTCTTCAACCCAGACACGCTTCCAGTCATGTAAATCCAGACTGTCAAACGTGGTGTCACCTTCAAAATCCTGCAGAATTTCAGTGATCCAGGCGGTGTCCACAATGGGGAGCGCCTGACGATAAAGGTTTGCGCCGCCGATAATAAAGACATTGTCGTTCGGCGTAAAAAGTTTGACTGCATCTTCCAGAGAATGGACGACTTCGGCTTTATCGGCCTTGTAGTCCGGCTGCCGTGTGACCACGACGTTGCGTCTTCCGGGCAGCGGCCGTCCAATCGACTCCCAGGTGTGCCGACCCATGATGATGGGTTTGCCGATCGTGATCTGTTTAAAAAACTTCAAATCCTCCGGGAAATGCCAGGGTAGCTTGCCGTCTTTTCCGATGACGCCGTTTTGGCTTCTTGCAACAATAAGACTGATATGAGGTTTCATGAAGAAAAGTTCCGTTGAGAATCAAACTGCGATAGGTGCTTTAATGGCCGGCCACGGATCGTAGTCGATGAACTCAAAATCTTCAAATTTATAGTCGAATATCGAGTCCGGCTTGCGTTTGATAATAAGTTTAGGATACGGCCGAGGTTCGCGAGAGAGCTGAAGTTCGACCTGTTCAAAATGGTTGTTGTAGATATGGCAGTCCCCGCCCGTCCATACAAAGTCCCCCGGCTCAAGACCGCACTGCTGCGCAATCATGCAGGTGAGCAGCGAGTAGCTGGCGATATTGAACGGAACACCGAGGAAAATGTCACAGCTTCTCTGATAGAGCTGACAGGACAGTCTGCCCTCGGCGACGTAGAACTGGAAGAACATATGACAAGGCGGCAGCGCCATCTTGTCCACCTCTCCGACGTTCCAAGCCGACACGACGAGTCGGCGGGAATCCGGATTGGTCTTAATCTGTTCGATGACATTGCTGATTTGGTCGATATGGCGGCCGTCGGCTGCCGGCCAGCTGCGCCACTGCACACCGTAAACGGGGCCGAGGTCTCCGTTTTCGTCTGCCCACTCGTCCCAAATCGTGACTTTATTGTCGTGCAGATATTTAATATTGGAGTCGCCGCGCAGGAACCAAAGCAGCTCGTGAATAATCGAGCGGGTATGCAGTTTTTTCGTTGTGACCAGCGGAAAACCTTCCTGCAGATTAAAACGCATCTGATAGCCGAACAGAGAACGTGTGCCGGTACCCGTGCGGTCAGACTTGCTGAGGCCGTGTTCATAGACATCTTTCATAAACGTTTCATACTGATTCGACTTCATCATGTCCGGCGTCCTTTACATATTTAATCTGTTGGTGAGTTTTCAAAAGAATCACCATTCTAACGAAAAAGGCAGTTCATATAAACAAAACACGGGGGATAAAGCATCATCAGGACTACAGCTAAGGCAGCAGAAAGAGATCGCTGAAGAGTCAGGATGGAGGACAAAGTCTTTCGATTTGAATCCGAAACTCATTGAATAATTGGTAATAAAACTGCCGTAAATGTAACAAAAGAAGGAAGTTTAGATAGCGAGCTTACAATCGCTTGCATCAGAAATATTTGCATTCACCTCTTTCTTTGCTTTCCCTATACGATGTCAGTCAATGAGAATGCGCAAACGTCCTCAGTTTTCCTCCTAGATAGTTTTGACGAGGCCCCTTCGAGCAGATCGGGCCTATTTTTTTGCCCGCTTTTCTTCTGATGCGTATTTCGTGCGCGTGAGGCGTTACAGACCTTAATTTCCTTGATAATTGCGATATTGCATTTTTAATATTCCTTCGAAAATTAAAACGTGAAATTTCGAGTTATTTTCCTTTCCGCCGCTTTGGGCTTTTCTTTGGCAGCCTGCTCTCAGACGGCTCAGCATCAGATGCCGCTCGGACAGAACTCGTTCTACAGCTACGAGCTGCAGACGAAGGCTTTTGTTGCAGAAAACCGCCACTTTGTCACCGACGATAAAACCGCGGAAATTGAAGGCAATTCTCCTTTCGAAATTGTTCCGAAACATCCGAACGGCAAAGCGATTCTCATGATCCACGGTCTCGGGGATTCGCCTTGGACCTATCATGACTTCGCGCGCACGCTCGCTGATCAGGGCTATCTGGTCCGTGCAATCCTTCTTCCGGGACATGGAACCAAACCTCAGGACATGATCGGCGTCACATCCGAGGACTGGACTCGGGCTGTGAACGAGCAAATGGACCTGTTAAAGGAAAAATACAAGGATATTTGGATCGCGGGCTTCTCTACCGGCTGCAATCTTGCGATCTCATACGCGGAGAAGTATAAGGACGTCTCCGGACTGATTCTATTTTCGCCTGCGGTAAAAGTGCGAACTTCTCTTCTGCCTCTCGCCCCCTTTGTGAATCTGTTCGTCACCTGGCTCAGAAAGCCCGATGAGACCACTTACAACATGGGCCCGTTTAAATACAACAACGTGCCGCTGGACGCGATCGTGGCGTTCAAGCATACGATGGACGACGCCGATGCGCTTTTAAAAGAGAAGAAACTCGATATCCCGGTTGTCGTGATGATGACCGAGCACGACAGCGTGGTGGATACTCAGAACCTGCTCCCGCTTTTTGACCGGCAGCTCGCCAATCCCGCTTCAAAAATCATTTGGTACGGTTCTGTGCCGAAGGATTTGAAGCTCTCGGAAAAGGTAATCGTTAAAACCGATTATCTTCCTGAGGAGCGTATCAAGTCTTTTGCGCATATGTCTATGTCCTATTCGCCGGATAATCCCTGGTACGGGGCAAACGGCAAATACCGTTTCTGCCGCAACAGCATGAGCGCCGAGGATATTAAAAAATGCCGTGAAAGCAAAGAAGTCTGGTACGGAGCCTGGGGCACACACGACGGAACTCATCCGTTCGCGCGTCTCACGTTCAACCCTTATTACAATTGGCAGGCCGCAGAGATACTCAAAGTGCTCAGTTCTGTCCCCTCCAAGACGGCCGATTCTGGCATCATTAAGCCTTCTGAATCGAGTCGCGAACCATAGGAAATTTTTGTGAAAAAGACACTATTAGCTGCAGTTTCGGCCGCCGCTGTACTTTTGGCCGGATGTTCGGATAAAGAAGTCGCAAGCGTTTCGCTCGGACTCTTTACGTTTAAAGACATCAAACTGGAATCTTTTGTCGATCCTCAGGTACCGGGCATCACCTGCCACGTTGCCTATATCAATTCTCCTCTGCAGCTCTCTGATCCTTCAAACAGCGCTGTGACCTGTGTGCAGACCGGAGAAATCACGCCTGAGATGATCGCAGGCATCGACCACAGCTCCGACGGTGAAGTGGTGTTTAAGAAGAGTCAGAGCGTGTTCTTTAAAACGCTCCGTATCCGAAGGATTTTCGATATGAAGCATCAGACTCTGGTCTACCTCGGCTACTCCACCAAGATCGCCAACGGAAGCTTTAAGCATTCGCTTTCCTCGGTGCCGCTCTGGGGGACTAAGGCATATAAACCGGAAGGCTACCAGCAGCAGAAATAAGCTATAGTTAAAGCCGATTTCCAATTCGGTGTCCAATTTAATTACCAACCCGCTGTCAAGCGGATCAATTTAACGGAGAACGTAAATGAGTGAAGTTGTTGTCACAGACAAAGCCCCTGCCGCTGTGGGCACATATTCTGCCGGTATTAAGGCCGGAAAAACCGTGTTCCTTTCCGGTCAGCTCGGCCTTGATCCGGTTTCCGGAGAACTTGCTGAGTCTTTTGAAGCGCAGTGCCGCCAGGCATTCAGAAATGTTTTCGCTCTGGTGGAAGCTGCAGGCGGAAAACCCTCCAACATCGTTCGTCAGACCGTTTTCTTAACCGACTTGGCAAACTTCGCGACAGTGAATAAGGTCATGTCCGAAATCTTCACAGCGCCCTATCCCGCAAGAAGCTGTGTGCAGATCTCCGCACTTCCGAAAGGCGGTTTGGTTGAAGTTGAAGCGACAGTAGTGCTCGACTAACGGTTACGCGCTCCTACCAAGGCGTGCTTCTTGGCAGGAGACGATTGACCATATCGCGGATCGCCGGCTCGTCGTCCTTGAGATTATCTCTGAGCGAGTCGGAAGATCCGTATTTTTTTAGGTTCACAATGTCCGTACTGCCGATCTCGTGAATAAGCATAAGTTTGGCGTCGACTAAGTACGGAACCTTTTTTGTGTATTTTGCGTCGTAAACAATGACGGCAGGACAGCTCTTCTCAGCCTTTGCGACCGTTCTGACGGTCAGTCCTTTATCGGCGACAGCCTGTCTTAAAGCGATAAAAAACGCGGGAGGAACATTTTTATTGTCGACGATGCACACTGTGTCGAATCCGAAGGAATCGGTAATGTAGTATCCGGGGTCATCGCCTGCGCAGCCGGAAAGAAGAATCGGCAGGCCTAACGATAAACCGCAAAATATTTTTTTAAGCATGAAGCATCCTTAACAATGGTCTTTTTATAAAGACCGAAATTTGTTTCTCAGGCGAAAAGCTTTGTCTGAAGAATAGCTAACTTTTTCGATGCTAATATACTGGAGTCAATAATTCAACATCGGCAGCACGGCTTAGAAGCGCCTGTAATAGCGGATGGTATCGTTTCTGAAACATTTTCAGATAAGCGGACTCGGCAGAAGCGTATAAAATAACGCTTTATTTTCAATCTGATGCTTTCAACAATGAATAAGTCTAGTCATCTGCCAATCGCGCTTTGGAATCCTCTTTGGACCATTATTTGGTCATTTTTATTTACTCCGATTTTCGGAGCGTTCCTGCAGCGCACGAATTGGAGCGATATGGGCGAAGCGGATGAGACATCAACCTGCGGATTATGGGTCTTCCTGGGGTTTGTTTACATGGGCGGATATTTATTTGCCGAACCCTGGCTTCCTGAAAGCGAATTTTCTGAATTCTATTTCTTCGGATCCTATCTCATTGTTTACATTCTCTGGATTGTGACTTCAGGCTGGAAACAGGTCAAAGCCGTTAAAGAGCGTTACGGCGACGATTACCATCACAAACTTTGGGGCAAGCCGATCATGCTCGGCGCCGCGGGTCTTCTGCTGTGGATGGCCATTTCTCTGACTTACATTATCGGTCTTCTGGCTTCCGGCATTATCAGCGCCGATATCGTCAAGCCTTAACCGTATGAGCAGCTATTTCGACAAGCTCCCTAACCTTGCGCCGCTTAAAACAAAAACGGCCGCGCAGCCGGGCGCTTTCGATCCTTATGCGTTTCTCAGTGTTCGAGAAGAACCTCAGGCTCCGGAAGAGCGCTTCAAGGAAGCAAGAAGTCTGCTGATTTCCGAGCCGCATACGGCGCTTAAATATCTGGAAAGCGCCGCCAATGAAGATCATGCCGCCTCTCTTGATCTTTTGGGAATGCTGTATGCGACCGGTGAGCTTCTGGAGAAAAATGAAAAACGTGCGGCTGAACTTTTCAGAAAAGCCGCTGTTCTCGGTGAATCACGCGCCAAATTTCATTTAGCGATGGCGCTTCGCGAAGGGTTCGGCACACAAAAGAATCTTCAGGAGTCCTTTGCCTGGCTTCGCATTGCGGCGAGAGAAAAATTTCCGGAAGCGATCTTTGCGCTTGCCGAAGCCTATGACTTGGGTATCGGAACGGAGAAAAATCCGGAAATTGCCGAGCGCTTTTTTAGCGAGGCCGCCTTTAAAGGCGAAAAGCGAGCCGTAGAGCGCATGATACGGCTCTCTTCTCAAGGACCCATGCCGAATCCGAGACTCTGTCTGAGATGGCTCTTTAAAGGCGCGGAAGCCAAAATTCCCTACTGCCTGCTTGCCATAGCACGCTACTGGCTCGAGCATCGCACTCCTGGCGTCGAAAAGGCGCTCGGATTCTTGGAGGAAGGCGCGCTCATCGAAGATATCGCCTGCCTGAATGAATTAAGCGCATTCTGGTCTTCAGGCCGCTTTGCGCCCAAGGATTATGTCAGCGCGGTGGTCTACGCGCATATGGCCGCGACACGTTCAGACTGGAGAGCTCAGAGGCGTCTGGAAAAACTCAGAAAAACCGCGCAGCGCGAAGAGCTGATGGAAGCGGCCGCGATCGCTTCGATGCCAAGCTCCGAAGAAGTTGTGGCTGCGCTCATCAAGCGGCGCCAAAAGCGCGCGGCATAAAAATAAAGCCGGAGAAATCCTCCGGCCCTTCCCTTTAGTCTTCCCAGCTTACGGGGTCAGTACGTTCTCGCAGCGGGTGGAAATGTTCGCGATAAGAATCACGCAGTGCCTGCAGGAATTCCGCAGCCGTCGGCGCAATATCGGAAGCTAAAATTCCGCTGTCGCATCCTTCAGCGGCTAAACCGTGCAGGTAGACCGCAGAAAGCACACAGTCCATCAGTTCGTAGCGCTGAGCAAACATCGCCGCGATCATGCCTGAGAGCGTATCTCCGGAACCCGCAGTTGCCAGGGCCGGTGTGCCGGTCGGATTGATCCAGCTGATGGAGCTTCTCTGACAGACAATGGTTCCAGCGCCTTTTAAGACTGTGACGGCGCCGGTAAGCACCGACAGATCCAAAGCGCGGTTCAGACGATCTGCTGTAATTTCTTCTAGCGGGTAGCCGAGGATTCTGGCCGCCTCGGCATTATGCGGCGTAATCACGGTATGCGCACGGCGGTGTGTCACAAGAGAGAGAAGCTCTTCGTCGCCCGCGACCATGGTCAGCGCGTCCGCGTCAATGACAAGCGCGGCGTCCGACTGCAGACATTCAATGAACCTTGCCTTAGCTTTTTCCGAGAAGCCGAGTCCGCATCCGATGACGACGGCATCCATTTCGGAAAGGTCAAGTTTGTCACGGAACATCAGCTCGGGAACCGACGGATCAAGATCCATCTTCTCTTCAACAAGTTCGACGTAGACGCGGCCTGCGCCCATGTAAAGCGCGCTGCGCGCGGCAATGAGGGCCGCGCCGACGGTTCCTTTTCCGCCGCCGATAACGCCGACGCGTCCGTAATCCGCTTTAGACGTGTTTTTGGTTCTGGAAGCACAGACGTGCTTGAAATCCTTAACTTCAGTCAGATTGATTTTTGTGAGCGGAATGGAGATGCCGAGGTTTTCAACCTGAACTTCTCCGCAGGCGTCTTTACCGATTGAAGTATAGAGGCCGGGTTTTCCGCTGAGGAAAGTAATGGTTGCGTCAGCGCGGCAACCGGCTCGTCCACCGACCCAGTTGCCTGTCTGAGAATCAAGCCCCGTCGGAATATCCAGGGAGACATGCAGCGCTCTTCTTTCATTGAACCACATCGCCGCGTCCAGATATTCTCCGACGAGCGCTCTGGTCTGTCCGATTCCAAAAAGCGCGTCCACGACAATCTGCGCTTTCGGGGTGTCGTAAGGATCGGTATAAATTGTCGCACCGGTCGCTTCCCAAGCGGCAAGCGCCTCTTTTGCCTGTTCCGTTTTCGGAGTCTTCCCTCCGACATTGACGACGCTCACCTGATAGCCGAGTTCCGAAAGAATTTTTGCGCAGACATATCCGTCGCCGCCGTTGTTTCCCGGGCCGCAGATCACCGTGACCGTGCAGGTTTCGGGATGAAGTTCGCGGATATATTCCGCGGCGGCTTTCCCTGCCCTCTGCATCAGGACGTCGGGGCCGAGAATACGGGCATATTTTTCTTCCAGCTCACGAAGCTGAGCTATTTCCAATAATGAAACGGACATGTATGAATCCTTTTATAAAACTTGAGCAAGATTTACGGGTCTGCTTACAGACTAATTTTTCTTTAAAAAGCGCATCGGACTGTAAGGCGTGGGGTCGATATCAGGCTGCGCGCCTTCAACAATTCTGCTCAGCATTTCAGCGCAGCCCTCTGCAAGAGACCAGCCGTTGAGGCCGTGGCAGATGTTCAGGTACAGGCCTTTATAGGGGGTTTCACCGCAGGACGGCAGGCTGTCCGGATGCACCAGGCACTGACCCATCCAATTGGTAGAGTCGCTCCATACGGCCGACATGGGCAAAAGCTTGCAGGCGCTTTCATAGAGCTCTTCTATGATTTTGTCGGTCATTTCCTGAGTGACGTCGCCAAGCCAGTAGCGGCCGCAGACGCGAAGCCTTTGTCCGAGTTTTGTGACCAATACATCTTTGTTGTCGAAGCTGACCGTGTGCATCGGCGGAACATTCATCGGATCAATTTTAGCCGTGATAGTCCAGCCTGTAAGGGTCATGACGGGCAGATCGAACAGCGGTTTAAAGAGCGCGGGGGCGCCGAGGTTATTGCTGAGAATCACCGCGTCGGCTGAAATCTCGCCTTTGTCGGTCTTGACACCGGTCACGGTCTGATTTTCTCCGGTCACAAGAGCCTCTACCTTGGTGTGGTACATCATTGTGAGATTCTTGTGCGCGATGTTGAATGTCTGAATCTGCTTTGCGAAATAAGAGGCGTTTCCGGAGAGTTCCTGAGGAATATAAAACGCGCCCGGGAAAGGTTCCGGAACATCTTCGAGACTTGGGTCAATTCGTTTTGCTTCATCGGCCGAGAGCCATTCTCCGTTCTTTTCCGGTCGTTCCTCTTTATGAGCTTCCTCCCACGTCTGGTTATTGGTATAGACACGAAGCGTTCCGTAGACCTGTTCGAAAGACAGACTTTCCACTCGAGAAATGAATTCGGTCAGACCGACACTGTAGCGGGCAAGCAGCAGCAGTGAATCACGGTTGTTTTTCCACACATCGGCGCTTCTGGCGTTGGCGAGCGCGTTAAGGAATTTAATCTGTTTGATGGATACATCCCAGCTGAGGCGGCGGGTTTTTGCAAAAATAGAAGCCAGGCCCGCTTTACCTTTAAAGGGCGAGCACAGCATCTGTACGCCTTCCGGTCCCATATATCCGGCTAATCCGAAACTGCATTCCTGATTGGGGGTGGACGCAGTTTCGATAAGCGTGACGGTATGACCGTGCCTGAGCAAGTTATGCGCGCAAGCAATTCCAGTAATTCCTACTCCGACAACGATGATATGCATTCAGTCTAACCTCTTATAATGTATCGGTATTTTAATCGCTTTTAGCGGGTTCTCTCAAATGGAAAATGGCATGAAATCACTGCTGACTATCGACGAGCTATCACAGGCAACCGGGGTTAGCGTGCGAACATTGAGATATTACGTTTCCAGCGGGGTTTTAGATAAGCCGACAGGCGAAACTCGAAACGCCCGATACGGAACACATCATCTCGATCAGGTACGCAATATTAAGAAGCTTCAGGAGGAAGGCCTGACGCTGAATCGTATCCTTGAAATTAAAAAAGAGAGCCTGCGCGATAAACTAAACAAAAAGGAGATCGGAGAGCCGATCACCACAATTGAGATTCCGACGGATAAGGGTATCTCGATTGTTTTTATGAAAGAATTATGCGGACTCAAAAAGGAAGAAATGATCGAAATCGCAAAAGATTTTGCTCAGTATCTTGAGATGAGGCAAAAGGAGAAAACAGGATGTCAGACAAAGAAAGCCTAATTGACGGAATTATTAATTTGCTTACCGGCAAAAAAAATGAGCCTATTTCCGTTGAAGGCTATGAATTTGCTGGACGAGTTAAATTAGGCAGACATCCCTTGGTTCTGAACGGAGCCGGGGTTCGGACGATCGGCGATAAAAAGATTTACGCGTTAGGGCTCTATCTTCCGGAAAAAACACAGCGCGAAGATACCGCACGCGCCCTGCTCGGCGCACGAAGAGCCGAGATTGTCATTTTAAGTCCGCTGGACGCCTCAAAATTTATTGATTCCCTGCATGCCGGCATCTCTGAGAATACCAACGAGACCTCCAGAGATTTTATTTCCAATGAGCTCAGCCAGATTGAGGTGTTTATGAAAGACCTCTCCAATTTGGAACCCGGAGATGTGGTGGACGTGGATTGGATTCCGTCCAGAGGAACTTTTGTTTATTACAACCGCCAGCTGATGGGCAACCCGGTGCGGGGTAAAGCGGTTTACGATGCGGTGCTTTCTATTTGGCTCGGAAAGAACGCGCTTGAGAGCGAACTGAGAGACGAGCTTCTCGACATTAAATAAAAAACACCGCCCGTTCATAATGAACGGGCGGTCTGTTATCCGTTTAGGATTCGTCTAATTACTTAACGAACTTCGGATTGATCAGGTTCTGAGTGTTGAAGATGGCATCCCATTCAGCCTGTGTGAGCAGGTGCTGTTCATCAACAACGAT
>NZ_WSRP01000060.1 GCF_009767915.1 Parasutterella muris
CACTCTCTTGGTGTTTGACGGAGTATTTCTACTCCTTCTTCCAATAAGTGCGAGCTAAAAATTGCTTCGCGAATTCAGTCTTCTAAACCCGCTTAAATCTTCAGCGCCCGCTCTTATCGGTCGTCGATAAATTTTTAAAGAACTTGCTTGATTTCTCAAGCGCAGAATTGCTATTTTACAGAACTGAAAATTCTTGTCAACTGAAACAGGAAAATTCAATGTAAAAATTTGTTTCTGCATCTCGAACAGCGCTTGGCGTTGTTCAATGAGGCGTGCATTTTACACATATTTTTGAGTTCGTCAAATCAAGACTCGATTTGAGGTAGAGACTTTTATTACTTCGTCTTTTCAGATGAGCGCTATTGACTCTTTTCCGCTGACAGTTTTTTGATTGCGTTCTTATCCGGCCACACCAGGATCAGCATGTTGGTGATAATCGCCGCGGCACCAAACAGTTCATAACCGTTAAAGGTTGTATGAAGAATTAAAAAAGAAAAGAGCACAGCCGAAAACGGCTCGAATGAGCCCAGAATTGCTGAAATAGAGGGAATAACATACATCGTGCTTCTGAGATAGCACCAAAATGCTGCCACAGTTCCGAACGCGATAATGAACAGATAACAGCCGACGGACGCCCATGTCCAGTCGACGTCCATGCTAAATGGATCGGTAAAGAAACAAGCGATCGTCCCGCCCACAACCATGCCCCAGCCCACGACCAGCGAGACACCGATACGCTCTATCACGGCTTTTGGCTGGACGGTACAGAATGCTCCAAACGCTGCAGAGACAATTCCCCAAAAAGCGCCGGCAGATGCAATATCCAAAGAGTCAAAATTTCCCTTGGTTACGAGAAGCGCAACACCGGATACGGCCAATACGAGACAAAAAAGTTCCTTGGCAGACGGCAGTCTATGTTTCGCTGCGGCCATGTAAAACATAATCATTAGCGGCCCGAACCCAACCATAATCGCAGCTGTACCTGCATTACTTGCATGAATCGCGATAAAAAACGTGTATTGGATTAAAAGGACACCCACTCCGTAAATGAGGATGTCTCGGATATTTCTTTTATCCTTAAAAGGCAGAAATAAACTCCTAGGTCCTTCTGACACTGCAGAGATGAGAAGAAGAAGTATGCCGGCACCGATTAAGCGAAGTGCTGTCAGATCATCAGCTTCAAAACGACAGTTCTCAAACAAATATTGAGCAGCAACACCCATAGTGCCCCAGCAGCATCCTGCAAAAGCCGCTAAGAAAATTCCTTTCCATATACCAAACATGATGTCTCCGCTGTTAATCGCGTTCTTTCGCAGGAAAACTTGCTCTTTGCATCTTCATCGTTCAACGCCGAGAGAGCTTCGCTTGAAACAAGTCAATAGATTTCGCAATGGGATTTTACTCAAGGAAAAGGTTCTTATCCAAGAAAGAACACTGATAACACGCTCACTAGAAGGTAATTGAGCCAGATTTTTTTTGTGGTCTTTTTTACATTTTTTGAAGCTCAATCGTCATCTCGTTTATCGGAACTGTTCAATACCAACAACTTTATTGCATTTAAAAATGAATCAAAGGTCAAACAGCAACCAAACAGCCTTAAAAGGCTCTCTTTTTATTTGCACTAGAACCCAGAACCTTTAAGTTGAAGGTCTTAATCAAGTTGTGGTCTTTTTCTCATATTTAAAAGCATCTTTCCTATACCTGCTCTTTGTTTAGAATAAAAAAATACGAAAGGCACTGCTATGAACGAAATTCCAAACGATTCTATTAATTCGTCTTACTCGGAGACACTGGCTCCTAAATCCACGGAGATTGAACAGGCTATCTTAGGAGCGCTTCTCTCCAATCCGGAATCGTTCTATTTGATGGAACCGACCCTTACTCCGGAAGATTTCTACAGTCATGCAAACCGACTCATTTATGGCGAAATGGTTTCAATGATCAACAGCGGACAGCAGACAGATCTGCTGACAGTCTTTGATCGGCTTAGAGCGGACGGAAAAGAAAAGGAGTCCGGCGGCCTTCCCTACTTAAACAACTTAATTGAATCCAGCTCAAGTTCCGTTAATCTCAGTCAATACGCTGCAATTCTGAGAGACAAGTCTTTAAAACGTTTATTGCTGCAGACAATTGCGCGTTTAGAGGCCGAGATCGGGCAGCGAAAGACTGCCTCCGCGGTTCAGTTAATCGATACCGTGCAGGCAGAGATTTTAAAAATTAATCCCGACGAAGAAGGAAAAAGCGGCTTTACATCAGCAAACCAAATGCTCGACAAGCTCACAGAATCAATGCTTGATGCAGTGAACGCTCCAGATAAAATTCAAGGAGCTGAAAGCGGAATAGAAGAGTTTGATCTTCTGACTAACGGGTTTAAGCCCGGTCAGCTCATTGTGCTGGCAGCAAGGCCTTCAGTCGGCAAAACTGCGTTTGCGCTTCAGGTAGCCAGATACACAGCAACAGTAAGAAGTCTTCCGGTCGCTATTTTTTCTATTGAAATGGGCAAAGAAGAAATAATTAAGCGACTGGTAAGTGCTCAAAGCCGAATCGATATTTCGGCAATTGAATCTGGTCAGCTATCCGCTCCTCAATGGAGAACTTATTACGAAACAATGGAAGTGCTGAAGAAAGCAGCTTTGTTTGTTGACGATTCAGGCCTTATTAACTTGTACCGTCTGAAGTCAAAAGCAAGGCAATTAAAGGCTCGTTTAGGCAAACTGGGTCTAATTGTAGTTGACTACCTTCAGCTAATTGATGATGAAGGCGATACAGAATCCCAGGAAAATCGCGCGATGAAGCTAGGGGCTCTTTCTCGAGGTTTGAAACTATTGGCAAAAGAATTGTCCTGTCCGATACTTTTGCTCTCTCAGCTCAATCGCAATGTAGAAAACAGGCCCAGCAGAAAACCTATGCTGTCTGATTTGAGAGAGTCCGGTGCAATTGAGCAGGACGCGGATATGGTAATTTTCTTATATTCACTAGCTAAATACGGATTAGAGCCTGGAGACAGCCGTACTGTTTATATCGAATTGGCTAAAAACAGAAACGGTGCTGTAGGACAAACTTCAGTTATCTTTGATGGAGAGCATCAGAGATTTGAAGAAATTAACGCTTGGAAGCAAATCTGAAAAAGCAGGTCCCGGCCTGCATACTAAATAGTATGCTGTAGGAGGGCTCTAGCCGGGACCTGGGAAAAATTACAAAGCCGAAAGATAGCATAAATACGGTATCTAGTAAATAACCTTAGTCAATTATTAGGCTTTAGCTCTGAAATCGGCAATCCTTCTTTTTTCTTTTTATTAATTAATTTTTTTCTTTTTAAGGCTCTTTTTTTATGTTAAAAAACAAAAAGTTATAAGCCTTTTTATGTGAAAAAGACCACATAATATGCAGAAAAGACCACAAAAGCCGCATTTATTTCTGTAGAAAAGACCAAATAAGATGAGTAAAAGACCACAAGATGTTTCGTTTAAATGTGAAAAAGACCACAATATTATGTAAAAAAGACCACATATCTATGTGAAAAAGACCACATTTGATGAAGAAAACACAACAAAAGATAGGCTAATTGTGAGAAAATCGGGAAATACATAGTGATTAGGCGGTCTTTAGATATGACAAAGTACACTGCGCAAGGAGAGTTCGATCTTGAGACTCAGCCTGCACCCGAAAAAAATGTTAAAAAGACCACAGCTCTGTCCAAAGATTGGAACAGTAATGCTGTGGTCGTTAAGTCCAATGATTTGCTGACGGCAAAGACAAATCTTTCCTTGAATGAACTCAGAATTATTCTCGTCGCTATCAGTAAGATTGATTCGGTTACTGATCAGGTGAGAAGCGATGCTGTTTATTGGGTATCGGCAAAAGAACTTAGGGAAATCGGAAGCGAACGATCCAAGGCATACAAATACCTTCAAAATGCTGTTAACACGCTCTACAACCGAAGCGTTATCCGTACTTTCGGTTCAAATGGCAAGGAGCGTGATGAGTTCCGCTGGATCTCAAAAGTCTCTTACCGAAGCGGCATGATTGGCTTAACGTTCTCACAGGAAGTTCTTCCTTTCCTTACGAAGATTCGTTCGAATTTCATTCGGTATCCGATTAAGCAGATTTCTGAACTAAAGAGTGTCTCAACACTCCGATTCTTTGAGCTCTGCGTGCGCTGGCGCGGCCAGGTAAAGAAGATGTCTATTGAGGAGCTCAAAGAAATCCTTAATATTCCTCAGAAGAAGCTCAATGGCGACGTTGCCAGAATTGTTCGCGAATGCACTGCTAAGATCAATGAAGCTAAGAAAATCGATTTCTATGTTGAGAGCGAGTTTATCCGCACCGGTCGTCGGTTCACAGATATCATCTTCTCAGTTAAGAGTCGAAGAAAAGACGCTGTTCCGAGTACGTTATCCGTCCCGCAGGAAGAGTGGGAAGGCATGGTCAAGGACCTGACCGGATACAGTGACGAAGATTGGCGTGGACTGATTTTGAGTGAACAGCAGAGAAGCTATTTTGCGAAGAAACTTGCCAATTATCAGGACGGCGGCGTAGGTACTCGATTTGCAAGAGACTATCTCAGTCGATGCGGTTCCGCTGCTGATTCCAACGACTCTTGGATCAGATGGATTCAAACGAAGCTTGCAGATCCCGCATTCGTGTATGAAGTTAGAGTTTTTCTGAATGATGTCGGATTTAAACCTTCTTCAGCAAAGCATAAGTAATATGAGAAAAAGACCACAATTTTGTGGTCTTTTTCTCATGTATCCAAGACAATCTTACGTTCAGCTGTGGTCTTTTTCACATTTTATTTCTGCAGCTCTGAAATAGACTGAAGAATGATCTTGTCTGCAGGGACTGAGACAACCTTGTGGTCTTTTTCGCATAATACGCAGACCTCATTTGGATTCTTCGCAATCAGTCTGGGCAGAAGATGACCGTTTATGAGATGGCCGGATTCAGATAAAAAAGAAACAGCGATGTTTACCGGTGCGGCAGATGGGACTCTTCTGATGCCGTTAGGAATCTCTTTCTTTTTCAATCGGTCTTCGTAAGACTTAACTTTCTGTTTCTTTTCGTGGCTCTCTTTTGACGCATTCAGGCTGTTAAGCAGACGCTGCGCAGCAGGACGACTGATACATCCGTCTTCATCTCGGCAGGACGCAAGCAAACGCTCTGCATTTGCGCTTTTTTCGAAGATCGAGTTAACAATTTGCGCTGTTTGCGGGTCGTTTATGAACGAGTCGTTAATAAACTGTTTCACGAGAGGATGAGCTGAAGCGAGCGAAGCGATTCGAGAAATATAGGTTCTGTCTTTCCCTAAACGCTTTGCGATTTCTGTCTGATTATGTCCGAGCTGAACTAAGTCACTAATGCTGCTGACCAGATCGCAAAGTTTCATATTTTCGCGCTGGATATTCTCAGTGAGCTGACCAAAAATGCGGTCGGCCTCATTTTTAGGAGCCTCAACAACAATAGCTTCTATTTCTGACAGTCCGGCCTGCTTGGCGGCCAACCAGCGGCGTTCGCCCTGGAGGATGACGTAGTTCCCGTTTTCGGACTTGGCGACTGAAATTGGCAGCAGCTGACCGCTCTTCATAGATTCTGCCAGTTCGCCAATATTTTCCATGACAGTACGGACCTGCGGCTTCGCATCAATTTGGTCCAGAGGAATGGTTTTTAATGTTTTGCCGTTGACTTTATTTGGTTCAACGGAGCTACTGAAATCGGTCAGACTTTTAATATTCTTCGGATTGAACGATTGTGTTTTCGGCTTGTTAATTTTAAAAGTCTTCATATAGTTACGATGCTTTGATTCGGTTTAAAAGTTCTTTAAAGAGGTGTTCAAGCTCTTCAAAAGAGCGTTTCCCGTTTCTGATTTCTGAGACCGGTATCCCCATTGTTGTCGCTGCGTCAATTGGGGCTCGATGGTGCAGTTTGGAGTCAAAAACGACACAGTCGGTTTCATTCTTTAGGAACTCCAAAGTTGCTTTTGCGGACGCAGAGTCGTCATATTCATTTACGACAACTCCAAGGAATTTCAAATTCGGATTGTAGTTTTCATGAACGGCATGAATTGTTTTCACCATACCGGACACGCCGCCAATCGCATAGCCGGATAACTTGATCGGGCATACGACGTAATCGGCTACAATCAGGCCGCCAAGGAGTTTTCTACCAAGTGACGGAGGACAATCGACGATGATGTAGTCGTACTCTTCCTTGAGCGCTTTGATATGAATCGCCGGATTTTTAACCACTGAAAAATCACGGCTTTCAATATCGTAACCTTCATTTGAATTTTGCTCGGAACCGATCAAGTCGATTTTATAAGGTGTATCTTGAATAGACAGTTCTTCCAGATTTGGCTCGAACAGCGCAGCTGAGGAAGTGCCCTCATAAGGCTGGCCCTGTGTCAAGGATTCGGTGGTATTACCCTGTGAGTCGATATCTACAACGAGAACTTTTTTCTTTTCCTTAGTGGCAAAGTAAAAAGCCGCTTGAACGGTGAGCGTTGACTTACCGACACCACCCTTTTGGTTGGCAAATGCTATTACAGTCCCCATTGAGATTCCTTTGATGTTTCAAGTTAGTCTAATTTTAGCGGTCTTTCTAATTGATGTGAACAAGTTCACACATCAGAAATACTAAGAAGCCAGGTTCTATGTGAACATGTTCACACGAAGGTAAAAGATCAAAATCTGTGGTTTTTTTTACATTTTTACTAGAGAAAATGGTTCAAAAGTCTTGTTTGAGAAATCATGTTCTCAGCACTCGTAGAGAAAAATATGTGAAAAAGACCACAAATAATTTTGGAAGGAACAATGTTTTATTCATAGTCGAGTTATTTTGATAGCATTAAAAAGTTAAGTAACATGCGTTCTATCCTTTGTATGTGAAAAAGACCACAGTATGGTCGATAAAAAAGTGAACATGTTCACAGTTAGGGATTATTCTTTCCTAGTACAAAGAGAACAATTCCGTTTCTAAAAGCTTTAAAGCACGAAACATATGTCGACAGAATTTGCTTACCGACAGTTTCTCATAATAAAAAACAGTTATAGCGGAAGGACAGCGTAAATATTATGTGCATTTGACCACAAAATTATTGTCGGTAGAAGCAAAAGATTCTTTTGAGTCGATTCAAAGTGCTTAAGCGCAGCAAGAAAGGAGCGGTTGTACTCTCAAATATGTGCTTTTGACCACAAAATTTCGAGTGGAAGTTAGCCGTTGCCTATCGTGAACATGTTCACGGCCGCCGGAGAATGGGTTTTATAAACGAAAATATTATTCCCCCTCATTACAGACAAAATAAAACCTCTCACCGCCCCGACTTTTCCAGAAAAATGTATCAATAAGCTTCTTTAACCTTCTGAATATTCAACGATAAATTCGAAATTTTTTC
>NZ_WSRP01000061.1 GCF_009767915.1 Parasutterella muris
CATATTTGTAGGGTGATTGGTTTCTTTCATAGGTTATAATTATCGCCTATGAAGTTGAAGAAGTCCATCCATGCATTGCTCAAAAGGGGTATAAAATCAATTAGTTAAATTGAAGATGAGACTATTTGTAAAAATAGCTCCTAGAATTTTGGGAATTCAGGTTTGATACAGAAGCAGCTGAAAGAGAATACATTGAAATTCTCTGTGAAACGGGCGGTAGAAGCCCTCACTCTGTTCCGTGTCATTCCGTTGAATACATCAGTATCAGTGTATGGTTGCAAACTCAGAAAGAAGCACAGCTTGCGGAGAATACAAGCCTCTTCTGGAAATTGACACTGATGTCTGGAGATCGTGAGACCTGGAGCCAATGACGCGTCTTAAGAGTCACGGCTCTTTAGTTAGAGATCTTGGAAGAAGCCTTAAAATCCGATGAATCGTTGAACTACGAAGCCGCTAGAATCTAATATCTGATAACGCCTTGGTACTCAAGGGATATATTGAGAAACCATTAAAAAAATAAGAAAAAATCCCCGTTTTGTATACAGCAAAATAGCGAAGCATCACAAAAGCGAGGATTTTTCCGAATAACTAAATCCAATAACTTTAAATTAGTGGAGGAAGAGCATCACAATAAAGAAGACCGAAAGAAGATACATCTCGATGCGGATCTTCTTGAACTTACCTGAGATCAGGTTAATCAGTACGTAGCTCAGCAGTCCGAAAACAATTCCGTTTGCGATGCTGTAAGTTAACGGTATCGTGATGATACAGATGAACGCAGGAATCGCCTCCGCATAGTCTTCCAAATCAATCTCTTTGATGCAAGAGATCATCAGGAAGCCTACCAAAATTAAAACCGGTGCAGTCGCCTGAGCAGGAATTGATAAGAAAAGAGGAGCCAGGAAAAGAGACAGGAAGAAGCAAACCGCAATAACGAGAGAGGTTAAACCTGACTTTCCTCCAACGGAAACACCAGCCGCACTTTCCACATACGTAGAGATCGCGCTTGTCCCAAAGCAGGCTCCGATCGTAGTTCCTACCGCATCGGCAAAAAAACTCTCCTTCATTCTCGGCATCCTGCCGTCTTTAACGTAGCCGCCCTTATACAAAAGGCTGACCAGAGTGCCTAAAGTATCAAACAGATCCATGAACAGGAATGAAAATACAACCATCACCATATCCACAGTGAATATGTTGTGCCATTCGAACTGCATAAAAATCGGTTCAACCGAAGGCGGCATGGAAACAATGCCGTCTAAATGAGTCAGCCCGAAAGGTATGCCGCAAATCGTCGTAATCGCGATTCCGATCAGCAGCGCGCCCGGGATATTCTTGACCAGAAGAACAGAGGTGGAAATCAAACCGATAATTACGAGCAGGACGCCCGGCTGGAAAATCTGACCTAAAGCAACTAAGGTCGCATCGTTTTTAACGGAAATTCCGGCATTCTGCAGGCCGATAAACGCAATAAAAAGACCGATACCGACACCAATCGCCTTTTGAATACTCGGCGGTAGGGAGTAAACAATCTTTTCTCGGATATTTGTGACAGTTAGGAAAATGAATATCAAACCTTCTAGAAGCACAGCAGTCAGAGCGAATTGCCACGTATGCCCCATTGACAGGCAAACCGTATAAGCAAAGAAGGCATTGATGCCCATACCCGGGGCCAAGCCGAAAGGCATTTTGGCGTGAAGCGCCATGATAAGAGTCGCAATGCCTGAAGTAATCGCGGTCGTTGCAAATAGCGCTCCTTTATCCATCCCGGTTACTCCGAGGATGGTCGGGTTTACGGCCAAGATGTAGGCCATGGTAAGGAACGTTGAGACGCCGGCAATGATTTCAGTCCTGATTGTCGTCTCTGCCGGGTTAAATCCAAAGTATCTCTGAAGAAGCGAGTTCATTTCTGTCAAACGGTGTTTGAAGCGCTGGAAAATTAACAAATTTTTAAAAATAACACGCCATTCCAATAAGTTTTGGCGCACAGCACGATTGTAGAAGAAAACATCGGAAAGCCGCTCAATCCTTGGAACTTAACGTTCTCTCCGCCCTGAAGGACGGAGCTTTCCTCCGCATTTAGGGTAAATCCAACTATCTTTTCTTCTGAAGTGAACCGTAAAGGACTTCGCTTTCCCGTCTTCTCTCCAATCCATAACGTGATGTTTTTATTATCTAAATTCATTATTTCCGCTTTCTCTAACAAACGGTACCAATCTCCGTGCCGCTCCACTACAATACGGGACCGCCGCTCTACCCGCTGCGTTTTAATCTCTTTGAGGCTTCACCTCACCATCTTGTTCCCAATTTCCGCTTCCAATGAATCGTGATATCCGCATCGACCGAAAAAAATTGATAGGAGTGCGCAACAGAATTTAAATTCGGATGAGCTAACAAAGAGATCGAAATCCAACTACCAAACAGCTTTGGTAGTAAAAATACTAATCAAAAGTTCTGTCTCCGAACTAATAAAAATATTTAGCTTTTTTCAAAGAAATAACCCATACAACCAATTATTAAAAAATATTTTCAAGTGAAATCACTGATGCAGTGACCCTCTGATAACAACTTCTCGCTATAGCTCGGAATAATGAAAAATCAGAAAATAATGTCATGCCGCATCAGCGGTATTACTATGCAATCTCACCCCAAGGAGATCGACAAAATGTCAAATCAAAAAGGAGTAGGCTTAACACGCCGAACAATCCTTAAATCCATCCCCGCCCTGTCTGCGGTCAGCGCTGCCGGACAATTCTTCACCGGGTCAGCACAAGCCCAGGAAGGACTTGAGTTTGGCTACACTATCTGCGACAACTGCAACCAGATGCCGATGTGCGGAATTCGTTTCCAAAAACAAGGCAATACTGTTGTTTCTGTCGGCAACTGGAAGGAACATAACGGTAAACTTTTGTGCAATAAGGGTCTTGCCACACTGCAAAGACTTTACAATCCGAACCGGCTTCTCTACCCGATGAAGCGAACCAATCCCAAAGGAAGCGAGGATCCGGGATTCGTCCGTATCAGCTGGGAAGAAGCCCTTGCAACCATCGCTTCAAATCTGAAAGCGATCAAGGAAAAATACGGACCGGAAAAAATTCTTGTTTTCTGCGGCGACCCGAAAGAACCGCGTCCGGCCGCTATGCGTCTTGCGCGCTACCTCGGCACCTATCATTATGCGACAGAATCCTCTGTCGCCTGCCGCAAGGGTTCTCTGTTGGCTGAACAGCTGGTTTACGGCTCCGAATACTCAGGCGGCGGCTGCGGTCCGAAGACAAAATCCTACATGGTCATGGCAACTAACGGCGCATGGTCCAAACCGCACGGCTGGTGGAACATGATCAATGCCGCCAAGAAACGCGGCGTCAACATTATCGTCATTGACTCGAGAAGAACTAAAACAGCTGAACTTGCCACAGTGCACCTTCAGCCGCGTCAAGGAACAGACGCCGCACTCGGTGCAGGCATCTGCCGTGTTCTGTTTGAGGAAGGCCTCTATAACAAAGAGTTTTGCGACAAGTGGGTCCATGGCGTTGAGGAATACAGAAATTACTGTAAGGACTTCACTCCTGAAAAGACCGAGGAACTCACCGGTGTTCCCGCTGAGCTCGTCGTTAAAGCTGCTCGTCTCTATGCGCAGGGACCCGGCAGCTTCGCCCTTACCTCTCAGTCGCTCTCGCACAGTACGAACGGCGTCAACAACGCCCGTGCACTTTTAAACATCCCGGCCATCCTCGGCTTTGTTGATATCCCCGGCGGAGCGCTCTTTGGCGTCGGACCTAAAGGCTATATCGTCCATGACAACGGTCTGACTGAAGACTTTGTGGATTACAAGTGGTTCAAGGAACACAAGAAAGATCGTCTTGATAAAGACTTCGTGCCGGTCTGGAACCATACACAGGTTCAGTTCAACCCGAATCAGCTGCCCGAGCATGTGAAAAACGGCAAAATCCGCGCTTTCTGCGGATTCGGCTACAACGTCATGATTTGGCCGCAGCCCGATCAGTACGCTGAAGCCATTAAGAATATGGATTTCTCGTTCGCGACTGATTATTTCTACAGAGATATTTCGCACCGTGATCTGGACATCATTCTGCCCGCGGCGATGAACTTCGAGCGTTACGCTCCGTTCGGCAACCACGGCGGCAACATGGTTTCCGTCCGTACTCCGACCAAACCGATGGGCGAAGCGAAAGAAGACTGGTGGATCGCGCTTCAGATCGGCTGTCTCGTGGATGATCCGAAGCACTTCTTTGACGGAGACGTGCTGAAGGCCTGCGACTCTATGCTGAAAGAATGGGGTACCACATACGCAGACTGCCAGAAGAATCTTCCGAACATGACCAAGGTTGAAGGTCCGAAACAGCAGCCGCTCAAATACGAAAAAGGTCTGCTGCGTCACGACGGTCAGCCGGGCTTCGATACTCCGACCGGCAAGATTGAACTCTCCTCCAGCATCACCAAGATGCACAATCTCGGAACCATTCCGATTTACGTGGAACCGTTCCAGCCGACTCAGGAGTACCCGATCAAACTCATCAATGGCACAAGAAAACCGTACATCACACACTCTAAGACCCGTACGGATTCTCCCTATCTGTTGGAAATCGAGCCGATGTCTACCATCGATATCAACCCGAAAGATGCTGAAGCAAGAGGCATCAAGGAAGGCGATAAGGTTCTGATCAAGAACCAGTATGGCCAGGCAAGAGCTCAGGCCAGAGTCTCTATCATCGCTCCTCCGGGCACTGCAGGCATGCAGTACGGCTGGAGAGGCGATCAGAACTCTCAGGTCCTGATTCCTCGTGTATGGGACAAGCTCTCCGGCTACGCCCCGTATTTCGAAACGACAGTCCAAATCACTAAGGAGGCCTAAACATGAGTCAATATGGAATGATTGTCGATGTCGACAAATGTATCGGCTGTCAGGCTTGCTTTGTGGCTTGCAAGGAAGAAAACAAAGTAGCGCCCGGCATTCAGTGGAATCAGATCCACCGCATCGAAAACCCGACGGAAATGATCATCAATTATTTCCGCGTCAGCTGCCAGCACTGCGATAATCCGGCATGTCTGCCGGTATGTCCTGCCAAGGCGATCTTTAAGGGTCCGCACGGCGAAGTTTTAGTAGACGCCGCCAAATGCATCGGCTGCGGCATGTGCGCAGCTGCCTGCCCGTACGGCGCTCCGAAATTTAATCGTGAAGGCAAAACAGAGTACTTTGACGCTCCTGTCCTCGCTGCCGTTCCGCTCAAAGCGCATCAGCAGAGACCCGCGGGCAAAGCCGAACGCTGCACGCTTTGTGTTCACAGAACGTCCGAAGGCCTTGTGCCTAAGTGCGTAGAAGCCTGCGCAATTAAAGCGCTGACTTTCGTCGATTATGACAACCTGACTGATGAACAGAAAGCCATGCTGGCTAAGTCTGTTGCGCTTAATGAGAAAGCCGGTACCAAACCGAAGCTTCGCTATATCGCTTCGCACTGCGATATCGCCGGTTCTCAGGAAAAGATGTGGTAGCCGTTAATTCAGTCCTCTAATCAAAGGGCAGCTGCAAAAGTTAATTGCACTGCCCTTTTCTTATGCCTTTTGATCGCTTTCTCAACGGATTGAGACGCTGCCTGGCTGCGGAAAGGTTCGGGACTTGAACTCAATGCACTTGAAGAGTCCATAAGCGAAGAGCTTCCACCTCAGAAGCTCCTCTTAGTGCGAATTCAAATCGCGCGTTTTACTTCTTCTCAGGTCTTTGGAAGAAGTCTCTCTGCAGATGCTGATCCAGGAGCTCCCCTAACGCCTTCAGCTTCTGGGCATACTGAGGATCCGTGTTCGAGGGACTCTGGTCGTTGACAAAGCGGCCGAGGTTCGCTGTGCCCCAAAAACCTGCCGTATCGTCGTCAACAACCTTGTAAGCTCCGAGATACTTGTCCCAAACCTTATCAAGCTTACCGATGCCGTCTCCTACGTCGCCCTGACCGCCTCCAAGCCATCCGGCGTTCATAATGGTATAAACGCCTTTGCCTTTCAGCATGCCTTCCAGTCCTTTGGGTGTGTCTCTATAAGCGAACTGTTTGGAGAAAACTCGCTCCATGTAGCCTTTGGTAATAGCGTTGGGACTGTCATGCCAGTTCGGATAACAGAAAATGATGTAGTCAGCTTTGGAAACTAACGCCTGCTCCGGCTTAATATCATCGGGCGTCTTACCAAATCCGTCCTTGGCATGATAGAAATTCTCAGCAGTCAGAACGGGATTAAAACCTATTTTGTATAGGTCGCGTACTTCAACTTCATAACCTTTCTTCTTGAAAAATTCAGCGGCTGTCGCGACAAGAAAACCTTCAAGCGAAGAATCCAGACGAGGATCACCTACAACAAAAAGGACTTTTTTAGCGCTTCCGTCAGTAAAGCCTGTCTGAACGATCGGTTTACGAAGCTGCTTCGGAACAATTGAAGCTGAAGTAACGGCATCAATGTTGGTAATTTCTTTAACAGACGAGCCCTTAGGCGCAGAAGCGTGAGAAACACTGTCGGCTGCGTAGCAGTGAAGAGAAAACACGGAACAGAGAGCGGCGACAATTATTTTTTTCATGACAACTCCTAAAAATGAACAGGCCGTCCAGAACACTTATTGACGCCTGCTGCGTTATTGAAGTGCCCACGACGACGGCGAACGTTAAAGGAGTGCGTGGATCGCAATCCTAGCCATGAACTTGTGTAAAAGGAATGTATCCTTCTTTTTCAATTTATCCTTAACAGATTTGTCACTCAATCCGTATTAACCCGATTCAGCCTCAGGCAGACTGCATGATTGTGAAATATTCATGAACTACCTCACACTCACGTGCGAGGTTTCATGGGAGCGTGCTCCCATTTCTAGCAATTGGCGAACACCCATACATGCATGCAGGTTTCGTACAATTGCGGGCGTGTCCACAAAGACGCCCCCATCGAGTTCGAGCAGCTTTTTGAGCCACTCA
>NZ_WSRP01000062.1 GCF_009767915.1 Parasutterella muris
ATCATTTTATTCCACTGAAATAAAATGATTTTTTGTGATTTTTAAATTTTTAGTTCTCTAGTTCTGCAATTTTTCAGTTTCTGTCCTCCGGGTCTTAGAATGGACTGAACCCAATCCTCAAACTTCGGAGAAAATAATGAAAGTTAAGCTCATTTCTGCAGTTATCGGCGCAGCAGTTGGTTTTTCGTGTCTTACTTTTTCCTATGCTGTTCAGGCCGAAGAGGCGGCGTACAAGCTGATTCTTCTGCGCCACGGCGAAAGCCAATGGAATCTTGAAAAGCGTTTTACCGGATGGTCTGACATTGATCTTACGGACAAAGGACGCGCCGGAGCGCTGAAAGCCGGAGAACTGCTCAAGAAAGAAGGCGTTGCCATTGATGAGGTTCATACTTCCAAGCTGAAACGCGCGATCGAAACAGCCCAGCTTGCACAGAAAGGAATGTCTGCAGAATGGCTCCCGATGAGCAAATATTGGCGCTTGAATGAGCGCTGCTATGGCGATCTCGAAGGCAAGAAGCGCGCAGATGTCGCCAAGGAATTCGGTGATGATCAGGTCAAGGTCTGGCGAAGAAGCTTTGATGTTCCGCCGCCCGCATTGTCTGTTGAAGATCCTCGCTCTCCGGTGAAAGATCCTCGTTACTCCGACTTAGATCCGAGTGTCATTCCTGCCGGTGAAAGTCTTAAAGACGTGATTGCGCGTGTAGGACCTTATTGGGCGGATCAGCTTTATCCTGCGATCAAATCCGGAAAGACGGTTCTTGTGGTGGGTCACAGCACAAACCTTCGTGCGCTCTCCAGCTGGATCGAACCGAATCTTGACGAAAAGGCTCTGCAGAAACTTGAGATCGGCAACAGCAAGCCGATTGTTTATGAGCTTGATAAGAACATGAAGGTGCTGAGCCGTAAGGTTCTCAAAGACTCTGAAGAGAAGAAATAAGGAAACTCAGGTCCTCTTCTGAACGGGTGCCCAAAACCCTCTGCTTCTGCCTGAATTGAACCCCTTTGAGGAGTGTTCAGCTTATTGGTTTCCTATAGTTAAGGAAAAAAGGAATCAATATGTTCGGACTAACTCAACTAGGTGTAGAAGCTTTCCTTGCGGCAATGGGCATCCAGTTTGTCTCCTCTCTGATGGGGACTGCGGTGGCGAGTATTGCGCCGGAGATTGCTCGCTCGCTTCAGGCCAACAGTACATTTGCGGGTCTTTACATCGGCTTCATGTATGTGGGCGCCTGTATCTCTTCTCTTGTCGGCGGAAATTTTATTCGCCGATACGGCCCGGCGCACATCACTGAATTTGCGCTTGCCTTTGCTGCGGCCGCCGTTATCCTGTGTATGGCGCCGCTGGAATCCATCGTTATCTTTTCCGCCTTTCTTCTTGGTTTAGCCAAGGGACCTCTGATGCCGGCTATCAATACAATGCTGAGTCGTCAGGTCGAGAAAGGCAGATACAACATTATCTTTTCTCTGAAGCAGTGTGCCGGACCGGTCGGCATGGCCGCTTCCGGTCTTGTGATTCCCTTTCTCACGACTCATTTCGGCTGGCGCGTCGGTTTATCCTTCGTCGCGGTGCTGTGCGTGCTGACGGCTTTGTGGAGCCGGTGGATTAAAAAAGATCAGGACAGTTCATTCCAGTTCAAAGATGAACCGATATCGCTCACGCACTTGGCCGACAGTCTGAAATTGGTGCTTGATAATCCGCTGCTGCGCAGACTCTCAGTACTGAGCATTATTTACAAGGGACTGCAGATGTCGGTCCTTGCGTATATGGTTGTATTTCTGACGGACATGAAGTTTTCTTTGGTTTTCGCCGGTTTGGCGCTGGCTGTGAGCAATTTTGGGGCAATATTCGGAAGAATTTTTTGGGGCGCTTTGGCCGATAAGATCCATTCCTCAAGGGTTGTGCTTGCGCTTTGCGGAATTCTCATGGGTATCTTTACGGTTGTGCTGAGTTTTACCCAGGCAGACTGGCCTAAATTTGTTGTTCTAATCTTCAGTTTCCTTTTAGGCATTAACTCGCTGGGCTGGAGCGGCGTGTTCTTTGCGCAGATCGCCGCAGCGGCGCCGCAGGGCAAGGTTGCCGAAGCGACCGGCGGAGTGGACTTCTTCTCGTTCGTCGGTGCGATCTTTGTCCCGATGGCGTTTGGCTTCCTTGGGCACCATCTGGGTGAATTTACAACCGGTTTTTGGATTGTGTCTGCCGTGACAATGCTTTGCGCGGCTTATCTCCTGCTGGTAAAGGATATTCAGCCTTCTTCATAATTTAATCTGAAGCAAATCGGAAAACACCGCCTCCCGGATTCGACGAAAAGATCAAACAATCCGGGAGGTTTTCTTTTTGCTGCGCGGCGGGATTCAGTCTTTGCCGCCTGTGAGTTTTCGTCTTCAACTCAGCTTTAACTCTCGATTTTTGCAGCCGGCAGAGGTATGAATATTTGTAAGGATTAGGTTGATTTATGCCTAAATTATATGGTGTCCGATGAAGAAATAGTATTGGATTTTGGGCGGCCTCTTTTCTAAGATGAAAGTCTCTTGGAGAAGAAGATGACAATTAATAGAAGATCCTTTCTGCAGTTTCCCTGACTTGCAGCGCTTTGCGCCGCGATGCCGGCAGTATCAGCGGAGTCAGTCCGTCCTAAACGCATCCTTGTTTACGGAGACTCGAACACTTTCGGATGGATTTATGACCCTAAAGTCGGCGTAACCCGTCTTCCGGTTGAGAAGACCTGGGTTCGAGTAATGGCCGAGAAACTCGGCGCCGGCTATGAAGTTGAAGTGAATGCGCTCGGCGGACGGACAATTTGTCGGGACCAACGGACCGGAATTGGAGCCGGAAGCCGGATTCCCTGTCCGCTCTTTAACGGTATGACGTCCCTGCCGGCAGTTCTGTCAGAGAATCTTCCGCTGGATCTGGTCATCGTCATGCTGGGTACAAACGATGCGAAGGCAGCGTTCAAGACGGTAGCCGATCAGCTCGCAGACGATTTAGGTCGTATGACAGAGCTGATTCGCGGGGAAGGGTGGGGCGGAAACACACCGTACCCGAGTCCTCAGGTGCTTCTCATTGCACCGATCTATCAGCCGGACGATACCGCCTACGGAGAGTTTTTTAAGGGCGCCGACGCGATTACGAAAGCATTGCCCGAAGCCTTGCGCAGGAAAACCGCAGAAATCGGAGCGGAATATTTGAATGCCGGAGACTTTGTCACAGGAGTACCCGCTCAGATGGACCGAGTACACATGTCAGAAGAGCAGCACCGTTTGCTTGGGCTCGGTGCGGCAGACAAAGTTAAGGCAATTATGGAGCGATAGATCAGGAGAGCGAGATGAAACTGAAAGCATCAGCCGCAGCAATCGGCCTTATGGCTTGCGGCGTACTCTCAGCCCAAACGATAGAAGTTCAGCTGGGAGAAAAGGCTGGCACAATAGAACTCAATGTAAATGATGCAGCCTGCTCTCTTTTGGAGCAGATGCCGCTGAGGCTTAAGTTCGAGGATTTCGGTTCTGCAGAAAGAATCGCCTATCTGCCTCAAAAACTTAAGTTGGGCTCATCACCTACGTCGTGTGCTCCTTCAGAAGGAGATTTGACCTATTACATCCCTTGGGGGAATCTTGCGGTGTTTGTCAAGGGTTGGCGTCCGTCAAACGATCTGGTTCCTCTTGGCAAACTCAGCGATCAGGCGCTGGAAATTATCAAGTCTAGTTCGAATAGGACGATTGAAATCAGAGCTGTGAGGAGTAAATAAAATGCCGGTTCTTTCGAGAAGAGCAGTTCTTCTTTCCGTCTTAGCCCTTTCTGCAGCACTCAAACAGACTTTGGCTCAAACTCAAGCAGCATCTTCTGATATTTCAGAAGCACGGGTTTACTTTCTAAAAGACATTACGCCGGAGAATTTTATTCGGATGTATGACCGTTTACGGGAGGATTCGGGGATTGAAGTGTCTGGGAAGCGGACCGGAATTAAATTGCATGGGGACGATGTGGATACAAATCGAACGCTTTGGGAGGCACTTCAGGCGCATATTCTCAACAGTCGATTTGTCGAGTGCAACTATGCGTCTATTTATCCTGCGGGCCGCGGCAATACAGAAGGTAATTACAAAGCGATTACTTCTCAAGGTGTGGATCGAAACAAGCTCGATATCCTAGACAGAGATCATGAGTTTACGGAAGTAACAATCACCGGCGGTCAAGAGCTTCGAAAGATATCCGTTCCCACCGCACTGCTTAATGAATACGGCATTGTTGCGGTAACGGCCAACTTTAGGATTCCGAGTTTTGCTGGTTTTTCAGGCGCCTGCAAGAACGTGGGAATCGGTTTGGCAAGCGGGGTTGGCAAAACCCAAGTGCATGGAGAAGGCGTACATCGAGACGCAGGCTTCTTTCGCCGCTTAGCCGATGCGACCAAGGGCATACATGATGCGATGGGAAGCCGTCTTCTCTTCATCAATGTGGTTTCCGGTATTCGGGTTGGGCAGCTGCAAGGGGCCAAGGTGCGTCAGGGCAATCTGGGCATCGTCGGTTCGCTTGATCCCTTGGCGGCGGATCAGGCTGCAACGGACCTTATTTACGGTTTAACGCCGCAACAGTATGACGCTTATTCACCGCGCATCAAGATTGACCGAGGCTTTCAGCAGCTAGAAGACCTGGAAAAAATCGGTGGCGGCAATCGCCGTTACCGTCTCATCGAACTCTAAATTTTTAGAAATAATCTTATTAAAAGGAGAGCACTATGTGGAAAACCGTTGCAGCTTGCGCCTTAGGACTTGGCATGACAGCCGTCTGCGCGAAAACATTAGTTGTCAGTTACAGCTTTACCGGCAATGCAGATCGCATCGCCGCAGCGCTGGTTAAAGAAATTAAGGCGGATCAGATCAAGATTGAACCGGCGCAAAAAGGCATTGATTACGCGGCGAACAACTACTCGATCGGCAGTGACCTTGTCGGGGAGATTCGTCAAAAGCCCGATAGTGAGGCTTCATATCCGAAGATTGATCCGGTTAAGGTTGACTGGTCTCAATACAGCACTGTGATAATCGCGACGCCGCTCTGGTGGAGCAATATGGCGGCTTCCATGCAGACGTTCCTTTTTGAGAACGGAAAAGATATGTCGGGCAAGAAAATCGGCCTCATTGTTACCAGCGCAAGCAGCGGCATCAGCGGTGTAGAGCGTGACGCAAAGCGCCTGATCCCGGGCGGTGACTTCTATTCTCCCAGTCTTTGGATTCGTTCGTCTCAGTCCTCCTCGGCCGGCTCAATGATCGCCGATTGGCTCAAGCGTATTCATTACGATGAAGCGGCAAAGTAGACGGTCTATGACACAAACAGAGGGAATCATGGCAGGAAAAAAGATTGTTCAAACAGCAGGTCGCCAAGCGCTCGGTTCATTTGCGCTGGAATTTGCGCACCTGAATGACGATATTCTTTTCGGTGAGGTTTGGAGCCGCAATGATTTGCTGTCACTGCGCGACAGAAGCCTTGTGACGATCGTTTGTCTTATTGCCCAGGGGATTACGGATAATTCGCTCGTGTATCACTTAAAAACCGCGAAAGAGAACGGCATCACGCAAAAGGAAATCGCAGAGATTCTGACGCATGCGGCCTTTTATGCGGGGTGGCCTAAAGCTTGGGTCGCCTTTAATTTGGCAAAGACCGTCTGGACGGAAGAAGAATAATTTAATTTGAGGCGGCGATGCGGCTTCTTCCTATTGAATCAGGCCGGAGGCCGGCAGAAGAACATAGGCGGTCCAAATCGGAAGCGTCAGCATCGCCGAGAGTGTCTGCATTGTGGTGACATTGGCGACAGCGGGCGCATCGCCGCCCATCGAGGCGGTCATCACATAACAGGATTGGGCCGTCGGGAGTGCGGCAAAAAGAACCAGAACGCCTAAAGACAATTTATCCAGTCCGAACACAAGAGCGGCCGTCCAGGCGATAAGCGGCACGATCAGAAGTCTTTGTACGATGCATGCGGAAATCAAAGCGAACTTCGCTTTCAGATCACGGAGCGTTAAAGAAGCGCCGATGCAGAGAAGCCCTGCCGCAAGAGAGGCGTTTTCCAGGCTTTTAAGCGACGCAGTCAGAAAAACAGGAAGACGAAGACCGAAGACATTGAATAAGAGCCCCAAAAGTGTCGCGATGATGAGCGGATTCTTAAAGACTTGAAGCAGCACTTTCTGCATCCTCTTGCCCAAACTCTTTTCGATTGAATTTGCTTCTCAACGAACAGCGATTCCGTTCCTTTCCTACGAAGAAGATTCGTATGACAGGAGAAAAACGCAGAAGATCCTGAGGCTCTTATCTATGCCGTCCTCAGTCAGTTATCAGCTCGAGAATACCCGCGCTTTGGCGAGCGCTGTATCAAACGGCTTAGGCTGGACGATTGTTCCGCTGATGAGTCTGTGGAGCGTGCGCGAGTGTTTTGATCGATTGAATTTCTTTCCGGTTGAAGGCGTTCATGAGGTTAAACGTCTGGGCATCGGAGTCCGCAGTCCGCAGTCCGATGTATCGATCTCTTGCCAATGACATTAAGGCGCTCTATGCGGGGCGCTGGAAGCAGAAATACGGCCGCAAGATGCAGGAGAGAGCTCCTTCATTAGCGACGCATCTGTGGCCTCTTTTTGCATAAAAATGCCCGCCGTCGGGCGGGCACTCAGCTTACGCTTTAGCGAGGATTATTTACCTTCAACAGCAGCTTTTTCTGCGTCTTCCGGTTTCTGTCCGCGCGGAACGATCACGCCTGTCGGCTGTTCAGCAGCGTTG
>NZ_WSRP01000063.1 GCF_009767915.1 Parasutterella muris
GAAAAAATTTCGAATTTATCGTTGAATATTCAGAAGGTTAAAGAAGCTTATTGATACATTTTTCTGGAAAAGTCGGGAAAGAAAACTAAGGAGTAAGTCCTCACTTTCATAAAAAAGGACCGAATCGGAGATTAGTCTGATTCGGTCCATTTTTTTGTGGCTATTTGCTGCCGTCTTCTGCTTTTGTTTCTTCTGTCGGGACTGCGGTCTGTTCAGTTTGTCCGCTTCGCGGTTTTTGTTTACGAGAAGCGAGGATCTTGTCAAAGAGGCAGTTTGGAATCAGGCACAGAATTTTAGAAAGGATGCCCATTTGGTAGGGGATTGTCGCATATGAACGGCCCGCCATGATGACTTTGACGGCTTCCTTGGCGAATTCTTCCGGTTCCATAATGAAGGGCATCTTATAAGGATTGTGCGCTGTCAGCGGTGTCCTAACAAATCCCGGCGATATGGTCACCACTTTAACTCCGTACTTTTGCATTTCCACGCGCAGGCTTTCGCAATAGGTGATGGCGGCGGACTTACTGGCGCAGTATGCTTCGCTGCCCGGCAGGCCTCTGATGCCGGCCACGCTGGCAATACCGACCAATGTTCCGCGTTTGCGGCTGATCATCGGGTCGATAAATGCGTGAAACGTAGAAGCCATGGCGAAAACATTCGTATCAAAGACCTTGTTAAAAACGTCCAGGTCTTCGCGATACTGAGTTTTTACGCCGACAGAGATGCCGGCACAGGCGATAGCGATATCCGTTCCTCCGCACTGCTGATCAAATTTGCGGGCTTCCTCGATCAGTTTATCTCTGTCGGTCACGTCACAGACGATAGCTGTGTGGAGTTCCGGATGAGGAAGCGAGGCGATCAGTTCATCGAGTTTATCCTTTCGGCGAGCGACAAGTCCAAGCGTCGCGCCGTTAGCGGCAAATTCCTTGGCAAGCGCCTGACCGATACCGCTCGAGGCTCCGGTGAGAAAAATATTCATGTAAGAACTCCAGGTTAAATCGTTCCGGACGGAGGCTTCCGCCCCTTCATTTTTATTAGTTTAGATAAAAAGCAAAGTGTTTTGCCAAAATAAAAAGGCGCTCTGAAGCGCCTTCTCAGTCGGGCTTATTTTTTAGCTTTTCTTTCCTTATCGATGAGGAACTCCATCACTTGGATAGCGCCTTCACGCGTTCCGACCATGTGAGGTGCGGTGACATATTTGCCGTTGACCGCATTAGCTGGGGTTCCGTCAATGTTGTAAGCCTGCCATGTTTTGAAAGCGCGGTCGTTTTTCATCTTGGTAGAGAAAGAGTTGGCCGCTTTCATGAAATCGTCACGGTCAAGCCCCTGGGTTGCCAGGAAATCCGCAATGCTTTCGATTGTCGGAAAGTCTTTACGCTGTTTGATGACTGCTTCAAACAGCGTTTCATGATAGGGATGCAGTTTGTTCAATGCTTCCAAGGCGTAATAAGCCTTGGAGTACTGGAAGTATTTATCAGACCACGCCACCGGAACACGAACGAACTCGACGTCCTCAGGGAGTTTTTCTGCCCAAGGTTCTAATGTTTTTTCGTAGGTGTAGCAGTGAGGGCAGGTATAAGCAAAGAAAGAAATTACTTCGATCTTTTTAGGGTTCTGTGTTTGAACAGGAGTCTTTAAAACGGTGTAATCCGTACCCTCTTCAGGATGTTCCGCCGAAGCAAAACTAAGTGCCGGGATGGCCAGACAAGCTGCAAGGAGAATTCTACGAAGCATAAAAGTCCTAACTAAATAAAAATTCAAGGCCCGAAAAGCAGTTACTTAATTCTTCCGGTGATTGCCTGAATAGAGTTTTCTAATAACTTTGTACGTACGGAATTTGCCTCCTGGACAGTTCCGTACGGCCCGAGACGGACGCGATAAAGTGTTTTACCTTCGTCGGTTCTGGGGATCACGCGTGATTCAAACCCAAGGAGCGCAAGCTCAGCTCTGCGGTTTTCTGCTTCTGCCTCGGAACTGAACGCTCCGGCCTGAACAACGAATCTTGAACCCTGTTCCTGCTGAAGTTTAGCTTCCGCGTCCGCTTGTTCGGCAGTCGGCGGTTCAACAGTTACAACTTTGCTCTTAGGAGCATTGCTCGGAGCACCGCCGGTTTCTGAGAGCGGTTTGTTAGGATCAGGGATCATACCTCCGGCGATCGGGTTAATTTTTTCGCTCGCCTGGTTGACCTTATTCACAAACGGGATTGGAGCCTTAGTGATGTAAAGCGCTGCGGCCGCGCAGCAGCCGACACCGACTACCGCGCCTACCAGTACGCCGTAAAACCAAGTTCCAAAACCGCCGCCGGATTTACTTGCCATAAAACAGTTCCGTTAATTAATTTTGTTCAGTTTCTCTTTCCAGACGTTCCGGGGCAGAAATTCCAAGAATCTCAAGGCCGTTTCTCAGTACTCGGCGTGTCGCGAGTAAAAGAGCCAGTCTTGCATTTCTTGTTTTTGTCTCATCGACCAGCACTCGCTCTGCGTTGTAGAGAGAGTGGAAGTCGGCAGCCAGATCCTTCAGGTAGGTGACGACGCTCTGCGGGGAGAGATCGTCAGCGGCCTGAGCCAGTGCGGCAGGGAAGTCTGAAAGTTTGTTCAGCAGCACGGTTTCCGCCGGCGTGGTCAGAGAAGACAGATCCGCGGCTGCGAGTGTCTTTTCAGAAGGAACATTAAAGCCTTTTTCTTCTGCCTGTCTCTGTACGGAGCAGATTCTGGCGTGCGCATACTGCAGGTAATAAACCGGATTTTCGTCTGACTGGCTGAGAGCCAAGTCGATATCGAATACAAATTCGGCATCGGCCTTACGGTTAACCATAAAGAGGCGTGCCGCATCTTTTCCGACCCATTCGACCAAATCGGCGAGCGTCACATAGTTGCCTGCGCGCTTGCTCATTTTCAGCGGCTTGCCGTCTTTCACAAGCTGCAGCATGGTGTGGAGCATATATTCCGGGAAGTCCTTCGGAATGGTATATCCGTATGCCCCGGAAGCGGCCTGAATGCCGGCGCGAACTCGTGCAATTGTTCCGAAATGGTCGGTTCCCTGAATATTAATCGCACGGGAATGGCCGCGTTCGAATTTGGCAAGGTGGTATGCAACGTCCGGGATGAAATAGGTGTAGGTTCCATCCGCTTTGCGCATAACACGGTCTTTATCGTCGCCGTAATCGGTGCTCTTAAACCACAGCGCGCCGTCTTTCTCATAAGTTTTTCCGGCATCCTTGATGGCCTGAACTGCTTTTTCTACTCGACCGTCTTTGTAAAGAGAGCTTTCGAGATAATAGTTGTCGAAAGAGACGTCGAGCGCTTCAAGGTCGCGGTGCTGCTCATTTCTGAGGTAGGCAACCGAGTAAGTGCGGATATCCTCGAGGTCATCCGGGTTTCCGGAGCTTGTAACGACGCCGCCGTCGAACGTCTGAATATCTTTTTTAGCCAAGTAATCTTTAGCGATATCGGCGATATAGAGTCCGTGATAGCCGTCTTCGGGGAATACAACATTCTCGCCCAGAAGTTCTTTAGCTCTTGCCTGAACGCTGATGGCAAGATTGTGGATTTGAACCCCGGCGTCGTTGTAATAGAACTCACGAGTAACAGACCAGCCCTGGCTTTTCAGCATACGGGAGAGGACATCTCCGAGCGCAGCCTGTCTTGCATGACCGAGATGCAGAGGTCCGGTCGGATTTGCGGAGACGTATTCCAGCAGAACTGACTGACCGGTGTGTTCATCCGAGCATCCATATGCCGCCCCTTCTTTAAGGATAAGGGGAACAACAGCCTGTTTTGCAGCTTCCGAGAGCATCATATTGATGAAGCCCGGGCCGGCGATCTGGATGGCGGAAATGAGTTCCTTGGTCTGCGGGTTCTCATTTAATTTGGCAACGATCTGTTCGGCGATCGCACGCGGAGGCATTTTCATAGCCTTGGCGCACTGGAGGGCGACGGTGCAGGCGACGTCTCCGTGAGCAGTCTGTTTGGGCCGCTCTAAAACAATTTTTGCATCAGAAGGTGCTCCGACGGCCTGCAGCGCAGATGCAAAAAGCTGAAGAATTTCTTTCTTCTGATTGGCGAGCATATCGACCTCTAAAAATTATTCGTTGTCTTTATTAAAAGCGATGGAAGCGAAAGCGGAATGATTGTGGATAGACTCGAAGTTTTCAGCCTCTACAGTAAAGGAGAGGATAGAAGGTTCATCCTGGCAGCGAATTGCGACATCGCGCACGAGGTCTTCAACGAATTTCGGGTTTTCGTAGGCGTGTTCGGTGACGAACTTCTCATCGGAGCGTTTCAGAAGGCCCCAGACCTGGCAGGAAGCGCTGCTTTCAATCATTTCGATTTGTTTTTCGATCGGGAAGTTTGTCTGGACCTCGGCGCTGATCGAAACGTGAGAGCGCTGATTATGAGCTCCGTATTTACTGATTTCTTTGCTGCAGGGGCAAAGACTTGTGACGGGAGCAGTCACTTTCTGGAAGACTGTTGTTTGTCCGTTTAGCGTCTCGGCAACGAGTTCAACGTCGTAATCCATGGTGCTTTCAAGTTCGGAAACAGGCGCCTTTTTCTCCATGAAGAATGGGAAGCACAGGCGGATGTAACCCTCGTCAGCCTTAAGCGATTCCAGCATTTGGCTGATGACTTCTTTGAGCATCACAGGTGCGAAAGGTTTCTCAACGCTTCCGAGCAGAGTCCAGAAGCGGGACATGTGCGTGCCTTTTTTGTCAGCGGGCAGCGCTACGTACATTTCGACGTGAGCGACAGTGTGCTGAGCACCTGACTGGCTTTTAACAAGAATCGGTGTACGAATGCCCTTGACACCGACTTTCTGAATAGGAATATTTCTTCTGTCCGTACTGGACTGGACATCAGGAAGGACCATCAATGTAGATTCTGTCATTGGTTTGATAAATTAAAATTAGGTCAAATACCTCGACCATACTAATTAGAAGTCTGAAAAGTATACCGCCAATTTAGGAAAGCTCCGATCTCTGGAGCCTATCTAGGTAACAAGCCGTGAAGTGCGGGAGAAAACAGAAATATTTCAAAACGCATTGATCTCGTTATTTCTCTTTTGTCAAAGTAGAATGAAACTGCCTTTCCTTCTATTAATTGTTAGGAGCAGACTTTGAACATTCAATTTTCCAAGTTCATTGTGCCGGTTTTACTGATAGCGGTCGGCCTGGCGGCAGCCATGTTTATTCTGCCGGTTCTCGGAGCCGTCCTCATCGGCGCGTTTGCGCTATCAGGGCTGCTTTGGCTGAGCGGGAAAATCTTTGCAGTATTTCAAGGACAGACGGATTATTCAGAAGATAATCCCGGCGATTATTACAGAACGGACAATAATTCCGGCCGCGGCGGCAGCATTGTGCCTAAGAACTGGCATAAAAGCGAGGCCGTTGATGCGGAAATCATCTCCGAAGAGAAAGTTGTAAAAAAAGATTAATAATTTATGCAGAGAACTTCTGACAAAAAAATTCCGATTTCACAGACTCGAGCCGCTGTCATTGCGCGTACTTCACTTTATGTGATTTCAGCAGTGATGATGGGCAAAGCGCTGGCCGGTCTGAGTGAGGGAGACACAGCTGAGAGCTTAGGAAACATGGGACTTGCGCTTATTTTTGCGGGGATGTGTTTCAGAAGCAGTGAGTTTGCCATTTTGACTTACGTCACGGACGGGAAAAAGCGTGAAGAAGCGTTGAAGAAACTGCGCGATGCGGAGGATCAGAACCGTCCCTGGGTTGGCTGGATGGTTCGTCTCGGATGGGTTCTGACAATGTTCGGCGTCGGCGCTCAATTGTCAACTCTCATTTAATTATGTAGAATTATGCTTCTGCTTACGAGCGGAGGGGTGCCCGAGTGGCTAAAGGGGGCAGACTGTAAATCTGTTGGCTTACGCCTACGATGGTTCGAATCCATCCCCCTCCACCAAATGACTCAAACTAAAGAGGTTTGTAAGAGCTCGTAAAAATATATCTTCAGCAGGCTTGACAAAGAAAAAGTTCTTTGGCAAAATCTGCGTTCTCCAAATGTGGAGGGGTGCCCGAGTGGCTAAAGGGGGCAGACTGTAAATCTGTTGGCTTACGCCTACGATGGTTCGAATCCATCCCCCTCCACCAAATGACTCAAACTAAAGAGGTTTGTAAGAGCTCGTAAAAATATATCTTCAGCAGGCTTGACAAAGAAAAAGTTCTTTGGCAAAATCTGCGTTCTCCAAATGTGGAGGGGTGCCCGAGTGGCTAAAGGGGGCAGACTGTAAATCTGTTGGCTTACGCCTACGATGGTTCGAATCCATCCCCCTCCACCAAGATTTCCAAAGAAAGTGTTCAGTTGAACATTTGCTTTGAGCGGGTGTAGCTCAATGGTAGAGCAGAAGCCTTCCAAGCTTACGACGAGGGTTCGATTCCCTTCACCCGCTCCAATCGCCCATGTGGCTCAGTGGTAGAGCACTCCCTTGGTAAGGGAGAGGTCACGCGTTCGATCCGCGTCATGGGCACCAGTTATTTAATAGTCTGACAGAGTCAGGCGCTTCAGGAGCTACACATGGCAAAGGGTAAGTACGAAAGAACAAAGCCCCACGTGAACGTGGGTACCATCGGTCACGTTGACCATGGCAAAACAACTCTGACGGCTGCTATCACAAC
>NZ_WSRP01000064.1 GCF_009767915.1 Parasutterella muris
CTCGAAGAATCCGGGCTTTAACCTTCTGAAGATTTTTCCGAACACTTCGGCGCCTCAAACGGCGCCGGAGTTCTTTTTATAGCTGACGTACTCAAAGAGAACTTCGGCAGATGGATCTACAGTTTTACCGGGTAAGCCCGAACGATTCCTACTGTATTTGCGATCATCCGTCTGTTCTAAAAGCTCTATCCCTTGGCTTCGTTCGTCTCTATAATAAAAATCGCTCCTCGATCTTTAAAAGAAACGAGGAGCCGACCAGCGAAGCCTACTGAGGAATGACTTCACATTTGGATGGTCTAAGTACTACAAAAGATAAAATCTTTCAACTGCCTTGTTCCATCAAGGCAGTTTGTTTTCCAGCTTTTTAACCCCTTCAAAAATCATCTGTTTGTAGAAACGACGGACAAACTCTGTATGGAAGTCCATGTTGTTAAAGTACGAGAACGTAAAGCGTTTCGGATCCTGACCTAATTCTTTTTCCTTCGAATCTTCGTGGCCGACAAACATATGGTCCGTCTTGGGCACAGCTTCAAACTTCTTGCCGTCCGCAAGCGAAAGGTCCATCTTCATCGTCATGTCGTACTCGTAGACAATCTTCTCAGGATGGTTATCCGGATCCGCTTTTTTAGCCGCAACTGCCGCTTTCGTCTTCTCACTCATGGCGCGAGTCACGTCAATCGTCATCACGCCCTGTTTTTCCTTATCGTCCTCCTTAACGATCTTAAAGAGGCCAGTTTCCTCTAAATAGCGTTCTGCCGCGAACCACAATCCGTACTGTTCACGCCAGTCAGCAGGACGCTCCTCAAAGGGCTCTGTCACGATAGGGCGTCCCTCCCAGAGGTAGTTAACAACCAGAGAGACTTTCAGGGGTTCTTCAGCCTTTTTAAACTGATCCGCCTCGATAACCTGAGTCGGCTGCGCAAACCAGCTCTCTCGCGGGTAGTCCTTATGATCATAAGAAGCACAGGCGCTCAGACCAAGTACAGCCGCTGACAGAATGATAATTCCAAATATTTTGCTTTCTTTTTTCATGATATGGATTCCGTTAGATGTTCCGGGAGAAGGAATCCTCCTTAGCTTCCCAAAGATCAGAACATGTACTTGATACCAATTTGCGCGGTTTCGTTGTGGTATCCGGCTTTACCGGCCTGAACCCCGACACTCGCCCAACCAAGCGTATTACGCGTTATATGCCCTTCAAGACCCATACGGAATTCGCCCAGATCACGGCCGCCGTCCATGTAAGTCTTCGAGCTGCCCATCTGAACACCGGTCTTCTTAGTGTTGTGGATCCAGTTCCCTTCGATGAATCCAAGACCTTTGTTCATGTAATTACCGTGAACTCTTGCGCCAACTCTAATCGACACATTGTCCTTACCAAGCTGCTTGTACTTAGTATCGGTTGAATCATAGCCGTCTTTGGCTTTAACTCCGTCCCACACCAACTGTACTTCTGGCTGGAAGGTCCAAATCACCTTATTGAAATCCTTTGTGCCGGATTCGCCAATAGGAATCGTGTACCCACTTTCCACCGACCAAACCCAGCCATGAGACTTGTAATCAAACGTCGACGTCATCCCGCCCCACAGCTTGTTATCATAGCGACCGTACAGCAGCCATGTGTCTACATAAAAGCCATCATCCGGACTGTTGCCTGTATAAAGGGTTCCGTAGATACCGGTCGCATAACCGTCTGATCGTGATTTAGCAACATCAAATGTTCTCGTATCAGCTCTGTGATACAGACCGCCTGCAAAGACGCCGCCAATGTACTTCCAGTCCTCGTTAATCTCATTGCGAATCAAGTCCGAGCCGATCTGAGTAACTGCAGTGCGGGCATGTGTCTTGCTTGCTCCGCCGCCGGACTTAAAGTGAGAATGACTTCCGACCTGACGAACCCAAGCCGCCGCTGGTTTTTCCTTGCCATCGAACGGATCAAGGTAATAAGCCTGACCGAATCGATCATGCAGACGCATATGCATCTTCGCCCAAGACTGAGAGTTAGCCATATAGGCCCCGCCCTCGGGGCGCAGGTCATCTTTAGGCTTTAGATCCTCGTGGCTATTCACCAGGTACCAGTCGTTACCATCTTCTCCTTGTTCCACAAGATGATATCCCCATACAAATTTTTCATTATCTCTGGCGACCACTCTGAGAACTTCTCCTTTTTCCGCCGGAAAAGAAAGCGTGACTTTCGCAACTGGATCCTTAACCTCGAAAATCAGAATCCCGTCTTTACCAACATACTCTCCTCTCGAATTATTGAGCGCTCCAAATCCCCCCTGTTCATTGGTAAAGTAAACGGTTGACTTACCAGAGGCCGTATCCGCATAAACTACGTCAACATCAGAGTTCATCAACCCTTGTACAAAACCTTGATAGAACAATTTTGAATCTGATCCTCCGGTGTAAGTACCTATATGAACCTTATTTAACGAAACATTCAACGGTATTGCAGCATCTCCTCTGACCTGATGAGACAAATACACAGATCCGTTATTCGCAATTGTCTTTATAGATGCCGTATAAATATTTTCATCAACGACTTTCTCTGCGGCACCTAAAGCACTTGCTCGCGCGCCTACATTCTTCGTAATATCAAAATACAAAGAAGAATCTTTATCTACATGAACGGCTGCGCCAATCAAAGCTTCCGGAGAAGTAAGATAGATACTCGAAGATTTCAGCTCAACTGTGCCACTGAAATCTGGGTTATTAGATCGAATATAAGATGCTCTGTCGATAAATGTCAGTTTCGAAGAAGCACTGCCCTTAAGACTGCCGGCAATATTATCGTTACTCACTACACTACCAGCTTGATTCTTGACTGTAAGTTCCCCGCCTGTTGAGCCCATATTCGCCTGATATTCGTCTGGATCAGTTTCTCCAAATGAAATCGCAGCAGCTTGGTTAAAGTCAAGCACTGATCCCGCTTGAACCTGCAAGGCACCTACTGTCTGTACATGCCCCTGCAGATATACGTTTGCAGGTTTAGTACCTGCTTCAGGAGAGCCTATATGAAGTTGTGAGGTATATTTAGTATCATTTTTCCCTAAAGCTCCATCGATACCGAGAACCAGCATCGCACCTTCTGAGACTATCGTAGCCCCTGTGTAGGAGTTTGGCTGAGGTGTCTTGTATACGACTTCATAAAGCGCTTTTCCCTCTCCGGGAACTTTTGGTTTAGTGTCTGTTTTTTCAGTATCAATATTGTAAATAGTATTAGGACTACCGATAATCACCGTAGAGTCCTTTGCGATAGTGACACCTCCCTCACCAGTAAGTTCAGCTGATAAAGTAAAGAGTTCCTGCTTGGGTTTTGAGGTATCTCCTGACTCGAAATTTTCAATAACGAGACCATTGGGATCAACCTCTTTATTCCAACCGTTCAAAACAAGACTTTCGCCCTTAGTAATATCCAGGCTCTTTAGCCAGTACTTTAGCCCGATACCTGCTTCCGTTCCCAGATCTGAAACCTTACCTATTGTCCCGTCATCGAGTACACCGTCGTGCCCGTCAAAATGTAGATATTTATAGAAGCCATAAGTAGCTTTTGCAACAGCGACAGGCACTGTCTCCTCCGAAGCTTTGTCTTTTGGCTTGCTTTGATAGATTGTAAACGGGACGTCAAACGTCATTTCACTCGCTTTGACGGAGCTATCGCCATCTTCTACTGACACTTTTTGATACACAATGCCATCTTTGATAATTCCGACAAAAGTGTTTCCAAATGCGTTGGTGTTTTGTCCCTGACTCTCCCTGAAGTTAGCAATTTCATCAAAAGAAATTTGGACCGCCGGGACGTCACCACTACCATCGTTCATACCTAAATAAAGTACAAGACCTTGGTAGTGATACCTAAACTGGTGCATTAATGCCGGTCTGTGGTTGGAAACTTCACCCCCAACACTAGTATCGGTGACGTAGCTATACCACATGCCGTCGTCATGAGTCAGAAGAGATAATTCTCCGCCTACATAACCATGATTAACGCTTCCGTCATCTTTATTAAACAGACTTACCTTTGTATTAAAAGATTTCCCGTCCCCAGAGATTCCATCTGATAAATTTGCGTAAGCGCCTACCCAGAAGTTGTGCAGCTTATCTGTAACATTACTTTGAGAGCTATCAGTCGCTTTTAAGCTGGAATGATATCCTTTCCTATTGATAAGGTAGGAACCAGCAACCTGTTGACCAAGATGGATACTTTCTTTCGCATCCTCTGCAAAGCGACGAGTTGCCTTTTCAAGTGGATCTTCATCCAATGGAATTCCTACTCCGTCAACCCCTTCAGTGTTTGAACCAGGATAATAGTTTCGGAAAACATCAAAAGTTCCATCCAAAGCCTTAGTGTCTACATACTGTCCAAAAGTGATATACCGAACATATGCGGAATCAGCTTCAACATCTCCGGCAATATACGCAGCACCTCGCCTACGATTGACTGCCTGTGTTGTCTTCTCATTAAGAGAGTTCGTCTGATAATAACTTGTGGCACTATCTGGTTGTAACTTACCCTCCGCCGTTGTAGTGCCGTATATGGCCCCAGCTTTAATTGTCGTATCTTTCAATGAAACCAGATTAGCATGCAGATCTCTGAATTGATATACACCATCCTCTTCTTGAATCTTGAGCTGATCCTGAAATTCCAGGCCTCCAATGACATTGCCATTAATTACTGAGCCTTCTGCTGCAACTATGTTGTCAGCTGCAACACCTGTAGACCAACCTCCGTACACACTAAAACCGACGCCAGAGCCTTCTTCATCGGGATAATCGTGCCACGACATATCGTTGTTTTTTGCGTCAACATAATAACCTAAATAACTATTTTTTATAGTAACTATGTTGTTATTCGCGATAGCAGAAACCCTTTGACCAGACCTATCCCCATCATCTTTGTAAAATTCATCTGATCCGTAAACGACTTCTCTATATTCACCGGTATCAGTTGAATTAATTCGGTAGTAATAGAGCCCACGGCCGCCTACCAAGCCCAGCTTACGCGCATCTGCCATCCCTGCTACTACGGCAACATTATTCAGATTTACTCGATTGTTATTTGCCTGGTATCCCTCGGCACCAAAAATTCCCTTCGTAATGACCAAACCCAAAGATGCATTATTCGTTTCTAGGGTTCGCGCACCCCCCTCTACAATAGTGCCATTGATTTGAACGGAATTGCGATTTGTCTCAAACCCTGCATGTACTACATTCTGAACACAATCAAGCTGGGAAGATCGACCCCCAAAAACTAATTTCGCATAGAACTTCGAACTCTCAGCCATATTCACGACAACAGAGTTATCGTTCGCATTACCCGCGTCCACATCGTAACCATCTAGCGAAGTTCCTCCGCCAAGATCATTTCTAGCGCCATATACTTTAGCCAGAATAGCAGACCCTTTCTTAAAATTAAGAATTACACTAGATTTGTTTGTTGTTGAACTGTAATTTGGCCCTGCCGACGTTGCGTTTGCTAACGTCATGTACTGCCCATAATCCTTATATTCAGTGTCAGTTAAAATCGTTTGTAAACTCGCTGTAATCCATAATGCCTTAGTTTTACCATAGGTGTCAGAGAATTTATTCTCATTCTGCGTGTCTGTTACAACATCCTTGACAATTATTTCAAGTTGCGGATTCTCAACCTCCGTTCCCTGCACTGTCCACAACCAGTTATGGTTGCCAGTGTCCAAATCGTAACGATCCCCAGTAGTTCCGACGTCCTTGACGACGGAGTGAACGTCACCCAGATTGGGAGTAACGATTTGGAGCACATCGGGATTAGTACCGTCCCAGTCCGCGGCAAAAACTGGATCAATCACATTCGGAGCAGTGACAGCCAAACCACACGTCGCAAGTACAGCTATTGCGAGGGGATGTATAGAATGATGAGATTTTTTCCCAGTCAACAAAAAATGGCCAAAGCTACCGAAGCCTAATCTATGATTGCTATGGGGATTGTTGTTATATTTCCGTTGGGATCCTATATAAGGGGGGGGTTGCATTCTAGACATTTTATCCTCGAGGTTTCTTTATTTTGTATGACTTATTATAATAATCTACTGTCATTTCCTGAAATCGGTTGACTACTTGATGTTGTTAAACCTAGTTAAAGTTTACTGTTTAAAGAGTAATCCCTG
>NZ_WSRP01000065.1 GCF_009767915.1 Parasutterella muris
ATGATGAAGTAGATTTCCTGATTGTTATTTTCTTCGGTGATGAAGAAATTTTCTTTACCGCGAAGGGACTGAACGCCATAGTATGCTTCAGCCGGGACTTCCAAGTCGCCGATGAAGTCATGTTCAATACGAGCCATTATTACTCCTCTATTTTAATAGCCGGCCAAGCCGGCCGCCCTACTCTCATTTTTGTCAGTCGGGAGACTGTGGTCATACAAAAATGAGAGTTATGTAAATATTTTTGAACAAATGGATTTAAATAAAGTGTTTAAATTGATTTGTTTCGCAACGTAACATAGCACAAATTGAACAAAACAGCGATAAAAAAAGACATTTTTAGAAAAATATTAGGGTAAGTACCTAATGAAATTACCTGAAATAACTATATTAAGCTTAGGATAAAGCGTGTGCAGTTCAAGGATTTAAGCCCTTTCCCCTTGCATTCGTGCCAAGAAAAAGAAATTCATGCAGGATTTCGCGAAAGTGCTCAATCTAAGATTAAAGAGTGAATTGAAAGACAAAATCAATCTGAATTTACAATCACTCGCAAATTTTCGCTTGACAAAAAAAGGTTCGTTACCTTTCGATAACGAACCTTTATGAAACTAATTCAGTGTTTGGAATTAGTCGAGCTTGAGTTCACGAAGAGGAATAACACGTTTCAGTGTGGGTTCTTCCTTGCCCATGATGCCCTGCTCAGCCATCTTACGACGCATGAAAGCGATCTGAGTCTTCAGAGGAAGATCCTTCGGGCAGAAGTCGTGGCAGGCCAGCAAAGACATGCAGCCGAACACGCCGGATTCTGTACCGAGGATTTCGTAGTAATCAGCATCGTTGCGGTGATCGCGCGGGTCCAGACGGAAACGAGAGATCTTGTTGATTGCAACAGCGCCGACGAAGTCAGGACGCATACGGAAGTTACCGCAGGAAGCGACGCAGCAGCCGCATTCTACGCAGCGGTCAAGCAGGTAGATGTCTTCAGCCAGGTGCGGATCCATCGGAGTTTCAATCTTGGAAAGATTGACTTCTTCGTCGTTAAGGTGACACCAAGACTGGATGCGTTCGCTCATGCCGCGCATCCACTTACCGGTATTGACAGAAAGGTCACCGATGAGTTCGAAGCCCGGGAGCGGAGCCAGTGTGAAGTGCTCAGGAAGGTCGCGAGTCAGGCAGCGGCAGGCCAGAGTCGGTTTGCCGTTGACAAGCATCGCGCAGGAGCCGCAAATACCGGCGCGGCAGACGAAGTCAAACTGCAGAGAAGGATCCTGTGTGTCTCTCAGTTCATTCAGGAGAATGTAGAGAGTCATAGAATCTGTTTCAGATACAGAGTATGTCTGCAGGTGCGGAACGCTTTCCGGATCTGCGGGGTTGTAACGGAGAATGCTCACCTGAAGCATGCGGTGGTTCTTTGTCTGAGGAGCCGCCTGTTCCTTTTTGTCTTCAGCTGCAGCCATCTGTTGTACGTTTTCAGCCATTTAAATTCAACTCCAAAGGTTATGACAGGGGTTCGTCGATACGTTCGTTCTTACCGCGCAGGTCTTCCGGAAGAAGCTGGAGGTAAGGCATCAGTGCATTCTGGATAGCGAAGCGGTCAGCGCCTTCAGCTTCCATCTTGGCACGGATTTCATCAACCTGTTTCTGACGAATCGGTGTCTCGGGGTTGTCAATGTAGTTCTTAGCACCGTAACCGCGCCATCCCGGAGGCAGCTCCATCTTGGAGATGTCAAGATCCTGGTATGTGATGGTCGGCAGTGTGTCGTTTTCGTTCTTCCAAGTAGAAAGAGTACGTTTGCACCATTCGGCGTCGTTACGAACCGGGTAGTCAATACGGAAGTGAGCACCGCGGGATTCTGTACGCAGAGAAGCACCGAGAGCCATGCCGAGGGCGACACGAAGCATCTTCTGTGTTCTGTAGGCGTAAACGAGTTCGGGGTTAGCACCCGGCTGGTTCTTAACAGCAACGTTGAAGCTCTTTTTGTAAAGGTCTTCAAGTTCTTCGACAGCCTGAGAAAGCATATCGCCGTTACGGAAAATACCGACCTTAGTGGTCATGATTTCCTGCATACGTGTACGAATTTCGGCCATGTTTTCTGTGCCGGAATTCTTAGCGAAGGCGTCGAGCTTGGACTGTTCGCGTTTGATGAAGTCGTAAACAACGCGTGTCGGGATATCAATAGCGTTTTCAGGTTTATCGCAGAAGTCAGCGATACATTCGCCAATGATCATACCGGCGACGACGGTTTCAGCAACGGAGTTGCCGCCCAGGCGGTTAAAGCCGTGCATATCCCAGCAAGCAGCTTCACCGGCAGCGAAGAGGCCCTTGAGGGTTTCAGATTCGCCTGTGGGTTTGGTACGAACGCCGCCCATGGTGTAGTGCTGAGCCGGACGGACAGGAATCCAGTCTTTAGTCGGATCAATACCAAGGAAGTAATGGCAGATTTCGTAAACTTCGCGGAGGTTGTGCTTGATGTGGTTTTCGCCGAGCAGCGTGATGTCGAGCCAGAGGTGTTCACCGAAGCGGCTCTTAACGCCCTTGCCCTGAGCGATACGTTCTTCCATACGGCGGGAAACAACGTCACGGGAAGCAAGTTCTTTCTTTTCAGGTTCGACGTCCGGCATGAAGCGGTGGCCGTCAACGTCACGGAGCAGACCGCCGTCACCGCGGCAGCCTTCTGTTACCAGAATACCGGCAGGGAAAATACCTGTCGGGTGGAACTGAACGGCTTCCAGGTTGCCGCACATGGCAACACCGGTTTCCAGAGCGATCGCATGACCTGTACCTTCGCAGATCTGAGCGTTTGTGGAAACGCGGAAGAGCTTGCCGGCACCGCCGGTAGCAATGGCTGTCGCACGAGCGACATAGCCGATGAGTTCGCCGGTGATCAGGTCACGGACAACAGCACCGTAGCAGCGGGAGCCGTCGTGGATAAGCGCGATGGCTTCAACACGTTCATGAACCGGAATACCGTAAGCAATGACACGGTCGCTGACCGCGTTCAGCATAGCGTGGCCGGTACCGTCGGAAACGAAGCATGTTCTCCATTTCTTTGTACCACCGAAGTCACGCTGACCGATAAGGCCTGCGGCTTCTTTACGTTCGGTAATCGTAACTTTTTCGCCGTTAATAATGACCTGACGGTCTCCCGGAGTGATACGGCTCCAGGGCACGCCCCAAGCAGCCAGTTCACGGACTGCTTTAGGTGCGGTGTTAACGAACATACGAACCACTTCCTGGTCTGCGCCCCAGTCGGAACCGCGGACCGTGTCTCCAAAGTGCACGTCCTCGTTATCGCCGACACCCTTAATTACGTTCGCGAGAGAGGCCTGCATACCGCCCTGAGCAGCTTTAGAGTGAGAACGTTTCGGGGGAACTAGCGAAAGGATGATGGAATCATGACCGCGACGCTTGGCACCGACAGCCATACGCAGACCTGCAAGACCTGCGCCAATGACCAGCACATCCGTATAAATAACTTTCATTTAGTAGATCTCCTTGATCCAAATTAACCGAAAAGACGGGTGCACTTTCCGGCAGCATGGGGTAAACACGCAACAGCTTAAAGTACAAACACCACTCGGCCCACCCTCTTGCGAGTAAGGGTTGACCATGAAAAGAATTTCTACATAAAACTGTTTGAGCAGAAATTTAGTCCAACTTTGAAAAAATCTCAACGTCTTTATTAGTTTTGTTCGCGTTTTCTATAGTTTTGCCGTAATAAAAACTTAGGATTACAGAGGCGTTTTGGACCTTTTATCTTCTTTAACTAAATAATTAATTACTCAAAGATTCTTATAGTTAAGACAATTTTAAGTAATTCAAACTGAGGACAGCAATTGGGATTCAATCTGATTTGTAAGTTTTCTGCTCTTTTTCTGATTTTTCATAAGTACTTTCCCTTAATTCTCTCTTAGTAATGATTTTGTATGTTTCTTACAACATCTTAAGAATTCAAGGGCTCCTGAAGACGTGAGTTTTGATTTTTTACCGCCCGTTTGAATTTTCGAGTCGATGATTTTTTTTTTAATTTGGCTGAGTAAATATTTAGTTAACGAACCAAAAACATTTATTCGTTCATTTTGAGCAGATTATTCGGGAAACTACTAAACCATTTAGAAAAATACTTAAGGGTTTTTCTTTAATTTGACTCAAACTGAGTTCTGACGGGGCTTTTCGGGGTTGTCTCGATAGAAATTTAAGCGGAAGATTCAATTCAACAAATTCAACGAACCAATTTTTAAACGAAGGTAATTCAAATGTCTAAATTCGAAAACGGCCTTTTAAGCTCCGCAGCAGTAAATGTAGAAAAAGACATTAATGCGGCAGTACAAACCGTTGTAGAGGAAACAGAGGCGTTCTCTTTATCGATTCGCCGTTCCGCCGGCCTGGTATCGATTAAAGAAGACGGCATGGTCTGTGAGATCAGCGCTTCTCTGAGTCATACATTTGGATCTGCAGAGCGTTTTGACCTTATCTCCGCTGCGGTTGATCGTCACGTCTACCCTTTTAAGCTCTCTCAGCTTTTATCGAGCGGTAAAGCCGAACTTCGTCTGCGCGACAAGAGCGGCGAAATTTTCTGGGCCAGACTGAGCAGAGCCATTGAAGAAGACAGATATCTCTTTGAAGATATCGACATCGAAAAGAATTTCGAACTGGATTGTGAGGACCTTCTTGAAGAACAGGAACGCTCCTTTCCCTGGTCAGAATCCGATCGAACCATCCAGTAATCGTTCGTTCTAATAAAAAACGGCCGCCCGGTTTGGGCGGCTTAATTTTTTGTTTTTATTCGCAAACAAATGAAGAAAGCCTGCGACGTAATTTAGATGAACTACCTTGCACTCACGTGCGAGGTTTCATGGGAGCATGCTCCCATTTCTAGCAATTGGCGAATACCCACACATGCATGCAGGTTTCGTACAATTGCGGGCGTGTCCACAAAGACGCCCCCATCGAGTTCGAGCAGCTTTTTGAGCCACTCA
>NZ_WSRP01000066.1 GCF_009767915.1 Parasutterella muris
ATTACTAAACGCGGCAACCCTATTTTGCAATAAAAAATAAAACCAAAACGGCCCCCACCCCCGTGGTGGGGCGCCTTTTTGTTAACTATTCAGCGGGTCCTGATTAAACCATGATCAGAGCGAGGGTGAAAACACCGACGATCATCGGAATCGCTGTACGTTTAACCAGCTGCATCGGCTGAACCATAGCAAGACCGGAGATCAGAATCACAACGCCGGCAATCGGGGACATTGTACGTCCGAGAGAACCGGAGATGAGAGCCAGAGCACCGAGGTTCGGAACCTGCATGCCGAAGTCAGCAGCGTGCGGTGTAACCGCTTCGTTGAACGCGAAAGTTGCAGCGTCGCCGGAACCGGTAATAACAGCAAGGACGAACGGGCCGATAGAACCACCCCAGCGAGCGAGTTCGTTGGAAGCCTTGAGCGCTGTAACGAAGGCGTCAATCAGGCCGGCAGTACGCAGACCGGCAGCGAAGACACCGGCGGCAATGATGATGCCCATCACAGAGCCATAACCGTCGCCCATACCGCGGAAGAATTCTTTGGAGAACTTCTGAGGATCGGTCCAGGAAACAACCAGTGTGAAGATGGCGCCAAGGACCATAGCCTGAGCAACACCCATCTTAAGAGCGGGAACCCAAGAGTTGCCGACAACAAGAATAATAAGCGGAACCAGCGGAGCCAGAGCCTTGAGCGGATTGATCTTGGTAATTTCAGAACCGCCTTCCTTGGCTTCATAAGCAGTAAGCTCTTCAGCTGTAGGTTTGTTGTCGCGGAGAACCAGGCAGACGATCGTAATACCGACAAGACCGATACCCATCATGATGAGGGAGAACGGTGTGTGCAGAGCGATAAAGTCCATAACACCCATGTTCGAAATCTTCGAAACGAAGTTGTTATGAGACATACCCGGAGAGAGAATAGATCCGTAAGTACCCATCAGAACGGCAGCGCCTGCGGCGGCTGGACGAATACCGGAACGAATCATAACCGGAATGAATGTCGCGCCTACAGCAGCGGCACAGCCGGCAGCGGAAGGAATCGCGATATTAACGAAGAAAGTAACCGCAGTACAGGCCGGGATCAAGAGAATTCCAAGCTTCTTGAGCGGAGCGGCCAGCAGAGAGACTAAATGACGGTCGCAGGAAGTGTGTGTAACCACAAAAGCAAATCCCATCGCACCGCAGATTGCCATGATCAGACTTGCATTGGTCATGCTCTTTGCGAACTGATCCAGTGCTGCCATCGGCTTCATAGAGATGCAGCAAAGAAGTAAGCCGGCTGTAAAGAGGACCAAGCGTGTTTCATAGCGCTTAATCAGGCAGTAAACCGTTGCGATAACAACGACGACTGCAATCCAGGCAGTAATTGACATTGAAAAACACCTTAAAAATATTAGATTTCCCCTTTTGTCAGCTACCTGACAAAAGGGCCTTCTCCCCGACAGAAATAGGCATTCCTGTCGGTTGCTAGTCTCACACAATACGTTTTTTTACGTAATGAGGTAAACCCTTACAAAAATGTAAATGTCGAGTTTACTCAAATATTGGCTTAATGACATACCTATAGGTCTGCAGGTAAACTTTGCCCCTATACAAAACCATTACCAACCAATCTGATTAAGGAGAATCTTTTCATGTCTACAGATTTCCAGCGTGAAGGCCTTGAATTCGCGCAGAAGTGTTTTGACGATGTTCGTGCAATGTCGCTTGACAGCCAGGGCGTATCCCGCCAGGGCTACAGCGAAGTAGAAACTCAGGTTCTTGAGTACTTCAGAAAAATCGGAGAAGAACTCAGCCTCGAAATTTCTGAAGACAAGGCCGGCAACGTCTGGATGACCGTCCCAGGTAAAAACCGTGATCTGCCCGCCTTGGTCAGCGGCTCTCATGCCGACTCCGTTCCTCAGGGCGGAAACTTCGACGGTCTCGCCGGCATCGTTGCCGCTCTCTGCGTCGCCCGCTGGATGCGCAAAACCAACTATCAGCCCGAAAGAGATTTCACCGTCCTGATGATGCGCATGGAAGAAAGCTCTTGGTTCGGCAAGTGCTATGTCGGCTCGCTCGGCATGACCGGACAGCTCACCGACAAGGACCTCGCTCTGAAACACCGCACAAGCGGCAAGACTCTTGCGGAAACCATCAAAGCCTGCGGCTTTGATCCCGATGCGCTGACAACCGGAAAACCTGTGGTGGACCTCTCCAAGATGGCCGCCTTTATTGAACTTCATATTGAACAGGGCCCAACACTGGACTCTTCCGATACCCTGCGCGCCGGTATCGTGACGGGAATCCGCGGAAACGTCCGTCACAAAAACATTCGATGCGTCGGTCAGACCGCTCACTCCGGCGCCGTTGACAAACAGTTCCGCCATGATGCTGTTCTGGCATTTGCTGAACTGGCCTACCGCATGGACTGTCTCTGGGACGAATGGCTGAAGGCAGGACACGACCTCGTATTCACGATCGGTGTCGTTCACACCGCGGCAACTTCCGCAATCGCGGTTGTTCCGGGCGAAGTCACTTTCTGTGTCGACATCCGTTCTCTCTCTCAGGAAACCCTTGACGGATTCCACGCGGTCCTGGTCAAAGAAGCCGAAGAAGTCGCCAAGAAACGCGGCGTTAAATTTGAGTTCGACGGACTGATCTCGAGTAAACCGCTCGCCATCCATCAGGCGCTCAGAGAGCATCTCTCCAAAGCCGCCGCTGAAGCCGGCCTAAAAACCAAAGAGCTTCCTTCCGGAGCCGGCCACGACACGGTCACATTCGGCGGCCTCGGCATCCCCGCCGCGATGATCTTTGTCGCCAACCAGAACGGCTCGCACAATCCTCATGAAGCCATGAAGACAGAAGACTTCATGCAGGGCTCCGAGGTCCTCTGGCACGCGGTTAAAGACTTCCCGCACGAAGGCTTTAAGTAAGATAAACACTGACAGGAGGCGGAAATCATATGAAAAAAGTGCTCCCTTTTAGAAACTCTCTTTTCACTCAGATTTCCGCCGTCTTGATCGCGATTACCGCGGTCGCTTTTATCGGCCTCTTCTCTTTCCTGCAGGTCACGCAGGACTCCACGGGAAAGGGAAGCGCCATCAATATCTCCGGCTCTCTTCGTATGCAGAGCTATGTCTTATCGCTGACAGCGGCACGCTCAGCGCGCCTGCCCGAAGCTCAGAGAGCTGAAGAAATCGGCGGCGCCCTAAAGGAATTTGAACGGCGCCTCTCGAGTCAGGGTCTCACTGATGCCATCCCGAACGACCCTAAGGACGAACTCAGAAAAACATATGACGCGATCAGCGGTTCATATTTTTCAACCATCAAGCCGCTCGCCGAAGAGGTGATCCATTCGCCTGAAACCGAACTGACCCTATTCCTCGACACCATCCCTTCCTTTGTTTCCAAAATTGATCAATTCGTTTTGGACTTGGAAAAAGATCTCGAAATTAAAACCCGACAGATCCGCATCGGTCTTTCGCTGCTGATGCTCTTCGCTTTGCTGCTCTTTATCTTTGTCCGCGTTTATTTAAGACGAATCCTTTTTGATCCGCTTGAAGAGCTCTCCAATCTTTCCTCCTCCGTACGCGCCGGGGACTTCTCCCGCCGAAGCTCTTACCGTAAAGACAATGAGATCGGCAATCTCTCCGACAGCATGAACTTCATGATCGAGGACCTCTCTCGTCTGTACACAAACTTGGAAGAGGAAGTCAAAGAAAAAACCGCGGATCTGAATCTTCAGAAAGATGCGATCCAGCTTCTCTATGATCTGAAAAACATCCTGTTTACCGCGCAGCTTGAGCGCGAACACCTCGATAAAGCCCTTCTGCTGATCACCAAGCGACTAGACGCGTGTTCAGCCGCTCTCGGCCTGCGCTCCGCGGGCTCCGACACGCTCCGCTTCATTGCAGAGGCCGATCAGACGAACTACCCGCCGGTACAGAGCTTTGATATCAAACTTAATGAAGTGCTTAAAAAAGAATATTCCATACTGCACTTCTTGCGCGACGAACAAAAATACAGCCTTGCCTGCATACCTGCGGACATCAATACCACTCAGCTCACGCTTCTCATACTTTTTAAAGAGGACGCGAACGTTCGCGTCGACCGCGAGTTCACCAAAAACCTCGGTCAGGAATTTGCTCAGGCAATCGATAATTCTCAAAAAAGTGTGGAAAGCCGCCGCCTCGCTCTTTTCGAAGAGCGCTCCACGATTGCGCGTGAACTGCATGATTCCATTGCTCAGTCGCTCGCATTCTCCCGAATTCAAATCGCTCGCCTGAGCACAGAACTTCACAAAGGAACGGTAAGTCCGGAAGTTGAAAGCATTCTTGATGAGCTCAAGCTCGGCGTCCAAACCGCCTATCAGCAGCTGCGCTCCGTGCTGACCACGTTCCGACTGAAACCGAAGTCATCCGATCTGAAACAGAACATCCTCTCCATTCTGGACGAGTTCAAGGAACGCGACGGCTTCCATTACACCACTGATGTCGAGCTTCAAAGCTTTGAGCTTGACGCAAACAAACAAATTCATCTCCTGCAGATTCTTCGTGAAGCCCTGACCAACATAGAAAAACACGCCAGAGCCGACCAAGTCTTCGTCACGCTTCGCCCGATCGCATCAGGAAAGTTCCGCCTCGTTGTTAGGGATAACGGATGCGGTATTAAAGGCGTGAAAAAGGAGGGCCATTACGGATTAGAAATCATGCATGAGCGCACTAGAATATTGGGAGGAGTCATCTCAATCGAGCCTGCCGTGCCAAACGGAACACAGGTGGTTGTAGATTTCACACCATAGTCAATAAAATAATTTCACGATAGGAACGGTATGGCAGAAACTTATCGAGTTGTCGTCGTTGACGACCATCCTCTTTTCCGACGAGGCGTTGTCCAGCTGCTGGGAATGAACCCGATATTTGAAGTGGTCGCCGAAGCCGGCGATTTTGAAAGCGCAATG
>NZ_WSRP01000067.1 GCF_009767915.1 Parasutterella muris
AATAAATTCATGCAATTATCAGAAATTTTCGCAGATATTATTCAGATTTTTTATTAATATCGTGCGTCGAACCTGATCTTCTGGTACTTCTACTCCTACATGATTTATATCATTTACGCTGCCAGTGATTAAGGTAGTGATAAGTTGGCTTAATCTTCCTTGTTCAGAGCTTAAGCTAAATGTTTCAATAGATTGGCAAGAAAGGAAATCTTCTAAAGAAATGGCTTGAGTAAGAGAATTTTTCCATGCCCTAACACGACCAATTTTGTCCTGATACTGGAATTTTTGAGATAAGAATGAAATATCCTCCAAGAAGTCTTCTCTAAAATCTGAGTCCCAAGTTTGATTATTTAAACATATAAATAATAACTTATAACCTGGAATGACAAGGACAGCAAAATTTTCTTGATTTTCGTAATTTGTATTTTGAAGAGGTAAAAGAAAATTGATTAAAAAAATGGGAGGATTGTTCTTTAGAGGTTGAAAATTTTTTAGATGTTCAATTAATTTCTTTAATTCTGTTGGATTTTTTTCTTCAACACTTTCTAAACGGACGAAAAGATTGTTCTCGTATAGTTCTAGCATCATCACTCCGAATAACTTAGTCTTTCCTCCTTCAGAGTTTACCACTCAAGTTTCTAAAAATACCAGCCATTAAACTTTTAAGAATTAAACTTATAGTAAAAAGACTCTCCTGGACAAGATTGAAATGGAGGGGTAAACATATTGCAACCTGATGATACTGCGAGTGACTTCATCGTACAATGGCGTATTGATTAAAAATTATACTCTAAAAGTAATATCACCAGGGATTTTAGGAAAGACATAATCAATAGACAAATTAGGCCTGCTTGGTTATAATAATTTACCTAGAAGGTTAATTTCATATGGGATGAAGAGTGGAAATAACCTATAAGAATCGAAAACTTGAGAAGATTTGCACTATTGCAAGTGAGACTGTGAAATTTCATGGAAAATTAATGGCAGAAAAGATTCATCAACGTATTGGAGAAATTTCAGCCGCTGAGACATTGGAGGAAATGCTTAAATTCAAGATCGGGGGCTGTCATCCGTTGACAGGCGATAGGGCCGGAGAATACGGGTTGTATTTAGTTCACCCACACCGATTGGTTTTTAAAATGGTCAAAAACAAAATCAATGTGGTGTGCATCTTAGAAGTAGTTGATTATCATTAATCGTTCATTTTGTTCTGGAGAAGGCGCAATGTTTACAAGTGAAAGTTTTATAGCGACACCGCCTGGGGCAACTGTTAAAGAACAATTGAAGGACCGGGGTATCAGTCAAAAAGAATTTGCCGTTCGCATGGGAATGAGCGAAAAGCACATAAGTAAGTTGATAAATGGAGAAGTTCAACTTACTCCAGAAGTTGCGGAACGGTTGGAAATGGTTTTGGGTATCCCTTCTAGATTTTGGAATAAATTGGAAGCCATTTTTCGCGAGAAACTTGCAAAGGTTAGACTTCAAAACGAAATCTCTCAGGATTTAGATATCGCAAATCAGTTTCCTTTTGTTGAAATGGTACGCAAAGGTTGGCTTTCTGAAGTTTCTTCATCGATAGAGAGAGTCATTGAACTGCGAAAGTTCTTTGAAGTTGCAAACTTAGGTATTCTTCTTGGGAATACTTGTTTATCTCGAATAGCTTGTCGGAGACAAGCTCTTACCGAAAAAGGAAATTTTGCTCTGCTTGCTTGGGCTCAGAGGGCAAAGATCGAAGCTAGGTCAATACCGGTTAAAACAATTAATTTAGATGAACTAAGAGATAAACTTCCGAAACTTAGACGTTTAACAACTTTAGATCCTGAACTTTTTTGTCCAGAACTGAAGGAGCTCCTTTCTGAGTGTGGAATTGCGCTTGTGTTTCTTCCCCATATTTCAGGATCTTTTCTTCATGGAGCAACCTTTCGTGACGGGAAAAAAATAGTTATAGGATTAACGGTGCGAGGTAAAGATTCGGACAAATTCTGGTTTAGCTTGTTCCATGAACTTGGTCACGTTCTTCTTGGACACGTAGCTCAAGCTGATGGGGTAACGGAAGAAGAAGAGAATGAGGCTGATTCTTTTGCTAAGGAAATTCTCATACCCACTCCGATATTTACAGCCTTTATCGAAACAAAATGTTTTTCGGAAGATTCTATCCGAACATTTGCAAAAGAAAATGAGGTCCTTTGTGGAATCGTTGTTGGTCGCATGCAAAAAGAAGGCATTATTCCTTTTAATAGATTCAATAAGTTAAAAACCAAGTATTGTTTGAGATCAAAAAATACTTTGCCTCCCAAAGATAATTAATTCCTATTTTTTCTAAATACCGGATTGTATTTATACTGGTCGAATACCAGCTAAATTGCTTGGTTTTTGACCTTTTTATTTGTTCAGGGAGGGGTTGTGATGGAAATATATTGTCTAATTTTTAATCCTTATTTTCTTGTAGAGAAACGAAATCGTACATATCCGAAGCCATAGGGAAAGATTCTGTAGGTCAAAGTCAGGGGAACATAGAAGACCTGAATAGGCGTTATCAATCTTTATCAATAAGAGAGAGGCAAGTTTTGTCTCTGGTAAAAGAAGATTGACAAATTTTTAAATTTGGATTAAGTGAACGCACGGTTGAGAGTCACCGTTTTCACGCTTATGGAAAGCTCGGAATCAAAACGAAGACTTCGGAACAAACTCAATTGAAGGAACTTCCTTCGCGACTCAACCAGTAATTATGAAGACCTAGGTGATTTGGAGTAGCTTTAACTTTTGCGCTCTTAATTATTTCGCATAGGGATTGTCGTTATCTTTAAATTTAGTGAGAGCAAGTGATCCAATCTTCTTAGTTCCTTAAAAGAACTACGCTAATAATGCATACTAAATTGATCGACACAGCATCCAGATTTTCTCAATTCGCGGATTGATAAATGTTGAAATTCTTCATGGTGAGCAGGACCAATCTCTGGAACCCGCCTGGAAATCAAGTTGATTTTGGCAAAATTCTCCCCTAACGCCCTTATTTCAGGCTTTTTAATCAAACTTCATTGCATTGTTGAGGTTAGTTGTAAAAAGGCAGCACTACATGTTTTGGAAGAGGCTTCTCTAGAAATCTCTTCAGGCTGTTGTATGCCGAACAATGACATTCTGCCTATTATGAACTTCAAGAAAGTACTTCCAATGCCTAATAACGCACCATCCTTATAACTTTAACAAGTTGGCCCTTCAGGCTGTCTGGAAGCGCCTTTAGCTTTCTCATAACATATTGGTCTAGATTGCCCTTTAACCTTGTCAGATTCACTTTTGGCTTACAAACTGCACCTTGCCACACAGGCTTTCTTAATATCGAATTTCTTTTTATATTTCAACACCGCAAACGCTATTCTCAACAAAATTTAGCGGCTAATGCGATACTCAATTTTGAACATGGCACGCCCGCCGACAGTTTCTTGTCTATCCACTACTGTCCAAAACAAATTTGAACGATTGACATAGCCCAAATGCAAACATGCTGGCGATCCGATAAAGTTGATTTTTGCGAAATAAACAAACGGAGCTGTTACGCGACAGCATAGAATAGCCGCCTAATGTGAACTGCCCCCTGAAAATGCGACACTTGGCAAGGAGGCACCTTGGCGAGGAAGATATTTTCTCTTGAGACCAAAAGGTTGGTTCAATCCTTATTCGATGAAATGAAGAAGTATCGAGAGATTGAACAACTATCGGGCGTTCCGCAAGATATTTTGCGTTTATGGAAGGCTAAATCCCTCTTGAGCAGTGATTGGATTGCCTCTGAAGAGCGACAATCCCCGCTTTCCGCTATTGAAAGAGAAGAAATAGTTAAGCTGCATGGTCAAGGCCTGTCCTGTACTAAGCTTGCAATTCAATTTGGCGTTTATAGAGGTACTATAAAGTCCGTCATAACCCAGTCCCGAAAGAACGAGATATCCAAAAGGGCCATATCTCGGGCTTTCGCAAGTTCTATTGCGACACAAGTTATTGAAGGGAAGTTTCGTTCCTCACTAAAGACAGCCGAGTTCTATGGTCTGGAACCACGTTCGGTTCAACGGTGGGTTAAATCCGAATTAAAAAATCGCAAAGGACGTGCAATAGTTGGAGGTAGCAGCTACTCAATTACGTCTGTCTTAGCCTATACATTTGCAATCAAAGAGTGGATTACCAAAAACTTTAATTTAAAGGACCACTCTGAATCAAATATTGTCTCAATCGTTGAGTCTTTAAAAGACAAAGGAGTGCCAATAAAGGAGGCCTGCTCCTGGCTAGGAATCCATCGGAGCACGTTTTACAGGAAACGGCAAAAACAATTAAGAGCTGAAGAAGGTGATCCTTTAGTCACTCAGATTTCAGAACTCCAAAAGCGCCGTAATTTTGCTTACGGAGCAAAGCGAATGGCGGTGTATTTGAGCAAACTAAACGGCTTTGCCATTAACCATAAACGCGTCGCCAGACTCATGAGGCTGCATGGCTTAAATTCAAGAGTCCGCCCAAAGCGCAGAATCCATTACAAGACCGAAATGCTTGAGCCTGTTCAGGAACCTTTGTACAACGTGCTGAAACGGGATTTCTCTTCATCCGGCCCGATGACAAAACTTGTCACGGACATGACTTTTGTCCCGGTAAGAGAGGGCTGGGTTGTACTGAGCACGATCAAAGATTTATTTAACCATAAGATAGTTGCTTGGGAAACCGGTTCGAGTGCAACGCTGCAATTAGCGTTAGCTACGTTAAATAAGCTTCCGACGAAGGAAGGACTGCTGCCATCAGATTGTGTCATCCACAGCGATAGAGGTGGAACCTACACAAGTATGTCTTACGTGAAAGCGGTGAGAAAACTCGGAGCTCGTCCGAGCTACT
>NZ_WSRP01000068.1 GCF_009767915.1 Parasutterella muris
AATAAATTCATGCAATTATCAGAAATTTTCGCAGATATTATTCAGATTTTTTATTAATATCGTGCGTCGAACCTGATTCCGAGGTTTCTCTTCTTTTGGCTTGTACGTTTATGGCCATCCTGAGGGATTGGGCAATTATGTGGACCATTAGCTCTCCCATATAGGAAGTTCGAGCTGCCTGCAGCCGATCTCCGTCATTGAGGACTTTAAATTGTCTAAAAGCGATTTCAACAATATTTCTCCGCCGGTAGATTTTCAATGCCTCGATCGGGTCTTCGAGCCAATCGCTGCGGATAACAAAGCAGCCGGCAGTACGCTCCCATAAACGAAGAGCCTCAAAATTCTTCTTCCATGCCTTCTTTTTCTTCACAGGCCTCCTAGCTAAGAGTGAATTTTTAGAGTTGGTATATTGGATAAATAATTTAAAAAACTTATACAAAATCAAATAGTTCAATCGACCAGATCTTATGTTTATACGTTTTACAGGTGTATTTCTATGAAAGAAGAGCGAAAGAATATTGCTTCGAGATCTTAATGACACGAGAGAGATTGCATATTCCTGCGAAGAGCATCCCGAAAGCACTTCATTTTTGTTCAAATCATTAAAACATACAGCCGAGAATATATTTAAATAAATATCGTTTATTTTCAAATAGATAATATGTAGATATATAGATAGCTGATTTAATAATCAGGAATTTTCTTTATTCCAGCCTAGAGAAAAATTACAACCACTCAAAAAGGTGAAGGGTTTTACCTAATTCCATGCCCCCCCCCTGAGAAATAGTAGTATCCGAGGCAATGTATCCCAAGCTATTACTATGTTAAAAAATATCGTATCAGTCCTGCTCTCGTTGTCTTTTGTCTCGTTTTCTGCCTTGGCACAGGATGCTAAGTACAGAGTCGCAGTTTCAGATTTGATTGTCAGTGAAGCAATTCCTGCAAAACAGCAGGAAATTGTCCGAAAATCATCTTTAATTTCAGATGTCGAAAACGCGATTCGTAACGGAAGAAAGTTTGAACTGCTTACCCGACGAGCTGCTCATCTGCAGGCGATTCGAAAAGAACAGGAGTTCGCTCAGTCGGATCTTGCTGCCGGCGATGCGGCTCATAAAGGTGAGTTTTCAAACGCTCAGTCCTTAGTACAGATTGAAGTTTTAGATTTCAATTTCGGCCGATCTGCCAGTAAAGTTCCGAACATCAGCAATAAATACAAAGTTCAGGACGGAGCTCGTATCGAATTGTCCGTTCAGATTATTGACACGAGCAAAGGCACTGTCGTCGCTTCATTCCCGATTAAAGCATCCAACTCCGGCGGTTCCTTTATCGCAAATGGAGTCGGTAGCCCTTCCAGAGCCGTTTTGGATAAAACACTTGAGGGTGTCGCCGGTCAATTGGCCAACCAATTGTCCGATACGGTTTTTCCCATCACAGTGCTTCGAGTTCAGGGCAAAAAACTTTTCATAAATCGCGGCAATGACAGCGGTTTAAAAGTCGGAGAGAAATTCATCATTTTTGAACCGGGCGAAGAATTAGTGGATCCGCAGACCGGTGAAAGTCTTGGTTCTGCTGAAACAGAGGTCGGTGAATGCACGGTCTCCAGAATCAACCCTAAGTTTAGCGTTGTTGATGTCACCAGCGGTGATCCTGCCTCGTTTGCTGAGGGATTCATTCTCCGTCGGCCGGTAGCAAACAATAAAAAGAAGTAAGAAATCGAAATGAATCTGAAGAAATTTAAACGTCTGACACTTTCCCTGTTGGTCAGCGCCGCTTTTAGCGCTGAGGTACTGGCAGCGGGAGTAATCACGAAAACGGTTCAAGCTGTTGGTACTGGGTCAACTCGACCGGTTGCGGTCCAGGCCGCATTGACTGAAGCGGTTTCTCAAGTTTCCGGTATTTCTCTGAAGGCGCAGACCGCATCGGTCAGTGCCGCGGCTTCGGCTGCGACCATTGAAGAGGATTCCAAAGGAAGATCAGAAGAGTCCAGGTCGTCTGTCAGCGATGCCCTAGCGAGCTCGACAGAAACAAAGACTAAAGGTCATGTGAAATCATTCTCTGTAGTGGATGTCACTGAGGAGCCGAATGGCTTGTTTAAGGCTGTGGTTGATGCGGATATCAGTGTTTATAAAGACGATTCACAGTCCACTAGAAGACGAATCGCTGTTATTCCTTTTTATTACAGAGGAAACACAAAACTTGTTGAGGACTTTGATCAGCGTCTGAGACAGAGTCTGGTAGATTATTTAACCGGAACTAGACATTTTGCAGTTCTGGACAGAGATTTCCAAGGCGATCGACTTGGAGAACTGGCCGGACTTTTAAATCCCGATGTCAAACCCGAGGAAAGGGCGAGGATTGGAAACAGCTTGGGCTCTGACTATGTCCTTGTCGGTCAAATTAACAACTTTGTACTGAAGCAGAACAACAAGCAGGACCCGTATACCAAAGAAATCAGTAAGGTTATCGAGGGACATGTGAGTTTGAGCTGGAGGTTGATTGAAGCGGCCACAGGTCAGATTGCAGCATCCGGCACAGAAGATAAGATCGTAAAACTTAAAAAGCCTGAAGATGTGTATGAACAAGGTGCTGAGGATGGCTATGCCATCGGAGCGAAACTTTCAAACATCATCTATCCGATTATGGCGCTTGCCTACAACAACGGTACTCTGACTTTATCTCAAGGCGGAGACACAGTTAAGGTAGGAGACGTATACAACTTGGTTAAATACGGCAAGGTTCTGGAGGATCCCTATACGGGAGAACCTTTGGCTCGAGATGAAATTAAAGTCGGGCAGGTCCGTATCAGTGACGCTTCTCCGAAAATTTCTCATGCTTCTGTCATTAAGTCGAACGTAGATCTGGTCGGTCTGGTGCCTCGTGAATACATCCTCAGAGCGCTGCCCCGGGAAGAAGCTCAACAGACAAAGAAGAAAGTTGTTAAAACCCAGCAACCTAAGTGGTAATTTCCAATGAATAACTTTAAAAAAATAGCGTTATGCGCGGCCGTCTTGCTTGCAGCCGGTTTATCTGCTTCGGTGGCAATCTCCCAACAGGCGGCTGACGTCAACGTCAGCTCTTCAGCCGCTGCCGCTGCTGTTTCTCATGGTGCAACGGCAATTGTGGCCGCCGACGTTAAAGACGTTAACGAGTCAGCGGACAATAAAGTAAAACGTGCGTACAAGGTTTCTAAAAACCCGCATTTTGAGCTGGAGAAACAGGTCAAGGCTTATCTCAAGGAAAAGAATCTTCGCGCTGGCGGAACAACAAATGCCCGCGGTAAGGTCATCTTTTATAAGGTTGTTGATGTTGACGGGAATAAAGCCTCATCTGATTTTTTCCGCCAGGTTGAATTGGCCTATGAAAAAGCATACTTAAGTGCCCTGAAAGATTTCTCTAATTTCCTGGTGAATAAGACATCCTCGGAAATTTCTTCGGAATTTTTCAATGATGACAGCTCGAACGCCGGTGCATTTAAGAATGAAAAAGCAGAGGGCGTATCTAAGATTCAGGCGATCGGAGAAAAAATACTAGCTCTATCTGAAGCTCACCTCGACCAAGCTTTGCAAAAAGCGGGCGTGGATCCGTCGCAGTACTCGTCAAGACCTAAAGATGAAAAAATTCGTCTCTTAAATGACGTGCTTATTGCTAGGACAAAATCAGCGACGAGTATTCAGATGAGCGGCATCACAATTCTGGATAACTTCATTACTGTTAATGAAGACGGCAAGGCCGCGGTAGCCGTGGTTCTCATGCAGTCTCCAGTCACGCAGGATCTTGCTCTTTGCTTAAAGAACAGAGTTCCGCCGAATCTTAAGGCAGTAGGGGCTCCCCTTGAAGAGCAGCTGCCGGTGAACGACGACGAGAAACTGTCCGAACTCTACGGATCGCGTCTGTTGGTAGATGAAAACGGCCCTGCAGTTGTGTCTTTCGGATTCTGGTCTGTTAAGAAGTCCAATAATCCTACAATTCAAAGCCGTCATATCGAAGCCGCTCAGAAACAGGCTTCCGCAATTGCAAGAGCGAACCTTGCACAATTCTTGTCATTGTCCTTCTCTTCTGAAGAGAACGCTTCACGCGGAACTAAAACAGAAGAATACGCAGTGAAAGATGGAAAGACTGGCATGATTGATTCGAGTGTTGTAGAAGCTGCGGTCGAATCTATTGTTGATGAAAAATCTCGTCTTAAAGCCAGCGCTAATCTCTCCGGAGCCAGAAATATTGTCGATTGGCAGTATGAAGATCCTGAAGACGGCCAAATTGTCGTCGGTGTGGTTTTAGCTTTCAGCATGGACAGCATCAGCGCTGCAGCCGGATTAAAAGCTAACCAAAACAAGAGAGTCGCCTCCTCAGCCGTTGAAAAGAATTCCGAATCGAGTGAATCACAAAAGAGCAGAGATGCCGTTTCTAAGAAATCGGCAGTCACCTCTGCGCTAGATGTTTTTTAAACCTATAAAGTCCAGGGAAATCCCATGAAATTAAAACCTGAGTTTGGCAGAATTTATCAAATAAAAAAGCTCTCAGTCCTTTGATTATCAGGGAGTTGAGAGCTTTTTAAAATTATTGTCTTGTAGGTATGCTAGAGCA
>NZ_WSRP01000069.1 GCF_009767915.1 Parasutterella muris
AAGCGAAGGCACAACACGCTGTGAGGCAACCCCGCAGGTTGCTTTTCAACCTGCCGGGGCTTGCCGTCAGAGGGCGACTCGCTCCTCCCGGAGGGAGGCGGGGGAGGGTGATTTTAAGACCTAGCGGAGCCGAAGGCGAAGCTCACTTTTTGAAGAAGATTTTTTTTGATTTTTTTTTGAGTTATTCACTATTCACACTTCTTTCTTGTTTTTTTTACTAAGAATAGTTTTTTTTACGCGCGCGCGCGAGGCATGCCCCAACGGCCCGAGAACTCCAAGGCTTCCGTGAGTTATTAACATTTGAGAAAAGTTGCAAAAACGGGAGTACAGGCTTGGAGAAAAGTTGCAAAAACGGGACTAATAACTTTTAAATAATTGCAATTCCATTTATGCACTTATATCGCTATACTATTTCAAAAATTTCATTGCAATTATTCATGCTCAAAGACCCGAATCTCGTTAAATATTCAAATAAAGTGGTTCGCTCCGCCCAGCGTCTCTCTTTGTTGGAACAACGTATTGTTTTTTCTGCTATCGCCCAAGTGCCGTTAGGCACCGAAATCACAAGTGAAGACAAGTTTTACTTGCGGTTAGAGGATTTAAAAAAACTAGGTGGAGCCGTATCAAATGATTCGTATGAATTGCTAAAAGAGGCTGCTGATCGCTTGCTCACACGCACAATCACACTCGCCCCGATTGACAGAAAGAAGGGAATGACTTGGACATTCCTTTGGTGTCAGGCATCAGGTTATAACGATGAAAAAAGAATGATTGGCATCCAATTCAGCTCAATGATCATTCCATTCTTAAAAGAAGTCCGGGAAAGATTTGTCCAGTACGACCTAGAGGAAATAACAGGCTTCCGCAGTGTCTACACGCAACCTCTATACGCTCGGCTGATGTTGCATATGAGAAATAAAGACACCGGAGGAATAAAGCAAAGATGGAGCGAAACCATTCCTCTGGATGAATTGCGACTGACATTGGACGCCGAAAAATACTCGGCCTTTGGGCAATTTAAATTACGTGTACTCAATGTCGCTGTCCAACAGATCAACGAGAGCGTCTACACCCGCTTCACCGTCAAATGGTCGATCGATGAGGATTCAAAGATCGGTAAACGGGTAACTGCTATTCGTTTCAGTATGAGCCTTAGACCTCACCTCGTAACCGACCCCGAACCCGATACCGATACGGTTGATTGGGTATCAGGCTTAACCAGACGGCAAGCCACGCTCACAGAGCCTCAGATAGTGATGGTTGCTGATTGGTTGTCCGGCAAAAATAAGACGGTATTAGAAAAACACGGAACCAACGTCTCAGAGGTTTACGAGTTCCTGCGCCGTCAGAAACAAATACCAGCCAAGCTCGATGCAAATAATCCAGACGAGTACAAGAAATGGCTCCGAAAGAAACTGATCGACCCTGAGTTTGTAATGCTGATCTCGCCAATTCTGAGAAAACTTGAGTTCAATTTTGGTGGTCTTTGACACCCTCCTCGTCATAAAATTCTGACTGTCTTCGAGCGCTTTCACGGGTTGAGTTCCGTTCTAATTTTGCTCAATGTCTGGTACTAAAGAAGACGTTGTTAACGGAAACAACGCGGTCAGGAATCGCAAGCGCGCCTGACCACTAATTGTTTTTGCTACCAAATTTTCACCTCCTATGATCACAACCAATACTAATCACCCTCAATCGTCCCTGAAGGATTTCGACTTCGAAACCGCTCAGGCGATAGTTTTAGAAAAATACGGCTCAACTCCCGAAGATGCCAAAAAATGGGGATTTGTTGAGAACACCTGGGAAGACCAACAGTTCCAAGAAGCGGAATGGAAGGCCTTTGTTGAAAAGGCTATGAAAGGCGATCCATGGAAAGGTTTTGATGGCAAAGATTTCTTCTGATTGTCCTGAATTTTTCAGTAGTTGTTAGAAGAACGAGATTGGCCGTGGCGGGCCGGTCGGCGCTGTGAATTTTTCCGGCGCTGAATAAAGCTAAAGCCGTCAAGCCCTGTGGCGAGGGCGAAACGGCTTTATCAAGGGAGAACGTTATGTCGTACCATAACATTCTTGCCTGCATTTTAGCATTCGTGTGGAGACACCATCAGTTCCTTTTGAAACTGATAGTTGCGCTCCTGTTGATGCTGACTTGCTAGCGTGAAAGAGCCTGCCCGGGTAACCGGGCAGGACACGTTAAAATACTAATCGTCCTCGTGCGACGTCGCCAGTCGAGCCTCGTTAGTTGTTGTTCGATGTTCGGTCCAAAAGAGGGTAGATCAGCGAGAGGTCTAGGGTCGGGAAAGATGAGCGCGCCCGATCACAACAATCAATTTCCTTGTGCGCTGTTGCCGATTGAGTTCCGTTGTTTTGCTCAATGTCGTGGTTCAAAAGGGCGTTGTTACGGAAACAACGCGGTCAGGAATCTCAAGTGCGCCTGACCATATTTAACCCACCCATGCCGTTTGTGCTAGTACCATACAACCTCCTGAATGGAATGGGTGAAAATGACAACAAAACCGCTGTGAAGAGACCTCACGGCGGTTTTGTCTTTCTGTGCTTTTGACCACACAACGGCTGTATCATTTCTTTAGCCCTAGCAGCTGTAGGCCGTCATTCTGCCTTGTTGTGACGCGACCCTTCGACTGGGATGAGACAGCAGAAATCTCATGGTCAGGGAGCAATAAGTGCCCTGACCCTACTTGTTTCACCGGTAAAACTGTTCTTGGTTTTTGCGGGGTCTCGGGGCGAAGCCCTGAGCGAACGAACGTACTTATTTTTAGGCGAAGCGATAAAATAAGTACAGTGAGTTACTCTTTTAAAAAGAGTAACAGAAACCTCCGAACCGATCACCATGCCCGAAGCTGAAAATCAATACTGCATCATCCGAATGAGAAAGGTCAAGATGACCGCTCTCAAGGCGTCTCAAATTCACAATGAGAGACTGACCGACCGACACTCAAATCCCGACATTGACATCAGCCGATCTGATCAAAACATCGTCTTCTTCAAAACCGAAGACATCTCGGAGGACGTAAAAAGACGGGTCGCCGACATCCAGTCCCGACAGAAGAGAAAAATCCGTTGTGATGCTCCTGTAGCCATTGAATACATGATTACCGCGTCTCCTGAAGCTATGACCCGATTGAGCAAACAGGAGCAAGAAAGGTACTTTGCCGAGTGTCTGAGCTTCGTTGAGGCCCGTCACGGAGTTGGTAACCGTCTTAGCGCAGTCCTGCACTTGGATGAGACTACTCCGCACCTGCACATGCTTGTCTTTCCCGAACGAGAAGGGAAGTTAGACGCTAAAAGCTTCTTCAAACTGCCTGCTCTAACGGCGTTGCAAGACGAATTTGCAATCAAAGTCGGTAAGCAATTCGGACTGGAACGAGGCGTCCGGCTAACAGAACTACTCGAAAAAGGAGAAAAACCGCACAGACACCAAAGCGTTGCGGTATACAAGGCCAAGAAACTCAAAGAGACTGAGCGAAAGCTGGCAGAGCTAGAGCAAACCACGGCAGACCTAGCTGCGGTTGAGGCGATCGAACCGAAAAAGGGACTGCTGTCAAAGGCGCGGTTGTCATCACGGGTAAGCGTGACTCAAGAAGAGTTTGAGACATTGGCCGGGCAAGCGAAAGCCTACGCAGTTACAAAAGAGACCTTTGAAAAACGCTCAAAATCGCTCATAGCGCGAGAACGAGTTGTTTCACGTAGGGAGGCATTGCTTGATTCCAGCGAGCGCCTTAGCGAGAGAAATAAGGCCCTCACGGCGCAAAATAAAACCATCACCGAGGAAGTTTTCCAACTTCGGAAAAAACTCAGTTCGGAAAAATCAAAAAATTCTGTTTTGTTAGCTCGCATTGCGGAACTTACTCGACTGAAGCAAGTTGAAAAGGAGCTGAACGAGCTAAAGGCAAGACTGAAGGATTTCGAGTTCTACAAAAACATCCACGACTTCTTGAAGCAGCGAACTCGGAACTTTGACGAATTTATCCAACAGGTTGACAGATGGGCTCGAAAAAACAAAGAACCAGCTCAACAAAAACAGCTCAATCGTCGACAGAACGGGCCTGAGCGCTAGTCAATGCGGGAGCCTTGTAAAAGTTTTGCTTGCAAAACTTTTATGAGCACCGCTTGACGAGCAAGCGAAGGCACAACACGCTGTGAGGCAACCCCGCAGGTTGCTTTTCAACCTGCCGGGGCTTGCCGTCAGAGGGCGA
>NZ_WSRP01000006.1 GCF_009767915.1 Parasutterella muris
TGAAACGCCTCCACGCCGATGATAGTGAGTTGTATTTCTTGCGAAAGTAGGTAGTCTCCGGGCTCTCCATTCTTAAAGCCTCTTGCTGCGAATGCGGTGAGAGGTTTTATTTTGTCCGCGTGAAGGGGTAATAAATTTATACAGATCAAATTGTTATTTTTTTACTTCCGTGCACAGTTTCGAGGCTGTACCGATCCAATGAGTGTTTTTTCGGGTAGTAATTTTTTCTCTCTCCTTCGATAAATTTCGGTTTTTGCATGATATAAAAGTTATGGCATACCGTTAATTTTTATAGGAGATAGATATGCGTCGTTTAGTTGCAGTTGCAATGGCCTGCGCGGCCTTGGGTATCGGTATTTCTTCTGGCGCTTATGCAGCCTCTTTCAAATGGGCAAGTCAAGGGGACATATTAACTTTTGATCCGCACGCTCAGAACGAAAATCTTAATAATTCAGCCAACTCGTACGTGTACGAGCCGCTTGTGGAACTCTCCAAGGGGAAAATCGTTCCCTGTCTTGCCGAAAGCTGGAGATCCGTTCCTGAAGGCTATGTGTTTAAGATCCGTCAGGGCGTCAAATTCCATGAAGGCGAGACGCTGACTCCTGCCGATGTCGTCTTTTCTATTAACAGAGCGCTTCACCCTATCTCTCAATTTAGAACTTATACCGCCGGTATTTTGGGCGCTGAAGAATTGCCTAACGGAGAGGTTCTCGTAAAAACGAACACTCATTCTCCGGTGCTGATGACTCAGCTGACCAATCTTCGAATTTTGAATAAAGCCTGGGCTGAAAAACACGGTGCCACAGCACCGCAGAACTTTGTCGGTAAAGAAGAATCTTATGCGGCAAAACACGAAAACGGAACAGGACCGTTCAAACTGCAGACTCGAGAAGTCGATATCAAGACTGTTTTTATTGAAAATCCGGACTGGTGGAATAAGGCAAATAAAGTTGGCAATGTGACAGAGGCTGTCTACACGCCGATTAAATCAGCTGCAACGCGTATGGCCGCACTTTTATCGGGCGAAATTGACCTCGTGCTTGATCCTGCGACGCAGGACGTTGTCCGCCTGAAAAGAAATCAGGACTTGAAGGTTGAAGAAGGTCCTGAGCTTCGCGTTCTGATGATTTCTCTGGATCAGATGCGCGATGAGTCGCCGTATATTCTCATTGACGGGAAAAAATCAACTAAGAATCCCTTTAAAGACATTCGCGTTAGAAAAGCCCTTTATCAGGCAATTGATGTGAACACCCTCAAGAGAACTGTCATGAGGGGTATGTCGATTCCCAACGGCACAATTATTTCGTCCGAGACAAACGGATGGACGGAAAAAGCGGCGGAAAGACTGCCGTATGATCCCGCTGCCGCAAAAAAACTCCTCGCAGAAGCAGGCTATCCCAACGGATTTGAATTCACGCTGGATGCACCGAATAACCGCTGGGTCAATGACGAAGCAATCGCAAAGGCGCTTGCTGCCATGTGGGCAAAAATCGGTGTCAAGGTTAACGTTAATACGATGCCTCGGGCGAACTATTTCCCGAAAGTGCTGAAGTTTGACAGTTCAGCCGGTATGGTTGGCTGGGGTGCAACAACTCAGGATGCGCTTTTCCCGCTCCAGTCCCTGGTCGAAACAGTCGACGTGCAGAAAGGCAACGGGCTTTCCAATATCGGCCGAGTCTCTGATCCCAAGCTGGACGCTTTGATTGAACAGATCAAGGCAGAAACAGAGCCGACAAGGCGAAACGCTTTAATCGAGCAGGCTCTGCTGATGGTGAACCATAATGTTTACCAGCTTCCGCTGCATACCCAGATCATTAACTGGGCAATGAAAAAGAACATTGATACACCGATGCGTGCGGATAATCGCCTAGAGCTTGATAAGGTCACTGTCAAGTAAAATTGCCGCTTTTGCCGGAGCACTGTCTCCGGCGTCAACCTTGGAAAAAAGTAGATGTTAACTTTCGTATTGAAACGTCTGCTCCAAGCCGTCATCGTTATGCTTGTCGTAACGCTGATCGCATTCCTGCTTTTTCAATTTATCGGAGATCCGGTTACCCAAATGCTCGGTCAGGAAGCGACTGAGGCGGATAGGATTGCTCTGAGGCAGAGTCTCGGCTTGGATGAACCGCTGTGGAAACAGTACGGGACGTTTGTTGTAAATGCGCTTCACGGCGAGTTCGGTACTTCGCTGCGGCAAGGCGCACCGGTGGCTCAGCTTCTCGCAGAGAAAATGCCGGCAACGCTTGAATTGGCATTTTTCTCCGCCTTTGTTGCGACGCTGATCGGTATTCCTTTGGGCGTGTTTGTCGCGCTCCATAAAGACTCCATGATCGCCAAATGGCTGATGGGATTGTCGCTTCTGGGGATTTCTTTACCGACCTTCTTTATCGGTATTCTGCTGATATTGGTTTTTTCCGTTTGGCTGGGCTGGCTCCCTTCTTACGGAAGAGGTGAGATTGTCGCATTTGGCAAATGGACGACCGGTCTGTTGACGGCAGACGGATTAAAACACATCATTCTGCCCGCGGCGACGCTTGCGATATTTCAAATCGCTCTGGTTATGCGTCTGGTGAGAAGTGAAATGCTCGAAACGCTTCGATCAGACTTCATCCGATTTGCGCACGCCCGAGGAATACCAAAATCTAAAATCTTTTATAAACATGCGCTGAAGAATACGCTCCTTCCGGTCATCACTATTACCGGACTTCAGCTGGGCGGGATCATCGCATTCTCGATTGTGACTGAAACGGTTTTTCAGTGGCCGGGAATGGGACTGCTTTTTATTCAGGCGGTTCAGTTTGCGGATATTCCGGTGATGGCAGCTTATCTGTGCCTCATCTCGCTCATATTTGTTGTGATCAATTTAATTGTCGACCTTCTTTATTTCTTGGTAGATCCGAGACTGAAGGCCGATTAAGGAATCTTTATGTCAGCCCGATCTTTTGATTTCAATAAAAACGCTTTTCCTCAGATTAAGGAATATGCGCAAACGCTTAGAGACATTCGTCGTGACTTCCATAAGAATCCGGAAATCGGATTGGTGACGCCTCAGACCAGCGGCAAAATTGCATCGCTGCTTCGCAGTTTTGGTGTCGATGAAGTTCATGAGGGTATCGGCGGCTGCGGTGTTGTCGGTGTTGTCAGAGGCGCTCGTCCCGGCTCCCTGAGAGTAGGTCTCAGAGCAGATATTGACGCGCTCCCCTTGGCGGAACTTTCTTCTCACGATCATGTCTCACAGATCGGCGGCTGTATGCACGCCTGCGGACATGACGGTCACGCTGCGGTACTGCTGGGCGCCGCGAAATATCTCGCGGAAACCCGTGATTTTCCGGGAGAAGTCGTCCTGATTTTCCAGCCGGGGGAGGAAGGCTGGTCTGGTGCAAAACATATGATCGATGACGGATTGTTTGATCGCTTCCCTGTTGCTGAAGTCTATGCGCTGCACAACTCATCAGCGCTGGAGCCCGGAAAGATCGCACTGAACTACGGAGCGATGCAGGCCGCCGCAGACGCCTTTACGATTACGGTTAAGGGCAAAGGCGGTCATGCTTCGCGTCCTCAGATGAATCATGATCCGGTGCTTGCTTCCGCTCATGTGATTGTGGCTCTGCAGAGTATTGTTTCCAGAGAGGTTGATCCGCTGGAAACCGCTGTGGTTTCATGCTGCTCGCTCCAGGCGGGAGACCCGAGAGCGCAGAGCGTTTGTCCGGAAACCTGCCAGATTGTCGGAACCGCCAGAACCTTCTCACCTGAAGTAAGAGACTTGGTAGAAAAGAGAATCGGTGAAATCAGCGCCTGCATCGCCGCGGGTCTCGGCTGTGAAGCTCAGACAAAGTATGAACGCTTCTATCCTCCGGTCATTAATACGCCTGCTCAGGCCAAGATTCTGGCTGATATCGCTGCTGATTTAGTGGGCGAAGAAAATGTCGACCGCAGCTATCCTCGGATGGCCGGCGGAGAAGATTTTGCATTCATGCTCGAGAAGGTTCCGGGCGCCTACATTCGCATCGGTCAGGGCGGGGCTCCGGCGCATAACCCTTATTTTGATTACAACGACGATGTCACACCGCTTGCGGCAACACTTCTTGCCGCCGGCATGGATGGAAGGAGGAAACTGGAAATTTGTTTTGGGCACGGATGATCAGGGCCGAGATATGTTTTCAGCCATCCTGTACGGATTGCGCGTATCTCTTGAAATCGGCCTTTCTTCGGTATTGATTTCCATTGTGATCGGCGTGTCGCTGGGGCTCATTTCCGGATATGCGGGCGGTATGACCGATACGTTCATCATGCGCTTCTGCGACGTGATGCTGAGTTTTCCCGCGATTCTGCTTGCGCTTCTCATTGACGGCGTCATCCGAGCGATTCTTCCTGAAAGCGTTCATGATCAGGCCGCTTATGGGGTTCTGATTTTTGCGATTTCTCTTTCCGGATGGGTGCGTTATGCAAGAACGGTTCGAGGCGCGACACTGACGGAAAAGAAGCGGGATTATGTTCAGGCCGCTCAGCTTTTTGGCGTAAGTTCCATGAGAATCATGTTTACGCATATTCTGCCCAATGTGATGGGACCGGTTTTGGTTTTGGCGACTGTTCAGGTTGCGACCGCGATCATTACCGAGGCGACACTTTCGTTTCTCGGCGTTGGCGTTCCGCCGACAACGCCGTCTTTAGGAACGCTGATCCGAGTCGGAAATGAATTTCTCTTTTCAGGAGAGTGGTGGCTCGCGATCTTTCCCGGCGTGGCTCTGATCCTTTTTGTGCTCACGATCAATCTGCTTGGCGATTGGCTGCGTGATGCACTGAACCCGAAACTGCAGTAGGAGCGGAATATGACAAAACAAGAACCGCTTTTAGAAGTTAAAAATCTTGTCGTAGAGATCCCGACGAGGCGTGAGAAACTCATAGCCCTGGATAAGGTCAGTTTTGAGATCTATCCGGGAGAAGTGCTGGGCGTTGTGGGCGAATCGGGTGCCGGAAAGTCGATGGTCGGCAACTCGGTTATCGGTCTGCTGGGGGCTCCGGCTCATGTGGCCGGCGGAGAGATTCTTTTAAACGGACGCCGAATCGATAATCTGAAGGAGTCCGAGAAAGAAAAAATTCGCGGCGCTTCAATCGGTGCGATCTTCCAAGATCCGCTGACGAGCCTGAATCCTCTTTTTACGATCGGAGATCAAATGATTGAGACGATTCGGGTTCATTCCAATCTTTCCGAACAGCAGGCACGGGAAAAAGCGATCTCGCTGCTTGCACAGACCGGTGTTCCGGCACCTGAAAGAAGAATTGACAATTATCCGCATCAGTTCTCGGGCGGTATGCGTCAGCGAGTCGTGATTGCTTTGGCGCTTTCGGCGGATCCGAAGCTGATTATCGCGGACGAACCGACGACCGCGCTCGACGTCTCGGTGCAGGCTCAGATCATCGAGCTTCTGAAAAAACTGTGCGTCGGAAACGGAACGGCCGTGATGCTGGTCACGCATGATATGGGCGTGATAGCGGAGACTGCAGACCGTGTTGCGGTTATGTACGCCGGAACGCTCGTCGAAATCGGGCCGGTCGAAGAAATGGTTCGGCAAGCGCGCCATCCTTACACCATCGGCTTGATGAATGCGATTCCGCGCATCAGCGACCAAAGAGACACCCTCCAGCAGATTCCCGGCTCCATGCCGAGACTTTCGAAAGTTCCGAAGGGATGTCCGTTCCATCCGAGATGCCCGATCGCAGACGAGAAATGTGTTCGTGAACGACCCAATCTTGTCGGAGAAACCAACCATTTGTGCGCATGCTGGAAAGCCGGTGAAGTAAAGGCGGATGTTCCTGTATTCCCGCCGGAGCCCTTTACGATTCATGCGCCTGAGGATATGCCGAGATGATGAATGAGCATGTCAAAGCTTCCCAGTCTGTTCTGGTAAGCGTTCGAAATTTAAAAAAATATTTTGACGCTTCGCCGTCTTTGCTGGCTCGGCTTATTGAGCGCAAGCCTAAAGCGACTCTGAAGGCAGTGGACGGAGTTTCGTTTGATATTCGCCGCGGAGAGACTCTGGCGCTTGTGGGTGAGTCCGGATGCGGAAAATCAACCACCGCCCGAATGCTGGTCGGACTTTATAAGCCGACGGAGGGCTCTGTGGTTATTGACGGCAAAGATCTCTTTAACTCGAAGGGAGAGGATGAAAAACTTGCAAAAGGGAAAATTCAGATGATTTTCCAAGACCCTTATGCAAGTCTCAACCCGAGATGGAACGTCGGGAAAATTGTGGCCGAACCGATCCGCGCGCAAAAACTGATGCGAAATGCAAAGGAAATTGACGATCGTGTGAACTCGGTGCTGCATCTTGTGAATCTGTCGAAGGAAGATAAGGCGAAGTATCCGCACCAGTTTTCCGGAGGTCAGCGCCAGAGAATATCAATCGCTCGAGCGATTGCAATTCATCCGGAGTTTTTGGTTTGTGATGAGCCGACCTCGGCACTGGATGTTTCGGTACAGGCTCAGGTATTAAATCTGATGCAGAATCTGCAGCGGGAGGTCGGCCTGACGTATCTCTTTATTTCGCATAACCTTTCCGTTGTGCATCACATCAGCGATCGCGTGGGCGTCATGTATCTCGGGCGCCTGGTTGAACTTACTGATAAGCGGACATTGTTTACGGAACCGAGACATCCGTATACGCGGATGCTGCTGGAAGCGATTCCCGACATGACACAGATGCATAAGAAGCGCACGCCTGTGGCGGGAGAGGTTCCCAATCCGCTCAAACCGCCGAGCGGATGCGCCTTCCACCCGCGCTGTCCTTATGCGACGGAGCGCTGTAAAAGGGAAGTTCCGCAGATGAAGTTCATCGATTCGCACGGCTCGACGGCCGAAGTTGCCTGTCACGCAGTTGAGGAGCGAAGAATTTAATTTGCTTTGATTGATGCTGAGGATTTACTGAACAAATCAATAATTGATAAACTAGCGATCTTGCGGACCTTTAAGGTGCGCTTAGATTACCGAAGCTGGCGATGATTTATAGAAAGGCACTTACCTCAGAGTTATCCAATACGGCGGGCGGCGCGTTTACAGTGCTGTTCTCCATCGTCGTGACCATTGGTTTGGTGCGAATCCTAAACCAAACGGCGGGCGGCCGCTATGACACCGGATCTATTTTGGAGGTTGTTGCCTACACGTCCCTGGTCAACCTTCCGGCGCTGATTTCCCTGGCGCTTTTCCTGGCAGTGCTGATGACGCTGAATCGTTATTGGCGCGACAGTGAAATGTTTGTCTGGTTCTCAGCGGGCGGCTTAAGTCTTGCCTCATGGATTCGGCCTGTGCTGAAATTCACGATTCCGATTGTATTTCTTGTCGCGGCCTGCTCGATTGTGATTTCGCCGTGGTCGCGCAGTCAGATTCAGTCCTACCGTGACCGTTTTGCTCAGAAAGAAGACGTGACGAAACTCTCTTCCGGCCGCTTTATTGAAGCTAAGAGCGGGCGTCAGGTATTCTTTCTGGAGCAGGTGGATCAGGAGCGCGGGAACGTCGAAACGCTTCTTTTGGTGGAGTTAAAAAAAGACGGTTCACGTTCGGTGCTGACTTCCAAGAAAGGCCATCTGGAGACTAAACCGAACGGCGATCGCTACGTTATTCTGCAGGACGGCCGAAAGTATGAAACGGATCCGAGCGGGCTGGGTGCGTCGGTATCCGATTTTGGCGAATATGAAGTTCGGCTCGACAGCTCTCCCACGTCTCAGGTCAGCAGCGCCCGCGTGAACGCGATGCCGTTTAAGGAGCTTTTGGAAAGCAAAAACAGAAAGGCGCCTGCCGAAATTTTCTGGCGTCTGTCCTGGCCGCTCATCGCTTTGAATTTGGCGATTCTTGGTATTCCGCTCTCATACAACAATCCGCGGTCGCTAAAGTACTACGGTCAGACGGCGGCGGTTTTAATCTTTATTCTTTATCTGAACGGACTGTCTATTTTCCAGACATGGATCACTCAGGGCAAGGTCGGTATTTACTCGGCGATGCTCTATATGAATGTTCCGGTGGCGTTATTGTCGGCTTATCTTTTCTATCGTCTGATGACGCTGAATGTCGGTCATTTTGATGCAAGGATTTGGGGCTTTTTAACGAAGCCTTTTCGTGTCGCGGCGGCGAAACGGGCTGAAAAGAAGGATAAAAAATGACCATCATCTCTCGAATGGTATTTAAGCAGATCATGAAGAACTCGCTTTTTGTTCTTCTGACGCTGGTCGCGCTCTTTGCCTTCTTTGATCTGATCGGACAGTCAGGCGACATCGGGACGACATACTCGCTGCTTCAGGCCTTCATCATGACCGGGCTTATTCTTCCGTCGCGCTGCTATGAAGTCCTGCCGATCGCGGTCATGCTCGGTGCGATCTTTACGCTGGCTCGATTTGCGCAAACAAGTCAGTTCACGGTGCTTCGAGTTTCCGGCATCGGTCCGTGGAAGTTTTTCGGGATGCTGCTCGCGCCCGGAATTGTGCTGGTCATCTTTGCTTATCTACTTGGAAATATGGTCGCTCCGCCGGCGCAGCGCCTTGCCAAGGAGCTGAAACTGGATGTCAGCGGTTCGGATTTTACAGGAAAGGAATTGGATTCCGGTATTTGGGTGCGTGACGTTCAGAGAAATGAGCAGGGGCGCGCCTCTCAGGTCAGCTTCGTGAATGTTAAGAGGCTTAAACCCGGAGAAGCCGCTTACGATTGGGTCATATACGTTTTTGATAAACCGAATCACCTCGGTTCCATCATTACGGCAAAGAGTGGAACTTATTCCGAAGAAAAGGGCTGGATACTGCACGATGTGACGCAGGAAGCGGTTCCGACCATTCCGAAGGATTCGAGAGCACAGACCGACGCGGCGGTCACAATGAAGGCCATGAAGGAGATGGTCTGGGGCAAGAGCCTTGACGGCAATATTTTTGGTCTTCTTATGATCAAGCCCGAGGACATGTCGCTTCAGGAGCTTCATCACTACATTGAGTACCTGAAAGATAACGGACAGACCTATAAACGCTTTGATACCGCTTTTTGGTCGAAAGCTTTTTATCCGCTGGCAATTCTGGTCATGCTGGCCTTATCGATGCCGTTTGCCTATCAGAACGCGCGTTCGGGAGGCATGGCGATTAAGATTTTCGGCGGCATTATGATTGGTATTTTCTACTATGCGCTTAATAACCTGTTTGCGTTTATGAGTGTGCTTGACAGTGTCCCGTCGGTGCTTTCAGCGATGATGCCTTCAATACTGATGCTGAGCTGCGCGGGGGCCGCGATGTGGTTTGTAGAGCGCAGGACGTAGATAAAAAAGAGCGGCGGAGCCGCCAATAAAAAACTCGAACCTTTTTTATATGGGTTCGAGTTTTTTGTTATCGGGTTCTTTGTGTTCGATGCTTCATTTCCCTAATGAGCCGCTGGGTAGAAATGTTTTCCTCTTCTTTTTTCAAGTTTTCGGCGATCGTACAAAGGCATCTTTCGAATGTCTTTATTTCATCGCCGGAAAGGCCGACAAGCGCTCTGTCTTCCATACCTTTTGTGTTGGTCTTTAGGCTCCGTTCAATCTCGCATCCCTTATCCGTCAGCGTGACGCATTTGCGTCGGCAGTCGTTGGGATTGGTTGAGCGGCTGATAAATCCTTTTGCCTCCAGACGCTGCATGAGTCCTGTGATGGTCGGGTGGGACAGCTTGAGGGCTGCCTGCACGTTCTGCTGGGTCACCTCAAGCTTCCGATTCTTAAACAGGTACATCATCACGCTTGCCTGAGAGGAGGTAATGCCCAGCGCGTCAAAGTCTGCATTTCTGCATCTTTCCATCTGATTGTAGACATAGCGCAAAATGCGCAGTGTCCCCTTTTCATACTTTTCGCTCACTGCTACCTCCACACTCCCTGCGGCGAATCAACTCGCCGCTGATGGGTGTGATTATAGAAAGAGGGATTTTGATGCTCCCTTTCAAGCGCCTATAGTGGGAGGTGGAGGAAAAATTTCAGGCTTTAACGTGCGCTTTTTGGGCGGGTTTCCTCAAGAAATTTCCTTAACGCCTCCGCGGTATGGGTCTTGGCTCTGCACATGCGGCCCGGCGTTCCGCTGTAAACCACGGTACCGCCGCCGGAGCCGCCCTCAGGTCCCATATCGATAATCCAGTCGGCTTCCGCGATCACATCAAGATTGTGTTCAATCACGATGACGGTATTGCCGGCGTCGACCAGACGATGAAGCACTTTGATCAATTTGTCAACGTCGGCCATATGCAGACCGACAGTCGGCTCGTCCAGAATGTAGACCGTCTCAGGCAGTTTGCGACCGGATTTGCGGACGTCATCCTTGACCTTGGCAAGTTCAGTGACAAGCTTAATGCGCTGCGCTTCTCCGCCGGAAAGGGTGGAGGACTGCTGCCCGAGCGTCAGATAGCCGAGTCCGACTTCCTGCATCAGCTTGAGCGGATGGTGGATCGAGGGAATCGAAGCAAAGAACTCGACTGCTTCGTCGACCTCCATCTTCAGAACTTCCCCGATGCTTTTGCCTTTCCACTTGACTTCCAAGGTTTCGTCGTTAAAGCGCATCGAGTCGCAGACATCGCAATGGACCTTAACGTTCGGCAGGAAGTTCATCTCGAGTGTGATGACGCCTTGTCCTTCACAGGCTTCGCATCGGCCGCCCTTTACATTGAAGGAGAAGCGCGAGGCGGTATAGCCGCGTGCTTTCGCTTCTTCGGTTCCTGCAAAAAGCTTGCGGATATCGTCCCAGAAACCAATGTAGGTCGCCGGACACGAACGCGGGGTCTTGCCAATCGGCGTCTGATCGACTTCAAGCACACGGTCCACGGATTCCCAGCCGGAAAGTTCCGTGCAGCCTTCAAGCGGAGCACCTCCTTCTTTCTTGTGATGCACTGCGTTGATCAGGTTTGTCAGCAGGACTTCGCGCGCAAGGGTGGATTTGCCGGAACCAGAAACGCCCGTCAGAACCGTCAGACGATTAAGAGGGAAAGACGCCTCCACGTCAGTGAGGTTGTGCGCGCTGACACCTTTAAGGAGGATTGCCGGCGATGCTTTTGTTGTTTTGCGTCTTGATTTCCCATTGTGCTGCAGCGGGTTCTTCAGGTAGCGGCCGGTCAAAGAATCCGGAGCGTTTTCGATATCTTCAACAGTACCCTGAGCGATCAGTTTTCCGCCTCTTACGCCCGCGCCCGGGCCGATATCAATCACGTGATCCGCCGCGCGGATGGTGTCGACGTCATGCTCGACCACCAAAAGCGAGTTGCCCTTGGAAGTGAGTTTGCTCAGCGCGGACAAAAGAATTTGGTTGTCTCTCGGATGCAGACCGATCGTTGGTTCATCCAGCACATAGCACACGCCCTGAAGGTTGGTTCCGAGCTGCGAAGCCAGACGGATTCGCTGCGCTTCACCGCCTGAGAGTGTGGGCGCGGCTCGATCCAAGGTGAGGTAGGAAAGACCGACCTCCTTGAGGAAAGAAAGACGCGAGAGAATTTCTTTAAGGGCGTCGCGGGCGATGCTCGCTTCTCTTCCCTGAAGCTTAATTCCCTTGAGGTACTCTTCAGCCTCTTCGATGGTCATCTTATTGACGTCCGCGATGGATTTTCCGGCGAAGAAAACATTCCTTGCGATCGCGTTCAGACGTGTTCCGCGGCAGTCGGGACATTCGACGAGTTCCTGCATCGAATCGGCGGTCAGTTCCCCCGTGTTCTCGTCCACAGACATCGCGTTCTGGAACGGTTTGAATCCGTTGCCCATACATGTCGGGCACCAGCCGAGCTTGGAGTTGTAGGAGAAGAGGCGCGGATCAAGCGCAGGGAAGCTCTTGCGGCAGCTCGGGCAGCTGAGTTTTGTAGAGAAGGTGCGGACAGCGCTGCCGTCGGAAGTCTCAAAAACTCCGTCACCGAGTTCGAGTGAGCGGTCCATCAGCTGTTTAACGTCCGCCTCATTTTCCGCGGTCACTTCGATCTTGCCCACCGGAAGTTCGATGGTGTGGTCTTTAAAGCGATCGAGCTTGGGGAAGGGCGAGCTTCTGACACGCTGTCCGTCGACAATCAGTTCATTAAAGCCTTTGTTTCTGGCCCACTGAGCCAAATCCTTATAAAGACCCTTGCGGTTTTTAATGAGCGGGACAATGAACTCAACTTTTTTTCCGCGGAAATCGCTCATCAGCGACGAGAAGATTTCTCCCGAGGACTGAGGCAGCACCGGGACATGACAGTCCGGGCAATACTGAACGCCGAGTTTGACGTAGAGAAGGCGCAGGAAGTGGTAGAGCTCCGTCATTGTGGCGACCGTAGATTTTTGTCCGCCTCGAGAGGTTCTTTGTTCGATCGCGACAGTCGGAGGAATGCCGTAGATAGCGTCCACGTCAGGTGCGCCCGCAGGCTGCACCATAGAACGGGCAAAGGCGTTGAGCGACTCCAGATAGCGGCGCTGACCTTCGTTGAAGACCAGATCAAAAGCGAGCGTTGACTTGCCGGAACCGGAGACACCGGTGACCACGGTGAATTTATCCCGCGGAATGCTCAGCGACAAATTCTTCAGGTTGTGTTCTCTCGCGTTTACGATAGTGATCGCGTCTGAAGAGGGCGGTGTGGTTTCTGCGACGGGTTCCGGTTTGAAATCGGTGAAGAAAAGCGACGGCTGCTTATCGCGGATCGCTCGGTTGTACGCGGCCAAGGCCAAGCCGGTCGGCGTGTCTTTTAGTTCAAAGTCTCTCGGAGAGCCGGCAAAGAGTTCTTCTCCTCCCTTTTCTCCGCCCTCGGGACCGAGTTCAATGATCCAGTCCGAGGCGTTGATCACGTCAAGGTTGTGTTCGACCAGCAGCACGGAGTGTCCTGCCTGCACCAGCTCCTGCAGAGAGGTCATCAGTTTGAAAATGTCGTCAAAATGCAGGCCGGTTGTCGGTTCGTCAAAGACGAAGAGCATATTTTTGCTTTCGCCTTTCAGCGCGTCGGCAAGATGCTTGGCGAGCTTTAACCGCTGGGCTTCTCCGCCGGAGAGCGTCGGAATCGGCTGACCGAGTTTGAGATAGTTCAAGCCCACTTTAACCAACGGGGTCAGGGTGCGGACGATTTCTTTGTTTTCGCTGAAGAAGTCGAGCGCCTGATCCACAGTCATGTCGAGGACGTCCGCAATAGAAGCTTCCTTGTCTTTGCGCTTGAGTTTGACTTCAAGGATCTCGCGGCGGTAACGAGTGCCGCCGCACTCTGCGCAGCTCAGGTACACGTCGGAGAGGAACTGCATCTCGATGTGTTCGAAACCGCTTCCGCTGCAGGACGGACAGCGTCCCGTGCCGGAATTGAAAGAGAACATGCTCGATTCGTAACGACGCAGACGCGAGGTCGGAGCGGCCGCAAAGAGTTTGCGGATGGTGTCGAATGCGCCCATGAACACCGCAGGTGTGCTTCGCGTCGTTTTTCCGATAGGCGACTGATCCACAAAGGAGATGTCAGTGATGAGATCCGCCCCGATGAGTTTCTCGAAGGCGCCGGGCGCTTCTGTAGGTTTGCCCTTGGCTTTCATCAGTGCAGGGACGAGCACGTCCTGAACGAGTGTGGACTTGCCGGATCCGGAGACACCCGCAACGCAGACGATCGAGTGCAGCGGAATACGAATGTCCAGATTCTTCAGATTGTGTTCGCGTGCTCCGAGCAGAACGAGCGCAGGGTTAGCCGGATTGATCCGTTTGTGTTTGGAGCGCGGGAAGGGTCGTTCGCCGCGAAGATATGAACCGGTCAGCGTTCGGGATTTTTTCAGCTCCTGCGTGGTTCCGTCAAAGACGATTTTTCCGCCCTTGGCGCCGGGTCCAGGTCCCATGTCAATGACGCGGTCGGCCGCGAGCATGACCTGCGGGTCATGTTCCACAACGACAAGTGTGTTGCCCGCTTTTCTCAGTCTGCGCATGACTGAATTCACGCGGTCCATATCCTTCGGATGCAGACCGATAGAGGGCTCGTCGAGTACGAAGAGCGTGTTGACGAGCGACGTGCCGAGCGCGGTTGTCAGATTAATGCGCTGAACCTCGCCTCCCGAAAGCGTGCGGCTCTGTCGATCGAGGTTTAAGTATCCGAGACCGACTTCATTCAAAAAGCGAAGACGCGTTTTGATTTCTTCAAGCAGGTGCTCGCAGCCTTCCTGCAGAGCGCGCGGCAGCACAAGCTCATCAAAGAAAGTCTGAAGTCTTTCAATCGGCAGCAGCATCAGATCGCGGATATTTAAACCCGGCAGGTTTTCCAGCACCTCTTCGGAAAAGAGTGTTCCGTTCGGTCGGAAGCGCTTGTAGCTGCCGTTCTCGGACTGCCTCGCATGCTTGGCGTTTTCAAGCGTGCCCAAGCGCCACAGAAGCGCCTCCGGCTTGAGGCGCGCGCCGCGGCAGTCCGGGCAGTCCGAATAGCTTCTGTAGCGAGAAAGCAGAACTCGGACGTGCATTTTGTAGGCTTTGGTTTCGAGCCACTCGAAGAAATGTTTAACTCCGTACCAGCGTTTGGAGCGGAAGCTTGTCCATTTAGGATCGCCGTAAAGAACCCAATCCTTTTCTTCTTTTGTGAGTTCTCGGAAGGGTTTTTCGACGTCGAGGCTGCGTTCGCGCGCATAGCGAAGCAGGTCCTGTTTGCATTCGTCGTAAGACTCGGTATTCCAGGGCTTAACCGCGCCTTCAGCGAGTGATTTGCTTTCGTCCGGTATGACAAGGCCGTAGTCGACACCGATCACGCGGCCGAATCCGCGGCAGGTTTCGCAGGCGCCGAGCGGAGAATTGAAGCTGAAGGTTGAGTCATGCGGCCGCGCGTATGTGATACCGCAGTCAGGGCAGGAGAGAGAAGCGGTGAATTTCCAGATTTGTTCTTCGGCGCCGAGAACCTGCACTTTGATTTCAAGGGCGTTTTTCCCGAGTCTCATGGCTGTTTCAATCGCTTCCACGGCTCGGCTTTTGGTCACGTTGGGCTTAAAACGGTCGGCGACGACTTCGATCAGCGCGCCGTCCCTGTCCTCTCGGACGACAGTACAGCGAGTGAAACCCTGAGCCTCTAAACCGGAAAGAGCGGTTTCAACCGGAAGGGACGGGGGCACCGGCATATGAAAGCATACGTACAGGCGCGCATCGGGCGAGACGCTTTCCAAGCGCTGCGAAAGTTCTTCCCAGATATCCTGAGCGCTTTGCGCGCGCACTTCTTTTCCGCAGCCTCGGCAGTAGAGTTTCGCGGCCTGTGCAAAGAGCATTTTCAGATGATCGTTGAGTTCGGTCATCGTGCCCACGGTTGATCTTGAGGTACGAACGGGATTGGTCTGGTCGATAGCGATCGCGGGCGGCACGCCTTCGATGCTGTCGATTTTCGGGCGGTCCATGCGGTCCATGAACTGGCGCACGTAGGGGCTGAACGTCTCTACATAGCGGCGTTGGCCTTCGGCGTAAAGGGTGTCGAAAACCAGAGACGATTTACCGGAGCCGGAGACGCCGGTGACCACGGTGAGTTTTCCGTGTTCGAAGTCGACATTGACATTTTTTAAGTTGTTCTGACGCGCACCGCGGATGCGGATTGAGTCGTTGTTTTTCTTTTCAGCTTGCATCTGTTTCGTACTAAACGGACACGAGGTCCTATAGAGAAAAATTACGTCGTTTTTAAAACCGACACTTTAGTGATCGTAACTATAACTCTATGGAAGGAAAAGAAAAAAGAGTAAATGTGTATCGTTTTGTTTGGTAAACAGAAAAGGCCCCGAAGGGCCCTTTTCTTACAGAGAAGAAAGCAAATTAATTGCCTCTGCGTTTTGCTGCATTGTCCTTGACCTGACGGGCAAGGGAATCAAAAGCGGCACGGACTGCTGCGTGCGCATCTTCGTTCTTTGTGTTCATGATGAATTCATGACCGGGGGCGTTGAGTGCAACTCTGACGCTGCATTCTCTGCCCTGATTCTGATGGCGGCCTTCGCTTTCAATCGCGACGCGGCAGCTGATCAGATCAGCATCAAATTTATGCAGACCTTCGACTTCTTTGGCAATCAGGTTTTCAAGAGCTTCGGAACGATCGATACCGTGGAAACTAACTTGGAGGGGAAGCTTCATATATACCTCACTTTCTTTTTAAAACTTCTATTGGTGATTGTTTCATACTTTTTAATTTATGTCAGGGGGTCTCGAAAAAAAAGAGAATTTGAGTCACAATCAAAAAAATGTGCTCCGATCAGCTTATATCTTTAGGAGGGACTCTTTAGATGCCTTTGGGAAGCTCTAAGTACGTTGCCGCGTTTGACTTAGGCACGACTAGCGCGCGTGTCATTATTTTTGACGAGTACGGCAGTCCGCAGGCTGCCTGTCAGAGGCCGCTGACTCAGATTTTCCCGAAAGAGGGCTGGGTCGAGCAGGACCCCATGGAGATGTTTCGGCAGCAGCTTGCCTGTTTTAAAGGGGCGCTTTCCGATTTAAATATTTTGCCTTCCGATATTTCCGCCATAGGCATTACCAATCAGCGTGAGACGACGGTGGTTTGGGAGAAAGCGACGGGGCGGCCGATTTATCCGGCTATCGTTTGGCAGGATCATCGAACAACGGAGCAGTGTGAGGCGCTGGGCGCGCACAGTCTCATGATCCGAGAGAGGACAGGGCTCAAACTGGATCCTTATTTTTCCGCTACGAAAATTCGCTGGATTTTGGATCATGTGAGCGGCGCCCGTGCAAAGGCTCAGGCCGGAGAGCTGCTTTTCGGGACGGTGGACAGCTGGCTGATTTGGAATCTCACGGGCGGCAGGCGTCACATGACGGATATTACCAACGCCTCGCGCACGCTTTTAGCCAATATCCGCACCGGCCGCTGGGATGAGGAACTTTTAGGCATGTTTGGCGTGCCCGTCTCGATGCTTCCGGAAATCACGCCGTCCTGCGGCGCGCTTGCCGAGAGCGATCCTGAGGTGCTTGGCGCGTGCATTCCGATTAGCGGGACGGCGGGCGATCAGCAGAGTGCGGCCATCGGACAGGCCTGTTTCCGTCCCGGCATGACCAAGAATACATACGGAACCGGAGGTTTTCTTCTGATGAACACCGGAAAAACCGCGCCGCTGTCGGATCATTTGCTGAGTACGGTCGGCTGGGAGGTCGGAGGCGATCGCTCATACGCGCTTGAAGGCAGTGTGTTTATTGCAGGCGCGGTGGTTCAGTGGCTGAAAGACGGGCTCGGACTTTTCAGAACCAGCGCAGAAATTGAGACTCTGGCTTCCCAGGTTCAGGATAACGGGGAAGTCTATTTAGTGCCCGCGTTTGTCGGTTTAGGCGCGCCGTATTGGGATCCTTTTGCGCGAGGCATGATTATCGGTATAACTCGAGGCACAAGCCGCGCTCATATCGCTCGGGCTGCATTAGAATCGATAGCGTTCCAGTGCAATGAAGTGCTTCAAGTCATGGCCGCCGACACCGGCGCGCCGGTCGAAGAGCTGCGGGTTGACGGCGGAGCGGCGGAGAACGATCTGCTGATGCAGTTTCAGGCCGACTTAGCCAATGTGCCCGTAGTCCGTCCGGTCGTGACCGAAACAACCGCGCTCGGCGCGGCTTATTTAGCCGGCCTTGGCATCGGTCTGTGGGAGGATTTCTCTGAGATTGAATCGCTTTGGCGCCGGGAAAGAATTTTTGAACCGAAGATGTCGCAGGACAGACGAGAATATTTAACCAAGCAATGGCATCGAGCAGTGGCTCGTACAAGAGGATGGGAGCAGTGATGGCAGGACAATTAAAGGCAAATCCGGAGCGCGCGGCGCGCTTTAACAGACTGAGCGAAGACAAGGTCTGGGATGTTGTCGTAATCGGCGGCGGAGCGACAGGCTCGGGCATAGCGGTCGATGCGGCAGCGCGCGGATTTACGACACTGCTGCTGGACGCGCATGATTTCTCCGAGGGCACTTCAAGCCGTTCGACGAAACTCATTCACGGCGGCGTGCGCTATATGAAGAATCCCCGTGATTGGAAGCTGGTTCGGGAAGCGATGATCGAGCGCAAGCTGCTTTTAGGCAACGCGCCGCACTTAGTGCATCCGGAACCGTTCATTCTTCCGTGCTACGAGAACTTTGAGCGTGAGTACTACATGGCAGGCCTCTGCCTGTACAGCGCAATGGCGAGCGGCGGCTATCAGATCGGCAAGACAGAATACTTATCGGCGGCGGAGACGATTCGCCGTCTCCCCGGTGTCAAGCCGCAGGGCCTCAAAGGCGGCGTTCAGTTCTGGGACGCGCAGTTTGATGATTCGCGTCTGAATATCGCGCTCGTGAAAACCGCGGAAGCCAGAGGCGCGCTTGCGCTGAACTATGCGCCGGTGATTGGTTTCGGCCGCGGCAAGAGCGGTGAGATTCAGACGGTTCGTGTTCAGGACAAATTGAGCGGCAATGAGTATGAAGTGAAGACCCGCATGGTCTTTAACGCCGCCGGAGTTTGGACCGATGAAATCCGCCGCATGGTCAATCCGGAGGCAAGAGCGCTGATTCGCGCTTCCCGCGGCTCTCATATTATTGTGAGCCTCGAGCGTTTTGGCGGAAAGACCGGCATGTTTATTCCGAAGACGGAGGACGGCCGTGTGCTTTTCTGTATTCCGTGGCACGGAGTGCTGGAAATCGGCACGACAGACGTTGAGGAAAAGGATATTACTTTCCATCCCGAGGCGACCGAAGCAGAAATTGAGTTCATGCTTGAAACCGCGCGAGGCTATTTGGATTATCCGATTGAGCGCAAGGATGTGCTTGCATCCTTCTCCGGACTTCGTCCGCTCTTTAATCCTTCCGCGGGCGGTTCCACCGCAGCGGTTTCCCGAGAGCACTCGGTGATCCCGGAATTTAAGAATATGGTTACCGTTACCGGCGGCAAATGGACGGCTTATCGAGCGATGGCCGAACACGCGATGTCGGTCGCGGTGGATCAGGGGTTGATCTATAAGCGTCCGTGTACTACAAAATACATGTCGATTTACCGAGATGAGGCCTTTGACGCCGAGGCGATTGAAGAGGCGGCGTTTAGAGGCGAGCTTGAGGAAGAAAAACTGCTCGCGTTCGCGCGTCACTGCAGAGACAACGCCTTTGCGGTTTATCCTGAAGATGTTTTGTATCGCCGCCTGAGAATCGGCCAGATGAGCGCTAAGCGCACTGAAGAGCTTCTGCCGAAGATCAAACCGGTGTTTGAGCAAGCCGAATAAACTTTAGAGAGCCGGACAAAAATTCCGGCTTTTCTTCTTTTGGGCGGTATATGGGAACGGGAGTGAAAAGTCGGCGGCTGATTCAAAAAAGGCTGTTTTAAAGGCCGTCGTCGGGGAAGGAATGAGACTCAGGTATAACAAAGTTTTACATCCCTATCTTATCAAGTTGAATCTCTGTGATTTTTTCCGTATAATCCTGTCCTCTCTGTTGGAGCGTTGTCCTTTCGTCATCGCTCGTCCGTTGTAAAAATGTCATCTCAGGGCCTGACGGCTCTGGGTATTAGAAAAAATGTCGAGTGTCCTTTGGACACTTAATTTATAGGTGAAAAGTAATGAAAACCTTCTCGGCCAAGCCGCTTGAAGTAAAGCGCGAATGGTACGTGGTTGATGCAACCGATAAGGTTGTCGGCCGCCTTGCCGCTGAAATCGCTCTCAGACTCCGTGGCAAAGACAAGCCTGAATACACACCGCACGTCGACACGGGCGACTACATTATCGTTGTCAACGCTGACAAGCTGGTGATGACAGGCAACAAGACGGAAGACAAGAAGTATTTCCGTCACTCCGGTTACCCCGGCGGTGTTTATGAAACAACTTTCCGCAAGATGCAGGAAAAGCATCCGGGTCGTGCTCTGGAAATCGCTGTTAAGGGTATGCTCCCAAAAGGACCCCTTGGCTACGCAATGTTCAAGAAACTCTTCGTTTACGCCGGTTCCGAACACAAGCATTCCGCACAGCAACCTAAACAGCTCGAGATCTAAAAATGATTGGAAATTACAACTACGGCACAGGCCGCCGCAAGAGCTCTGTTGCTCGTGTCTTCATTAAGCGCGGTACTGGCAAAATCGAAATCAACGGTCGCACTCTTGACGAGTACATCCACCGTGAAACCGGCCGTATGGTCGTTCGTCAGCCTCTCGTTCTGACTGATAATGTTGAAACATTCGACATCAAGGTCAACGTTAAAGGCGGCGGTGAATCCGGTCAGGCCGGCGCTATCCGCCACGGCATCACTCGCGCTCTCATCGACTATGATGAAACACTGAAGTCCGTTCTGTCTCAGGCCGGTCTCGTTACACGTGACGCCCGTGAAGTTGAACGTAAGAAAGTCGGTCTGCGTAAGGCACGTCGCCGTAAACAGTTCTCCAAGCGTTAATTCGCTTTTGGAAATTTCGATCTTCGATCGAAATACCGCAGAAAAGGTCGCTTCGGCGGCCTTTTTTATTTCCTGAGCATACAGTTCGTCTAGCGGCAGAATCTGTCAGAGGCCGCTTCCCGGCAGGGATTTCATATCCGTTTTTTGTTTACGGTCAAAGTATAATTTTCCGAGCAGCTCCGGTGAGTTTTCGAAATGAACGGAGAAAGAGCGTCGTGCGATGCTGTGCGGCCGCTGCAGGGATTTCTCGTCACTGATGACGAGAAGGATGTCAAACTTTCAAAATCCTCAACCTAACAGGAAGTCCGAAATGAAAAAAATTAAAGTCGGTATTGTCGGCGGAAGCGGCTACACAGGCATTGAGCTGCTTCGTCTTCTTGCGCAGCATCCGAAGGCGGAAATCGTCACCATTACCGGAAGAAAAGACGCCGGTACGCATGTGGCGAAGATGTTCCCTAATCTTCGCGGACGTTTGGATCTGACATTCTGTGATCCTTCCGAGGCTCCGCTCGATCAGTGTGACGTGGTATTTTTTGCGACGCCGCATGGCGTAGCGATGTCCATGGCGCGGGAGCTGACCGCCAAGGGCGTCAAGGTTATCGATCTGGCGGCGGATTTTCGTATTAAAGACACGGAAGTGTTTAGCAAATGGTACAAGATGGAGCACAGCTGCCCCGATCTGCTTGCTAAGGCCGTATACGGTCAGCCTGAGACAATGCGCGAGCAGATGAAGAAAGCGGATATTCTCGGTATGGCCGGCTGCTATCCGACAACGATTGAGCTCGGTCTTATGCCGCTTTTAAAACTTCACAGCGCGGAAAAAGACATTGTGAATCTCAATGTCTCGATCATTGCCGACAGCAAGTCCGGCATCAGCGGCGCCGGCAGAAAGGCCGACGTGAGTTTGATTTGCGCAGAAGCTGCCGACAACTTTAAGGCCTATGGCGTTGGCGGCCACCGCCACGAGCCCGAGATGGTTCAGCAGCTGAGCGAATTCGCGGGCGAGAAGGTTCCGCTCACGTTCATTCCGCATCTTCTGCCGACGATCAGAGGCATCTTCTCGACGATTTACGTGCGTCTGACGGAAAAAGGCACGGGAGTGGATTTCCAGTCTCTGTATGAAAACGCCTATCGTGACGAACCCTTTGTGGACGTTCTGCCGACTGGATCGCTACCGGAGACGAGGTCGGTACGCGGATCCAACATGGTTCGCATCGCGCTTTACCGCAAGGAGCCTGATCTGCTCGTGATCCTTGTGGTCGAAGATAATCTCGTTAAGGGTTCTGCCGGACAGTCTGTGCAGGCGATGAATCTGCTCATGGGACTGCCTGAAAGCACAGGGCTGGATCAGATTGCGCTGATGCCCTAAAAGAAAAAAGCCTCTGACTCCATGGAAGAATCAGAGGCTTAAATTTTTAGCGGCCTATTTACGCACGAGTTTCGGATTCAAGGTGTAAAGACCCGAGACGGAGGCGGATGCGAGAATATGTCCCTGCATCGCTTCGAGCACTTCCGGACCGGTGAAGCTTCCGCTCAGCGGCAGCAGCGGGAAGTCGACCGCATAGACAGTAAAGACGTAGCGGTGCATTCTCTCATCATTCCACGGAGGGCAGGGACCGTCATAGCCGTAGTGCTTGCCGGTTTCCTCCGGTTTCTCGAAGTTGGTGTAGTCGTTCAGTCCCTGACGCATGCCGTTAGCGCATGCGGGCCCTTTCTTGCCTTTCGGGGTCACGCCTTTTGAGAGGGTGCCCACGTCAATACAGGGTTCTTCCGGCACGATATCCACCAGAATCCAGTGGAAGAAGTCTCTTCTCGGCGCATCTTCCGCAATGACTGCGTCCTCACGGTTAGCCATAGAGAAATCCTGCGGCACGTCGTGATCCTGGCAGATGACTACCAACGACTGTGTGCCCGCGGGCGGATTTGACCATGCAATCTGAGGATTGCGGTTCCCAGCGGGAACAGTATGTTCGCGCCCCATCGGATCTAATTTCGCGTAGGCGTAGCCTTCCGGAATCATTGCGCCTTCGTCAAAAGAATCGCTCCATACTCTGAAGATACTTTCCATAGACTTACCTCTTTTTCGGGTATCTTAGCCAAAATGTGACCGGACCGTCGTTGACCAGTTCAACCGCCATATGCGCGCCGAACACGCCGGTGACAGGCGAAAAACCTTCAGCTTCCAGTTTTTTAACAAAACGTTCGTACAGTTTCTCGCCGAGCTTCGGCTCCGCTGCGGGCGTGAAGCTCGGTCGATTGCCGCTGTTGGTGTCGGCGGCGAGTGTGAACTGAGAGACCGCCATGATTTGGCCTTTGATGTCACGAAGGCTCAGATTCATTTTGCCGTTCTCGTCGCTGAACACCCGATAGTTCAGCACGCGTTCGGCAAGCGCGTCCGCGTCCTTTTCGCTGTCATCTCTTTCGGCGCAGGCCAGTGCGACCAAGCCCTGATCGATACGGCCGCGAAAAACACCGTCGGCGGTCAGGGATGCTTTGGAAACCCGCTGAATCAACGCGATCATTTTGTCTCTCTTACTTCAAATGAATCTTGGCCCACTTTCTCTTGCCGACCTGAAGGACGTAATCGCCGGGAGCGACTTCAGTCTTTTTATCGGTGACCTTTTCGCCGTCGAGGCGCACGCCGCCCTGATCAATATTGCGGTTGGCGTCGCTTGTTGAAGCGCACAGGCCGGCTTCTTTAATCAGTTTGGCAAGAAGCATCGGCTCGCCGGAGTTGTCGACGCTGATTTCGGGAACATCGCTCGGCATCGCGCCTTTGCGGAAGCGGTTGACGAATTCCTGTTCCGCGGCGTCTGCTGCGGCCGCGTCATGGAATCGAGTCACGATTTCCTTAGCGAGCAGAACCTTCGCGTCGCGCGGATTGCGTCCGTTTTCGCATTCCTTCTTCAGCTGAGCGATTTCCTCGTTGCTGCGCATGGAAAGCAAATCAAACCAGTTCCACATCAGATCATCGGACAGGGACATGACTTTGCCGAACATATCGTTCGGATTTTCGGTAATGCCGATGTAGTTATGTTTGGACTTGCTCATCTTGTTGACGCCGTCCAGGCCGACCAGCAGCGGCATTGTGATGATGCACTGCGCTTCCTGGCCGTACTGGCGCTGCAGTTCGCGGCCTACGAGCAGGTTGAATCTCTGATCGGAACCGCCAAGTTCCACATCGGCCTCAAGGGCGACGGAGTCGTAGCCCTGCATCAGCGGGTAAAGCAGCTCATGCATGGCGATCGGTGCCTGTTCGGCAAAACGCTTGGCAAAGTCGTCGCGCTCAAGCAGACGAGCGAGCGTATAGCGGGACGCTAAGCGAATCATGCCTTCGGAACCGAGTTTGTTGCACCATTCGGAGTTGTAGCGAATTTCGGTTTTATCCGGATCCAGGACATGGTAGGCCTGATCAAGATAAGTCTTCGCATTTGTTTCAATTTGTTCTCTCGTTAACGGCGGGCGTGTTGTATTGCGGCCGGAGGGGTCGCCGATGGCACTTGTAAAGTCTCCTACGAGGAAGATAACGGTATGTCCGAGATCCTGAAACTGACGCAGTTTGTTCAGAACGACAGTGTGTCCGAGATGGATGTCGGGAGCGGTAGGATCGAGACCGAGTTTGACACGAAGAGGCTTGCCCGTCGCTTCGGCGCGAGCGAGCTTCTGCTCAAGCTCCTGCTCAATCAGAAGTGTGTCGGTGCCGCGTTTGATTAGGGCCATTGCGTCCTTAATCTTCTGGCTCACCGGGAATTTTTTTTGTTCGACACTTTCAGTCATTTTTAGAAACAATCCTAAAATCGTAGTAGTAAAACCCCTTGCAGACGTCAATGTTTAAATCCAATATAATTGACGCACTTGACGGTAGGGGCGTAATCAAAGCCATCCCCATATTCTATATTCTCTTTCAGCGTTTATCCTTTCTGCGTTGGGGGATTTGTTTTCGTCAAGCGAATTGAGAGTGAGAACGAAGAGAGACAGAAAAGTGAATACTGCAGCAGGCAAATTAACCAAGATTTTTAAGTCAGTGACATTTGCGGCTGCTCTCGTTCTGCCTTTCGCCTCCTTTAATTCTCTGCACGCAGCGGAAGAAAAGACGCCGGTCATTATGGAAAAGGCCGGCGAAATTGATCTTAGCGTTCTGATTCAGCAGTGGGCAAGCGAAATGGACGATGTCTACGCTGAGACCCACATTGAACCGAAAGACACCTCCAAGAAGATTTTCGAGCGCCTTGGTATCCAGGACAAAGCCTTTACTCGTTACGTGACGACAATCAAAGGCAAAGAAAATCCGTTTGCGCGTCTCTCCCGAGGACGTCTTATCCAGGCTCGTCTGACGACTGGCGGAGAAGTGATTTCTCTGAGAGTGTTCCGTCCGATTGACTCACAGTCCAAAGATATTTCTTTCTTTGAGGTCAGCAAAAATAAAGACGGGAAATTCATGCATGCCGAGAAAACCAGCGGGTTTGATGCGCTTCCGATCGCTGCTTCGGGCGTTATTACCTCCAACTTGGATAAAGCGGCTGTCGAAGCGAATATTCCTGCCGGAGTTCTCAAGCAGATCAAAGATCGTTTGTCGACGGAGCTGAACCTCTCCAAGGACGTCTCTAAGGGCGACACATTCAGCGTGATTTATGAGCGCCGTCAGCTTGACGGAGCTGACATCGGAACCGGGAAACTGCTCGCGATTGAGTACTACGCCAAGAATAAGACGATTGAGTCGTATTGGTATGAAGGCGAAGGAATCGAAGGTTATTACGATTCCGAAGGAAAAAACAACGATGTGACTTTCCTTCGCATGCCCTGCGAGGCGCGTGTCACCTCGACTTTTAACCGAGTTCGTCGACATCCCGTGACCGGACGTTTGCGACCGCACTGGGGTGTGGATTTAGGCGCGCCCAAAGGAACGCCTATCTATGCAGCCAGTGACGGCACGGTGACGACGAAGCGTTATCAGCGACGCGGCTACGGCTATTGGCTGGAGATTTCGCACTCCTCGGGCTATACCTCCCTTTACGCACACATGAGCAAGTACGCTCCGGGGATTGAACCCGGAACAAAAGTGAAAAAAGGTCAGCTCATCGGTTATGTCGGTGCGACCGGCATGGCAACAGGACCTCATCTGCACTATGAACTTAAGAAGGACGGCCAGCAGGTCAACCCGCTGATTGCTGATTTGCGTACCGGTGAAAACCTTCGAGATGAGGCCGCTGAAGATTTTAAAGTGGCGATTGCTCCGATGCGCCGTCAGATCGCGATGCTCAGTCGAATTCAGCTCGCTCAGAATCAGCCTCGTACAGCCGCGCATTAACATCCATTAGAATTGAGGTCTTGTAAACAAGACCATTTTCTATGTCAGAACCGCAAATTCCTATTTATGTCGGAATGATGTCCGGCACCAGCATGGACGGCGTCGACGCGGTCGCAGCCGTGTTTACTAACGGTCGATATCAATTTATCGGCCGAAGTTCGGAGTCCTATTCCACACATCTGCGCTCCTCTCTGATCAGTCTCTGTTCGAGCGGTCCGGACGAGGTCCTGCGCTGTCAGGAGTGCGGCAACGAAGTCGCCAAAATCTACGCTAAAGTTTTTAACAAGCTGCTGGAAGGAACCGGTCTGGAAACCTCAAACATTTGCGCTATCGGCGCGCACGGTCAGACGATTCGTCACAGCCCGCAGATGGGCGCGAGCACGCAGCTGATCAACGGGGCGCTGCTTGCGGAGCTTACGAAGACGGATGTGGTGACGGATTTTCGCAGTCGGGATTTAGCCGCGGGCGGTGAAGGCGCGCCGCTAGTGCCGCTGTTTCATAAATGCGTGTTCAGCGGCAGTGTGCCGCGCGGCATTCTCAACATCGGCGGCATCAGCAATCTGACATATCTGCCTGCTTTAGGTTCCGACGCAGATGTTTTTGGTTTTGACTGCGGTCCGGGCAATGTTCTGATGGATGGCTGGACTGAGAAAATCAACGGCACGCCCTACGATCACGATGGAATGTGGGCTAGAAGCGGTAAGGTTAGTGAGAAGCTTCTGGCGCTGCTGAAGAAAGAAGCGTTTTTTGATCTGACGCCGCCGAAAAGCACCGGCCGTGAGCTTTTTAACTTAGGCTGGCTTGAATCAAAACTTTCCGATGAGTCTGTAGAAGACGTGCAGAGGACGCTGGTAGCCCTGACGGCGGGCACGATTACTGAAGCGATTGAGCGCTTTGCCCCGGACATTCAGGAGTTGTTTGTATGCGGCGGCGGAGCGAAAAATTCGCTTTTAATGCAGGAGCTTACGGCAATGAATCCCGCAAGGGCGGTAAAAACGACGGCGGCTCTGGGCATGGACGCTCAGGACGTGGAAGGCGCGGCCTTTGCGTGGCTCGCAAAACGATTCGTTGAGCGGCAGCCGGGGAATCTTCCGAGCGTCACGGGCGCAGAAGGCGGAAGGATTTTAGGCGCGCTTTATCCGGCGTAAAAAATAATAAGGCCCGATTCGAAAGAATCGGGCAGAATTCTTATTACGTCAAGAAGCGCGAATTTTACCGTTATACGGAGAAGCTGGAGCCGCAGCTGCAGGTTGTCGTCGCATTCGGGTTTTTGATGACGAACTGAGCGCCTTCAAGGTCTTCTTTGTAGTCGATTTCAGCGCCGACTAAATACTGATAGCTCATCGAATCGATGAGGAGCATGACGCCGTTGCGTTCCATGGTCGCGTCGTCTTCATTGACTTCTTCATCAAAGGTGAAGCCATACTGGAAGCCGGAGCATCCGCCGCCCTGAACAAAAACGCGAAGTTTCAGGTTGGGGTTGCCTTCCTCGTCGATCAGTTCTTTAACTTTCATGCTGGCCGCATCGGTGAAAATGATCGGATCGGGAAGCTTGACCTGTTCTTCAGACATATTGATTCCTCATAATTAACTAATTTGGTGACTCGATTATATAGATGCAGTCAATATCCTTTCGTATTAATTGAAAAAATTAGTTTGGAAAGTTGTTCTTTACAGCGGCGTATCATTTAAGCTTATGCACATTCGGCACCCACCAGGTGTTGTATTTATTAGAGAGGATTTCGGAATGTTTAGTAAAGCCGACAAAGTCGAAATGACGGATCCCGCTATTTGGGAAGTTATTCGCAAAGAAGGGCAGAGACAGGAAGATCAGATCGAGCTGATCGCAAGCGAAAATTATGCTTCTCCTGCGGTAATGGAAGTTCAGGGGTCTGTCTTAACCAATAAATACGCTGAAGGTTATCCCGGCAAGCGTTATTACGGCGGTTGCGAATTTGTGGATCAGGCTGAGGCCTTGGCAAAAGAGCGCGCTCTGGAGCTTTTCTGCAAACTCTGCGGCGTGGAGATGGCGGTTAATGTTCAGCCGCATTCCGGCGCTCAGGCCAATATGGCGGTGTTTTTCGGACTTCTGAATCCGGGCGACACCGTCATGGGAATGTCGCTCGCTGAAGGCGGTCATTTATCGCACGGCATGAAACTGAACATGTCCGGCAAATGGTTCAATATCGTCAGCTACGGCCTGAATGAAAAAGAAGAAATTGATTACGACGCCGTTGAGAAGCTCGCATTGGCAAATAAGCCGAAGCTGATTATCGCCGGAGCGTCTGCCTATTCTCTGCGCATTGATTTCAAGCGTTTCGGAGAAATCGCGCATAAAGTCGGCGCCTATCTGATGGTCGACATGGCCCACTACGCCGGTCTTGTGGCCGCAGGCGTTTATCCGAGTCCGTTCCCTTACGCCGATATCGTCACAACGACGACGCATAAGACGCTGCGCGGTCCACGCGGCGGCATGATTTTCTGCCGTCCCGATCTCGAAAAATCGATCAACATGGCGGTCTTCCCCGGAATTCAAGGCGGTCCTCTGATGCATGTGATCGCCGCGAAAGCGGTCGCGCTCCATGAAGCGCTTCAGCCCGCATACAAGGAATATCAGAAGCAAGTCATCCGCAACGCCGCCGTGATGGCCGAAGAGCTCAGCAAGCGCGGTCTTCGCATTGTTTCAGGCAGAACTGAAAGCCACGTCATGCTCGTTGACCTGAGATCGAAGAACATCACTGGCAAGGAAGCCGAAAACATTCTTCATGAGATCGGCATTACCGTAAACAAAAACTCTATTCCGAATGATCCGCAGAAGCCTTTTGTGACCAGCGGCATCCGTATCGGTTCGCCCGCAATGACGACTCGCGGCTTTAAAGAGGAAGAAGCAAGAGAAGTCGCAAGTCTGATTGCCGACGTTTTAGATCATCCGCATGACGAAGCGGTTCTTGCCAATGTGAAAGACGCGGTTGCTTCCCTTGTCGCCCGCTTCCCGGTTTATCGCCAGACTGTTTAAGTAAAGAGGCCGCCTATGCTGTGTCCGTACTGCAAAGAGCCCAATACGCAGGTCATTGATTCGCGCACCAGCGAAGAGGGCAGTGTCATTCGCCGCCGCAGAAAGTGTCCCGCTTGCGGAGGACGCTTTACCACTTACGAGAAAGCGGCGCTGTCGATGCCGCAGATCATCAAGAACAACGGCAGTGTGCGTGAGCCTTTCAGCTCGGAAAAATTGAGAAGATCGATGGAAATCGCGCTTCGCAAACGTCCGGTCAAGGCCGCACTTGTGGACGAAGCGGTCAACAGCATTGAGCGGCAGCTGAGACTTCGCGGCGAGAAAGAAGTCTCCTCTAAAGAGGTTGGCGATTTGGTGCTTGCCGAACTGAAGTGTTTGGATATGGTTGCTTATATTCGCTACGGTTCCGTTTATCTGAATTTCCAGACTCTGGAGGACTTTGTCAGTCTCGTTGAGCAAACCCGTAAGCTCTGATCAAGAGAAAAAAATGAGTTTTTCTGATATTTCCTACATGCGCCGCGCTCTGGAACTTGCGCGCGAGGCTCGTATGATCTGCCCCCCGAATCCGGCCGTCGGCTGTGTGATTGTCAAAGACCGTCGGGTCATCGGCGAGGGACATACTCAGCGCACGGGCGAGGCCCATGCTGAAGTGATGGCGCTTCGTGACGCGGAGCGTCGAGGCGAATCGGTTGAGGGCGCGACTGTTTATGTGACGCTTGAACCCTGTTCGCATTACGGCAGAACGCCGCCCTGCGCGCTTGCGCTCAAAAATGCGAAAGTCGCCCGAGTGGTTGCGGCGCTCAAAGATCCGAATCCTCTGGTTTCCGGACGCGGTCTGAAAATGCTGGAAGAGGCTGGAATTGAGGTGGAGTGCGGTGTCGGCGCAAGAGAGGCGGAAGACATTAATAAAGGCTTTCTGAAGCGTCAGCGCACCGGTATGCCTTGGGTGCGCTCTAAATTCGCGATGAGTTTGGACGGAAATACCGCGCTTTCAAACGGCGTCAGCAAATGGATTACCGGCGAAGATGCTCGAAGAGACGGTCATTTCTGGCGAGCGATCTCGGGCGCCGTGCTGACCGGTTCCGGCACAGTGGAAGCTGATGACCCGCTCATGAACGCCCGAATTGAAGGCGCGGAGCGTCAGCCGCTTAAGGTGGTGGTGGATTCGCAGCTTCGTCTCAGCCCGGATCTGAAGATATTTAAAGAAGGCAAAGTGCTCTTGGTATGCGCTTTCTATGACATTGTCCGCGCTCAGATGTTTGAAGCGCAGGGCGTGGAAGTGATTGAGCTGCGTGGCGCTGACGGTAAAGTTGACTTGAAGGCGCTGTGCGCTGAACTCGGACGGCGCGAAATCAACGAGGTTCATGTTGAGGCGGGCGCTCGTCTGAACGGCGCGCTCGCGATGCAGGGGCTGATCGACGAGTATTTGATCTATGCGGCACCTCTGTTGCTCGGACAAGGACGAAAACTGCTTGATTTGCCAATGCTTCAGAACCTTTCTGAAGGTATAGCGCTAGAATTTATCGATGTTGAAAAAGTAGGACCGGATCTGCGCCTTTTACTGCGTCCGGCCGGTTAGATTACAGGAGAGCTAGAGATGTTTACAGGAATTATTCAGGCCGTCGGTCGCATTCGTGATAATGAAGAGATCGGAGACGGTCTGCGCATTCATGTCGAGGCGCCTGAACTGGGTCTGGATACAGTTAAAATCGGCGATTCGATCGCGATCAACGGTGCCTGCATGACCGTTGTGGAGGTCGACGAAAAAATGTTTAAGGTCGAAGTCTCCGCCGAGTCTTTAGATAAGACCGCCGGTTTGGACGGCTGGGGTCATGTGAACTTGGAAAAGGCGATGCGTCTGGGAGATCGCCTTGACGGTCACATTGTCAGCGGACATGTGGACGGCGTAGGCGAAGTCGACGCTTTTGAAAAGAAAGCGGAGTCCTATCATCTGGTGGTGCGCTGCCCGATGAAGCTGGGCAAGTTCCTTGCCTATAAAGGCTCGATCGCGATCAACGGAGTATCGCTTACGATTAACGAAGTTGAAGATACGCCCGCAGGCACACGTGTTTCGATTAACCTGATCCCTCATACGTTTGAGCACACATCCTTCAAGTACACCAAGGTCCGTGATCTGGTGAATGTCGAGGTGGATACTGTTGCTCGCTATATTGAGCGCATGTATTCGCTCACTCAGCGCTAAGCTGAAATCTTTGCGCTCATCACGGCGCAGGAATTCGGGAGGATGCGGCTGCTTTGCTAAAATTCCGAAGATTTAAGTTAGGAGATAAAATTGGCTATCAACTTTATTCAGTCGAAATTAGACGGTACTGATCTGAAAATCGGTATTGTCAGTGCTCGCTTTAACGACTGGGTTTGCAAAGGCTTGTTTCAGTCCTGCTATGAGGAGCTGAAGGCCAACGGTGTTAAGGACGAAAACATTGTTGTCACAACCGTCCCGGGAGCTTTGGAAATTCCCTATGCGCTCACAATGCTCTTTGAGCGTTATCCGGATCTGGACGCGATGATCGCGATCGGCTGCGTGATTCGCGGTGAGACCTATCATTTTGAGCTGGTCGCAAACGAATCTTCCCGCGGCATTACGGATATTGTCGTCAGAGAGGCGATTTCCATCGCAAACTGCATTCTGACTGTTGAGAACGAAGAGCAGGCCAGAGTAAGAATGCAGGAAAAAGGCAGAGACGCCGCTCGTGTCGCTCTGGAAATGGGCAATCTCGGCAGAATCTGCGCTGTGTCGTTTGACGACGATACAGATTCGCAAGAGTAAAAATATGTCAAAAGAAACTACATCGGTTAAAGCGCCGGCGAAGAAACGCGGCGGCCGCAGTGCCCGCAGACGTTCGCGCGAATTTGCGCTGCAGGGTGTTTATCAGTGGCTTATCAGTCATACCGACCCTGTTGAAATAGATGCGGCCGCACTGGAAGCGGAAGATTTTGATAAGGCGGACGCGGAGTTTTACCGCAGTCTGCTGCACGGCGTAATTGATGATTTTGTCGCGACGGAAGATGCGTATAAACCTTTTGTCGACCGCGACGTCACGACTCTGTCTCCGATCGAAAGAGGCATTCTTCTGATTGGAACTTATGAACTGAAGAATACCGCGACGCCGTATCGCGTCGTGATCAACGAAGCGGTTGAGCTCGCTAAGAGCTTTGGCGGTACTGACGGATTCCGTTATGTGAACGGTGTTCTTGATAAGCTCGTATCGAAGCTTAGACCGTATGAGGCCTCCGGCAGCAAAGATGCCAGATAAGCCGCACAGTACGAGGACCCCGAATTCGCTGGACGAGTTTGGGGTCATATCCGAATTCTTCACCGATAAAGGCGCTCATCCCAACGCTTGGCCTTCGCAAGGAGTTGGAGATGACTGCGCCTTTTTGGATATTGGAGATAAAAGAATTGCCGTCACGACGGATATGATGGCCTTGGGAACGCATTTTTTTGATAACGCGGATCCCTACACCGTGGGCAGAAAGTCTCTTGCGGTTAATCTCTCGGATCTGGCTGCCGCTGGCGCCGTTCCGAAAGCGTTTTTTCTGTCGATTTCTTTTCCTTCAATTGATGAGAAGTGGCTTAAAGCTTACTCTAAGGGGCTGATGGAAGAGTCGTTCCGCTACGGCTGCCCGCTTCGCGGAGGCGATACAGTCAAGGCGCCGGTCATTGACGGCAAACCATCCAAGACCACAATTTCCATTACTGCGCTTGGCGAGCTGCCTGCGGGCAAAGGTCTGACAAGAAGCGGAGCGCGGCCCGGAGATGATATTTGGGTGAGCGGCACGCCCGGAGACGCATTTGCCGCTTTAGGAGACATTTGGGGATACTGGAAGTGCGCGCCGTCTGACTACCGCTACTTCAAATCCCGAATGGATAAGCCCACAGCGCGGGTTGCGCTGGGCACGGGGCTCTTAAACCTCGCAAGTTCTGCCTGCGACATCTCGGACGGTCTGATCGGAGATCTTCAGCATATTCTGGATCGATCCGGCGTTTCCGCGGTGCTTCACTGGAAGGATTTCCCGCTCTCGGAGGCCATGCGCAATATGCCGGAGGACGTTCGCCGCCGTTGTGTGCTTTCCGGCGGAGACGATTATGAACTTCTCTTTACCGCCTCGGCCGAACAGAGCGCGCGGATATTAGAACTATCTCAGCGGCTTAGCGTTCCTGTCACACGAATCGGCGAGATCACGGGCGCGGGAGAATCGCTTCTCATTGATGACGGCGAAGGCGGAGTTCTGTCGCCTCAGCCATCCTTTAATCATTTCACAAATGAAGTCGTATAAAACCGAGGCGCCTGCCTTTTCTTTAGTGCTCCGTCATCCCTGGCTGATGATTTCGACATTTTTCGGAGCCGGCTGCATTACGCCTGCGCCGGGGACGTGGGGTTCCTTTGCGGCATGGCTCGCATTTTGGCTGATGCAGAGCGCATTCGGAAGAGCGCCGATTTGGTTCGCCTCAGCGCTCGCGTTTATTTTGGGCTGCATCGCTGTCGGTCGATCCGAGACCTATCTGTATAAAACGGATCACGGATCCATTGTCATCGATGAAGTCGTCGCGGTTTGGCTGACGCTTTTGGTGACGCCTATAGGGTTTTTCTGGCAGTTAGCCTCCGTGATCGCATTCCGTTTCTTTGATATCGTCAAGCTCCCGCCCGTATCGGTTTTGGATTCGATGCGGCAAAACGGTTTTACTGTCATGCTTGATGATGTGTTCGCGGCTGTATACGCGATCATTCTTATTAATGCGGCGGCTTATGTACTTGAGGTTTCGGGGTTCGCCGCTCCTATTTGGACTTTCTTTTAAATGACTGCAAATATTGAAAGCTTAGTTAAAACGCTCAGTGACCGCATCAGCGGCACAGGCGAGGTAATTGTGACTGCCGAATCTCTGACGGGCGGGATGATCAGTGCCGCGCTGACCTCGGTTTCGGGTTCAAGCGCTTGGTTTGAAAGAGGCTTTGTCACATATACCAACGAAGCTAAGCATCAGATGCTTGATGTTCCGCAGGGAATTTTGGATCGTTTTACAGCGGTAAGCGCAGAGACGGTTACTCATATGCTTATTGGCGCGCTGAAGCATTCTGGCGCGTCGGTCGCGGTCGCGGTCAGCGGAATCGCGGGCCCCACGGGCGCACTGCCCGGCAAACCTGTTGGCACCGTGTTTATCGGATGGATGAGACGAGATGAGATTGCCGAAGTTGTGCGCTGCCAGTTTGACGGTGATCGTGCTGCAGTTCGCGAGCAGACCGTGGAAAAAGCACTGAACGGACTCCTCGGTTATTTTGACGAAAGGCCATAAAAAATGAGTGTCTGGTTTGACGTTATTTGTTTAATCATTTTGATTTTGATGAATGGTTTTTTCGCGATGAGCGAAATCTCCATCGTTACTGCCCGCAAGAGCAAGCTGCAGGTTTTGTCCGAGCAGGGCGCTTCCGGGGCAAAACTGGCGCTCAGCCTTTCTGAAAATCCGACGAGAGCGCTTTCGACGATTCAGGTTGGCATCACCTCCATCGGCATTCTCTCAGGTATTGTCGGCGAATCTGCTTTGGTGGATCCGTTCTCTAACTTTATGGTGAGCGTGACCGGCATATCCATGGCGACGGCCAGAGTTGCCTCGATGGTGATTGTCGTCATCCTCATTACTTATTTTTCCATTGTTGTCGGTGAGCTTGTGCCGAAGCGCATCGGTCTTTTAGGCGCGGACGCGATTGCGCGTTTTGTCGCTAAGCCGATCCATTGGCTTTCTCTGATCGCATTGCCTTTTGTGAAACTGCTGTCCTTTTCGACCGAGTTTGTTATGAAGCTGATCGGTACGAAAGAAAACGACCAGAAGATTACGGAAGAAGAAATTCATTCAATGATTGATGAAGGCGGATTGGCCGGCGTGATCGATGCTCAGGAGCACGTCATGGTGAAGAATATTTTCCGCCTGGACGACCGCAGCATTTCTTCTCTGATGATCCCTCGCGGTGAGGTTGAGTACATTGACCTGGACGATTCCAGAGAAGTCAATATGAAGAAGGTTCTGGAATCGAACCACTCAAGGCTTCCGGTCTGCAAGGGCGGTCTCGATGATGTTGTGGGTGTGGTTACCACTCGACAGCTTCTGAAACAGATCGTCTCTGTCGGCAAACCGAATTTTAAGGTTGAGTATGATCCGCCGTTGTACGTGCCGGAGTCACTTACCGGCATGGAGCTTTTGGAGAACTTTAGAGCGAGCGACGCTGCTTTGGCGCTGGTCGTTGATGAATACGGCGCGATTTTAGGTTTGGTGACGCCGCATGATGTTCTGGAAGCGATTGCCGGAGAATTTAAGCCTGAAACGCCGGAAGATGCGCAGATCATTAAAAAGTCAGACACCTGCTATGAAGTTGACGGACTGCTGCCGATTCCGGAGCTCAAGGATTTGCTTGCGCTGCATGAAGTTCCCGAGGAAATGGAGGATCGCTATACGACGGCTGCCGGCATGGTGATTTTCCTTCTGGAAAAACTTCCGCGTCCGGGAGATCGAGTTAGCTGGGGCGGATGGGAGTTTACGGTCCGTCAGATGGACGGCCGAAGACTTGATCGAATTCTCATTACAAAGCTTCCTGAGGCTAAGGAAGAAGAGGAAGAGAGTTAATTTGTTTTCTTAAAGCGCAGATTGCCAAGAAGCGTCAGCCGCTCAGATATTTCGCGAAAAGGCCGGGAATTTCTCGGCTTTTTTCGTACTTGCCGTGAGCGAGGCTAAGGCTGTATTGAATGTGTACGCAATACAGCCGAAGTAGTAGACGACAGGTTGCGCTGCAAAATCGACGGTGTCAGAGCCGGAGCGCGCTTTTGCTTTAAGAAGAAATTGCTGTCCCCACGCACATGCCGAATTATGGAGCGGTGCCGGTGACTTATTTATAACTTCACGCGCTTAACGAGATTATTCTGAGAGGTCCTTACGCAGGTTGGAAGGGCTATCGTCAAAAGGCAGTTTCCATACGGGAGCTGCCTTTGTTTCAATTGCCTCAAAGAAGGCGAGAAAACTCTCCTGCAGGTACTTAATGAAAACGCGGTTGAGCTTATTGCGCCAAGCGGACTGCGTGCAGGCGACATATGTCGGCGCCGGTTCACAGGCCCATCCGGGAAGAACCGGAACCAGCTTTTTCTCAAGGAGCTCATCGATACAGAGAAACAGCGGCATATCCAAGCAGAAGCCGTAATCCTCAAGAACAAAATCTTTAATCCCAAGAATGCTTCCGATGACCATAACGTGTTTTTGATCAATTTCGACCGTGCGGTCTGCGCTCCTCATGGTTTTAAAACGGGAGCGGGTTGCGCCGTCAAACTGAAGTGCCTTGAAATTCGTTAAGTCCGACGGGTCGGTCGGCATGCCGAATTTTTTAATATAAGAAGGAGTCGCGACAGGAACATAGATATTTCGGCCGCGAGGCAGGAGCATCAGATCCTTTCCTTCGTGCATCCCGCTGACGCAGGCGATGTCCGCTTTGTACGAGGTCACATCGTTGATGCTGCCGGAACCGGCAATGGTGAAGCTGACATTGGGATAAAGCTTGTTGAAATCCTCCAGAAAGGGTCTCAAATGCCGAGTGGCTACGCCGTGAGAAACCGAAAGACGAATACCGCCTTCAAGCAGACTGTTATTTTTCAGAATTCGGTCAATGGCGTCAGTGTGCTGGTGAATGACCGGTTCAATGATGCTGAGAATTTTCTCGCCTTCCCTCGTGAGCTTAAGCGGCCTTGTTCTTTGGAATAAGCTTTGCCCGACGGTCTTTTCCAACTGGGAAAGATTGCGGGAAACAGTGGAGACCTCGACATCAAGTTCTGCGGCCGTGTAAGAGAAATTACGCGTCCCGCATAAACTCAGAAAGACACGCCAAAGATTCATATCATCAAGTTTGGACATAGGTCGAGGTCCCGAAAAGAAAAAAGTGCGAAAAAGCTTCAGCTCATATCGTCCGATTCTAATCGAGTCGCAGAGATGACTATTGATAATAAGAGGATTTCTCAGTAAAAATCCTACTTAGTAGATTTCTTTGGTGTTTTGAGAGCAAGCGGCAGGAAGTCCTCTTTTTCCGGGCTGAATCGGTACAGTTCTCCCTCGCCGAGATCGTAGTAAAGCGCATGAAGCTTCAGCGATCCTTCTTCGACTTTAGAGGAGATCCAGGGATACGAAAGCAGATTATCCAAGGACAGAAGAACAGCGCCTTCCTCACAATGGCGGGCTCTGACTTCCGGCGGTTCATCATCTGTGAGATCGTCCAGCCGATCCAGAGCCGGCGCAGCGATGCTGACCCACTGCCAAATGTATTTTTCATTGCAGATAGTCTCCGGATGCATCAGTCCGTGGATCCCGCCGCATCTGGAGTGGCCCAGAACGACGATATGCTCGACGCTGAGATGCTTGACGCCGTACTCGATGGCGGCCATGACAGCACTGGGGGAGTCCGCCTGATCCGAGGACGGAATCAGAGCCGCGACATTGCGAATGACAAAAAGTTCACCGGGCTTGCAGTGCAGAAGAATTGCCGGATCAACACGCGAATCACAGCAGGCAACAACCAGTGTTTTGGGATTCTGGGATTTCTCCAGAGACTCGAAATACTCGCGCTCTTTGAGAAAATACTTCTGTTTGAAATTATGAAAGCCTTGGAGAAGCTGGTGAAAGTTATCCATGTCCGTGCAGTTAGGTGAGGATTTGAATAGAAATTCGACAGAGTGTCATTATGGCAAAAGTGAAGCCTCAGACAAAAGAAGCGCCGGACAAAATCCGGCGCGCCAATTTGATTGATTAGATCCGTAACGGACTGCGTTCAGTCTTTATTCGGAGTTGTAAGCTGATCTGATTTCTTCGCGTGCTGTTCGGCGTCATACTCCATTCCTTTGAAGATTCCGAACGAACTTGCCGCGATAAGCGCAGCTCCGAGATATCTGCGGGGACTGCCGTTTTTCAGAACAAGCCTTGCGATAGCAAGCGCCGCAGGAATAAAGACGGTACGGGCAAGCGGGATCGCGACTTTAGGATCTGTAAGTCCCAAAGCCTTTGCCGCTTTCAGCGCGTCCTTTCCTACAGACTGTGCGGCTGTAGCAGGACGGCTACGCATCATCTCAATTTCGTTATGAATCTGAGCGCGCTGCTCGCCGGCGCGTACGGTCAGTTGGGCAAGTCTGCGCGCGACTTCGTCATTTGCCTGCATTATCGGCCTCCTTTGTCTGAACCGTGGCCCCCGCTGCAGGAGCCTCTTCGGGCGTGCCTTGCGAGCGCTTCAGCGCACCCCGGAAAGAGTTCACATCCGCCTGCATAATTTGTTTCGATTCTGCGAATGAATAGGGCAGTGTGGAAGCAAAATTGCGAGCTCGGCCCAGTAAATAGAGGAATATGACCGTGTAAAAGACCGCAAGCGCGCAGGCAACAAATACACGGTGCTCATCCCAGAAAACGACCAGCAGGGCAATTGAAATGAAAACTAAGGAAAACAGTCCGAAAAACCCCGCAAGTATGCCGTAGAAAGCGGCTTTGCCCGCATTGTCTCTGGCGACCGAAAGTTCGATAGAGGCAATCTGCAGACGAGTCGACAGTCCGTCGGCGATCTGGCCGAGCAGCGTATAGAGCCCGGGTGAGGATCTTTCCTGATTTGTTCCGCTAGCCATAATGGCCTCTGCGTGTAAAAGCCAAAATTATTTGCGGGCGATCAGAAGGCCGAGCAGCAGACCGCCGACAGCAGCGATACCGACAGCGCGCCACGGATTGTCATGGACGCAGTCATTGACTTCACCGGCAATCTGCTTGCTTTCCGCGCCGGACTTTTCAAAAAACGTTTTCATGCCGCCGCGAGCACGCAGCAGGCATTTCTTGGCTTTTTCCTGAAGTTCCTTAGCTTCGTCGCCGGTTGTTTCGGCAGCGCGCTGCAGAAGTTCATCAGCCTGCTCAAGGGCGTTATCAACGTTTTCACGTACAACTTCGTTTAAATTGGTGTCCATAAATAAACCTCCCAAAAATCTTTTTCGGCAATGAAAAAAGTCTATCACCTGCTGTGAACCCAGCTGATTACAGCGTCCAATACGGGTACTGATCCGAGGGCGGACGGTCCGTTGACAATAGCCGCGACGGCATAGCGTTTACCGTCTTTGGCCTGCACGTAGCCCGCGACAGAACGGGCGCCAGAGATGTAACCGGTTTTAATGTGCGCGTAACCGTCCGCGGCATGACGCTTGCGCATGGTGCCGTCTACACCGGAGATCGGCATGCTCGACATGTATTCCGGCATCCTCGGTGTGTTCCACATATGCGCCAGCACTGATGCGAGCGCTCCGGCTGAAATTCGCGATTTTCTGGAAAGTCCGCTGCCGTTGTCCAAAGACAGTTCGTCGGCCGGAAGTTTGTTTTCAAGGGCCCAGGCTTTGATTGTTTTCCGGCTTTGCGCCAAAGTCTTCGGCTCTCCGGCTTCCGTCTTGCCTAATTCCAGGAAAAGCTGCCGAGCGGCCGGATTCAGACTGTGTTTATTCATGTCGTAGATGATTTTTGCCAGAGGCTCCGAACTTGTACTGCTCAGTATGTTCATGTCTTTTAAAGAGCTCGAGGCTTTTCCGCTGACAAGTTTGCCCTTCCAGCTTCCGCCCGCTTTCTTCCAAAATTCAGAAAAGAGCAGCGTGAGGTATTCATCCGCACCAAGAGAGGTGTAGAAGAAATCTTTGTTTCCGCAGGAGGCGGGGAAGGAGCCGAGGAATTTCGGTGCTAACGGGTTGGAAAAATCCGGTTTGATCTGTTTGCGCCAAGCGCTGCACGCTTCCTTGCTCAGAGGGATAGTTTTCGGAAGTGCTAAGCCGTTGAGGTGCGGAACGGAGTACAGATAAGCGACGCCTTCTTTCCGATCGGGGCGTATCTGCATAAATAACGCGCGGGAGTTGACAAGCAGCGCGTCGGCTCCTGTGTTGTAAGGACGGTTGCCTTCGCCGTCAAAGGCAAACGGATCGTGCGGCGGAATATCGAATCGGGAACGATCGACAATGATGTTTCCTTCGATACTCTGAATGCCCCTGCTTCGAAGTCCTTCGATCATGTCTCTGAAGTCAGAAAGAGACAGTTCGGGGTTGCCCGAGCCGATGAGGTAGATGTCGCCTTTAAGCACGCCGGCGCTGTTGGGTTCGGTCTGCGACACCATTCGGGTGTGCCAGACTTTGGCCGGTCCGAGCAGTTCAAGCGCCGCAGCCGAAGTCACAATTTTTTCTACGGAAGCGGGCATTCTGGGAACGGACGCATTGATGAATACCGGTTTTTCTTTTGCCGAGAGCGGAATCACCGCCATAGAGAAGTCGGCTGTCGGCACTTTGTATTTGGTCATCGCCTTTTTAATCGGCGCCGGAATCGGAGCAGCTTTTTCGGCTGCGTATGAAACGGACAAGGCCGAAAGAATGGAAATCAGTGCGGCTTTCCGCAGCAATGAGAGATAAGACTTCATAAAAACAGAACAGACCTGCCTAAGAAATAGACAGGTTAAGGGTTAACGATTACACAATGTTAATAAAAAAGAAATAGCTCTTCTTTAAACCTTCGGATGAAGTTGTTAGTATAAACACCTATTTATCTGAGGGGTTGAAAAATCGATTCGAATCCCAACATAAGGAATATTGAAACACAACTTGTTTGTTTACCAAGAATAGGAGTTTAAAGATGAACATTCGTCCTTTGCATGACCGCGTTATCGTAAAGCGCGTAGATGCCGAAACGCGTACAGCCAGCGGCATTTATCTTCCCGAAGCCGCAGGTGAAAAACCTGATCAGGGTCAGGTTTTGGCTGTCGGTCCCGGTAAGCGCGACGACGCCGGCAAGCTTATTCCGATGGACGTTAAGGTAGGCGACCGTGTTCTCTTCGGCAAGTACTCCGGTCAGACGGTCAAGGTTGACGGAGATGAATATCTCGTGATGCGTGAAGAAGACATCATGGGCGTTCTTGAATAACAGAACTACCGAACTACGAAAGAATTTAGAAATAGGAGATTTAATAAATGGCTTCTAAGCAGGTTTTATTTGGTGATGACGCCCGCGTACGCATGGTTCGCGGCGTTAATGTTCTCGCTGACGCGGTAAAAGTAACTCTCGGCCCGAAAGGTCGTAATGTTGTGCTTGAACGCGCATTCGGCGGCCCGACAATCACTAAGGACGGTGTTTCCGTCGCTAAGGAAGTTGAGCTGAAGGACAAGTTCGAAAACATGGGCGCTCAGATGGTTAAGGAAGTTGCTTCCAAAACCAGCGACAACGCTGGTGACGGTACAACTACTGCGACCGTGCTTGCTCAGGCGATCGTTGACGAAGGCATGAAGTTTGTTGCCGCCGGCATGAGCCCGATGGATCTGAAACGCGGTATCGATAAGGCTGTCGGTGCTGCAATCGCTGAACTGCACACACTCAGCAAGCCGACAACAACCAGCAAGGAAGTTGCTCAGGTCGGCGCTATTTCCGCTAACTCCGATCATGAAATCGGCGACATCATTGCTCAGGCGATGGAAAAGGTCGGCAAAGAAGGCGTGATCACCGTTGAAGACGGCAAGAGCCTGCAGAATGAACTTGAAGTGGTTGAAGGTATGCAGTTTGACCGCGGCTATCTGTCTCCGTACTTCATCAACAACCCCGACAAACAGGTTGCCCTTCTTGAAAACCCCTACATCCTTCTTGTTGAGAAGAAAGTCAGCAACATCCGCGATCTTCTCCCGATTCTCGAGCAGGTTGCCAAGTCCGGCCGTCCGCTTCTGATTATCGCTGAAGATATCGAAGGCGAAGCGCTTGCTACTCTGGTTGTCAACAGCATCCGCGGCATCCTCAAGACTGTTGCCGTCAAGGCTCCCGGCTTTGGCGACCGTCGCAAGGCAATGCTTGAAGATATCGCCATTCTCACCGGCGGTACAGTCATCAGCTCCGATGTCGGCCTGACTCTTGAAAAGGCTACACTGAACGAACTCGGCTCCGCTAAGAAGGTTGAAGTCAATAAGGAAAGCACCACGATTATTGACGGCGCCGGCAAGGAAGATCAGATCGAAGCCCGCGTAAAACAGATTCGTAAGCAGATGGAAGAAACATCCAGCGATTACGACCGTGAAAAACTTCAGGAACGTGTTGCCAAACTGGCAGGCGGTGTTGCGCTGATCAAGGTTGGTGCTGCAACTGAAGTTGAAATGAAGGAAAAGAAGGCTCGTGTTGAAGATGCTCTGCACGCTACACGTGCTGCTGTTGAAGAAGGCGTCGTCGCCGGCGGCGGTGTCGCGCTGATTCGTGCAAAACAGGCCATTAAGGAACTGAAGGGCGAAAATGCCGAACAGGACGCCGGTATCAAGATCGTTCTGCGCGCTATGGAAGAACCGATGCGTCAGATCGTCCGCAACGCCGGTGACGAACCGAGCGTCGTAGTTGACCGCGTCGCCAACGGCAAGGGCAACTTCGGCTTCAACGCTCAGACCGGTGAATACGGCGACATGATTGAAATGGGTGTTCTTGACCCGACTAAGGTCACACGTACCGCTCTGCAGAATGCGGCTTCTGTTGCCAGCCTGATCCTGACAACCGAATGCATGATCGCAGATCTGCCGGAAGACAAACCTGCTGTTCCTCCGATGGGAATGGGCGGCATGGGCGGAATGCCCGGCATGATGTAATCATCCGCTGATTGATTAGAACGAAAGGCCCTCAGTGAAAGCTGAGGGCCTTTTAGTTTTTTAAGCTTAGAATATTAGGGGAAACATCCAAAACAACAGAGCTCGAACCATGAAGTGGAAATTCGTCCTAGCCCTGCTCACGACGTGTGCGATTCTGATGTCGATGAGCTACACAATGCTTATCCCGTTCCTCCCGATGTATTTAATTCAGGATCTTGGCGTTAAGCAGGCGGATGTGGACATGTGGTCGGGCGCGATCTTCGCGGTGACCTTCCTCGTGAGCGGTATCATGGCGCCGATTTGGGGCGCGCTCGCCGATAAAAAGAGCCGCAAACTGATGGCGATTCGAGCAGGTTTCTGTTTAGCGATTACCTATTTGCTCGGCGGCTTGGTTTCCAATCCGTGGGAACTTTTCGGGGTACGAATTGTTCAGGGGCTTTCCGCGGGTTTGTGGCCGGCGCTTCTTGCGATCATCAGTGCCGAATCTCCCAAACTAAAGCTCGGCTTCTGCATGGGCGTCATGCAGGGCGGCATGACTGCGGGCGGCGTGCTCGGACCTCTGTTCGGCGGCCTGCTTGCTGATCAGTTCGGCATGCGAAGCGCATTTTTTATCGCGGCAGGTGCACTCTTTCTAATCACCCTGGCGCTTGTCTTCTTCATTAAAGAAAAACCGAGAGTTCCGGATCCCAATGCCAAACCGGTTCGTATTTGGGACTTTTCGCTTCTGAAAATTCCTGCAGTGAAGCGCATGCTGATCTGCGCGGGTGTAGTTCAGCTCACCATCCTTCTGCAGCAGCCGGTTATGCCGCTGTACGTCGCAGAACTTCAGGGTTCAATGGACCGCATTGTTCTGGTTTCCGGCATTGTCTTTTCGATTACGGGTGTCTCCGGAGTTCTGGCTTCGCCGGTTTGGGGCATCATGGGACAGAATATCGGCTATCGTCCCGTCCTGTATTTATCTTTGCTGGGCGCGGGCATATTGGGCGTCATACAGGTCATTCCGAACTCTCTTGAATGGTTTACCGGCTGGCGCTTTATCGGCGGTTTGGCCTTTGCGGGAATTTTCCCCGCGATTAACGCGGTTCTTACCGTTTCCACCTCTGCCAATGACAAGGGAAGGGTATTCGGACTGTCTTATCTTGCCCAGCAGCTCGGCGCGGTTTTCGGGCCGATCATCGGCGGGGCGATGGCGGCTTGGTTCTCTTATAAATTTATTATCGGACTTTCGGGCTTTATTCTGCTGCCGCTCGTTCTTTATCTGTATCTGAAAAGACCGGCGAGCAGTGAAGGAAGCGGCACGACACTTACCTAGCAAACGGTTAATTTCGGAATGCGGCCGCTACAATGCATCTCCACATATTCACTATTGAGGAAGAAGACGGATGAAATTCACAGAAATGCTCCAGCAGCGCTGGGATAAGAACAACACTCTTTTATGCGTCGGACTGGATCCGGATCTCAAACGATTTCCCGATAAATTCGCCTCTTGCCGTCATCCGTACCTTGATTTCTGCTGGGAGATTGTGCAGGCAACCGCCGACACAGTCTGCGCATTTAAGCCGCAGATCGCGTATTTCGCCTCAGTCGGCGCGGAGGATCAGCTCACTGAACTCATCAGACGCATTCACTCCGAATTCCCGGGTATCCCTGTGATTTTGGACGCGAAACGCGGAGATATCGGATCCACTGCCAAGCATTACGCTAAGGAAGCGTTTGAGCGGTTCGGAGCCGACTGCGTGACACTTTCTCCGTACATGGGACGAGACTCGGTCGAGCCGTATCTGGAGTATGAAGACAAAGGCGCATTCATACTTTGCAGGACCAGCAATAAAGGCGGAGACGATCTTCAGATGCTCGACTGCGGCGGAAAGCCCCTCTATCACGTCGTTGCGGAAAAAGTTGCCGAATGGAACACAACTGGTCAGCTTGGTCTGGTGATCGGCGCGACCTATCCGAATGAGCTGAAAAGCGTGCGCGCGATCACGCCGGAGTTGAATTTTCTGGTACCGGGTATTGGCGCTCAGGGTGGAGATGTGAACGCGAGCGTCAAAAGCGGTATGAATGCCGAGAAAACCGGCATGATAATCAATTCAAGCCGGGCAATTCTTTATGCGTCTCAGGGCGACGACTTTGCGCAGAAAGCAAGATTTGCCGCACTGAGGACCCGCGACGAAATTAATAAGGCGCGCGGCTAAAGTTCCTTAACCAACGTCTTTGTGGGCAGGCGCCAGAACGGAGCGACCAGCTCTTCCTGCTCACGGAAGAACGCCTGCAGTCTCGGCTGGAACCACTGCAGGAAGATGCGGTGCCGTCTCATGCGCCAGTTGGATTTCGTTGTTACGATAAAGCACTCGACCGGAGGGTGGTACCAGCCGGGGAGAATCGGTATCAGCTGTCCAGAGGCAATTTCTTGGGCACAGTGCAGAAGAGGGAGGTCAACCGCAATTCCGAGGCCGTCCAGAACGGAACGCTTAATCGCGAGAATATTCCCGACGCGCACGACTTTCTGCCATTTTATTTCTGTTTCTTCTTCTCCGTTCGAGAGCGTTTTAGTCGCATGACGGACAGTCCCGTCATAAAGCAGCACGGTATGCTGACTCAGCTCGCTCGGGTGCTGAGGCATACCGTATTTTTTTATGTATTGGGGCGAAGCGACCGGAACATAGACGTTTCTGCCGCGTGAGAATGAAATAAGTCGGGAATCGGTCGGTTTAAAGCTCACGACAGCGATGTCTGCTTTGTACTGAAGCACGTCAGCAAGGTTTCCGCCGCCGACAATATCAAACGAGATTTCCGGATACATGGAATTGAATTCCATCAGCATCGGCATCATGTAGCGTGTCACAAAGCCCGGCGCAAGAGAAAGGCGGATTTTGCCGTCGATTTGCGCGGAGCGCTGCGTCAGCTCGGCAATCATCTCCTGATGAAGCCGAATGACATGAATCGCGCTCTCATAAGCGGCGCTGCCGACTTCAGTGAGCTGAAGCGGCCGCATATTGCGTTTAATCAGATCCTGCCCCAGAGCCGTTTCAAGCGATGAGACCGCCCGTGAAACGGTAGAAACTTCGACATCAAACTCTGCAGCGGTATCAGAGAAGTTTCTGGTTTTGCAAAGACTGCAAAACATACGCCATGCGCTGAGATCATCCAGTTTTGACATTTACTTTCCTCTAGTTAGGTAAAAGAATGACAAAACATGCAGTTGCGAGCAATCATGATAAATACGCAATTACTTTGCGAATTACGCAAGATACAATTTCTCTTTTTGCATGGGCTTGTCAAAGAAAAAATTTCAGAATGTAAATAAGAAAATCAAATCAAACCCGGAGAAAACAGAATGTCCCTTAGAGACGAATTTTTCTGGCTTGGAGAAATTAACAAAGCCACGCTTGTTATTAATTCACGCCAGGGTCTTCTTCCCATGCCGATCGCGCTGGGAGCCGCCAAGGCTTTGCGCGAAGTACTTGCAGACGGGGAGGTCGATCCGACAAAACGCGCAAAGACATATATCACCTTTGAGCCGCTGATGCTGAAGAAAGCCGGTCCTGAGATCACTTTGATGCATGCCGGCCGTTCAAGTCAGGATATGCACGCGACTTACAGATCGGCTCTTCTGAGAGATCACGTTCTTGAAGTCTATAACGCGCTCGACACTGTCAAAGAAACACTGACAGCGCTTGCTGACAAGAACCGCGAAACAGTGGTTCCAAACTACACCAACGGTGTTGCCGCTCAGCCCAACAGCCTTGCGCATTATTTCCTTGCGTTCCTCGCCGGATTCAATCGTGACGCAGAAAAGATGAGACAGTTCTACGCACGCCTTGACCGCTGCCCGATGGGAAGCACGGTGCTCAACGGCACCTGCTGGCCGCTTGACCGTAAAGCGATGGCTGAACGTCTTGGCTTTGCCGCTGTCGCGGAAAACGCTTATGACGCGACACAGGTTGGTCAGAGCGATCTGCCCTGCGAATTCGCTTCTATCCTTGCGGGCATCTGCCTGCACATCAATGTCTTCCTTGAAGACCTGATGGTTCAGTATGCTCAGGCTCGTCCCTGGATGCTGCTTCAGGAAGGCGGAGACAACACTTACGTTTCTTCCGCGATGCCGCAGAAACGCAATCCGGGTCTGGTCAACAACTGCAGAACCGAAGCTTCAAGCGTTATCGGTGAAGCTCAGGCTGAAATTTTCCGCGCTCATAACCTGCAGAGCGGCATGATTGACCCGAAGACACAGGGTCACAACGGTGCACTTGCTCAGCATGCGGTTAAGACGCTCACGATGTTCAACCGTGTCCTTAACGCTCTGGTCATCAACAAAGACCGCGCTCTGGAAGAGCTGAACAGTGACTGGACCGCCAGTCAGGAAGTTGCCGACCGTCTGATGAAAGAGTACGGCGTGCCCTTCCGCATCGGTCACCACGTCGCGAGCAAGATGGTGGGCTACGCGAGAGCCAACAACATTCTTCCGCTTCAGTTCCCGCATGAAAAGATGCGTGAAATCTACCGCGAAGTTATTGAAACCGAATATCCGGAAGGCAATCCCGAACTTCCGATGAGTGAACAGGAGTTCAAGGATGCGTTAAATCCTCTCTCTATCGTTCACAACAGAAAGACTTTAGGCGGTCCGCAGCCTGAAGAGCTCCAGCGCATGCTTACCGAACAAGCAGCCGAAAACAAGCTCAGCAGCGACTGGGCGGAGCAAAAATCCCAAGCTATTGCAACAAGCCTCTCAAATCTGGATCAAGAATTTAACAAACTAGGAGAATAAACATGACTGCCTTACTCCCTTGGTTCGCCCTAGTAGTGACACTGCTAGCAGGCTGGGCTATTATTAAACGAATGTCGACCTCAATGGTTCTGCTTTTTGCAGGTCTCGCGATGATTGGTTTCGCTGTTGTCTGCGGCGTTACCGGTTTCCTTCCCAAAGGTGTCAAACCGTCGGGCTTCGTCCTTTTCGACATTTTTGACCTGCTTCGCTCGATCGCGACCAAACAGGTTTCCGGCATCGGCTTCCTGATTATGGTTGCCGGCGGCTACGCTGCCTACATGGACCGCATCGGCGCTGCCCGCGCTCTGGTTAAGGTCTGCGTCAAACCGCTTAACGCGCTGTCCTCTCCGTACCTCGTTCTGGTTATGGGTTACTTCATCGGCCAGTGTCTGGTTACCGTGATTCCAAGTGCTGCAGGCCTGGCGATGCTTCTCCTGGTTGCGCTCTTCCCGATTCTTACTGGCGTCGGCTGCTCTCCGGCTGCCGCATCTGCTGTCATCGGCACATCCGCCGGTATGACCTTAGGGCCGGCCGCGGGTACTGCAAACCTTGCAGCTAAAGTTGCTGATCTTGATCCGATCATTTACTTCGTTCAATGCCAGCTTCCCGTTGCGATTCCGACTCTGATTGTTGTTGCTATCTGCCACTATTTTGTTCAGAAGTACTACGACAAGAAGAACGACGACGTCTATACTGAAGCCATCCTGACTAAGAAAGACGACGATCGCCATGTTCCCGCTTGGTATGCGATTCTTCCGGCTCTGCCCATCTTCCTGATGATTATCTTCAGCAAGCTGGTTTATTCCGCTGTCAAACTGAACACGATCTCCGCTCTCCTTCTGGTTTGGGTCTTCGCAATCCTTGTTGAACTTATCCGTCGTCGCGATGTTAAGGCAGTCCTTGCTGACGGTGCCTTCATCTTCAAAGCCATGGGCGGTATGTTTGCATCCATCGTCGCGCTGATCATCTGTGCCGAGTTCTTCGCTACAGGTCTGAAAGTGACAGGTCTGATCGGTGCTCTGATTGCTCACGCTCAGAACCTTGGTCTCGGCGCCAATGGTATGACAGCTGTTCTGACTGCTGTTGTCGGTATCGTGACATTCCTCACTGGTTCCGGTGTCGGCGCGTTCTCGAGCTTCGCTGCTCTCGGACCTGAAGTTGCCGGCGGCTTAGGCGGAACAGTCTCTGCCTTCGTTACTCCGATGCAGTTCGCTTCCGGCATGCTTCGCGCCATGTCTCCGGTTGCAGGCGTTATCATCGCGGTTGCCGGTGCTGCCGGAGTCTCCCCGATGGCTATCGTACGCCGCACATGGATCCCGATGATCGCCGGCATGATCACCGTCATGATCGCCGACTTCGTCTTCCTGAGCTAACTCCGTTACTCCAAGGCCCCGTAAGGGGCCTAAATTAAATAAGGATCGAACTATGAAGAAACTTTTAATCTCTGCGCTTTTCCTGGCAGCTGCCTCAATGAGCGTTAACGCGCTGGAAACGGATGTTAAGCCGACAGTCACCGACATTAAAAATCACAATCCTAAAACCGGCTTAATCGTCGGAAACTCCTACAGCTTCTACAACTGCGGCGTTCACGGCTATCTGCGCGGTCTGACCAGAGAAGATAAACGCGATTGGAAAGCCAGAATCATTACGATCAGTTCCGGCAGGCTTTCCTATCATGACGTTCCGCAGTACATGGGTCCGCACGAGATGGATCCGTACGCAAAATTTGATGATAAGAAAGAGCTGATCAACCCGATGTTTGACGTCGTTGTCCTGCAGGGCATGTCGTCCGAACCGATCGCTGCTAAGAGCATCCCCACTTTCAAGAAGTATCTGAAGGAACATGTTGAGACCATTAAAGCGAAAGGCGCAGAACCGATCGTTGTCGTGACATGGGCCCGTCAGGACAAGCCGGAAGATACAAAGCGTCTTGCCGATTCCATCATTTCCGAAGCGAACGCCAACGGCGCAATCGCTCTGCCTGTCGGACTTGCTTTTGCTGAAAGTCTGAAGCGCCGCCCCGATCTTCTGATGCATCAGAAGGATAAGAGCCATCCGACAGCAGCCGGTTCTTACCTGTACGGCGCAATGCTCTACGGTCTTCTGTTCAAGAAGAGCCCGGTCGGCATGAAGTATCCCGGCGAATGCGAAAAGCCGCTCAAGCCTGAAGACGCAAAGCACCTGCAGCAGGTTGCTTGGGACGTTCTGACAGAGTTCTACGGCTGGAAAAAATAAGGAATCCCCTTAAAAATTAACTCCTCCTCCTAACGAGTTTCGGTCTTTAGGCGCAAGTCTAAAGACCGTTTTTTAATGCGCATTGGGGAAGATCGACGGTATCAGGCAGGGAAGTCTTTTTTGCGAGCGAGAGGTGAACAAGGCTCATTGCAGTTGAAGGCCAGATGAGGGAGAGCCACTTCGGAGGTTCCTTGTGAAAAACAGCGTCGTAATCTTTCAGCGCGCTTCTAAGGCCTTTTTTGCTGTTGTCTGAAGTGTATCCGTTTTGCTGCAGCATTCTTGTCAGCATTTCATTGAAATCCAAACCGGAAGAGATGCGATTTGCAAAGCCGGCTTCATCAAGTTCCTGCATATTTAATTCCTCACAAGAGAATCACATCATAAAAGAAAGCCTCCGCAAAAAGCGGAGGCCGGACCTAGTTTGAACGTTTAGGCGTGATTACTGCTGCTGAGCCGGAGCATTCTGCGCAGGCGCTGTGTTTTGCTGAATCGGAGCCTGCGGAGCAACTGTCTGAGGCACCATCATCATGCCGCCCATCATCGGGACCTGAATCGTAGGAATTGCGTCAGGCGGCATCGGAGCTGACTGACCCGTGGCAGGAGCCTGGGGCATAGGCTGTGTCAGTGGAGCAGGCTGAACCTGAGGCATGGGCTGAACCTGAGGTGCAGCTTGTTCCGGAGCAGGAGTCTGCGCCTGCGGCATAGACGGTGTTATCGGTGCTGCCTGAACCGGAGCGGCGGGCGCAGCGGCATTAGGAACATGGTGAGCGGCCTCACTCGGCAGCTGCATCAGCACGCCAAGCTGGCCGGAAATATAGCCTAAGGCGATCAGAGACTGATCTCTTGACATCGGAATGCCGTACTGCTGTGCTCGATTCATTAGGAAATTTGAGGCGCTGTTAATTTCAGCCTGATCGACCGGAAATTCACCAAACTTCATCTGTCCCATAGATGCGAGCTTTGCAATCGTAGACGTAGCAGGACTAAGCGTAATAGGCGCTTCTTGAGCGTTTACGGAGAAGGTCATAGTAAGAGCCGCGGCGCAAAGGCAAGCGGCTGTAAGTTTTCTAAAAGACATACAATCCTCCATATCAGATGGTGCGGACTATACTCCGTAGAAACCCTAACGCAATAGACCGGACGTCGAATTTACCCAAAGTGATATTGAAAATTTATAAAAATCAATTAGATAGAAGTTTATCTAAAGCTTCAATCACAATGTTTTTTGTAAGCAATTCCGGCAAAACCGTCGTTTTTCCTTCAGGTGAGTAGAGGATATAAAGAGGGACTCCGCTTCGGCCGAAACTTTCGAGCGCCTGTGTGATATCCGGGTTTTGATTGGTCCAATCGGCAACGAGAAAGACGACGCCGTGCTGTTTAAAGGCTTCGCGAATGTCCTCACGATCGAGTACAGCAATCTTGTTTGCCTGGCACGTGACGCACCAGGAGGCAGTAAAGTCCACGAAAACAGGTTTGCCTGCTTTCAGAGCGTTTTCGACTGCCTGAGGCGACCAGGCGTCTGCGGCCTGAACCGCGGCATCGGGCTGCCTAAAGAGCGGAGAGGATGCGGCTGCAAAGAGAAGTACGGCGCAGGCAGCGCTCAGAACGATCGGCAGTTTGGCCGTTAAAAGTGAGAACTGCAGTTTTCCATACAGGAAAAGACAGACGCAAAGAGAGATGACGGCCGCGATGTACAGCACAAGCGCAGTGAAGCTGACCTGCAGGGAGAGAACCCACAAAAGCCAGATCATCGTCAGAAGCATCGGGATCGCCATCAGCTTTCTGAAGACGTTCATCCATGCGCCCGGTTTCGGCATCCAGGCGGTAAGCACCGGGAAGAGAGAAAGCACAAGCCAAGGCAGGCTCATGCCAAGCCCAAGCGCAAGGAATACAAAAATAGATTCCCGGATCGAAGCGGTAAGCGCGTAACCGAGCGCAGCGCCCATGAAAGGAGCGGTACAGGGAGAGGCTGCGACAACCGCCAGAACGCCGGTCGCGAAACAGTTCAATAAAGAGTTGGAGTAACTTCCGCCGCTGACGCGGACGCCGGAAAATTCAAACCAGCCGAGCAGATTGACGCTAATGGCCGCAAAAATCACGGCAAGCGAAGCGACAAAGATCGGAGACTGCAGCTGGAAGCCCCAGCCGACAGAAATACCGGCGCTCTTGACCGCAATGAGTACGCCCGCAAGAACCAGCATGGTGAGCAGAACACCGAGTGTGAAAACCACACTGTGAAGCGGCAGATTGATGTGCTGACGATCCTGTACCAGACTGAGAATTTTGAGCGAGAGTACCGGAAAGACGCACGGCATGACGTTAAGGATCAGACCGCCGATAAAAGCCATGGCGACTGCGAGCCAAGAAGAAAGGCCGGTCTGCGGGGTGTCGTCTGAAACAGTAGGGGCGGCAACCGTACCGCTTTCAAGAGGGACGGAAAAAGATCCGGCCCAGCCGCCTTTTCGGGGACCTCCGTCGGCAGCGAACACGCCGGAGAATTGAGAACCGGCTTTGAGCTCATCCGTACCTTGAAGCGTCACGGAGATTTTGTCAGCAGAGCGGGATACGGACTGTGGAGCGCCGTATACAACAGAGTCGTCGCCCTCGGCGAAGACATAAAAATGATGAAACGGTTCTGTGGATTTGAAAGTTACGCGCACCGCATGCGTCTTGGGGTCGAAAACGCCGGAGGCGTCTGAGAGAGGGCTCGGCATTGCGGTATGAGACGCCTCAAAGAGCGTGCATGCCTTTGTTGCACCGCCGTCTTTGTCCGCGACCTGAACGGCAAGCGTCAGACTCGCTTTGCCGGGAACACACTGGTCTGCACACATCAGCCACGAAACTTCGGCTTTAATGTCCTGAACGGAACCGACTTTTGCGCTTGCGGGAACAGAGATACGGACCGGCAGAAGCACTTCATCGCCGTAGCCGTAATTGACGAGATCGCCGATCTTAAAGACGGCAGGTGTCGGCCAAAGAATCTCAGAGGCGTGCCATCCCTGCGGGAGCGACCATTGAATTCGGGTAGGAAGTCCGGTGTCGCCGGTGCTCTTCCAATAAGTGTGCCATTTGCTGTCATGCCTGAGTAAAAGGCCGATTTCGAATTCTGTGCCCGGAACGGCGTCGTGAAAACGACTGACCAGTTCGGCCTGAACGGGCTCCGGTTTTTTCCACGGCTGGGCCTGAACGCTCAGACCAATGAAGAAAAGGGATAAAAACAGAAGTCTAAGGAGGCGAAGAAATGACATACAAAAGACAGGAAGCCGCGGGGCGGGGCCCCGCGGAGAGTGTGAGATTAACCGTGGACGCGCTTGACTTCAGCAAAGGCTTTGTCAGCGGCCTCAAGTGTGCGGGCAATGACGGAATCGTCATGCGTAATGGAGACAAATCCAGCCTCGTAGATGCTCGGGGCTAAATAAACTCCGTTATCAAGCATGGCGTGGAAGAACGTTTTGAAGCGTTCGCCGTCGCATTCCATCACTTCTTTAAAGGAAGTGGGGCAGGAGCCGCGGAAATAAATACCAAACATGCCGCCCATGCTCTGAGCAGAGAACTGCACGCCGTGTTTTTTGGCGGCTTCGCCGAGACCGCGGACTAACTTGGCTGCCTGAGCGGAAAGGCGCTTGTAGAAGTCAGGAGCCTTAATTTCCTCGAGAGTTGCAAGACCGCAGGCAACCGCGACCGGGTTTCCGGAGAGAGTTCCTGCCTGATAGACGGCGCCGAGCGGAGCGACACAGTTCATGATGTCACGTTTGCCGCCGAAAGCCGCGACGGGCATGCCGCCGCCGATGACTTTGCCAAACATAGTGATGTCCGGATCAATACCGTAAACTGACTGAGCGCCTCCCAGCGCGACTCGGAAACCGGTCATGACTTCGTCAACGATAAGAACCGCGCCGTGCTTAGCGGTCTCTTCACGCATCGCGTTGAGGAATTCCTGCGTGGCGGGAACCATGTTCATGTTGCCGGCAACGGCTTCGACAATTACGCAGGCGATTTCGTCGCCCTGCTTGTCAAAGAGTTCTCGAATCATCTGCGGATTGTTGTATTCGAGGACGATGGTGTCGTTTGTGACGGCTTCAGGCACGCCGGCTGAGCTCGGAGTGCCGAAGGTGAGCTGACCGGATCCGCCCTTAACCAGTAAAGAGTCGCTATGGCCGTGGTAGCAGCCTTCGAATTTCACGATCTTATTTCTGCCGGTGTAGCCGCGGGCGAGACGAATCGCGCTCATACCGGCTTCCGTGCCGGAAGAAACCAAACGAACTTCCTCAATGGTAGGAATCAGTTTTTTAATTTCTTCAGCGATCAGGACTTCGGCCTTGGTCGGTGCGCCGAAACTTAAACCGTTATCGACGGCGTGTTTGACGGCTTCAATTACCTTAGGATTGTTATGACCGAGAATCATGGGGCCCCAAGAGCCGATGTAGTCGATATAACGTTTGCCTTCAATGTCAAACATATGCGGTCCGAGCGCCTTTTCAATAAAACGCGGCGCGCCGCCAACCGAACGGAATGCGCGAACAGGTGAGTTCACGCCGCCGGGAATTGATTCTTGGGCTCTGTCAAAAAGAACCTCGTTCTGGTCCATAACGCTTCTCCAGTGCATTGATTAAATAAAAAATAGCGTCCTTGTGTGGACGCTATCCTAAATGAAAAAGATAAAGATATCCTTAAAAAAACTTTAGAAGGCCAGACCGACCGCAATTTTGAATGTCGCGGGCGAGGGCCTCATTGAGTAGGAAGAATCCGCCGTGTGTGTTTCATAGCGCGGGAACGCTAAGTCCACACCGCCGGTGATATGCAGGTTCTTAGTGATAGCGTAAGTGCCGCCCGCCTGCACCACGGGAGAGAAATCTCCTTTGTGGTAGCTGGTTCCTGCTTCAAATTTAGAACCCTGAAGTCGGAAATAGCCGGCGCCGATGCCCGCATAGAGCTTGACGGAATCGGAAGCCTGCATATGGTACTGAGCGGTGAGCTGGTAGCCTCTGAGCTTGAAGCTGCCGATTTGGCGTCCCTGAGAGCGCACCTTTTGCTCTGCCGACTGTGTAATGCCGAAGTCGAGTGCCCAATGCGGCGTTACAAAGAATCTGATACCGCCGCTGTAGGCGCCTTCGGAAGTGGTTGTCGCGTTATGCGGCATTCCCTTCATGTCGTTTTTCTGATAGCCGCCGCCCGCATAAATCAGGAAACGGTTGGAGAGCAGATTGTTGCTCGAGAAATCCAGACTCTTGTTTCCCTTGGCGTCGGTCGCGTAGTTGGCAAAGAAAAAAAAGATGTTGCTGAACGGAACATACGTGCCGTAGATAGAAAAAGCGTCGGTACCAAAACCGAGGAGCGGCAGCGGGGCCGGGAACGGGATCCACTTATAGTCACCGCGGGCGGTAATGCCGAGAGTGTAGCCGGCTTCAGCGTAGAAGTCCGAATTTCCGAGCCGCCATCTTGAGAGCCATCCGTAACCGAGGAACGGCTCGATGTTGCTGTGCGAATCGGAAAACGCCATCGCGTAAACAATTCTACGGTTGCCGCGACCATCAATGAAATTCCGTGTGACGCCGCCGCCCCAGGTATAGCCGTTTTCGTTGCGGCGTTTTGGTGTCTTATAGGCCCAGCCCGGGTGAATGGTATAGGCAGGCAGAATGAGGCCATCGGTGCCTTCAAAGAAGATCTTCTTAAATCCGCTCCAGCTGTCCGAGACGTAGCTGTCGGTTCTGTCCTCTGCTGACAGGACGCCCGCAGGGAGCGTATCCAGAATCGCGTCCCAGACAGAACGGTCTGCAGCGCCTGCGGGAAAAACTACACCCGCCAATAAAGCGCCGAAAAGATAGTTAGAAATTTTATTTTTCAGTTCAGGCATTTAGTAATGCAGTTATTTATGGGGTCACAAGCTTTGATAATTCTAATAAAAAAAAGCGTATCAACTCGTTTTTTCAGCCGGTGGAAAGCATTTTGAGTGTTTATTTATTGACAAACTGGTTGCAAAAAAAACAAAAGGTCTCTAAAGTGTCCTGCGCGCGAAGTCTGTCAGGCGATCGCAGGGGAGAAAGACCTCGGAGGAAAGTCCGGACTCCATAGGACGGTGTAGGAGGTAACGCCTCTCCGCCGCAAGGCGAGGATTAGAGCTACAGAGACGAGCCGATTTAGTTCGGGTGAAACGAGCAATCTCTACACGGAGCAACATCAAATAGGCAGCTGCTGACCCTGTCCGGCGAGGCTGCGGGTAGATGGCTCGATCCCAAGGGTGACTTTGGGACTAGATGAATGACCGCCAAGGCGTTTTTCAACGCTGAACAGAATCCGGCTTATAGACGGACTTCGCGCTCTCTTCACTCTTTAATTCGTCTCATTCCTTCTCATTAATTAGGCGAGGAAAATCCAGTTTGGGCTTAGGTCTCCAATAAGTGGAGAAAAGTGGGAAAAAGTGGCTAAAATTATGCTTACATATTTGCAGTTAATTTAGACGAATTTTCTCGTGTTCCAAGGCTCGCCACACCTCTCTCTTGACGCAAAAGGGCGTCTGTCTGTGCCTTCTCGTTTTCGGAAGACACTGGCCGAGCTGTGCGCCGGACAAATGACATTTACCCGCCATCCGGACGGCTGCGTGCTGCTGTATCCCAGACCGATTTGGGAGCAGAAAAAGAAAGAACTTCTGGCGCTGCCTTACGGGGCCCGTTTCTTCCAGCGCATTGTAATGGGCAGTGCCGTTGACGTGGATATGGATGCGAGCGGGCGCCTTCTGGTGCCTTCCGAACTTCGTTCGGTCTGCGGTTTGTCAAAAGAGATCGTGCTTGTCGGGTTGGGTTCTCATTTTGAGCTTTGGGATGCTGAAAAGCTGGAGCAGTGCGAGAAGCAGGCTCTGAACGAGGATATGTCTGCGATTACTGCCGCTTTTAATTTTTAAAGAGTCAGCGAAATCGTGCAGTTAAAGGAGTTTAAGCATCAGCCTGTTCTGGCAAAGGAATCTCCGGACGCTTTGGTGACGCAGCCGGATGGAGTGTATATCGACGGGACTTTCGGTCGAGGCGGACACTCGCGCCTGATTCTCGAAAAGCTTAGCAGCAAAGGCCGGCTGATCGCATTTGACAGGGACCCGCAGGCGGTTGAGGCGGCAAGAGAGATCGCTGATGAACGGTTTTCTATTATCCATGCGCCTTTTGCGCAGATGAAAGAGGAACTTGCCAAGATTGGCGTTGAACGTGTGGACGGCGTGTTTTTAGATATCGGAGTCTCGAGCCCTCAGATCGATGATCCGGAGCGCGGCTTTTCGTTCCGCTTTGACGGTCCTTTGGACATGCGTATGGACACATCGAGCGGTCAGACCGCGGCTGAATGGATCGCAAAAGCCGATGTCGGAGAAATGACCCGCGTATTTAAGGAATACGGCGAGGAGAAATTCGCAACCAAAGCGGCCCGAGCGATTGCGGCCGCTCGAGACGCAAAACCGATTGAAACCACAAAGCAGCTTGCCGACATCATTGCGCAGGCTTTGCCAAGAAATAAAAAGGATTTAGGACAGCACCCTGCGACACGTATCTTCCAGGCGATACGCATTCAGGTGAATCAGGAACTCACACAGCTTCGCGAAGCTTTGGAAGCGGCTGGTTCTCTGCTGAATCCCGAAGGTGTGCTCGCGGTCATTTCGTTTCATTCGCTCGAAGACAGAATCGTAAAGCGTTTCTTTGAGGCGGCGCACAACCCCGCATCCAAACTTGATCCGAGGCTGCCGCTGCTTCCCGAGCAAATGCCCGCACCGCTCTTTGAGCGCCCCAAACGCGTCCTTCCGTCCAAGGAAGAATGCGAGGAGAATCCGCGCACCCGAAGTTCAGTGCTTCGCTTTGCCGTCAGAACGGAAGCTCCTTGGCCCGAGGGAGGCGTCTGAAGATGAAAGAGTTTAAGTTTTTGATCTTTGTGATCGTCCTTCTGGAGCTCACTCTGTTTGTCTGCGGCTTTATGGTTGTGGACAACCGTCACAACGCGCGCAGGCTTTTCATTGAGCTTGAGCGCGAACAGCAGATTCATCATTCGCTCAGAGATGAAGAGGCCCGTCTGCGCCTTGAAGTCTCAACACTTGAGCAGAGCCGACAGATAGAAACCAAGGCCAAGGAAAAAGGATTGGCGCCGGTCACCAACGAACAGGTCGTGATTTTGGAACACGGCTCGTCCGAGCATAAAGGAGGCGGCCGGTGAAAATTACTCAATGGTTCAGGGATCTGTGGGACAACATCTTTCTGCCCACCGAAGAAAGACGCGGCAATGATGACAGCGTCAAGGATCTCCTGCGCCTGCGAATTCCGCCCGGCCGAAGCAAGTTCCTGCACTTTGTTCTGCTGTCGCTTTTTTTAGTACTGGGCGCCCGACTGGCATATCTCCAGCTCGGATTTAACACGGAGTTCCTGCAGAAGCAGGGCGCGATGCGCTTTCAGAGAACGATCGAGGTGCCTGCCCGCCGCGGTCTGATCTTGGATAGAAACGGCTCGGTACTTGCGACGAGCGTTCCGGCAAAAGCATTGTGGATCATCCCTCAGGATGTGAAGATTACGGCCGAGCAAAAGAAAGAGCTCAGCAAAACCTTAGGGGTCCCGCTCTCGGAACTCACGAAGAAAATCAATTCCAAGCGAACTTTTGTGTATATCAAACGTCAGGTCCCGCTTGATGTCGCAGACCGTCTTCTCGCAATGAAAATTCCGGGGCTGCACTCGACACGCGAATTTCTGCGCAGCTATCCGGACGGCGAGTCCGCGGCTCAGATTGTCGGTTTGACCGGTCTGGAAGGCAACGGTATCGAGGGAATTGAATTGGCGGCTGAAAAACGCTTGGCCGGGACGGCCGGCTCACGCCGCGTGCTCAAGGACCGTCTCGGACGAATTATCGAGGATGCATGGATTAAAGAGCCGCAAAACGGCGAAGACATCATGCTTACCATCGATTCGAGACTGCAGACCATGGCCTATGAGGCACTTGCGCGTCAAGTCACCGCGCTCCAGGCAAAGGGCGGTGCGATCGTGATCGCCGATCCGAAGACGGGCGATATTCTGGCGCTCGCCAACTATCCGAGCTTTGACCCGAACTCCCGCTCTAAGATTACGCGCGCCGGTGTCCGCAACCGCGCGATCGTCGATACCTATGAGCCGGGTTCAACAATGAAGCCGTTCTCTGTCGCGGCGGGTCTCGAAGAGAAGAAGGTCACGCCGAACACTCTGTTCCAAATCGGTCGATCCATGTCCTTCGGACGACACTCAATCGGCGACTCGCATTACAGCAAAGAGCTGACGGTATCGGGAATTATTCAGCAGTCAAGCAATATCGGAACGTCTAAGATCGCGCTGCTGATGCCGCCGCAGACTATGTGGAACTACTACGACAAACTCGGATTCGGTCATGCGCCGCATATCGGATTTCCGGGCGCGGTCGCAGGCAGACTTCGTCCGCCAAAGAGCTGGAAGCCGATTGAGCAGGCTACGATGTCCTACGGACATGGCGTCACAGTGTCTCTTCTGCAGCAGGTCCGCGCATACACCGCGTTCGCGCGCAACGGAGACATGATCGAGCTTTCCATCTATAAGAATCGGGAGAGCAAAGAGCCGCAGCAGGTTTTCAGTCCGAAAACGACTCAGGAAATGCGTAAGATGCTCGCGACCGTTGTGGAAAAGGGCGGTACCGGCGTGCGTGCCCGAGTCAAGGGATATACAGCCGCAGGCAAAACCGGCACCGCGTACAAGGTTGAAGGCGGTCTCTACGTCAAAAAATATGTCGCCGGATTTGCGGGTTACGCTCCGGCGCACGATCCGAAGATCGTTGTCGGCATCATGGTTGACGAACCGATGAAGGGAAAGCACTACGGCTCTACCGCCGCGGCTCCGCTCTTCTCGGAAATGGTTTCAAAAACGATGCATTTGATGGGCGTTATTCCGGATCGTCCCGAGGATTTTGCAGTGGCGATCGGAAAACCGACAGGAAAAGTTAAAACCGCTCAGGCCAAAACGGGCTCAAAAGGCGCGCCGAAAGTAGCGGAAAAGAAGGATAAGAAACGTCAGATCGGCGCTGTCAAACCCGTTTCAGCAGGAAAAGAAAATGGTTGAAGAAGCAGAAGTCTCAAAGTGGATTAAAGAAAAAGCGGGGCCGAAGGCCTCGTTGTATTTAGACAGCCGCCGCATTCAGCCCGGGGACGTGTTCTTCGCGGTTTGCGGCACGCACACCGACGGCCGCAAGTTTGTTGCTAAGGCGGCCGAGCTCGGGGCGAGCTGCGCGGTTGTCGAATCCGTTGCTCACTTCAAGGCCGAGATCCCGTTTACTGAGGTTTGTGACTTATACAAAAAATGTGGCGCAATCGCTTCCGATTACTACGGAAACCCAAGTCAGGCGATGTACGGGTGCGCGGTCACCGGAACGAACGGCAAAACGACAACGGCTAACTGGATTTCCGAGCTTTTTACAAAGCTTGGCAAACCGTCCGGATGCATCGGAACGCTCGGCTGCACCTGTCAGGGAGAGCCTCTGCCGTCGGTGGCAATGACGACACCCGATCCGCTCACGGTACAGAAATTGTTTGCCGAGTTAAGAGACAGAGGCTGTGAGGCGTTTGCGATCGAGGCAAGTTCCATCGGCCTTGAACAGGGGCGTCTCAGAGGAGCCGCTTTCAAGGTCGGCATCTTCACCAATTTAACCCGAGACCACCTGGATTACCACGGCGATATGGAGCACTACGCCGAAGCTAAGGAAATTCTCTTTAGCTGGCCTGGGCTTGAGTATGCTGTGATCAACTTTGGTGATCCTGCTTCTGAACGTATGGCGCAGGCCGCGCTTCGCTCCGGAGTCAAAGTTTTCTCCGTCGGCATCTCGCAGGAAGCGAAATATGATTTGACGGCCTGCAATGTCCGCCATGCGCGTGAAGGACTGAGCTTTGATTTGGTGTTTGAAGGACGCGTGAAGCACGTCACGACACGCCTTCTCGGAACATTTAATATCGAGAACTTTTTGTGCGCGGCGGCCCCCTGTATTTTGAGCGGTTTTGATTTTGAGCTTGTCTGTGAAACGGCTCAGAACTTAAATCCGCCTGCCGGCCGAATGCAGACGGTCACCGCGGAAGACGGCCTGCTTGCGGCGGTGGATTATTCCCATACGCCGGACGCGATTCTCAAGGCGCTTGCCGCATTGAGAGAGCTTGCGGAGGTCAGAGGCGGCAGACTGAAGATTGTTGTCGGCGCCGGCGGCGATCGCGACAGCGGAAAGCGTCCTCTGATGGGACGCGCGGCATGCGAAGCCGATGAAATGTTTTTTACGAGCGACAATCCGCGAAGCGAAGACCCGATGCTTATTTTGCGTGAGGTCTGTGCGGGCGCGGTAAAGCCGTATCGGATGATTGAGGATCGAGCAGAGGCCATACGAGAGGCCGTCCGCAGCTCATCTTCCGACGATGTGATCCTGATAGCCGGGAAAGGGCATGAGGATTACCAGGAGATACAGGGTGTCAAGCACCATTTCTCCGATGCGGAACAAGCCCGCAGCGCAATGATGGAATTTAGGAAAAAGCATGAATGAAGCATTAATGACGATAGGCGAGCTTGCCGAGATGCTCGGCGCCAAAGAGAGTTTGCGCGGCTCGCCTGCGGTGAAGTTTTCATCCGTACATTTTGACTCGCGCAAAATCGAGCCGAACGGACTTTTTTTCGCGATTAAAGGCGAAAATGACGGCCACGAGTATGTGCAGAACGCGGCAGACGCGGGCGCGGCAGCGGCCGTGGTTGACCATTATGTGCCGGTCAGCATCCCTCAGCTGCTGGTGAAGGATACTCGAGCCGCTCTGCTGAAGTCTGCCGCGGGATGGCGTCAGCGCTTTAATATTCCTGTTATCGCGGTCGCCGGCTCCAACGGAAAAACCACGACGACGCAGATGATTCTCTCGATTCTGAAGAATCGATACGAACCCGGAACTTGGGTCGGTACCGAAGGAAACCTCAACAATGACTTAGGCGTTCCTCTGATGCTCTGGCGTCTGCGCAAAGAGCATGAGATCGCCGCGTTTGAAGTCGGCATGAATCACATCGGAGAAATGAAGCCGCTTGTTCAGGCGGTCTCTCCGACTATCGGCACGGTCACAAACACGATGCGGGACCATCAGGAGTTTCTTGCCTCGCTTTCAGAAACCGCCAAGGAAAACGGCGAAGTTTTTGCCCAGCTGCCAAGACAGGGAGTCGCCGTCATTAATGCGACCGACCCCTTTGCGATTGAATGGCGAAAGATGGCGGGCAATCATCGCGTGGTCACGTTCGGAACGGAAGACAGCGATGTTTACGCCATTCCGAAAAGTGAAGACGAATTTTTGCTCGTTACGCCGGTCGGCCGAATCAGCATCAAGCTGAAAGTGAGAGGCGCGCATAACTTCATGAACGCGGTGAATGCTTCGGCGGTTCTGTTTGCGCTTGGGCGTGATCTAGTCGATATCAAGAACGGGCTGGAAAAATTCGAGCCGGTTCGCCACAGAGGTGAAAGCTGTGTCCTTGAGGACGGAACCGTGCTGATCGATGACAGCTACAACGCCAATCCGGATTCCATGCTGGCTGCGGTCCGGCTGCTTAGTCAGTATCCGCAGAAAAAGATCTTTGTCGCGGGCGACATGGGCGAGCTTGGCGCGCAGAGTCCGCAGTTCCATAAGGAGCTCGGAGAGGTGGTTCGGAACGTGGGTATCGCGCATTTCTTCTGTGTCGGCAACCGCATGATGGACGCCGCAGAAGGGTACGGAGAAGGTACCCGTCACTTTGACTCAATTGAAGAGCTTGAAGAAGGACTACGCGAGGAGATTGTCAAAGAACCCTGCGTGGTTCTCTTTAAGGCGTCGAACTTTATGAAGCTTTATCAGCTGGCGGACCGTATTCGTCAGAATCCGCCGAAGAAGGAAGGTGCTTAATTATGCTGCTTGCACTGACGCAATGGATGAACGAGACCCTTGGCTGGGGCTGGCTCAGAGTTTTTAACTATCTGACTTTCAGAGCCGTCTTTGCCGCGCTGACCGCGTTCTTTATCGGACTGCTGCTCGGGCCGAAAGTTATTCGTGAACTGAAACTTCTCAAAATCGGTCAGGCGGTTCGCTCATACGGTCCGAAGTCGCATTTAGTCAAGGACGGAACGCCGACAATGGGCGGCATCCTGATTTTGATTGCTGTGGGCGCTTCCACGCTTTTATGGATGGATTTAACCAACCGATTTGTGTGGGTGGTGCTTTTCGTGACGCTGAGTTTAGGCGCGGTCGGCTGGAGTGACGACTACCGCAAAGTGGTTCATCACAATCCGGAAGGCATGAGTTCAAGAGAGAAGTATTTCTGGCAGTCACTCATCGGTATCACGGCTTCGGTTTACCTCGCTTTTGCGGTCGCCGCTCCGGGCAATGACCATATCTGGCGTCTCGTGCTGGATTGGGTTTCGAGCGGTTTTACATCGATACCGCTCCCGGAAAGGAGCGGTCTTTTGATTCCTTTCCTCAAAGGCGTGTCTCTGCCGATCGGAATTTGGGGCTTTATTGTTCTGAGCTACTTTGTGATTGTCGGAACCAGCAACGCGGTCAACCTGACAGACGGTTTGGATGGATTGGCGATTCTGCCGAGCGCGCTCGTCGGTATCGCGCTTGGCATATTTGCTTATGTCGTCGGGCGCGTTGACTATGCCTCTTATTTGAATTTCCCGTATGTTCCGGGCGCCGGAGAAGTGGTGGTGGTCGGAGCCGCGCTGATTGGGGCGGGCTTGGGCTTTCTCTGGTACAACGCCTACCCGGCGCAGGTCTTTATGGGCGACGTCGGCGCGCTCGCCTTGGGCGGCGCTCTGGGGACGATGGCGATCATTACGCGCCAAGAGCTTGTGCTCTTCATCATGGGCGGCGTTTTTGTCATGGAGACCGTCTCCGTGATCCTGCAGGTCGGCTATTTCAAGATGACGCACGGCAAACGAATTTTTTTAATGACGCCGATTCATCACCACTTCGAGATGAAGGGGTGGAAAGAGACACAAGTAGTGGTCCGCTTCTGGATTATTACGATCGTGCTCGTACTTATCGGATTGTCTTCTCTCAAGATCAGGTAGTGTCATGGATACAAAGCGTACAGCGGTAATTCTCGGTGTCGGGGCTTCCGGCAAAACAGCCCTGCGGTTTTTAGCCTCCCGCGGCTGGCGCGTGTGCGCGGCCGACACCCGGACAAATCCTCCGGGATTGGAAGAGCTGAAGAAAGAAATACCCGCACTTGAGTATGTCGGCACGGACTTGAATGAACGCCTGATCGACAAAACAGATCTGGTCGTGATTTCTCCGGGCCTCTCTCCCGAGTATTCGTCCTTTGCGCCATTTATTCGCGCGGCCAAAGACAAAGGCATTGAGGTGGTCGGGGAGATCGAGCTTTTTGCTCGGGAGCTGATTCGTCTTCGTCATTTCCGCGGATACCGTCCGAAGATCATCGCGATTACCGGGACAAACGGAAAGACGACAACAACCATGCTCTGCGCCCATATTGTCGAGGAGGCCGCAAAGAGTGTCTGTTTCGCGGGCAACGTCGGCCCCAACGCGCTCGGCGAATTGGACCGTCTACTGAAAGAGAACAAATTGCCGGAGTACTGGGTGCTTGAGCTCTCGAGTTTCCAGCTGGAGACGACTTCAAGTCTGCACTGCGACAGCGCGGCGCTTTTAAATGTCACGGAAGATCATCTTGACTGGCACGGCTCTATGGAGAAATACGCGGCAGCCAAGAGAAAAATCTTCTCAGAGGATACTGTACGCGTGCTCAACCGTGAGGATCCGCTTTCCATGCTGTCCGCCGAGGGCGTTGACCGCTCGCTGGTCCGCACGTTTGGCGCCGATGAGCCCAAAGCGCTCGGTGAATACGGTATCAGCACTGTGGGCGCGATTGAATGGCTTTGCGCCTGTCAGGATTCGGTAAAGCCGACTCTGATGATTCCTGTCAACGCTTTAAGAATCCGCGGACGGCACAACGCGATGAACGCGCTTGCGGCATCCGCGCTGACGGCCGCGCCCGGCATTGACGAGGCGGCGATTTTACGCGCGCTTCGAGACTACAAGGGAGAGCCGCACCGCGTGCAGCTGATGCTGAGCTCCTCCGGCATTGATTATGTGGACGACTCCAAGGGCACGAATGTCGGTGCGACGGCTGCCGCACTGAAGGGATTCGGTCGGGGAAAAGTTGTCATTATTCTTGGCGGCGATGGGAAAGGCCAGGATTTCGCTCCGCTTAAAGAGGCAATCGCCGAGCACGCCAAAGCGGCCGTCTTTATCGGCCGGGACGCCGCTCAGATTGAAAAAGCGATTGATACGCCCGAACTTAAAAAGGCGCACGCCAAAAACATGGAAGAAGCGGTGCGTCTGTGCAGAGGTTTCGCTCAGGCCGGTGACACAATTCTTTTGTCACCCGCATGCGCAAGCTGGGATATGTTTAAAGATTATGCGGATCGGTCTCGTCAGTTTGTCGTGGCCGCTGAAGAAATCGCTCGTGAGGAAGGACAGTTGTGCTGAGAAGAAAAGAGAAGGATCGCGATGAGATCGCTACCCGAATCGGCGACAGCAGTGTCGGGATCATAACCTACGACACCGAGCACAGAATCGGTCCGATATCGACCGATTACGGTATTTTATTTGCCGTTTTCTCGCTGATGGTTATCGGTTCTCTGATGGTTTTTTCCGCGTCCGTCTCTCTTTCCGATTCGCCGAAGTATGCGACGACGGAGACGCACTTCTTTATTCGCCACATGATTTCTCTTGCCGCAGCGCTGATCTGCGGTTATGTCTGCTGGCACATTCCGATGAAAGTTTGGAGAAGGTGCGCGCCAGTTCTGTTTTGTCTGGGCGTTCTGTTGCTCATCGCCGTATTTGTGCCGGGGGTCGGCCGAAAAATTAACGGCGCATCCCGCTGGATTCCGCTGGGAATTCTGAATCTTCAGGTGACCGAGGTCATGAAGATCGCGGTGCTGCTTTACGCCGCGGACTTTACTGTGCGCAAGATTAACTACATGCACAGTATTAAAAAGGGCTTTCTTCCGCTGCTGCTCGTCATGGTCTTGGTCGGGTTTCTTGTTTTGAAGGAACCAGACCTCGGTGCTTACTTCATGATGCTTGCTATTTCGATGGGCATTCTTTTCCTCGGCGGCATTAGCATTTGGATTTTCTTCTCAATCCTGATCGGCGGCTTTGTGCTGATCGCGACCATGATCATGGCGGCCAGTTGGCGCGCGGCTCGTTTCTTCGCATATCTGGATCCTTGGGAAATCTCCAATGCCCAGGGAAAGGCTTATCAGCTTTCGCACTCGCTGATTGCTTTCGGACGAGGAGAAGCCTTTGGCGTCGGTCTCGGCGACGCGATCGAAAAACAGCATTATTTGCCTGAGGCGCATACCGACTTTATTCTTGCGATTATTGGTGAGGAGCTGGGCTTTGTCGGCGTGGTCGTTATTTTGTGCCTCTTCTTCTGGATTGTTCGCCGTGCGATTGAAATCGGAAGACAGGCGATTCATCTGGAGCACTTTTTCTCAGGACTTGTGGCTCAAGGCATCGCGATTTGGTTCGGTATTCAAACCTTTATTAACGTTGGCGTCGCAAGCGGTCTGCTTCCGACTAAGGGCCTGACGCTGCCCTTTGTCAGCTTCGGCGGGTCCGCGCTTTTGTCGTGCACAGCGGCGGTCGCGATTCTGCTTCGCGTCGACTATGAAAACAAGGTGACAATGCAGGGAGGAAAGATATGAGCAAACATCTCGTCATTGCGGCTGCCGGCACCGGCGGTCATGTCATGCCCGGCATTGCGGTAGCTAAAATACTGCGTTCCCGCGGCTGGACCGTTTCCTGGATCGGAACGGAAAAAGGGATGGAGCGGCGCTTAGTTGAGCGCTACGGGATTCCATTTCACGCGTTCGATTTCCAAGGGCTGCGCGGCAAGGGTCTGAAGACAATGCTCTTTGGCGGCTTCAAGCTGCTTTCGTGTATTGGCAAAAGCCGTACGATCCTGAGCGGGGAAAATGCCGATGTCGTTTTTTCGACGGGCGGCTATATTGCGGTTCCGGTTTGTCTTGCCGCAGGTCTCAAGGGCGTTCCGTATGTTTTGATGAACAGTGACGCGGATCCGCTCCTGAGTATCAAGATGGTTCAGGGCAATGCCGCGGGTATCATGTGCGGGTTCGACGGCAAAGCGGCGAAGCTTGCGGGAGATCGAGGCGTCGTGAGCGGCAACCCGGTTCGTCAGGAAATTCTGAACATTCCCGAGCCTCAGGAGCGATATGCGGGCAGAACCGGCAGACTGAATCTGCTTGTCTTCGGCGGCTCTCTGGGCGCGCAGGTCTTTAACGAGCGGATACCACCGGCGATTGCCATGATCCCGCCCGAGGAGCGGCCTAATATTGTGCATCAGTGCGGCATCAAGGCGGTTGAATCGGTGAAGGCGCTCTATAAGGAGCTTGGGGTTGAAGCTGAAGTGGTACCGTTTATTGACGACATGGCTAAAGCGTATCAGCAGGCAGACGCGGTGATTGCGCGGGCCGGCGCGATCTCCGTGAGCGAGCTGACCGCCGCGGGCGTGCCTTCTATTTTGGTGCCGCTTGTGACTAAGACCACATCGCATCAGGTTGGCAACGCCGAATATATGCAGCAGGCGGGAGCGGCGATTTATCTGCCGCAGAGTGAGCTGCAGCCGCAGAAGCTAAAGGACATCCTTTGCGGATTGAATCGCGAAAAACTGCTGAGCATGGCAGAGAAGGCCAAACGTCTCGGCAAACCGCAGGCGGCGGAAACCGTCGCGGATTTTATTGAATACATTGCTAGAAAGGAAGCAAAGTGAAATTTTCCGTCAAGAAAATGCACTTCGTCGGAATCGGCGGAACCGGAATGAACGGGATCGCCGAGGTGATGATTAATCTCGGATATACCGTTTCAGGCTCAGATCTGAAAGAGAACGCCGCAATTGAACATTTGCGCTCGCTTGGCGCCGAGATTTATATCGGGCATCAGGCTGAAAATGTCGGTGACGCCGGCGTGGTGGTGACTTCCACCGCGGTTCACGCGGAAAACCCCGAAGTCGTCGAGGCAAAAAAACGCAATATTCCGGTGGTCCCCAGAGCCATCATGCTTGCCGAACTGATGCGTCTTCGTCAGGGCATCGCGATCGCGGGCACCCATGGCAAGACCACAACGACATCTCTGATCACCAGTATTCTGAGCAAAGCCGGCATGGATCCGACCTTTGTGATTGGCGGAAGACTTAACGCGGCCGGCTCCAACGCCAAGCTTGGTCAGGGCGCCTATATTGTTGCCGAGGCCGACGAATCCGACGCATCATTTTTGAATCTGAATCCTGTCATTTCCGTTGTCACCAACATTGATCAGGATCACATGGATACTTACCATCACGATTTGGGCGAGCTGAAGAAAGCCTTTACGGATTTCGTGATGCGTCTGCCTTTTTATGGCAGAGCCGTGATGTGTATTGAGAGCGAGAATGTGCGCTCGATTCTGCCCAACATTTCCAAGCCGGTTCTGACGTACGGTTTTCGGCCCGAAGCGCAGATTCGCGCGACGAATATTCGCGCAGAAGGGACGAGTATGGTCTTTACGCTGGAGCGTGACGGGTTTGAAGCTGAAGAGTTCACCGTCAATCTACCCGGCGAGCACAACGTTCTGAACGCGCTTGCCGCGATTGGCGTTGCGCTGACGCTTGACATCAGTCTTGAAGTGGTCAAAGAGGCGCTCAAGGAATTTACCGGTGTCGGCCGTCGCTTTTCTGTTTGGGGCGAAGCGGAATCATCCAAGGGAAACCGCTTTACGGTTGTTGACGATTACGGTCACCATCCGACCGAAATGGCTGCCACGATTGCGGCGGCCAGAGGCGCATACCCGGGCAGACGTCTCTTTGTGGCGTTTCAGCCTCATCGCTACTCCAGAACTCGGGACTGTTTTGAGGATCTGGTGCGCGTGCTTTCCAAAGCCGACGCTCTGGTTCTTGAATCCGTTTACCCGGCCGGGGAAGAAAGAATTATCGGAGCGGACAGCCGCAGTCTGTGCCGCGCGATTCGTCTCACCGGAAAAGTGGAGCCGATGTTTGCCAATGACAACGAAGAGGCTCTGGAGCTGATTGACAACAATGTTCGTGACGGAGATGTGCTGCTTGCCATCGGCGCCGGAAACATTGGTGAGTTGCCCGCAAGGCTGATGAAGAAAAAGGTTAACAAATGAGAAATATTGATCCGAAAAGTTTAGGTAAGGTCGCGGTCGTTCTCGGTGGCACTTCCGGAGAAAGAGAAGTCTCCCTTATGAGCGGCAGCGGCGTCTATAACGCTTTAATCGAGGAAGGCGTTGACGCGGTCAAATTTGATCCGAAAGAGGAAAGCCTTGAGCGTCTGGCGGAGATGAAGCCCGACAGAGTGTTCATGATTCTGCACGGCAAGGGCGGAGAGGACGGTATTTTCCAGGGCGTTCTCGAATATATGAAGCTGCCCTATACCGGCAGCGGCGTGCTCTCGAGCGCGATTTCGATTGACAAGAACATGACGAAACTCGTCTGGGCGAGCGCGGGCGTTCCGGTTCCGCGCGGCATGATTCTTTCAAACCGAGCCGACTGCGCGCTCGCGCTGAAAAATCTCGGATCGAATTTAGTCATTAAGCCGAACAAAGAAGGCTCGAGCATTGGACTTTATAAGCTGAAGAACGCGGATCTTGCCGCGGTTGAGGACGCATACAGCAAAGCGGCTGAAACCGGCATGCAGGTGCTCACAGAAGAATTTGTTGAAGGACGCGAGCTGACAGTTGGCGTACTCGATAAAGGTGAAGGCAGAGGCCTTGAAGCAATGCCGATTATTGAGATCAAGGCGCCTAAAGGCGATTACGACTTTGAGCACAAGTATTACTCGGATGAAACGGTTTACGTTTGTCCGGCGGAAATCTCCTCAGAAAAGACAAAAGAGATTCAGGACGCAGTGGTGAAGGCCGCCAATCTGGTACGTGCCTCAGGCTGGAGCCGTATCGATGTCATGCTTCGCGAGGACGGCTCCTTTGCGCTGCTTGAAATCAACACAGCCCCCGGCATGACGCCGCACTCTCTGGTGCCGCTTGCTGCGCGCACGGAAGGCATCTCTTACGGCGAACTCGTGAAACTTGTCGCCGCGGGTGCTTCACTTAAGGGTTAGGGATGAAGCGCATTAGTGCCGGGACCCTGTCGTTCTTTGCGGATACCCTCAGCGTGGTTTTAATCGCGCTGCTGCTTTCCGCCGCGACCTTTTGGTTTATTCAAAGGCCGGTATTTTTGCTGCGTCATGTGGATGTGGTTATTGAAGGCAATAGGGAAGCTGTTTCGGTTGAGGAGGTCGCTCAGGCGCTCAAAGGAAATTTGCGCGGGAATTACTTTACGGCAAGTTTGGGGAGCGCCGCGGCGAGTCTGAAGGATATCCCTTGGGTCAAAGATGTCGCAATTGTTCGGGAGTGGCCGAACAGTCTTCAGATAGAGCTGGTGCTGCATGAGCCGATTGCCATCTGGGGAGACGGGAAGCTGCTCGCCAAGGATGGTACGATTTTTGTCGCGAATCCCGATGTGGCGGATCCGAACGGGCAGCTGCCCAGGATTAACGGACCCGAGCAGAAGCGGATGAGGATTTATGATCAGTACCGCAGGTTTGAAGCGGTATGTGAGCAGTACGGCTATCGCGTCGTTTCTTTGGACTTGGAAGATTTCGGCGGCTGGATCGTCAGATTTAAGCGGCCTGACGGAAAGGCCCTTAAACTAACACTGAAAGAGGGCGACAGCCCGGAAGCATTGGACGAAAAATTAAAAGAAGTCATTCTCAATCTGCCCAGGCTGAAAGATCGTCTAGGAGGCGAGCCGCTTGAGATGGACGCACGCTACGCCAAGGGCGTGGCGGTTGTGAAACCCGCGGCGGAGCAGGAAACAGATGAGGATATGGAACACCTCCCCGGAGAGAGTAAGGATGGCAGATAATTCAAAAGATTTATTGGTCGGATTGGACGTAGGATCGTCGAAAGTCGTATGCGCAGTCGCGTCTTCGATCAGCCCCACTTCCTTCAGAATTGAGGGGCTCGGAGAGTGTCAGAGCCACGGCATTCGAGAGGGAACTGTCGTAGATATTCAGGGCGCGGTGGAATCGATCCGCGCCGCGGTGGACGAAGCCTCGCAGACTGCGCAGACCAATATCCGCAATGTTGTGGCGGGAATTTCAGGAATTCATATCCGCACCGACAATGTGACGCAGCAGCTGATTATTAAATCAAACGAGATTGAACAGCGGGATATTGATCAGCTGATAGAGAACTCGCAGGAGGGTCCTCTTGCGCCTTCGATGCGTTATCTTGACGTGATTCCGCTCGAATACGCGGTCGATTTTAACTGGGGCATTGTTTCTCCGCTCGGCATGGAAGGCAAAAAGCTCGAAGCCAAGCTGCACATGATCACCGCTCAGTCGGGTCCCTGCGTTAACTTAAATAAGGCGATTCGACGCGCGGGGCTTGAGCTGATCGACAGCCAGCTTTGCTTTAATCCGCTTGCGGCTGCCTCGGCGCTGCTTTCTCCGGAGGAAAAGAATTTAGGTGTCGCGCTGATCGATATCGGCGCGGATTTGACGGATGTCGCGGTATTTTCGAACGGTGTGGTTCAGTACACCTCTGTCGCTCCTTTCGGCGGTCAGACCATCACGGACGAAGTCGCGATTAAGACTCAGCTGTCCAACGAATCGGCTGAAGAGCTCAAGCATCGTCTCGGACAGGTGAAGTTTGATCCTACAAAGGATGTGGACGGCTCGTTTGTGATGCCGGCCTACCCGGGTCTGGGTCAGGGAAAGGGCAGAGTGCTGACCAAGCAGGCCTTCTCGGACATTATCAACCCGAGGATTCAGGATATGTTTGAGAACATCTATTACAAGATCCGAGACAAAGGTCTGCACAATCAGCTCAGTCACGGTGTTGTGCTGACGGGCGGCGGCGCCTGCCTGCCGGGGATTGACCGAATGGCTAAAGAAGTGTTCAGCATGCACTTGGCCGGAAGAGACATCAATGTTCGAATCGGTCGGCCGCTGATCAGCTTTGAAACCGGAGAGTTTTTTGCTCCGGAGGACTATTCGACCGCTGTGCTTCCGTCTCAGCTTACGGGCTATTCGACGCCGCAGCACGCAGCCGTCATGGGCTATTTGTATGACTTGAACCGCAAGGTTCTGACTCAAGGGTCCCGTATTCGCAGCAAAGGCAAACTTAAGACTGCGGCGGAATATCTTAAAACGTGGTTTTTAGGTAATTTCTAACGATTTTTAATCCGGCTCTAAAGCCGTCAAAGAGTAAATAATCATGCCGTTTATTGAGGAAGACACAGATTCTCTGGGACAGCAGATGCATGAGACCGTCATTAAGGTCATCGGCGTCGGAGGCGCCGGCGGAAACGCTCTGAACACTATGGTGAATAGGATGAGCGGGGCGGACATCACCTTCATCGCAGCCAATACGGACATACAAGCATTAAACAAGTCCTTGGCTGCTTATAAGCTGCCCTTAGGTTCGAGCGGACTTGGCGCCGGTACCAAACCGGAAGTCGGTTTTCAGTGCGCCAATGAAGCACGCGTTGTGATCGCCAAGATGCTCGACGGAGCCGACATGCTGTTTCTGACGGCGGGCATGGGTGGAGGCACCGGAACCGGGGCCTCTCCGGTCATTGCCGAAGTCGCCCGCGAGATGGGCATTCTGACGGTTGCGATTGTGACCAAGCCCTTCAGTTTTGAAGGCTCAAGGCGCATGAGGATTGCGGAAAAGGGGCTGGAGCAGCTCAAAGATCGGGTAGACAGTCTGATTGTTGTTTTGAATGATCGTCTGGAAGAGACGCTTGGAGAGGATGCCTCGCTGAAAGACTGTTTTGAGAAGGCTGACGAAGTTTTATACAACGCCTGCTCGAGCGTGACGGAAATGATCCAAAACTGCGGCATGATGAACGTTGACTTCAGAGACATCAAAACCGTCATGAGCTGCAAAGGAAAAGCGCTGATCGGTTACGGCGAAGCCTCAGGAGCGGATCGAGCGGTGATTGCGGCGTCTCAGGCGATTTCCGCGCCGCTGCTTGACAGCGTCAGAATGCGCGGCGCAAAGGGTCTGCTTCTTAATGTTTTCGCGTCGACCTCTGTTCGCGCATCGGAATACCGAGCCGCGATGGAAACGGCTCAGAATTTTGCCGATCCTGACGCGATTGTAAAAGGCGGTCTCTTTTTTGACGACAGTCTCGGCGATACGCTTCGAGTCAGTTTGATCGCGACCGGCATTGAGGATCCGGATCAGCCGGCCCTGGTCCCGAAAGAGGCGGAGAAGAAGCCTGAAGCGGCGCCGTTTCTTTCTCAGCCGTTCAGTGCCGGCAGCGCAAAGCAGCCTGAGGCTGAACCGCAGCAGTCCGCCAATCAGAGCGGACTTTGGAGCTCGAATCCTCTCGGATTGAAAAATTAGCGGGCAAGCACCCCCGGGCAGACAAAAAGCCGTGTTTCTTTGAGACGAAGGCGACTGAGGGGTTTAACGGTCTTCGGTGCGTTTTTTTACAAGAGATATTGTGAGAAATCCGAGACGATTTTTTTGATTAACGATAAAATTACGAGTCTGATGGTGGCAGAGCCGCAACGGCCTGAAAATAGAGAAGTACATGGAAAAGGTTATTGAAGAATACAACAGCTCCGATATGGGAGACGGACACCGTGCAACGGTGATTAAAGTTATCGGTGTCGGAGGTGCAGGCGGAAACGCGCTCAACACGATGGTTCGCAAGATGGGCGACAGCGATGTCGAATTCATCGCGGCCAATACGGACCAGCAGGCATTATCCAACTCCCTGGCCAATCAAAAGATTCCGCTTGGCAAGAGCGGACTGGGCGCAGGCATGCGTCCCGAGGTTGGTTTCCAGGCGGCTAATGAAGCGCGCGAAGAGATTGCTGACAAGCTGCGCGGAGCGGACATGGTGTTTATCACCGCCGGTATGGGCGGCGGCACCGGTACAGGCGCTTCTCCCGTTGTAGCTGAAGTTGCTCAGGAGTTGGGTATTCTGACTGTCGCGGTCGTCACGAAACCGTTTAATTTTGAAGGTATGCGCCGCATGAAGACGGCAGAGCAGGGCCTTCAGCAGCTCAAAAACCGAGTTCATTCACTGATTGTTATTCTGAACGATCGTCTTGAGGAAGAGCTCGGAGAAGACGCGACATTCAAAGAATGTTTCGAGAAGGCTGACGAGGTTCTCTACAACGCCTGTTCCGGTATTGCCGAGCTGATTCAGCGCGTCGGCTACATGAACGTTGACTTTGAAGACGTCCGTACGGTTATGGGCGCAAGAGGCACCGCCATGATGGGTATGGGCGAAGCGGAAGGTCCGGACAGAGCGATTGCGGCCGCTTCTCAGGCCATTGCCTGTCCGCTTCTTGAAGGCGTTCAGCTCAAAGGAGCGCGCGGTCTGTTGGTCAACGTTACCGGAAGCACCGGCATGCGTATGTCGGAATTCAGAACCGCTATGGAAACCGTCAAGAATTTTGCCGATCCTGACGCGCTGGTTATCGCCGGTTCCGTCACAGACGATTCTCTTGGCGAAAAACTTCGCGTGACCGTGATTGCCACAGGTCTTGATCAGGACGGTACCGATAATTTCGAGACCGACATGAGAACAGGCCAGAGCGCGAGCCCGGTAAACAATTCTTCTCAGCTTTGGAAGCAGAACACACCGTTCCGCACGGGTGCCGCTGAAACACTGCATTCAACGACGGAACCCGCTGCGCTCGGCGTTGATCTCTTCGGCGCTCCGATGACTGAGACAAAACCGAAGGCCAAGGCTGAACGTCATCCAGAACCGAAGGACGAGCCGAAGGCTGAACCGCAGGCTCAGGAACCGAAACCGGAAGTTCGTCCCGCAGAGGAAGTGAAAGAAGCGAAGCCTGAAGAAAAGCCCGCTGCCGCGTACACGGAAAATCCGTTCCTTCAGCCTGTCAGCCGTCCGATTTCCACGCCCGACGTGCAGAATCCTTTCCCGCAGAACAGTGCTCGCGACAATACCGTTTTCGGTTCCTTCGGCGGTAAAGAAAGCGTTCGTCCCGCAAGCGATGTTTTTGCAACGCTGAATCCTCAGCAGGGCACCAACAGCGGTCTTTGGACAACCAACGCGCAGACGCCGGCCGCTGAGCCTCGTCCTGTGGCTAAGACAGAAGAAACACCGGATCAGCCGCGTTTTGAATACGGCATTCCGACTTTCCTTCGCAAAAAGTCATAAGAATCGTTCATGATTAAGCAAAGAACATTGAGAGAGCCCGTCTCGGCGGTGGGTGTGGGCGTTCATTCGGGTAAAAAGATCCGCCTGACGCTTAGACCCGCGCCGGTTAATACCGGACTTGTGTTTACGCGTACGGATTTGAATCCGCCGGTTGTCATTCAGTCGGAGCCCACACGCGTTAACGACACGCGTATGGCGACGACACTGGATAAGGACGGCGCGCGCATCGCGACGATTGAACACATGATGAGCGCGTTCTCGGGGCTTGCGATTGACAACTGCTTTATTGATGTTGACGCGCCCGAGATTCCGATTATGGACGGTTCGGGCTCCACCTTTGTTTACATGATTCAGTCGGCCGGGATTGTTGAACAGGATGCTCCGCGTCGTTTTGTACGCGTACTCAAACCCGTTGAAGTACGTGAAGGCGACAAATGGGCCTCTCTGGTTCCTTACGAAGGCTACAAACTTTCGTTCAGCATTGATTTTGGTCACGAAGCGATTGACAAGACCGCTCAGTTTGTTGAGGTTGACTTTAATAAGCAGAGTTATGTGCGTGACGTTTCGTACGCCCGCACGTTTGGTTTTGTGAAGGACTTGGAGCTTTTGTGGTCGCTCGGCTTAGCCCAAGGCGGCACGATGGACAACGCGATTGTTTTGGACGACAAGCACGTGCTCAATCCAGAAGGACTGCGCGCAGAGGATGAGTTTGCCAAACACAAGCTTTTGGACGCGATGGGCGATTTATACGTGCTTGGACATCCGTTAATCGCGCACTACAGCGCCTTTAAATCCGGTCATGAAATCAACAACAAACTGCTCCGCGCGCTGATCGCTGATCCGCTCAGCTGGGAGTACGTTGAGTATCCGGATCCGGAACTTGCTCCGCGGTCATTTACTGCCGCGGTTGCTTAGCCTGGTAACACAGAGGTCGGAATTTTCCGGCCTTTTTATTTATTTTTAAGTGACGCTGCCAGACGTTCCATTTCTGCTTTAAGAGGAGAGCTCTCAGGGAGTCGCTCAGCAAGTTCCTTTGCGCCTTCGGCGGCTTCTTTGCCGCTTAGTCTCGGATGCATTTCCGTGTGCAGAAACGGTTTGGGAGGAGGCGGAGAAACATCGAGCGCAGCGGCAAGTTTGACAGCGCCGAGTCCGCGCATTGCCATATAGTTCTGCAGCGTCGGAAGAATCTGCTTGAATTTAGTGATCATGGCGTTTGACGGAAGCGACACTTCCGCGCGAACCTCTTCCCTGACTTGCGATAGTGCGTCCGTTTCATAATTCAGCGCGTATGGATCGGCATCTTCAATGCGAACCCTTTTCACGGACACTCGGATCATATTCGGTTCAATAGGCACGCCAAGGCGAAGATCGTCGCACATAGGCGCAATCACAGCGGCGATTTTTTTTGCGGCCCGCATATTTTCAAACTGCCGATAAAGCGCGCCCTTCTGCATGACATTTCGAAGAGGCTGCTGTGGAGACCAACGCACGGCCATGACGATCCTCTGATGATTCAACTTTTCCATTATAGGTCCGGGTGCCTGTAGCGATATGCAGCTTACTAACATCTTGTCGCAAGTCGTTAGTGTTATTACGGCTCAGCCCTAAAAAAGGCATGGAAAATACAAGTTAGTGTTGTAAAATCAACAGTCCGGCGTGTTCACTGCAGTATTAAATCGCATTTTGATTCCCGTGATCGGGACAGAACCGCCTAGGTTAAATATGTGCGCAGCAGCGGTACCCCGTTGCTTTCGTTTTATAAGAGAAGAATTGATGGTCAATTTCCTGACAAAGATTTTTGGAAGCCGCAATGATCGACTGATCCGTCAGTACCGTCGCAAAGTAGCGGTGATTAACAAACTCGAGCCTGAAATGAAGGCGCTCACGGATGAGCAGCTGAAGGCGAAGACTGTGGAATTTCGCCAGCGTCTTGCAGACGGAGCCACTCTTGACTCTCTTTTGCCCGAAGCTTTTGCGGTAGTGCGCGAAGCGAGCTTCCGAGTTCTGGGAATGCGTCACTTTGATGTTCAGCTGATCGGCGGTATGGTCCTGAACGACAACAAGATTGCGGAAATGCGCACCGGTGAAGGTAAGACGCTGACCGCGACACTTGCGGTTTATCTGAATGCTCTGCCCGGCAAAGGCGCCCATGTCGTTACAGTGAATGACTACCTGGCAAGCCGTGACGCGGCATGGATGGGCAAGGTTTACAACTTCCTCGGAATGACTGTCGGCACGATTCTTTCAAATCAGCCGAATGATCAGAAAAAAGCAGCGTATGCCGCGGATATTACTTACGGAACCAACAATGAATTTGGTTTCGATTATCTTCGCGACAATATGGAGTACGACACAGAAGCACGTCGTCAGCGCGGCCTTTTCTTTGCGATTGTTGACGAAGTCGACTCCATTCTTATTGACGAAGCCCGTACACCTCTGATTATTTCCGGTCCGGCCGAAGGCGGCACAGACATCTACGTCGCCATTGACAAGATTCCGGATCAGCTGGTTCGCCAGAAAGAAGAGAAGGGAGAAGGAGACTACTGGGTCGATGAGAAGCAGCACTCGGTACAGCTTTCCGAATCCGGTCACGAAAAAGTCGAGAAGATCATGGTGGAGATGGGACTTCTTCCGGAAGGACAGAGCCTTTATTCACCGCAGAACATCATGCTTCTGCACTACCTCAATGCAGCGCTTCGCGCGCATACTCTCTTTGTGAGAGACCAGCACTATGTGGTGCAGAACGGCGAAGTGATTATCGTTGACGAATTTACCGGCCGCTTAATGAAAGGCCGCCGCTGGTCCGACGGTCTTCATCAGGCCGTGGAAGCTAAGGAAGGCGTCAAGATCCAGCAGGAAAACCAGACATTTGCCTCCATCACCTTCCAGAACTACTTCCGTATGTACGAAAAGCTTTCCGGTATGACCGGTACAGCGGATACGGAAGCCTATGAGTTCCAGGAAATTTACGGTCTTGAAACAGTTGTCATTCCGACGCACCGCATGATGATCCGTGACGATCAGCAGGATAAGGTGTATCGCACGGCCAAAGAAAAGTACAAAGCGATTGTTGATGACGTTAAGGAATGCTACGGCAGAGGCCAGCCGGTACTGGTCGGTACAACGTCGATTGAAAACTCCGAGCTCATCAGCCAGATGCTGGACAAGGAAGGAATTCCGCACAACGTGCTGAATGCCAAACAGCATGAAAAAGAAGCTCAGATCGTTCTGGAAGCCGGACGTCCCGGCATGGTGACGATTGCTACGAATATGGCGGGCCGCGGTACCGATATTGTGCTGGGCGGCGGCATTTCCAAGGCGCTTGAAAGCATTGATGAGGATCCGTCTCTCAGTGATGAAGAAAAGACTGCGAAGAAGGACGCTATCAAGGCAGAGTGGCAGAAGGATCACGACAAGGTCGTCGAGCTCGGCGGTCTGCGTATTATCGGTTCCGAACGTCATGAATCCCGTCGTATTGACAACCAGCTTCGCGGCCGTTCCGGCCGTCAGGGCGACCCGGGTTCTTCACGCTTCTACCTCTCGATGGAAGATCCGCTTCTGAGAATTTTCGCCGGTGAGAAGATGCAGGCGTTGATGAACAAGCTGCGTCTGCCTGAAGGCGAAGCGATTGAAGCCGGCATTGTGACGCGCTCTATTGAAACAGCGCAGCGCAAAGTTGAGTCCCGCAACTTCGATATTCGTAAGCAGCTTCTGGAGTATGACGACGTTGCGAACGATCAGCGTAAAGAAATTTATGCGCTTCGTAATGAAATTCTTGAGAACAGGGACGTTTCCGGTCCGGTTAAAGAACTGCGTGACGGCTACTTCACCAGCCTGTTCCATCAGTTTGTTCCGCCGGATACCGTTGAAGAGCAGTGGGATCTGGAGGGTCTTGAGAAAGAGCTGAAAGAGAAATGGAATATTGAAGTTCCGCTTAAAGAAACACTGGAAAAATCTGAAAGCTCCGACGAAGATCAGCTTCTGGATATGCTGATTCAGGCGACGAATAAAGTTTATGACGACAAAGTCGCTCTGGTGGGACGCGAAGCGTTCTCCGAGTTCGAGCGCAATGTTCTTCTGCAGTTCCTTGATCAGCGCTGGAGAGAGCATCTGAGCCAGCTCGATATGCTGCGTCAGGGCATCTATCTGCGCGGATACGCTCAGAAGCAGCCGAAGCAGGAATATAAGCGCGAAGCTTTTGAACTGTTTGCAGCGCTTTTGGAAACGGTTGGCGCCGATGTCACCCGTGTTCTGATGAATGTTCAGATTCGACAGCCGGAGCCTCAGCCCGAGCCTGAACCTGAACCCGCAGCGATTCCGGCCGCTCAGTCTGATGAGCCGGCACCGGAAGCAAATCCGTATGCGGGCGTGGGACGTCACGACTTGTGTCCCTGCGGTAGCGGCAAGAAGTTTAAAGACTGCCACGGCAAGCTGAAATAAAGAAAAAAGACGGTCCGCAACGGACCGTTTTTTTGAGCGGTGCTCTAGAATTTAGAGAAATACTTTAAAAATCGTAAAGGACAAAAATGGCTGTCAATTTATATCCGCCCGAACCTTCGGAAATTTATCCCGTCCCCGGAGTGGTTCTCGGCGTCGCGGAGGCCAATATCCGCAAACCCAATCGTAAAGACGTTCTGGTTGTAGAGCTTGCGCTCGGCTCCCGCGTTGCCGGAGTTTTCACCAGCAATCGTTTTGCAGCCGCGCCGGTTCAGGTCTGCAGAAAGCATTTGAGCGAAACCAATAATATTCGCGCAATTGTCGTGAATACCGGTATCGCTAATGCCGGCACCGGCCTTCAGGGCGTGATCGATGCGGAAGAGACCTGCCAAAAGCTCTCGGAAATTTTGAATTGCTCGCCGACTCAAGTCCTGCCGTTTTCTACCGGTGTGATTATGGAGCCGCTGCCAATGCGCAATCTGCTTAAAGGCGTGGAGGAAGCTGCTAATTCGTTATCGCGCAATAATTGGATTGACGCGGCCGAAGCTATTATGACAACCGACACGGTGCCCAAATGCTATTCGAAGCGGGTGGATCTGGACGGTCATGAAATTACGATCACCGGCATCAGTAAAGGATCGGGCATGATTGAGCCGCATATGGCAACCATGCTGGGATTTATCGCTACGGATATCGGCATTGATGAATCGATCCTTCAGGAAGTCGTTAAGACGGTTGCTGACGCTTCTTACAACCGTGTCACAGTTGACGGCGACACATCAACGAATGATTCCTTTGTTTTAATTTCCACCGGCAGAAATCAGGCCGATCCGATTGCTTCTGCCGACGATCCTCGCTACGACGATCTGCTTGACGCGCTGATCGAAGTGGCCCAGAAGCTTTCTCAGGCCATGGTGAGGGACGGGGAAGGGGCTTCCAAGTTCATTACGATTACAGTAGAAGATGCGCGTGACGAAGAGGAGGCTCTGAAGGTTGCCTATGCTGTAGCTCATTCTCCTTTGGTCAAGACAGCCTTTTACGCTTCCGATCCTAACCTCGGTCGAATCTTAGCGGCAGTCGGCAATTCGAAGATCGCCGATCTTGATCCAGCCAAAGTAACGCTTTGGCTGGATGACGTGCTCGTTGCGAGAAACGGCGGAAGAGCTCAGGAGTATGAAGAAATTCAAGGGCAGACCATCATGGCTCAGGATGAGATTACGGTTCGCATCAGCCTAGGCAGAGGAGATGCCTCGGAGACGGTTTGGACGACTGATCTGTCGCACGACTACGTATCGATCAACGCCGACTATCGGAGCTAATGAGATGCTGAGCCCCGACTTGGAAACACGTCTTGCAAAGGTTCTTGACCGACTGGACAATTTGCTTCCCAAAACCGAGGCGGAAGTTGATTGGAGCGCTAAAGCATTCCGCTGGAGAAGAAGAAACTATCTTGGCATGTCTGCCGGCGAGCTTGAGCCGGTGGAAAGGATCGCTTTTGTTGAGGAGTCGGTCATTATTAATGCTGATCGGCAGAAAGAGCAGCTTTTTCGCAACACAGAGCAGTTTGTCAAAGGTCTGCCCGCAAACAATGTATTGTTGTCCGGGGCTCGTGGAACCGGTAAATCTTCTTTGATTCGCGCCTGTTTCAGCAAATACTGTAACCAGGGACTTCGTCTTATTGAGGTCGATAAGAGCGATCTGAGAGATCTCGCGGACATCGCACGCATGGTTTCGCATCGTCCGGAGAAGTTTATAGTTTTCTGTGATGACTTGTCTTTTGAGTTTGGTGAAGGCGGATACAAAGAACTAAAAGCGATTCTTGACGGCTCTGTCGCTTCGTCCGGAGACAATCTTTTGGTTTATGCGACATCGAATCGCCGTCATCTGATGCCGGAGAAGATGAGTGACAACCTTGCGAGTTCGATGGATGAAGACGGAGAGTTGCATCCGGCGGAGACGATTGAGGAAAAGATGTCATTGTCCGAGCGTTTTGGTCTGTGGCTTAGTTTCTACCCGTACAGTCAGAAAGAGTATTTGAGTATTGCCAAGGTTTGGACAGAGCACTTTGGCGGCACGATTAACGAAGAGTGGCAGACTGAAGCGCTGCAGTTCGCGCTTCAGCGCGGCTCCCGCTCTGGCCGTGTGGCCTATCAATTCTCCCGAGACTGGGCCGGCCGCACACGTCTGGAAAAGGAAGACGCATGACGAAATTAACTGAGGTCTCTGTTGCGGTCGTTTTTGACGGAAAGGGACGTTTTCTGATGACGTCCCGACCCGAAGGAAAAGTTTATGCGGGTTATTGGGAGTTTCCCGGCGGAAAGATAGAACCCGGCGAGACTGCCGAAGACGCGATACGTCGGGAGATGCGTGAGGAGCTTGGCGCGGAGATTTTTGATTGCAAAGAAGTTAAAACATCGGTTTTTACGTATCCGCACGCGACTGTGCATCTACACTTTATTCAATGTCGACTTAAATCGGGGGCGATTAAAGCCCTTGAAGGCCAGGAATTTAAGTTTGTGACAATGGAAGATCTTCCTGAACCGATTCTTCCCGCAACGGTTCCGGAACTGGAGGTTGTAACGGCCTGCAGGCTCTAAAAAGAAAAGCTTTCCGTTTGGAGAGCTTTTCCTTTACAGGTCAATTACATTTCGTTTTCCGGTTTGACCTTGCTGTGTAATTTGCCGGTTGCAAGCGCTTCTTCTGAAATATCAAGATCATCGTCGGCTTCCTGGTTCTTGCTTTTGATTACATAGGAGCCTTCAGCCCAAGCGCCTAAGTCAATCAGTTTGCAGCGCTCGCAGCAGAAAGGACGAAACGGATTTTTTTCAGAATATTCACATTCCCGACCGCATGTCGGGCACTTTACTTTTAAGGCCATAACAACAATTAGGAGTTACATATTGCAGAGGCCAAGTGTAAACGGAGCGTTTGCAGGAACCAAGTGTTCGGGGCCGTTTTTACCAAAATTAACGGGATTAAATCTGACGGAAAGCAGATATCGGTTTGCCGAAATTTTGGGAACCAATCCAAGCTTGGGATCAACAAAGATCTGCAGCAGTGTGAAAGTCTTACCCTGAAGATCTTTCTGGTAAGCGCCGTTCACCGCGTTTTCAGTTTTGAGTTCCGCGGTACCGCGCAGCAAGTCGAGAATTAAGTCGATTGCGGTTCTGTACGGTTTAAGCGGAGCGATCCATTCCTTGAGGTTCGCTTTTCTTTCCTCTGCCGGAAGATGCAGCCAATGATGGTACATAGGGATATCAAACTCGCAGGTTCCGGCCGGAATTGCCGAGCGCTGTCCTACGGTTTTGAGAAATTCATTCTGTGAGGAAAGATGTGAAATACGCACGCCGACAGTGCTGAGTTCAGCTCTGCTCTTCTGAAGCTGCTCAAGCGTCATTTTGAGAGAGTTCTGATCGACATGCTCATTAAAAGCTAAAGGTTCAAGGCATGATCTGAAGCGGGCAAGTTCATGCAGGAGATCATTTTTCTGATCTCCACGCACCGTGACTTCCTGTATTTCGAAGTACTTAAGGATAGCCGCACGGTGATCGTTTAAATTCTCTTGTTGAGCAAACCATTCCAGCTGAGAAAAGAGATCCGCCAATCGAAGGAACGTGCGAATTTTTTCGTTAGCCGGGAATTCATAGCGAAGCAACCCGTCAGTCATTATTTGGCCTTTTTTTAGTTATTAAAATCTACCACAAATATGTGCTAACGGATAGTAATTTTGCTTAGAGCTTGAAGATTATTCTTCTAACTTTCCAAATTGCGTTCTGTTTTTTGCTGAACTGTTCGAGACAGTCAGAGTGATTTTGTTCGTGTGTCCGAGCGCATTTAAAGCGACGAAGCTGCTTATGTATTTCCTTTGCTCTGCATCGGTACTTTTCTCAGCATTGCTCTGTATGCTGAGAAAATCGATAATTCTCAGTCCATAGACGAGTATTTGACATGCAGGCGAAGGACCGCTTCTTTTAGCTCTTTAGTGGAAAAAACATTTTCGATAATGTCATCAGCAGATTTAAGCCGTTCAGTCCTCGAGGCCTGAGCATTAATAATTGACATGACTTCTTCACGGGGGAAGCCGTTTCTCTTCATAACGCGGGTGATTTGAACATCTTTGGGAGTGTCAACGACGAGAAGCCGGCTGATACGCTGCTTCCAAAAAGAATTCTCTGTTAACAGCGGCACACTGATGATGCAGTAGCGGCCTTTTGCTTCGCTGAGCTGCCTGAGGCATTCTTTTTGAATAATCGGATGGAGGATCGACTCGAGTTTTTTTCTCTGCATCGGATCTCTGAAGACTAAATCTCTCATGAATTTGCGATCCATTGACCCGTCGGGCGAGATAGCGTCATTTCCGAAAGCTAGTCGAACCGCATCGATCGCGATGCCGCCGGGAGCGGTCACCGCGCGAGAGACGCAGTCAGCGTCGACTACGGTAACACCGAGGGCAGAGAATTCGTCCGAGACAGTTGTTTTACCGCTGCCGATTCCTCCGGTTAATCCGATAATTCTCATAGCTTTTATTTCTGAAGAACGTTATTGATCCATTTTTCCGTTAATTCGCCGCGATGCTGTCCTTTCCATGCAAGCGGAATATCCAGCACTTTGATGTTGGATAAATTGAGCACAGGATCGTCCGCAGCTACATCGGTACGGGTTGGGGCGTATTGGATTTTATTCTTCAGAATGAAATGCGCAAACTTTGGGCTGGAAGCCCATTCCATAAAAGCTTCTGCTTCTTTTTTATTTTTTGCGCCCTTAACGACAGCAACGGTTTCGATGCCAACCGTAACGCCTTCTTTCGGATAGCTGATGGAGACCGGGTAGCCGAGCTGTTTTATATCCAAAGCGTCGGGAAGGTAGACGATCGCCGCAGCAGCAAGGCCTTCTCCCACGCGCATTGCCGGCCAAGCTCCGCTTTTGGTATACATCTGAACGTTTTTATGAAGCTGCTTTTGGTAATCAATCGAGCCTTTATCTCCAAAAGCCATTTCAAGCGAAAATAGGCGTTCGGTTGCGGTTCCGGATGTACGGGCATCGGCAAGAATAATTCCGTTTTTGTATTCCGGTTTAAGCAGATCGAGCCAAGAAGAGGGCGCTTTTAATTTCTGCTTTTCCAAAAACTTGTTATTGGTAATAAAGGCAAGCGGCATGATGCCGACACCGGTCCAATAGCCGTCCGGATCTAAAAACTGCGACGGAATCTTATCCGCATTTTTGGGGCGATAGACGCTAAGAAGGTTGTCCTGTTTTGCGGCTTCCAAAAAGTCAGCGGGACCGCCGAGGACAGCATCGACCTGAGGATTTTTTCTTTCCGCTTTCAGCCGCGTGAGGACTTCTCCGGCGGAAAGCCTCAGGTAATTTACTTTGATGCCGGTATCTTTAGAGAACTGCGCTAACACTTGTGTCGCATATTTTTCCGGCATAGAGGCGTAGAGGTTCAATTCTGCGGCAGTCAAATTTGACGAGAGGCCGGAGAAAAGCAAGGCTTGGGTTAGGAGGAGGCGCTTTAGAAGCATTTTTTTGGTCTCGAATTAGAAGAGGTTATAGTTTGCCATCCAAATGCCGAAAAATTGGGGGAAGCGTCAAAGATTTCACTCAGGGCGGGCAGAACCTTCATTTCCTCGAAAGTGCTCTATGTTTAGTGCATGTCAGCCGGTCCTAAGCGAATGACATGCAGTCTCTCCGAAACTCAATCGCCTTCTATGTCCAGCGGGTGTATTTCCAACGACGGAAGGTTTTTGACGATCTTCATTGTCTCCACGCTTACGGTAATCACCTTAAGGAACAAATCGTACGGATATGTGGAGTCCCCCATTTCTTCTCCGTACTTATTAAAGTCATTGACAATTCCGCTGTCCTTATCAACTTTGACGCAGCACCTTTCAACGATCCAGTCCAGAGCGCTCTTCTTGTTGACTACGTACTCCTGAGTTCCCAGCGGAATATTTTCTATCGTGATGTCAGAGTTGTAGATCAGTCGAGTTTTATCCTTAGCCGCGTTGCCGGTTTTACCCTTAATCTTGCCCCATTTCATTTGTGTTACATGGAACGAAGCACTCGGTTTCATTTGAATGTTAACGCCTGAGTAACGAGGCTGCTTTTCAAAATTCACATGCAGGTCAGCTAACTTTCTGCCCGCTTCACTGAATGCTTTGAACTGTTCAAATGTGGCAACCCGCGGAATTCTCGGAAGCTCCTTACTCAGATTATTTGCATACTTTGTCCGGTAATCCGGGCTATGCAAAATGCCGTAGATGTAATAGAAGAGGTCATCCTTCGAAATTGTGTTCTCCGGATAAGCTTCCTGAAAATGTTCCAGTGCTTCATCAGTAATTGCGTCTTCTTTGATGAAGTCTCCGGAAGCAGCGGTTTCAGAGTTTTCTTCAGTTGATTTAAATAAATCCGGTTCTTCTTTCTTTGAGTTGTCAGTAGTGTTATAGATGAAGCGAGGGAAGCATTGAGAATCGCCGTTGAAATGGAGATCGGCAATTTGATTGGTCATCAACGCAATGAATCCATCAGTAGCCCTAGCTCCTTGGTTTATGCAAATAACAAGGTTTTCCGCAGATGTGGTAGGGAAAAGTTTAGACATCTGATAAACACAGTTATTCCAATAACGATCAAAGTAAAGCCACTGTCGGTTAAACGGACGATAAAAAGATGGATATTGTTTTTCTTTTGAAAATAGTTGGCTATATTTTCCTTTTAACACATCTCTTTTTTGAGGTCGATCCCATTTAATATAGTGAGGATCGGAGGATGGGATAAAATCTTCCCCCTCCTTTAAACGTCTGTCGACTTCTGCGTTGTAGTGGTTTATTAAATTCGCTATGTTTTGCGCTAGAGTGTCACAGGAAGAGTTATAGGACCAAGCATCTCTGCTTGTGACAATCCCCAACGAAAAATTCTTAAAAATAGAGAGTTCTTCTGTCTTTTTTCCATCTAATCTCATGAAACAAGAGTAAGAATCATCTCTCTGGTTTATCCAATCACCATGTTTATCCGGATAGATTCTCTGCCATTTAATCTGAGAAATTGACTTGGCTTTACCTATTTGTGCAAGTTTCTCCTCTCTGGTTAGGTAGTCATCAACGGCATGGAAATAAATCTTGCCTTTTTCAGGATCATCCGGATTCTTGACAAGAAGAACTATTGCAACGGGAGCGCGACTTCCCTCACCAAAAATGTTGTCTTTTTCTTTACGGCGTTGCTCGCCTTGAGTTCTGGCATTTCCCTTCAAATGGAAAATATAGATTGAATTGAACTCCTCAGCCATGCATTTACGCATGCCATCTGCACTGTTAGATTCAATCCAACCAGCATTGGTCACAAAACCGATGACTCCTTTATCTTTAATACGGTCGGATGCCCAGCGGTAAGCGCGGATATAAGAATCAAAAAGTTTTCCTTTCAATGTGGAATTTGTTCTTGATACATAGGTAGCAGTTAACCTTTTATCGAGCTTTTCATAGTGTTCATTAGCATTATCATCGTTCTGACTATCTTGCCCAACCGAATAAGGAGGATTGCCAATAATTACTCGAATATCCAACTCATTCGTCTTAGCTAAGCGGGCGTTATTTTCGGATAATGACGTACTGAAAAAGCTTTTAGGATCGTGATCGGCAAAAGTATCCGTCCAAATCATCACGGGGTTGGGCTCATATTCAAGATTTGGTACTAATTCATGCAGCGTACTTTCCAAGTTCATTGAAGCTACGTAATAAGCGAGAGGGACAATCTCGTTGGCATGAATGTCATTTTTGAATTTCTCATTGAGCTTATCTTTTGGAATCAATCCGCTTTGCATGAGTCTTGTCAGAAATGTCCCGGTTCCTGTGAAGGGATCAAGGATGTGAACATCAGGAGCGTCAATGGTTGTTCCAAACTCTTTCTTGAGAATGTCTGCAACAGAATTATTGATAAAGTCCACTACCGGGACAGGCGTGTAGACAATGCCGAGCTTATCTCGTAGCTTTGGGAAAGCAGTTTTGAAAAACTTGTCAAAGAGTTCTAGGATTACTGTTTGCCTACCTTCAGAAGTTTTGATGTTCTTGGCTCGAAGTTTGACGGAGTTATAGAAGCCCTCTAATAGCTTCGTTGCTGATTTCATGCCCTCCTTATCAAGTGATTCCAGCATCGTGCTCATCGCTTTTGAAAGAGGATTTTTCTCCGTGAATGGGAATTTGGAGAAGAGTGCGTCCATCACGGGTTTCGTGACGATGTGCTGGCCCAGCATGTCGAGAATTTCCTCGCGTGAAAGTTCGCCGTTCAGAGTGTTTTTTAGTTCCTTAGAGAACTCATCGAATTTCTTTCGAGATGCTTCGTTTGCCGGATCATCTAAAACGGATTTGATGTGCTTGACCTGCTCTTCGCAAATCCTGCCGACATCTTCGGCCCAATCGCTCCATTCTTTTCGGTTCCCGACTTTCTTTACGATTCTCGCTCTGATATCTTCTTCCAATATGGAATCTCTTCCGAATGGCAGAGCAAGCTGTGAGTTCGGAACATCATTTCCGCCACGAGGTGGCTTTCTTCTTTTTGGCTTATTCTTGCCATCTCCGCCGCCTGAGGAGCTTTGTCTTGTGAACTTTTTATCCGTAAGGCAAATAACCTCGAGTTTTTCAGAATTGACGGTTTTCAGCTGTCCGTCAACCATGGATCCGAAATCCTCGTCAATTGACTTCAAGGCCCTCAAAACCTGCCAAACCGTCTCGAAGTCCTTATTGTTATCTAATACGGAATCAGCTGGAATTCCCGCGGGTGTAACAATTGGAATAATGACGTAGCCGCGCTCCTTCTTCGTATTCTTGGAAGTACGCATGACCCGTCCGACAGTCTGGACAACGTCAACCATCGACTTGCGAGGCGATAAGAAAAGCACGGCGTCTAACGAAGGAACATCGACGCCCTCAGAAAGACAGCGAACATTAAATAGAATTTTGCAGCGCCCTTCCTCCGTGTCAGCACGAAGCCACTCCAGACGATTGGCTTTTTCTGTTGCATCCATCGATCCATCAATGTGGCGTGTATCGCAAATGAGACCGTTCTGTTCATTAAAGAAAGCTTCATCCAAGGACTTGGTTTCTTTACGGAGTTTGTCTTTGAATCGCTCAATTGTGTTTTGGAATTCAGCCGTAAATTGTTTGGAAGAAACTTTGTCGTATTTGTCGGAAGGATTGATAACCTGTGCAAAACCAACTGCGCGTTTCATCGGCTGAAGGTCATCTCCCAATGATATTTCGCCTTGTAGGTCTCTCTTTGATAAAGCTCTCCAGCAGCCGATGACTTTTGCAGCGTTCGATACAGAGAGACCTCCCTGAGCTCCGAGAGCTAAATCATCTGGATCGTTCTTATCTCCAATCATGGATTCGTTGACCGTCAGAACAATAACCTTGTAGTCAACCAGGCTTCCGAGTCTGACCGCTTGTGTGAAGTTAATCGAGTGGAAGGTTTCTCCATAAACGTCTTTATCGTCCATGGAGTAGAGGACAATGTCGCCTTCCTCGTTTTGCTTTTTCGCATTACTGCCGTAAATTTTCGGCGTTGCCGTCATGTAGAGGCGCTTTTTCGCTTTGACGTAGTCATTGTTGTGAATGCGTGTGAAGACAGCCTCTTTCTCGTCTGTGAAGTGGCCGCCTGCGGTTCTGTGAGCTTCATCACAAACCACTAAATCAAACTCTTTGACAGCGTCGGTCGATAAATTCTGCGCCTGATGAATAACATCGATGGACTGGTAGGTAGAGAAGATGACCGTCATCGCATTCTTATTTTCCAAGGCTTTTGTAACTTCTTTCCCTAATGTCATGGCGTCGGTCGTAGCCGGATAAGAAAGTTCGCTTCCGACTGTCAAAGATTCCAGATCCTCCAGATCGGCTTTGCCAGTGGAAGAATCAGAACAAACCGCAAAAGCCTTGACGGGATAAATGCATTGCTGCTTCCAGTCCGTAAGCGTCTGCGAAAGAAGAGAAAGTGATGGCACTAAGAACAGGACTAATTTTCCTTTTCCGACTTGTTTCTCTGCAATCTTCAAAGAAGTGTAGGTTTTACCGGTACCGCAGGCCATGATCAGTTTCCCGCGGTCGGCTTTTTTAAAGCCGCTGATAACTTGTTTGATTGCCTCTTCCTGATAGTCGCGAGGGGTACGCTTTGCTACTTCCTTTAATTCGCCTCTCTGATAAGCGTCCCAGTCGACGGTAGAACTTGCTAAAGTTTCTCGTGTGATCAGAGTGACCGGAGGAACTTGCCTGTCAAGTTCTTCTCTGACGTTATCGCTCCAGTTTTCATTGGTTGCGACTAAGAAGCGTCTTGTAAAGAACGGTTTACTGGACGAAGCAAGGAATGAGTCGACGCCGCCTTTAGGTACTGTGGCTTTTTTGTCGTAGAACTTGCACTGAATTGCCGTAAATCTGTTGTCATCGGCGTTAACTCCGACCAGGTCTATGCCGATGTCGCGAGAGGAGGATACTAATTCCGGGTGCTTCTGACTCCAATCTTTATAAGTTAAGACCTCAGAAAATAAGTCTCGGTACGTCGGTTCTTTTGTGAGCCAGTCTCGGATAAGCGTTTCAAACCGCGTTCCTTTATCGCGTTTAATGTCGGATGAGGTGTTCTCGAGATTATAAAGTAAACGGTCTAGCGAGAGAGAATTGGGGGGGTATACATATTTACTGCTTGAACTTTATTTTCTGCCATTTTATATAAAAAGGGGCCTTTTTACCAGGTTAAAAAGGCCCTTGACCACTCTGATTTGGAGAAAGTATTTTAAAGCATGAAGAATGCGTTCTTTCCCATCGTTTAAACGACTCAATCTTTATAAACAACACATCCCGGGGCGGTCGCGCCGACTCATTAACTACCTCAGGAAAAGAGTCTATACATTCAGTCTTTTTCTAATATCCACTAAAGTTTCACCGTTGTAGGCAAAGTACAATCCGCCTTGTATGGCTTTTACTTTCATTAAGTATTTGCCAAGGCCGCTTAGTGAATACGTCTTGCCTTCAAAAGAAACCTTGTTCTTTTTATCAAGAGTTGTACAGGTGATTTTGGCGTCCTTAACAAATGTCAGCGTAGTGCCTACAGGAATGCCAAGGAGTTCAAACGTCAAATTGCCTTTCTTAGGCGGCGTTGTTTTGGATGGGGTAGATTCCGGAGCGCCCTCGTTGTCAATCGGATAGCGAATCAACTGAGCTTCACTGCCGTTGATTTGAGCGATTGCAGATAGGACTTCGTAGGCCTTCTTGGCATCCATTCCGTAAAATTCGCGGTTCTTAGCGTGGCGTAAGGTCGGATCAAGCGTATCAATCAGTCTATGCAGTTCCTTATCTCTCAAACGTTTCTTAACCTTGTAGGCTGCATAACAGTGAAAAGGATCGGGAAGGGCACTGTTTCTATTAAGACTCTTTAATCTTTTCTCTACGTCATCCGCGTAACCAATTTTGACCATGTCCGGAAAGGCAGGATTGACAAGAATATAGATTGAACCCGCGAATTGTTCTTTCTTTTCGCCTCCACAGGTGTAACCACGCTTTTTCAATTCATCTTCGATGAGGTTAATTAAAGCTTCGTCCAAACATTGAGATAAAGTACTCATTTCAATTCCTTTGCGATAGAGGCGGTAATCTCAATCTTGCCGCTGCCGGCGTGATGGATTAAAAATTATTTGCAGTTGTTGTTGTGAGATTGTAAATCGATGAGTTTACCCGTCGCTTGATCAACTCTTGTAAAACTGCCTGTCGTTTTTCATTGACGAGGCATTTACGACCTGAATTCCCAAAAACTAGATCATAAATATTACTAGTAGTTACACACAGTGCCCAAATTGCCCGTAAACCGGGCATTGGGCATTATTTTAACTGATTTAATAGATTATAATTATATAATCTACCTGGAGGGATTCAT
>NZ_WSRP01000070.1 GCF_009767915.1 Parasutterella muris
CCCCCCCCGCCCCCCCCGGGGCCCCCTTGTGGGATCCTTCGGGTTCCCCGGGGGGGGGGGGGCGCCTCCAATCTGTTTCCTGAGTTTCCCACACGACGATTCCGTCTTTTACGTAGACCTGCCAGCTGCATGAGCCGGTGCAGTTTACGCCGTGGGTGGAACGAACGATCTTATCGTGAGCCCAACGATCCCGATAAGCCTGTTCCCAGCCTCTGTCCTGCTCTACAACTTCACCCCAGCCGTCGGAGTATGAACCGACTTTCTTAGAGAAGAAGAGGGAGGACTTCATGATTCCGGACATATTGTTCTCCAGTGATTTATTGTTTTGGGGCGACGATTAGCAAAGATTCGAAGCGTTCTTTCTGTCGTAGTAGTAGAGGTTGATCAGAAGGATCGCGATGAATATCACTGTGGTGACGCCAAACATCATGCCGGCTCCGCATTCAGCAAGGAGCACGCCGATGGTGAAGGGGCCGTATGCGCCGATAGCGCTTGTCCAGCCGACAACTGCTCCGCCCTGAAGCGGCGGGAAGAGTACAGCCATTTGTTCGGTTGTAGAAGCATTGCCGACACCGGTCCAGAAGAAAATCCAGAACATCACAATGAGCCAAATCCAGCAACCTTCGACGCTGGTCGGTTTGTACCACCAGAGCGCAAGAAGACCGATGATGTTGCAGATTGCCATGATTGTGGTGACGCGGCCGCCTCTGATCTTATCGGAGACTTTACCCGCTCCTACACGGGAGAGTGCGCCGATGACCGGGCCGAGCCAAGCTAAAGCGACTGCGCTCGGAGCGCCTTCGATACCTGCGAATGTGTGGTTGCCGAGCAGGGCAAGCTGAGCGCCGAGGCCTGCGAAAGTCGCAAAGGTTCCGTAGTAGAAGAGGGTCATAAACCAAGTATGTTTATTGCCGAAAATCTTCCACTGATCTTTAAAGTCTGCGGTTACCGGGACGGAGCGCAGGCATAACCAGGCAAGAATGGTCACGATTGCGACAAGCGGAATCCAAATCCATGCGGCGTTCTGCAGCCAATAAGTAACGGTCTTGCCATCAGCAAGATGCGCGACTTGACCGTTTCCAAGAACGGAGAGGGCGGAGAAGCCGATCACAAGAGGCGTCACGAACTGCACGAGACCGGTACCGAAATCGGAGAGGCCGCCTTGGACGCCGAGTGCGAATCCGCGCTTATCTTTAGGGAAGAAGTAATTGGTACTTGCCATGAGGCCCGAGAATGTACCGCCGCCGATACCGCTCAGCAGAGCGAATCCTAAAAGGACCCAGTAAGGGGTATCAATATTTTGCACGGCATAAACCCAGCAGAAAAGCGGTATGAGCAGTAAGCCGGACGAAAGGGTGACCAGATAGCGCGTGCCGATTATCGGAGGAAGGAAGGTCCACACGATACGAAGCGTACCGGCGGAGAGACCGACCATGGCAACAAGCCAATAGAGTTCCCTGTGCGTCAGGGAGAAGCCAATTTCATTAAGGCGCGGAGCGAGGGATGGTACTAAGAACCAAGCGCAAAAGCCGAAAGTCAGGCTGAATGTACTGATCCAAACTGTTGTCCATGCGAGCGTCTTGTTCCATTGGGCCGGATTTTCAGGATTCCAAACCTTGATATCTGGACGCATATTATTTCCTTATCAAATATTCTGTTCCCGGATGTTTTATTCGGGATTACTCTTAGAATTCTAAAAGCGGGTCGTCCTTTGTAACTTATTGTTGTATCAATTTGAGCAGATTTTGCGGATATACCCGTAGGTTTTTAGATAGGATCGACTCAATTGAATAGGACAAAAAAACATGACTCCTGAATTAAAAGCCCTTGGGTGCCTTCTGCTGTATCCGGATGCGAATCTCATAGAAAGCTTGGGAGAGATTCAAAACTACATTGAGCGCTCATCTCTTATTTCTGAAAAATGGAAGACAGCGTTATCAGTGCTGATGCGCAGCATGCAAGAGGTTCCGCTCTCGGATTTTCAGAAACAGTATGTCGCAACGTTTGATATCGGCAAGCGGGCGAGTTTGAATCTTTTTGAGCACATGCACGGAGATTCACGCGATCGCGGTGCGGCAATGCTGAATCTAAGGCGGCTCTACTCGGATCATGGTTTAGAGGTTTCGAGCAATGAGATGCCGGACTTTCTTCCGATGCTTTTAGAGTTTCTGTCGGGACTCAGTTCTGAGGACGCGATGGTTTATTTAAAGAGCGCAGCAAAGCACATTGTCAAAATTGATCAGCAGCTGCAGAGAGAGGAATCTCCGTGGGAGGCGGTGACCGGTGCACTGCTTTCGTTAGCAGGTGAGGAACCAGACAGTGCTGAGATGACGCGAGAAGATCTTCTGCCGAGTCTGGAAGCCGAATCCTTTGATCAGCCGGTTAAGTTTGGATCATCAGCTGACCCGGTTCAGCAGGGCGTACATTTTAGGAAGTAACAGAGATTGAGTATGAATAAGCAGCTTCTCGGAATGGGGATGGCGGCACTTGCTGCCATATTTTGGGGAGCGATGGGTTCAGCAGGACAATATCTGCTTCAAAAATGCGGATTTGTGCCGCTGGATTTGATTTCTATCCGCATGCTTTTAGCGGGGTCTCTTTTTGTCGGGCTGGAGCTCTTTTTAAACAAAAGCAAAGTGTTTGCGCCGTTCCGCAGTGTTTCTTCTTTTGTACAGCTTTTAATTTATACCGCGACGATTATCGGGACGCAGCTCACTTACTTTGTGTGTATTCAGTACAGCAACGCGGCTGTCGCAGGAGTCCTGACGGCTACGGTTCCGCTTTGGGTGATGCTGTTTATGGCGGTGTTTCAGCACCAGAGACTTTCTCTTAAAGAGATTCTCTGCGGTGCGGCTGCCGTCATCGGTGTTTTTCTGATCGTCACGGGCGGCTCATTAAAGAGTCTGAATGTTTCGATGATGGGGCTGATAATGGGACTCGGTTCCGGGCTTACCGGGGCGCTGTATGTTATCCTTCCGCAGAAGCTGATCAAGCAGGTTGGGTCGGGCACAGTAACGAGCTGGGCGCTTTTGCTGACCGGTGTCGCTGTAACACTCTTCAATCATTTTTGGAATGAATCGCTTAATTGGTCGCTTGGTGCGGTATTGGCTTACGCCTTTATTGTGATTTTTGGGACGATTGCGGCCTTTTGGCTGTTTCAGGCGGCTGCCGAGCTGATTCCTTCGGACGTGGCCGGAATGATGGAGACGCTGGATCCGGTTTCAGCGACGGTGCTGGGCGTTCTGTTTCTCGGTTTGACGGTGAATATCTGGGAGCTGATCGGAGGTGTTTTAATTTTAGCGACGGTCGTGGTTTTGGCGATTCCTTCGAAACATCCGAGTTTATATAAGCACAAGCGTGGAAACGGCAGTTAATGTCCCCGTGAAAGTCAGTGCGTTGCCCGTAGGATTCCACTAGTGGAAAAACTAATATTGTTTTCACTTAGGATTGTCCCGCATTTTTATCATGAAATGAAAGGACAAATCGTCTGAAACTTAAATAGTATTTAACGCTGAAAATATAAATTAAATTGAACTTGCAACTCTGTGAGCTATAGCATTTTCTACTATTGTCAGAATAAGTTAGTCTAATTCAATTAGATATGATTTTATACATTAAGTTTTAGCTATCCTGCTGTGTTGGTGTTAAATATAAATTGAACAAAATTATGATAGCTAAAAAGCGTGATACTTAATTTTTTCTTTTGGTATTCATCCTTTATCTAAGTTGCATTGAGCTTCATCTGATATAAAATCGGAAACATAAATAATACAAAACCTGAGGTAAGAAAATGCAATATTCCACTCGTGTATTGAGCGTGTTGCGGTTAAATAGAACCAGCTCTTCGTGCTTAGAAGGACGAGATCAACGTCGCTTTTATACCCCCCCCCGTATTTAATCAAAGTCGATATTGTCTAAACATAAATTTTGATACCAACGAGCGAGCGTCTGAAATATTGCAGAATCTAGAGCCTCTAGCAGAGGCTCAGCTTTTAATCTGAAGGCATCTTCTTTAGAAGTCTGTCTCTTCTTCGTCGTCTTCGTAGACCTGCGCCTTTTCAGGCTCTGCATCAGGAACCGGAACCCCGAGGGCTTCAAATAACATCCGTCTTTTCCCTGCGATTTCACCGAAGTAGTA
>NZ_WSRP01000071.1 GCF_009767915.1 Parasutterella muris
CACTCTCTTGGTGTTTGACGGAGTATTTCTACTCCTTCATCCAATAAGCGCGAGCTAAAAATTTCTTCGCGAATTCAGTCCTCTAAACCCGCTTAAATCTTCAGCGCCCGCTCTTATCGGTCGTCGATAAATTTTTAAAGAACTTTGTTTTCGCTGTCGTGTTGATCAGCGAGGATGCGAATTATGAAGATGATTTTTTGGGTTGTCAAATCAACCGTCAAATTATTACAAATAGATACAGCGTAGCTGTGATTGCTTGCTGCTCATTGGGGCTCTTTCATCTTCGGTTTCTCTGAACGAAGATCTTGTCGTGATACGGCCATTCTGCGGGTATCATGAGGGCCTGAACATTCGGTATTTTTACGATTCAATGAAACTGGAAATTCTTGTTGCAGCTCATCGTCCCTATGTGCTGCCGGCCTCTGATATTTACAAACCGATTGAAGTCGGCGCCTGCTCGCGCAAAGACATCGGCCTTGGCGGCTATCGTGACAATACCGGATTGAACATTTCAGAAAAGAATCCAAACTACTGCGAGCTTACCGCTGTTTACTGGGCTTGGAAAAACCTTCCTTCTGATGTCACACATATTGGTCTGGTTCACTACCGCAGATATTTCGGCAAACGGCGTTTATTTCAGAGACCAGTGGACTGCGTTTTGTCTCTGGCGGATTTTCAGAAATTGCTTTCTTCTTCCAATGTGCTGCTGCCGCCCAAACGCAATTACTTTATCGAAACTGTACGCTCTCAATATGTACATGCGCATCATGCCAAAGACTTAGAGGTACTCGAACAAGTTTTGCGCGAGAGGTTTCTTAATTACCTGGTAGCATTTGATACGGTAATGAATGGGCGCCGCACTCATATTTTCAATATGTTTGTGATGCGAAGAGACTTCTTTAATCACTACTGTGAGTTCCTTTTTTCTGTGCTTTCTGAAGTTGAGCGCCGCCTGGACATTTCTTCATACAGCAAAAACGATGCAAGAGTTTTCGGTTTCCTCTCTGAAAGACTTCTGGATGTCTGGCTGATGACCAACCAAATCTCGTATTCTGAAACTTCATTGGTTTTTACAGAGCCGACCAACTGGATAAAAAAAGGAGCAGGTCTTCTGCTCCGTAAATTCGGTTTTCGTTAAAAAAGCTGTCAGCGCTTCCTTTTTAAACCGCGCTTAATTTAATCGGTTATCGCATTCCAGCATTTTGCACCCTTGCGTATTTCGCAAGGCAGAGTTCCGTATTTAATTCCGGATTCTTCGGGTGTGAGGACATAATGCGCCATTCTCAGGTTCAGCTTTTCGTTTTCACTGCAGTCTTTTTGGAAGAAGCATTTGTATTCTGAAGCATTAAACGCCTGCTGTTCCTTGACGAGTCTTTTCGAAGCAGTTGTCCAATCTTCACCAAATTCTTTCATGTTGATTGCAATAGCCTTATTGGCCAGTTCTGTTCTTGTTTTATCTGCATCTGACAAATTTAGCAGTGAACGGTAGCCGTTATAGAAAGCCGGACTCGGATGATTTTTCAGCTGCTCGAGAACTGCTGTCTGTTCTTTCCTCAGCTCATCTAATTCTTCCTTTGAAGGCTTAGTTTTAACATCTTTTACGGACAGCCAGCCGCGTGCTGTTTGATAGACTTCCCCGCCTTTTTCCAGTTTTTTTATCTCACGAATGCGAAGCTTGATCTCTTTAGGAAGAACGTGACACTCCTTGCGTCTGATCTTTCTGTTTTTATCTTTATTAAAACTCGGAGTATCTTCTGTTGCCAAAAGAGCTTCAAGATCGGAAAATCTTCTGCAGGTTAACGCGCCCTTAGCCAAGACGGCAGAACCCAGAGGCAGCTCCCGAGAGCTTTCCCTTTGCACATTTTTTACATAATTTGCATAAGCCGACAGCTCTGTAAGCTCATTCTGTTTTTCTCTCTGCGAAAGTACCGCATCACTTTTTACGCCGTCCGCGGTCAGCTTCCCTTTACCGAAGAGTTCAAGGTTATTTTTTCGATTAAAGCGTGTGTTTTCCAAAAGCTGCTTAATTTCAAAGCTGTGGTAATCAGACTCGAGTCGTTTTTTAACGCTGTTAACCGTTTTCCCGATGAGATATGCGCTTCCCCCGAGTGCCGTGATCTTTACATTTTCATTTTTATCGAAACTTTTTGCCGCTTTTTTCACATTGTCCTGAGTTATAGCCTCATCAGGGTCGACATTTGAACATCCTGTAAGAATGAAGGCGCAGCTGGAAAAAACAAGGATCGACGAAATTAATTTACTGAGTTGCATCGTATTAAGCCTAAAACCCGCTATAGGCAGTTAAGTGGTTATTATTCGTTCCATACTTTATCAGATCGATTTGAAAACGGATCGCTGCGTAATCCCGTTTCGGCCCACAACAAGAACACTGTATTGAGGTACTGTATTTAGGCCGTTGCTGACTCACAGTTTGGACTCCTAATTTTCTCTTTAATAGCCAAACTTTTTTCGTTCTTAGGCCTCATCGAAACTGATTCTATAAAACTAAGCCTGATCTAATTTCTGCTGACCCATCGGTACTTGTTTATTGCTCCGGCTGTTCTTCATTACCTCTTGTTTTTGATCTGCTGCGGCAAGGAGTCCTTTTGCTACATGGATCAGAATTTGTTTATCTCTGCGTGAAAGGTGAGCTATGACCGAGTCTTCCGAGACAATATTACGTGCACCTCTCTTATCATCAGTTCTTCCAAGAAGATAATCGCAGGAAACATTAAGGACGTTAGCCAGACTCACCAAAGTTGCCAATGTCGGTAAACGATTACTGTCGGGCTTTTCAAATAAGGAAATAACCGGCTGAGGAAGTTCACAAAGCTGAGCAAGTCCGGCTTGTGTGAGATTGTTTTCCAGTCGGAGCTGCTGCAAGCGCTTTGCCAATTCTTTTTTGAGATTAGGCTCCGGATACATCCTATAAATCCTTAGAAATTGAAACGAGATATTAAATAATATCACTATAAAGACTGAGACATCAGACGTTGAGAATAACAATATATCTTTTTGATTATTCAGTATTTATCATCAAATATTTCAATTCCCACCGCGCTTATACCGTCCTAAAAAAATGGTTGTTTATTCATTAAATCAAAAAATTAAACTATTAAAATTTTTAACTTATTGTTTAAAAAAGTTATTTTAAAGAAAAATAAAAAATCTGAAAAAAATTAGCTTTTTGAGATGACAAACGTTTTTTTATCCCATATAATCGCATTCTCTTTTGGAGAGGTGGCCGAGTGGTTTAAGGCGCACGCCTGGAAAGCGTGTAAACCCTTTAAAGGTTTCGGGGGTTCGAATCCCCCCCTCTCCGCCAGTACTCTGCATCCCCGACCTACATCACACTGCATCAATCAACATCAAACTCAAGAAGAGTTTCATTTTTTTGTAGTCTTGAATATCGTAAGCGTAAACTGACGCAGCAAAGGGATTGTCTTTTTCCTGAATTCCGTGCCCTCTAGGTGATAAATCTTGGAGGCACGGCTATCTTCAGAGCTTCCATCGTCGCTCTTAGTTTCTTGGGGATTAGGTCCCAGTAAAAAGAGTTTTCTTCGTCAGATTTCCTGCTGGTTACGTC
>NZ_WSRP01000072.1 GCF_009767915.1 Parasutterella muris
TCCATTATCCGCGGCGAACTTATCGCTATGTATACCAAGCTCGAGGACAAGGCGATTGTAGAAAACGCTGATTTGTTTGCTAAGTATCTTGTCGTGGAGAGAAACGCAGATGACCCCAACAGAATCGACGTATTGCTGCCGCCTGACCTGGTTAACCAGTTAAGAGTCTTTGCTGTATTGGCTCAGTTCCGTCTTCAGTTTAACGAATAAGAGGTGATTTAATGTCAAGAATTGCAGGAATCTGCCACATTACTGTCAACGGCAGAACGATGGATATCTCCGGAGGGCTGACCATTCCGCTTTCGAAAACCACAAAAGAGAGCATTGTGTCGACCAACGGCTCCGTTAATTACAAGGAGACGCCGATCGCGCCGTACATTGACGGAACATTCCTAATGGATGAAGACTTCCCGATTGAAGAACTGTCCACTATGGACACGGCAACGGTGGTGGCTGAATTGGCTAACGGCAAGAGCTATACGCTCTCAGAGGCCTTCATTGAAGGAGAGATGAACTACGACAGTGACGGGGGAACTGTCGCAATGAAATTTGTGGGAACTAACGGGAGGTGGTCGTAATGGCTTCGTACGTTCTGAAGACGCCTATTACTGTTTCAGGCAACAGGATAGAAAAAGTGGATCTGCGTGAACCGACCTTTAATGAAATTTGCGATCTTGGCCTGCCCGGTGATCAAACCGAGCCGGATGGAAAGCTTAAATTGCTTCGCAAATACCTTGTAGTCTGTTCAGGCCTTCCGGAGGAAGCTGTCGGCGCACTGGGGATTAGGGACGCCATGGCCCTAATCGGTAAGGTGTCTGATTTTTTTACAAGTACGGACTAGCGCGGAAGAAAACGGCCGTGAAAGTTTTTTACAACACGGCCCGCTTCTGGGGAGAACGACCCACGGAGCTCTCAAGAGAGCCTTTTTCAAGAGTGATTGAGCTTGCGAAGGAGGCTCTTCGCATTATGGAGGAAGATAAAAAATGGCGGGAAAAGAGTACAGCCTCAAGGCCATCCTTTCCGCGACGGATAAGATAAGCCCGGCGCTCAAGAAGATAGATTCTAATTTCGGAAAGCTCGGGCGCTCCTTTTCCGCCTTAGGCAAATCCTCGGCCGCTTTGGCCGGTAAGTTCGCTTTGCCCCTGACAGTCTTAGGCGGAGTTGGCGGCTTCAGTCTAAAGTCGGCAATGGATAAGTTCACCTCTCTGGGCGATTCTATCGATAAGGCCAGTAAAAGAGCCGGCGTGAGCGCCGCTTCTTTACAGAAACTTCGCTATGCTGCCGGACTCGGAGGTATGTCAGCTGAGCAGATGGATCAAGCTCTGGTTAAGCTGACTTACAACATGGGGAAAGCAGCCAGAGGAGAAAATAAGGAGCTCGCAGCTATTTTTAAGCGCTTGGGTGTCTCTCTCAAGGATTCTAAGGGAAACATTCGCGATGCGGCCGATGTCATGCGCAATCTTGCTCAGGCGGTTAAGAACAATGAATCTCCTGCGGTAAGGCTCAGAATTCTAACGGCCGCTGTCGGCGATGATTTGGCTAAACAGCTGATACCGGTATTGGAGAGCGGAGCGGCAGGGCTCGATGACATGGGCGGCGAGGCAGAGAAGCTTGGCATTGTCATGTCCGATAAGATGGTGGCTGATTCTGCCCATCTTACGGACACACTGAGTAAGTTTTCTCAGGTTTTAGACGGTGTATCGGCCACCATCGGCGCTTCGCTTGCTCCGATCATCGAGAGCATTGTCAAGAGGCTTCAGGATTGGATAGTTGCCAATAAAGATTTAATTGCTCAGAGGCTGGAAAAGATCTTTGAAAAGATCTCTTCGGCCATCGCTCAAATTAACTTTGAGGCAGTGGTAAACGGTATTTTCAACTGTATCGACGGATTCATGAAGTTTGTGGACTCGATCGGCGGATGGGACACGATTATCAAGGGATTTGGCGCTGCCATCGGTCTAATGCTTGCCGGGAATATGATTAGCCTCGGTCAATCGCTTTACGGCGTGGGGGCTTCGTTCGTCTCCGCGTTCGGTCCATGGGGCGTGATTCTTGCCGGTGCAGTCGCTGCCGGTGTGGCTTTATGGAAGAACTGGGATGAAATCACGGCTTGGTTTGAGAAAACCTTCCCGGACTTATCAAAGGTTTTAAGCGGTTTGCCTGAAGGGTTTTCTATCGCTTGGGACAATGCTTGTAAGAACATCCGCGCACTTTGGGACGGTCTTTGCGCGACATGGGACAGTATTAAAAACACTTTTTCATGGGAAGGAATCAAAGACTCGGCAAGGAAAATGCTCGGATTTTCTGCTCAGGAGAATCCTCAGGCGCAGGCTCCGATGCTGGACTCCTCTCAAGTCTCTTCTATGACTCAAGGTTTGATGGGGCCTAGGACTGAGATTGATAACCAGCTGACTGTCAGAGTCGAGGTTCCGCAGGGATTGAACGCTCAGGTAGAAAAAACAGACTCCAATGGAGGAAATATGAGAGCAGAGACCGGAAATTATGCTTTTGTGGGAGCTGACTGATGAACGCGCCGGAATTAAGACGCGCCTCCTTTAGAGGGGTGCCCTTTGAGGTTACAAGTTCAGATTTTAAGGTGGGCAGGCGGACTCAGACTTTTGAGTATCCGCAAAGAGATACGCCGTTTACCGAAGATTTGGGACGCTCTAAAAGGACTATTACGCTGACTGCGTATGTGATAGGAGCCGACTATATTACCCGGATGAAGCGTCTGATTGCGGCTTGTGAAAAACAAGGGTCGGGCAGGCTTATTCATCCGTGGCTTGGTACCATGGAGGTGGTAGCCGTTGATCTTACCTCCCCGAAGTTTGAATCCAACCGCCTCTCCACCGTCACACTTAATTTTGTTGAAAGCGGCAAGTTAGAGTTTCCGAATTCGATTGTTGACGCGGGCTCCCGCTGTTTAAAGGCAGCCTCGGCGTTAAGCAACTCCGCCTTTGACGAATTTATTAAAGAATTTGATATTGCCGGAGCTCAGGATTTTGTTAAGAAGACGGTGGGAGAGGATTTTACAAAGCTTCTTTCAGCAGAAAGTTTGAATCGAATCTATCAAGCTTTCGATTTGGCTGATGACTTGGCCGATTTAGCTAACGATGCGATCACATTAGTTAGCGGCTCTCCGGGCTCATTGGGGCAAAGGCTTATGGATGTTCTTGGACTTCAGGGCTTTGCCTCTACTGTTCATGCCTGGAGCGATGCCGCCAATAGATTCAGCCTGCTTACGAAAGAGTCATCTTTGAGCAGCGCGGAGTCCCCAGTAGCTGCTTCCAGGACAACAAGCGAGAGAATTGAGGCGGCTAACGCGGCAATCCAAACGCTTGTAAGGCAGTCCGCTATTTCAAACGCGGTGCTCGCCGCTTCTGAAGTTGGCTCCGAAAACGATAGAGCAGATACATCTGCGG
>NZ_WSRP01000073.1 GCF_009767915.1 Parasutterella muris
CCTAAATCCAGAAGCGGTTCGTTGTGCGCGCCGTATATTTCTTTGACATCGTATTTTTTGAATACTCCGGACTGCACGACACTGCCCGCGCCGTTCACGCTTTCTTCAGCTGCCTGGAAGATACAGAGGATATTGCCTGCAAAGTCTCTGTGTCTGCTGAGGTAAAGAATCGCCGCGAGCAGCCACGTTTGATGACCGTCATGTCCGCAGGAATGCGCCTTCCCATTTTCTGATGCCCACAGACAGCCGCTCTGCTCGGTAATATTGAGCGCGTCGATATCGGCCCGAAGGGCGATTGTTTTACCGGGCTTGCTGCCTCGGATCAAAAGAAAACCGCTGCCGGAAGATGACGCCGTATCCAAACCCTCGATTCCGTTTTCTTTGAGAAATTCCGCGATCTTCGCAAGCGTTAAAGACGTATCAAATCCGACTTCGGGTTCTCTATGGACCCGTCTTCTAAAGTCGATTAAACGCTTTTCGTATTGTTTAATCTCATCGATGATGTCCTGAGGATTCAGGTACTGCTACATAAAAGACTCCTCTGTTTCGATTTTTGAATCCGTTCTGTTCTCGTGCTTCAGGTCGATGAAAACACATCGCTTACGCGCATGATCTCTCCGCATGAAGAAAAGTCATACCCGGGAAGATCGTCCCAACTGATTGTCTTTAAATACTCCACAAATGCCTCTCCTTTCTTTGATTGGAGAAATGAGAGCCGAGCGGCTAAAAAATAGCTTTCTTTAACAAGCGGAATAAAATCCAGGCCATGCTGCTCCGCTATTTTTTCGGTACAAATGCCCGCATCCACCTTGCCTGAAGCAATATTCACCGCGGTCAGAGGCGCAGATGCGGAAATATTGTCATAACCGTCGATTTCCTCCGGCTTCACACCGCAGGCAGTAAGCTGCTCGTCAAAAATCAGCCGAGTTCCGGTACCGACCGCTCGATTCATAAAGCGCGCGTGCTTGAGCTGAAGATCAAGTACCGAATAGATCTTGAGCGGGTTGCCCGCCGCGGTGGCAATTCCCTGAAGGCGCGAAGCAAAGAAAATCAGTCTGTTTTTTTCTTCATCCAGAAGAGGCAGGAACAATTTAGCTGCCGAGCCCCCTCTTGCAGAAGCCTTCGGAAAATTAAAACCTGCGAGATCGCATTTACCTTCCGCTAGCAATTTGAGACCGGCCTGACTCGAGCTAAAGGAGACCTCCAGCTCAAAGGTGTTGGGATGCGGAATTCGTCTCAGTTTATCGAGAGCTATATCTGCGCATCCGTCAATTCGGATCGGATCCCAGCTATCCTTCAGCGCCCGGGAAAACGTCTGGGAGATGCCGGCCTTCAGATCCAGGATTTGTTCCAAATATCTTGCCTGAATTTCCTTGTTCGCCCAAAGAAGTCTCTCCGCATATTCGGTGAGCTCTCCGTTTTTTCCTCTTCCTCTTACTAAGAGTTCGGCTCCGAGTTCTTTTTCCCAGCGATTGAGTTCGTTCCAAAGATGACGATACGAAAACTTCAGCAGTTTGGCCGCACCGGAAAGAGAACCGGAACTTTTTACCGCGTCAAGCATATCGATCAGACTGTTCCTCAAAGGCAGACGCCCGCTGTCGGGTTCAGCGCCGAATGAAAACTCCAGATGCACGTTCAGTTTCTTCATTTAGCGTTCCATTTTTCCCGAGATATGAATACAAGTGCCTATTTTATTCCAGTACTGATTCAGAAAAATCAAGACTCCTATAAATCACATACCCAATTCCAGCGAATCAACCTAGTGTAAATATTAAGTTTTGTCTTATTATGAACTACTGTTCATATTTAAAATTAATGAAATAATTGCATTGCTCACACCAAGGAGAGATGATATGGAACATAAAACAATTCAATTTTCCAGAAGAAACCTTCTGGGATCCGCGGCCGCACTTGCCGGCACCTCCCTCACCGGCATTTCCGCCGCTCAGGCTGCCGAAAGCGCAGAGGCACAGAAGATCCGTCCGCTCACCGGCAAGATGACCTATGAAGAAGTCCGCAACCGTGCTCGTCAGATGATGATGCCGCGCTGCTACGTCTGTCCGGAGTGCAACGGCCGAGGCCCCTGTATCGGTCAGGTTCCCGGATTCGGCGGCATGGGCGCAAGCCGCGGTTTCCAGGCCAACTACGACTCTCTCGCAGCCGTTCAGCTCAACTCTCGAGTGGTACACGACGTACACGTCCCGGACACCAGCATTGATTTCTTCGGCACCAAGATCTCTATGCCGGTCATTGCTGCGCCGACAGGCGGTACCACTTATAACATGGGCGGCAAACTGACAGAAGCCGAGTTTGTTAACGCCATCTGCGGCGGCTGCAATAAAGCCGGCACACTCGGCGCTGTCGCTGACGGTATCGGTGACCCGCTTGACGTCTATGAAAAGCGTCTTCAAACACTGAAAAAAAACGGCTACAAAGCCATCGTCGGCTTGAAGCCGAGACTGCAGAAGGACATTATGGAAAGAATGCGTTTGGCTGAACAGGCCGGCATTATTGCGCTGACGGTTGACCTCGACAGCGCGGGAAGAGCCGCAAGAGCGACTAAGGGCCAGACAGTCGAGCCCAAGACACCTGAACAGCTGAAAGAACTCGTCAAAGCGTCCAAACTTCCGCTCATCTTCAAAGGCATTATGACGCCCGATGAAGCTGAACTCTGTGTCAATGCAGGCGCTGCCGGCATCGTCGTATCCAACCATGGCGGCCGCACACTTGCAGACACCCCGGGAACAGCCGCGATTCTTCCTCAGATCGCCGATAAGGTCAACGGCAGATGCTTCATTATGGTTGACGGCACACTCGCTCGCGGCACTGACATCGAGAAATATCTCGGCTTAGGCGCCAACTGCACACTGGCAGGAAGACACTTTGTCCGCGCCGCACACGGCGGTCTTGACGATGGTGTCGCTCTCTTTGCCAACCGGCTGAGAGACGAACTGGCCGTCGCAATGGTTCTGACCGGAGCCCAGACAGTGAAAGATATCAACCGCAATATGGTTGTGATTCCTCATTAATTAACCGACTGCTTCCTATCCTGAATTCCCAAAAACTAGATCATAAATATTACTAGTAGTTACACACAGTGCCCAAATTGCCCGTAAACCGGGCATTAGGCATTATTTTTAACTGATTTAATAGATTATAATTATATAATCTACCTGGAGGGATTCAT
>NZ_WSRP01000074.1 GCF_009767915.1 Parasutterella muris
TACTACTTCGGTGAAATCGCAGGGAAAAGACGGATGTTATTTGAAGCCCTCGGGGTTCCGGTTCCTGATGCAGAGCCTGAAAAGGCGCAGGTCTACGAAGACGACGAAGAAGAGACAGACTTCTAAAGAAGATGCCTTCAGATTAAAAGCTGAGCCTCTGCTAGAGGCTCTAGATTCTGCAATATTTCAGTATTTACGAGATTCTCCTAAAGACGGGGATGAGGTGTCTTAAACAAACTCAAATTTAGGAGAAAGGAAACCTTCTAAATCGGCTGTTACCGATCCGGAAATCTCCATAATTAGAGGACTGCAGAGAGTTAAGGAAGTCTTAGAAAATAAGACCTTTCGCGCACCGTGTTGTTTGGAGTGGATCTTTGAGCGTCTGGGTCGATATTAATTATGGAAAGCACGGAGAGATTGTTGACGACTATTTTGGCACAAAAGGAGCAATGGGCGATTCTCATATTGTAGATAAAAGAAGTCTTGCAGAAGGTCTTAACCCAGAAGAGGTAGCAGAAGTACTAAGAAAGATGGTGAGGACACTAGCCAAAGGGCAAGCGAAGGAATCTCGATCAGGTGGCAAAGCAATTACAAATGATGGTTTTAGAGTGCTACTGTCCTGAAAAGGTGGGAACCACTACATTGTTTCAGCGTTCGGAAGAGTAAGAAGAGGGGAGGCTTCGCTCTCCGGCCCGTTGAACGCAGTTAATTCGACAAATGCCAATATGGACGCCCTTGGCAAAAGCGTACCCCTCATCGAAGAAAAGGAAAAGAACCCTTCTTCGACAGTAATAACTATCGCAGATCAAAAGCTTCTTTTCAAGGGGTAGAAAGAAAATCAGAGCGAACTAGATCCGAAAACACAAGAAACCTTAGATGGTATTAAACGCCGATAAGCTTCCTAAAAGGCTAAGTCGGACGTTGTCTAGACAGAGGGAAAAAGGCATCTAAAAAAGTGTTAATTAAAGAGGGCGAGTTCGAAGCACAAGGGAAAGTTAACTAAAACCCCGACGTTAGGAGAATAACTCTCTAATTTTTTGCAAGTTTCGCGTCTCTTTTTTGTTGCCTTCATTTATCTATGTTAAATATTGTCATTACCTAATTGAGAAGGACTGCTATGTTTATCGGTATCGTTACCGACGGCAAATATAAATTCGTCAAGCTTCTCGAGGGATGTAAGGACGAAAAAGGGAAGACAAGAACCCCTTTGGAAGACTCGAAGCTCTTCTCAAAGAGGATCTGGAAGCGGTTGATAAACTCAAAGCTAAGAACAATGGACGACACAAAGAAGAACTCGAGCTGCGGCAAAAGCGGCGTTGAAAAGATCTTGAAGAAATTTTGGCCTTCAACGGGAAGCTAATAACTAAGACTTTCTGGAAGAAAGTGGGTCGCCGAGCGGCAGATGCTCCTTTAGAAGGAAGGAACCCCTGCCTCTACGTCTGGAAACGACCTCGGTCTCTTTAAACCCAGTACAAGCCTAGCAAAAAAACTAAGAAAAGTCATTCACTTAAAAGAAGACGCGACAACAATTTGAAAGGCGTCTAAGTCATCTCTCACCGAAAAGCAAAAGGACCGAAATTTCAACGACGTTAGAAGAGGTCTCTTTAAATCTTGGGAAGTTGCCGTAACAAACCAGCTGCTGAACTCTGGTAAGGTCGTTATTTGCCGCTCTAACGAAGAATTCCTGGATAGGATGGTGGAGGACGAGTACGCCAATGATCCGTCTAAATCTAAGGAAGAAATTCGTCAGGAGCTTATAAATGAAGGCCTGGACTGAGGGACCAATGCTCTCTATGACGAAAAGACAGGAAAGGTCTATATCAACGGAGAAAACGTAGACGAAGGCGAAGCAGGGGCAGTTCTTGCTTATGAAATTGGTGTCCACGCTGCTAAAGATTCAGAGTTCAATGAGCTTATCGGCGGCATTGAAAACCGAGTTGAAGTTCTGATGAAAAAAGGGCTGAAGAGTAAGAAGCCCGCAGAAAGGAGATTCTGGGAAGATGTCAAACGCCGCATGGATGGCGCCAGAGTCTCGAACAACGAGGAAAGACTTGTGTACTTCTTGGAGGTTTATACCAAGAGAAACGATGTTGTTCCTCAATCCGAAAGATCGGTGTTTGATCAGATTGCTGGTGTGCTTAAAAATGGCTTTTCTTGGTATTAACCGCATCGACGAAAACAAGGCAGCTGAGCTTCTCTGAGACGTGGTGAGAGCCTATGCGGAAGAGTTTCAGAATAATTCAAATTTAAGAGGAAGGAAAGCTTCCAAGAGTACAGTCAAGGACAGTGGAGGAAAATATGCAAACCTAAACGCAGAAGATCACGCAAGATATGCAGAACAGCTCAGACAAGAAGAGCCCCGAAGCCACAGAGAAGAGTTTGAGCAAAGAGGATTTGATAAGAAAACAACAAGTCTCCGAGGACAAGCAAAGGCCGCAAACTTTGGACGAGCTAACGCCGGAAAACTCCATAAAGTTCACGGAGATAGACGTAGAAATAGCTCGGGCCTTCGGGTTTCTGTAAGCTGGAAGGCTCCTGAGAAGTTAAAGTAGGTATACTCCCTTAATCGGATGGCAACACCGATATTCTTCAGTTGGATGGTTCACCCAAAAGCGCAGTTGATTTTCGCAACGCGATCTTAAACAGCAAAAAGCCTGAATTCCCAAGATTCTAGGAGCTATTTTTACAAATAGTCTCATCTTCAATTTAACCAATTGATTTTATACCCCTTTTGAGTAATGCATGGATGGACTTCTTTAACTTCATAGGCGATAATTATAACCTATGAAAGAAACCAATCACCCTACAAATATG
>NZ_WSRP01000075.1 GCF_009767915.1 Parasutterella muris
CCTCCTTTATCTTTGATGTCGCCTTTTGCAACGATATTGCCTCCGACTTCAAGATTTCCCGTGCATTTTGTCAAAGGAGCATCTACTGTCACCGAGGCCGAAGTGTTTACCAAGACCGGACTGGAAACGCCCTCTACCCTTATCCCGTCGCGAGAGAGATAGATTTTTCTTCCAAGATCATCAAAAACACAAACCTCTCCATCTTTCAGATCAGTCGGGCGATAGCGGCGATCCGTAACAACGACGGCAAGAGTTTGATCACGATCCCCGCCTAAAGCTAATCCAATAGCTTCAGCTCCGACATGAGGCTCAGAAGTAAAACCGTATGGTTCAAAATGCTCTACCGACTCTCTGATATCTCCACCCAGAAGCTGAATCTGCAGTGTTCGAAGTTTTCGAGCTCCGTTCTTGGCTGAGAGCGTCGCTCTGTTTATTAAAGCTTTTAAATTCATTTTCGTTAGGCAAAAATAAACCCGCCGAATTGGGCGGGTGAGTCTATAAAAGATGCAATTAGAATCTGCGCGGTTTACCAGCCAAGATTTCAGCAAGGGCTCCTGCATCGTCTAATCTAAAATCTTGGGACTTACGTATGGTTATCTCTGCTTGCAGTTTTTCGCGGAAAATCTTTTCTTCCATCTTTCGTTTTTGCTCCGGGCTGACGTAGACCATACCCTTCATATCTTCTTCAGTGGCATACAAGGCCGGATCCTTCCATCCTGGAATATGTACACAATTAGTTTCGTAGCCTTCAGGAGTGCGATCGCATTTAGTACCCGCAAAAGAAGGCAGTACGAAACAAAGAGGAACTAAAGCAAAAAGAATCTTTTTCATATCTACCACCTCGACTTTTAAGTCTTTCCACTGTCTTTCTTTATATCACTATTCTCCTCAATTCTAATCTTTTTTGCGTCAGGTTCAGAAAATAAATTAAAGCGAGATTTTGTACTTAATGTCATTACTGACGTTGTTCCACTACTACTCAGAGAGTATGTGATTTGTGTTGTGATCCACGAAGCGTTCTCAAATGGTCCCAGCATCGGATCTTTAAACCCAATAACTGAGTTAACCCTCCACAACTCTCCATTGCTCTGTCTCCAGCCCTGAACCTTGTAAGTTAGAGTATCCGACTCTCCCGCATTCACTTCTTTGATAATCTCCGCCTTTTTCTGAAGAATCTCCGTCGAAGCGTTCCAGGCTCTTGCTTTACAAACCACCTTGCACGCTTAACCCACCCATCTTAAGCTGTTCCTTTAAGATGATTAGCTGATACCGGAAGCTCGCTTGTCGGATTAGCGGTTTGGCAAAAACAAAACCCGCCGAATTAGGCGGGCGACGTGCATTTTTCAACTCAGCGGACTTTCCTAGGAACGCCAGAAAGAATATCTTTGATAGCCTGTTCTCTTGTTGCAACTCGATCCTGATACATTCGAGCGGTGATCTCATTCTCCAGAGCTTCTTTGAAAATCTTTTCATCCATCTTTCGTTTTTGCTCGGGACTAACGTGCACCATACCTTTCATATCTTCTTCGGTGATATGAAGCGCTGGATCTTTGTAATCCGGGTCGAAGACCCAGTCTTGCTGTCCTTTTTCATTAATGAAATAACGAACATCAGCTGATGCACTGCTCGCGACTGTCAGTAAGAAAAACACGAACAACAACCGAATCGACATATCAACCTCCGAAAGATAAATTAAATTTTACCAGAGCCAATCTTTATTTCGGACAAGTTCGATGTTTCTCCAATAGTCTTACTGTCCTTCTCTTCCAGCAGTCGAAATGCTTGAGGTGAAATGCACGTGAGTTCGACGGTTGATCCTGCAGACGACAAACTGTATCCAATTTTGCTAATCAATAACGGTATATTTTTTATTTCCAGTAAAGAATCGAAAATACTAACCTTGGTATTAACCTTCCACAGCTCGCCGTTGTTCTGCCGCCAACCCTGAACTTTGTAGGTTAATGTATCGGACTCCCCTGCGTTCATATCTTTGATAATCTCCGCCTTTTTCTGAAGAATCTCCGTCGAAGCGTTCCCAGGCTCTTGCTTTACAAACCACCTTGCACGCCGAACCTCTGGATCTCGGGCCGTCGCTTTGAGATGATTAGCCGACACCGGAAGCTCACTGGTCGGGTTGGCGGCCTGTCCTAAGGTAACGTAATCACTAAACCTCTTCGACGCATCCTGAGTACGTTTACCTTCAAGAATATTCTTCCCTAGTTCCAGAGTGTCGTGTGCATTACCTCCGGATCCGGCTTGAGCAATAACCAAGTTACCCGCCTCATCATCCGTAAGCAGAATTCCGTTCTTCTGAAGATATCGGGTCACGGCAGCACCTACAGTTTCCGTCGGGGAAAACTCTAAATTTCTCCTATCCACCGATTTCACTTGATCCACAACGCCAATTCCAAACGGAGCGCACACCGCCTTTAAGTTCTGCTCATGCGTCTGATTCTTGTAGGAGTTCGCCATCCCGTGCGGCATGCAGCAGTCCTGTAAGTCGACCGTCTTACTCGCGCCCGAGATAGTAATGCTGATTCCGGAGGCAGAATAACTTACCTCCCGCTTAGTAACGTAACCGGTCAGAACAAGATCGTCCCCAATAAATACCTTCACCTCATCCTGAGGCTGAATACCTATAGTCAGGTCTTCTTTACTTCTGGTTGACCTAACGGAGAAGACTCTGGCCAAGCTTTGAAGCGTGCAGGTAATACTCACATCCAACCAGTTCTCGTATTTTCTGCCGTTGACAAAAAGAGTTACGGTGTTATCTGAGATTTTCTTTGGCATGTCGCTCCTTCTCCC
>NZ_WSRP01000076.1 GCF_009767915.1 Parasutterella muris
CAGGGATTACTCTTTAAACAGTAAACTTTAACTAGGTTTAACAACATCAAGTAGTCAACCGATTTCAGGAAATGACACGTTGCGAGCAGTGTTTCATGCGACATAGTTTTTCGATTTATCGTTTCTGCTAAAGTGAGAGAATCATGAGAAAGGAGCAAAGCCGATGAAGTGGTTCGGAATAGACTATCGATACGTAATAGCGGCGGCAGGTGCAGTGTTTATCCTTTGGTATGAAGGAAGCGCTCCGGTGCAGGAAGAACCGCAGGCAGAGCAGGCGAAAGAAAAGCCTCAGCCGACTCAGTCAAATATCGAGGCGCTTAAAGGCATTAACGATAAACTCGCAGAACTTTTAAAGAATCATAGGGATGCGCTTGAGGACGGCAGGGCCGACATCAAGGCTCCGGACGGTTCCAGATCGGTTTCGGTCAAACTTTCTTATCCGGAGAGGATTTCGCAGAGTTTTTCAGCGGAAGAAAAGAAGTACTTCGGGACGTTTCTTTTGGGGCTGACCTGCGTAGAAACACCGTCATACTTTGATTACGATATCGACGATGTGAATTATGACTTTTACGACGGAGAAGGAACCCGGTTTGACAGCGTAAAAGTACAAATGAAAGCATGCAGGAATTTCAATGCGGAAGTTCACAAACAGAATCTTGACAGAGACGCATGGGCAGCCTCGGGAAGACTGATTAAAAGCGATCCGAAGCGCTCGCTTATGATTGCTCGCAGCGGTACCGCAGTGATGCCTGAGATTGCTGAAGAAGAGGGATATGAAAGTACGGCGGACGGTTTTAAAGAAGACGGCACGCTTCTATATACGATTAAACATTTGAAGGAACAGGCAGATCAGTTTGACGAAGAAGCCAAGTACCGAATTAAAAACGGAAGTCTGAACGGAGTCTGCTTAAATTCAGACTTCCGTGATCGTCTGAACGAAGGTTTCCCCGGTTTTGAAATCAGGCACGTGGACAAAGATGGAAAACCAATCGTAAACGTATTCATTTCCGAGACAGAATGCAAAAAAGGAAGGCCGGATAAATAACTCAGCTGTGAGAGGAACAAAATGGACGATAAATGCAGGAGCTTTCTCAAGGAGAACGGTATTAATGCGGACGCTGCGCTTGAATTCATGATGGGCAGCGAAAGAATGTTCGAGAAGTATCTCTATCGTTTTACGGAAGATCCGACCTTTTCGGAGCTCTTTTCTTCAATCAAAGAGCAGCGCAGAGAAGAGGCGAGGATCGCTGCGCATTCTCTAAAGTCAATTACCGCGACGCTTGGGTTCACAGAGCTTAATCGCCTTGTTAAGGCCCAGGAACTTGCTTTTAAGGAAGGAAGATGGGATGACGGCGTTGCGATGGAACCGGATGTGCAGGCTGAGTATCAAAGAATCTGCAAAATAATTGAACAAGCCAAAGAGAATAGTCAAAAATATAGTGGATTTGCCTAAGGGTTTATGCTAGGATAATCTCATCAAATACGATTCTCCTTGGGATTTGATGATGGGATTCTTCCGGTAGGCAATGCCGGGGGACAAAAGACTTGGCGCCTGTACAGGCGCCTCTTTTTTGGCGGCTATTCCGGTTTCAAGTCAATCACTTCAAAAGCACCGAGTTCTCTAAACTGAGGGACCGCGAGAATCAGGAGAATCACAATCGCTAAAAAGACCGCACCATAAACAAATTGATGCTGCGTGAGGTTACGGAAGAAGCGGTAGTGAAGGCTGTTAGGTTTTTGGTCCGCGGAAAAATTTAGGACCTTAGGTATAGCGGGAAGTTCCTTTATTGCTGTGTAATCCTTGAGCTGTCGTTCTGAAAGGACTGGTTTTTGTTTCGAATCGTCTGCATAGGCTAGACGAGTGATAAAAAAAGGCCTTCTTTCAATGATCTCTTCGCGTTTGCGGTAACGAATGTTATGTTTATCAAGCAGAGCAAAATACTTTTCGTCGCACTCCAGTTGAAGATTGACGAGAAAGTCTGCTGCGGCTGTAACAGCAGTTTTAGCGTCCGACGCGTCAACATCAAAATAAATCGTTTCCGGATAGACCTCCTCATAGAAAGGTTCCGGGTAAAACTCGGTTTTTGAAACAACTTGATACACGCAGAAAGAGAAAATCAAAACAGCATCCTTCTTTTTGGATTAAAAGCAAAAAAAAGCCTTCGCATTGCGAAGGCCCTTGGGATTTTTGTTGGTTTGTTGAAATGAATTGTAAGTAACAGATGAGAATCCTGACACGGTGAAAACACTTAGAAAGCAAACCGTCCCGCCCAAAATGGGGTTGATTTATAGAAGTATTAGGGTTTATCAGTAGGCAATTATGCTAATATTCAGTTGTGGCAATTGAATATTGTCACTTCTCCTTGGGATTTGAGGTTGAGAAGGAGCGAAGATTCTGCCGAGCAATTCGGCCTTTGCTCCTGATTGAATAAGGGCACCTAAACAAATTTTTTAGGTGCTCCTTTTTTTGTCTGTAGACCTGCGTCGGTCAAGTTGATAAGAGACCTCCCCTCTTTAGAATTCCGTCGCACAAGTGATTTCCGGAGGTCAGTTCAACGACCGACCTCTCGCTTTATCCTGAATTCCGTGCCCTCTAGGTGATAAATCTTGGAGGCACGGCTATCTTCAGAGCTTCCATCGTCGCTCTTAGTTTCTTGGGGATTAGGTCCCAGTAAAAAGAGTTTTCTTCGTCAGATTTCCTGCTGGTTACGTC
>NZ_WSRP01000077.1 GCF_009767915.1 Parasutterella muris
AAACCAAGTCCGTGGCCCGAGGTCGTTGATCCGGGCCTTTATCATTTGTTAGAGGAGATCAGGGCCGATTTTGGAGAGCCAATTTTTATCAACTCTGGTTATCGGTCGCCTGAGCACAATGCAGCAGTCGGCGGAGCTAAAAACTCTTACCACGTTAAGGGCCAGGCGGCAGACATTCGTCCGACACGATATCAAGATCAAAAACGGTGGCAGGAGGTTCTCGGGCGTCTAAAAATTATCGCTAATAGGCGATGCAAGGGTGGTGTTGGGTTTTATCCCACGTTCGTTCACGTCGATCTTGGACCGGAGCGAAGGTGGAATGGATAAATGAATTTAATAAACGTTCTAAAAATCGGGGCGGCTGCGGCCGCTCTTATTTTTACGTACTGGATCGGCGTTCAAAACGGACGAGATTCGGAGGAGTTAAGAAGTGCCCGTACCCAAATATCAGCGCTCACAGCAGCGCTTGAGGAACACAAAGCCAAACAAACGAGCGACGCGCTGGCTTTATCTGAGTTGCGTGTTGCTGAGTCTGCTTCTCGCAACGAGCTTGACAGGATGCGTAACCAGCTCGCCGACGTTGAGAGAATGTCCAAAACAAACGCCGATCGGGAGCGTAATCGATGTCTCCGATTGGCTGTCGAGGGCAGGGAATTACTCGATCAAGCTCAAAGAGCAATTAGATTCTGTGCAGAAAACCATAGATAAATAACTACTTTGGAGACGGAAGCAAAAGAGAGGGTGATTTCTTTTTGAGCCAATTAATCCTAGTCTGAAGACCGTCGATGTGTTCAAAAAGCTCATCCTCAATATGCGACCCCATCGGGTCTAAAATAAAATCGATACCTTCCCTTCGTGCTTGCTTCGCTGCCGGAACAAAATCGCTATCGCCTGATACTAGAATGATTCGATCTACCTGGCGCTTGAAGGCTAAAGATGAGATGTCTACGCCGATCCTCATGTCTACGCCTTTTTGTTCGAGGTTTACGGTTAGATCTTCTGGACGAATATCTTCCCAGCGGATTTTTCAGCACCAAGTTCCTTTAGCTTTTGATAACTCAGAATATAGGGAGAGTGCATAGCGAGCCTTCCCAGTCTTAAAGCAACTTTTCTTTTTTGTTTCAACGCTGCCAAAAAATCAAAAGTCCATTTATAGACATCGGTTTTGTCAAGGACGATATTTTTCTTACTAATGGGGTTGAATAAGCACCCAGATAAAGGTTCACAATCATAATAAAAAATTCTGTATAGCTCTCTTGGATTGTTCTTCTCTGATTTAGATCTTAGATGCTGTAAACAATAATTGAAAAGCTCGTTGGCCCGATCTTCCGCAGGTTTTGAACCGCAGAGAGTTATTGCTCGTTTCCTGTAAAAACCGCCATCAACTAAAATAGCAACTTTATGGGTATTCATAGTGTAGATAAAGAAACAGGCCCACATTTCTTCTCATCCTCGATGTTCGGGTAAGAGTACTCAAGAGGGCCGGATCACCAAGTAAACTTGGGACTTGAATTATTGCACAGTTTTGCATTTTTTTGAAATAAGTAGACCTCGTTATAGGTAGAAGTCCTTAAGGTTGCGTATCTAGAGCTATGTAAATATTGTGTCTGCTCAGTCCTGTATAGTTTCACGCCGATCGGGAGCGTAATCGATGTCTCCGATTGGCAGTTGAAGGTCGAGAGTTACTCGACCCAGCTGAGCAGGCAATTAAATTCTGCGCAGAGAACCATAAATGAGTAGCACGGTGGGTCCGTGTTAAATTTTGCATGTGTCGACAAAATTAAAAATCGCGGACACAAAATAAGTATATGTACGCGTCATCGACATATCAAGTTTTTATGATGATGAAATGTAGTTTTATCGACATATCTACGCTTAAATCTGCATAGAAGATCATCCAACAAGCCCTCAACGGAGTTAACAGCACTATTAAATTCTGCGCAGAAAACCATAAGTGAGTTGACTGAACCATGACAGGCTGAATGTGCGGAACGTGCAGTCCGAGATGGCTGAATCATTGAATGGTGTGCAGCAGAGACTGTGAAGAGAACGAGTGACTAGGGGAAAATTTGAGGGAATTTAAAATAATTCATTTATATTCCTTGATCTTCAATGGTATTCAATTCATGTTGGGGCCACCAAGTTACCATCCGAGAGTCTACAAGACACTCGGATATTTTTTGCCCGGACTAATAAATACGGGGCTTTTGCGGTTTTTCCCTGCTGTATCTTCACAGCGTTTAACGGCTTCCAATGGGATTTTTATTGGCGTATAGCAGATGGAGCTTTACCAATGCCGAGGGCAGCAAAAGAAATAACAAAACAATTACAGATAGAAGCCCGGGAAGGAGAAGATTTCACAGTGGGAGGATTTCCAGGGCTAAAGAGCGATAATAGAAGAAAAGGAAAGTAAAAATCCCTGATAGACAAGCGCTTCATGGATTTTTTCTTCTCTATGTTCTACAGCTCTCAGTTCTATAAAACTCAAAATTCTTATTTCAAATGTACGCGATTTGTACGCGCTTCGGATAATATCCAACCTGAATTCCGTGCCCTCTAGGTGATAAATCTTGGAGGCACGGCTATCTTCAGAGCTTCCATCGTCGCTCTTAGTTTCTTGGGGATTAGGTCCCAGTAAAAAGAGTTTTCTTCGTCAGATTTCCTGCTGGTTACGTC
>NZ_WSRP01000078.1 GCF_009767915.1 Parasutterella muris
GTCGGCTGATGCGTCAACGTTGATAGGTAAATCAAATTCTCACAGGTTCGAACGCTCAGTTTTAACCGTTGGGCCGACCTGTAGTTTACAAGATTTTGTGATAGCTATTTTTATAGTTGTTTGCAGTGATTTTGCGAGCACGTACGGTGTCAAGCCAACGTGGGATAAGTTGTAACGGAGCGCCAGCGAGGTTACAGCATTATGCCGCGAAAGTGGCTTGACGCCGTTCTTCTTTAATACGCTGTACAAAGGCCGTTAAGCACACTGCTTAACGGCCTTAAAAACAGGCGGCGACAAGCGTTAAAACGCGTTTGGCCCTGCAATTAACTTCTTCTATTGACCTTTAGGATTTCTGCACGCCTCCATATTGTTCCATTTGCCTGACTGAGGCACCGTACATTTCGATTCTGTGGGAGACACTGACGAGTCTGTCCAGGATTGCGTCGGAGTAAGTCGGGTCGTTGATATATTCAGCCCATTTACTGACCGGCAGTACGCTTGTGACGATAGTACTTGCGTACATGTATCTTTCGTTTATTATTTCCAGCAGATCCTCTCTGGATCTGGCGTCTAACTGTCCGATGCCCCAGTCATCGAGGACTAGCAGATCAACATTTTTATACTCCTTGAGTTTTTTGAAGTATGTTTCGACGATCTGATGTGACGCAGACATTTGGTTAAGCAGCAGGGGTATTCTGACTACCCTTGCTGTTTTCCCTTTCATGCAGGCCTGATTAGTTAAGGCGCACGCAAAGAAGGTTTTACCGCATCCGGCAGCTCCGGTAATAATGATGTTTTGGTGCCTTTCCATCCACTGCATCGTGAGGAGCGCCTCTGCCTGATTTCTATCTAATCCTCTTTCAATGCTGAAGTCGATTGTGTCAGGACGAGCGTTTGGCAAGCAGATTTTTGCTTCTTTAAGACGACGGTTTAGTGCATTCGAGTCTCGCTTTTCAACCTCATATTCCAACCCTTCGATGACGCAGTCAAGCAAAGGCATTTGACAGGCGTCAGGATCAGTAAGAATCGCACAGAAGCGCTCATAAGCGGCACGCATTTTCAGCCTCTTGCACAACTCGCTGAGACGCAGAATTTTTTTATCATGAGTAGTTATTTCTGATGTTTTCATGTTCAACAGTCCTATAGTCCTGGTCTTTGTCGGAATTATCTAAGCCCATAAGCAGCTCTTTCTTTCGCATATTCACAAAGTTCTCGATAAAGCTGTAGCTCAGGAACTTTTGTTCGAGCGCAACGCCGAGGGCTTCATTGGCGAGCCGGATCGATCCTATTTTTGCAAGCCGCCTTAGGCAGGAGCAGAATCTGCGGGCGTTCATTTGATCGGATTCCCACTTGATCTCCAAGACGTTTACAACCGTACTTTCGTTGTAGCCGCAGTCGATCAGCTCTTGTGCCCATTCATCCTTACTGAGCCGTTGGTGCTTTTCCTTTGCCGTCAGATGCTCAGGCAGAATGTGCGTCTTCTGGCCTGAAGCTTCAAGCAATCTCTTGTGCTTGCCAATGCAGACGGCGGTCTCAATGTCGTAAATGAAGACATTTTCGGCTGTCTTCAGCACGGAGACTTTTTTACCTACGTGGCTGGCAGGAACGCTGTAACGATGACCACAGTCCTCAGTGAGCCTGATACAGTGCCCTTTGTCAACCTTTAAGTACTTCCAGCTGCCGACTTCAAAGGCAAGGATGGGAAGACTTGCCAGCGCTTTTTTCTCGTGCGCCGCAAATTCAATTTCGCGACTGCTTTGGCGATTCTTTGTGAACGGACGCTCGTTGAACTGACGTACCTTCTCAAGAATCTGCTCGTTCAGATCAGACAGATCAAACGCTCTTATCGGACCCTGCATCGACAGAGGCGCTATCACATGCCGATAGAAGTGTAAAACGCTGTTTTCTACGCGGTTCTTGCCCTTTGGACTTCGCGGCCGACAAGCAAAGGTGTTGATCCGGTAGTATTCGCACAGATTGGTCAGGATTGGAGAGTAATCGATTCTGCTTTGCTTATGCGACATGACAAGGCTCCTGGCGTTGTCGACTATAAGCGTCTTTGGAATGCCGCCGAAGAACTCCAAGGCTTTGACAATCCCTTGCATCCAGGAGTGCTGTTTTTCATCGTCAAAAGCGCAGGCAAACATCTTCTGACTAAATGTCATTGTGGCAACAAACAGTTTGGATTTGCGGCTTTTCCCATGCTTGTCGACCCAATTGATAAGCTCGCCGGCAAAATCGATTTCCATCGAGCCGCCGGGTACTCGCTCCAAGTTGGTATAAACCTCCTTCGGAGCTTTAGCTTTCATTGCCTTATCTATTTGACGGCAGAACGTCGGATACGAGCAGGCGCTGCTAGGGTCAGATGCCTTGTATGCTTCGTAAAGAAGCTGTCTGGTTGCATACTTGACGTTTGCAAGCTGAGTTATGACGTGATCTGTATCGATTTCTCGGTACTTTGCGTCAATGTGAGAACACAGCAGCTCTTCCAATACGGCTGAATCAGTCTTTTCGATCTCCGTGTACGTCAAGCCGGATGCTTTGATCTGGTTTGCGTATTTTGAGACAGTTGACTTCGATACGCTGACGGAAGCTGCAATTTTC
>NZ_WSRP01000079.1 GCF_009767915.1 Parasutterella muris
TTTTAACTTCCTCAGACCTAGATCAACTGTAAATGTTGAGGTCAAAGTTTGAGAGAAAATTATTTTGGACAGCAGTGTTTTTAGCTATATGAAATTCGTGTGTTAGAAGTTATGCATTCAAAAACGATTTCGTTAAATGTCTTATTTTGCCGTAATTGGTGAAGTTTTCCGTTATTTCTAAGTCGGAAAACTTAATCAAGTATCATTTTTTCCTATTTTTTAAAAGAAACCATCTTTCTTTTTCGTTATCTAATATATCTATAAAATCTTCTCTTGCTAGAGAATTTTTTAATCCTTTTTTAAAAGTAGCAGACTTGGCTAAATTGGTATCTAAGTGGTATCGAGGATGAAAAGTTGGCTCAGCGTGCCCAAGGTCATCATCGTACCTAACGTAACCAAGCTCAGAATAAAGAATTGGTTCAATTAATGGCCGAAGTTTGTCAATAATAAAATAATATTCTTCATCTCTCTCAAGAATAAAATCTTCAAAAGAGCAAGGAAAGGAGGGGGAATCGATAAAAGTAGAAAGGGCTGAAAACATCTTGTTGTCAATCTCTTCGCCATTCACGTAAAACGTAAGTTCTTTATCTTCTTTCTGCTTAATATGAAGATCGGGTGGTAATGCAATAGAATAGTACTTATTTTTAGAAAAATAAAAAAAACGTCGACTTTTCCCGAGACATTTCAAAACCACAGTTGCCTCAGAAAGTCGGCAATTTGAAGGCGTATTAAGTGTTACCAATCTCAAGGATTCTATTAAGATCTTAAGAAGTTCTTTTTTACTCTTTAAGATCTGTTTGGGAAAGAAAGTATTAGAGTACGCCTCAGAAAGTTCGTAATGCCAAATAGCTTTAGTCATCAATAAAGATTTTTAACACTATCAACAAATCTTGAGAACTCTCCTAGAGTATAAGTTAGGCCGGAGTGTTTGAACAGTTCTTTAATTTTTTGTTTTGACGTTTCTTTTAAAACCCCTTTTTTTACTAGCTCCTCATCAAATAGTTCTCCGATAGACTTAGCGTTTGATAAATTAAGGAGGTTTATTTTTCTTTTAATGGTTGCAAGTTGGTCACGGTTAGGCTTACTTACCTCTATTTCTCGATCAGCATTGATTTTCATCAATCCTTTCTTAATCGAAGACAACTCTGGCCAGTTGTTTAACAAAATATAGGAGCGTAAAAATGAACGTGTAATCATCGTATAAAGGGAACTTCTAAACTGATAATCAGCAGAAAAATCATCAACTACACAAATAACAAAGGGAAACTCCAATCCTTTAACATTGTTTGCATTGGTGACGTAAATTTTATTTTCGTAAGTTTGTTTTTCTTCATAGCCTCTTACAACATCCAGATTTAGATCCATTAAAATGCGGTTTGTAAGAGAATCCATTCTTTGGAAAATATCTGTTTTTTGGTTAACAAAAATAATTGCTATTTCCCCTAGTTTTACGGTTTCATTTTCTACTCGAATTTGATTAACAAGTTCACATATTTTTTCTTCTGATGTATCTTCAACAAGTTTAACGCTCTCGTAGTTTTCTTCTTCCGAAAAACGTATGTTTGGCGTTCGAGTTAAGGTAATTGTCCTTTTGTTATTTTTTTTAATCTCGTATCCTAGCAATTTCCACTGTTCATTTGAAAACCATTGTAATTTTTCTAACTCAAAGAGCCCAAGCTCTAATCCATGTGCAAACATTAGCGTTCTTGGATCAGTTCTATAGCATTGTCTTAAGTTAATATCCACAATGTTTTTTGTATTAGAGTCGGTCTTCGCAAAAATGTTTTGGAACACATCTCCTGCAGCATAGATTTTTTTCTTTACTACTAATTCTATAAGTTCAAAAAATTCTTTTGGAAAATCTTGACTCTCATCAATTAGGAGATAATCTAGGCAAAACTTAAATTCTTCTTTAGGTATTTTTCTAATGTTTTCCAATAATTCGGCAAAGATTTCTTTATAGCCGAAGAACCTACTATATCTGTGGAAGGGAAGTTGATAAAAGTCACAAATAAGAGCGTAGAGGCCAGAATTTGGGTTTCCTTGACTTCCCCAGGCATGAGATACCCACAATTTTTCGTTCCACTTAATTTGTTTATCGACTCTCATGAAATCGAAAAAGTTAGGCACTCTTTCTCTAAGTTTCTTGGCTAACGCAATATTATGGCAAGTGAAGAAAATTTTTTCATCCTCTGTGGTCGAGTAAATCTCTTTAAGTTTGTGTAGAAGTAACTCTGTTTTCCCAGAACCAGATAGCCCTTGAATTCTTATGGTTTTTTTAAGAGAAAGATTTTCATAAATGAATTTAGTCTGATCAGCGTCAAATACTATAATTTTTTTTCGAATTTTTTCGATTCTATCTTCTGGTCAGGTCGGACGCATCAGAAATTAAATAGAAGACCACGATAAGGGTTTCCTTTTGAAGGGAGACCTTAGCCCAGGGAG
>NZ_WSRP01000007.1 GCF_009767915.1 Parasutterella muris
TACTACTTCGGTGAAATCGCAGGGAAAAGACGGATGTTATTTGAAGCCCTCGGGGTTCCGGTTCCTGATGCAGAGCCTGAAAAGGCGCAGGTCTACGAAGACGACGAAGAAGAGACAGACTTCTAAAGAAGATGCCTTCAGATTAAAAGCTGAGCCTCTGCTAGAGGCTCTAGATTCTGCAATATTTCAGTCCTTCGTGATGTTTCGATGAAAAAAATAAAAAGCCCGTAAAACTAAATTTACGGACTTTTAGAATTTTGGTGCCTTCGATGAGACTCGAACTCATACGACTTTCGTCACCACCCCCTCAAGATGGCGTGTCTACCAATTTCACCACGAAGGCTTTATTTATCGAATCTGATCTCCATCAGCTCCGAAAGATAGATATTCTACTGCGGAATTAGATTTTTTGCAGGAGCATTAGTGGGTTCACTGCTCTTTTCCGTTGCCGGAGTTGTAACAGGAGCTTTCTGTTCAACCACTGTGCTCAGAACACCGCCGGCTGCAGGCGCTTTGCGGACAGTCTGACCGCCGAAAGTTAAAGCCAGTGTCGCGCAGAAGAAAATTGTCGAGGCAATCGCAGTCGAGCGAGATAAAAAGTTTGCACTGCCGGTCGCACCGAATAAAGAACCGGAAGCGCCGCCGCCAAACGCCGCACCCATGTCGGCACCTTTACCATGCTGAAGAAGAACCAGCACGATAATCGCTAAAGCAGACATTACCTGCAGCACTACAGCGATCGTAATCAATAATTGCATAATAAGTTTCCGTTTAAATCATGTCAGAACCGCAAGCGGCCTGAGCTATTTCGTAAAATTCATTGGCTTTCAGCGAAGCCCCGCCAATTAAGCCTCCGTCAATATCATTGCACGCGAACAGTTCTTTCGCGTTCGAAGGCTTTACGGAACCGCCGTATAAAATACGCAGCGCTTCCGCGGCACGCGGATCACGCGATTCTACACTATCCCTGAGCGCAGCGTGCACAACTTCAGCTTGCTGAGGCGTCGCGGTTTTACCAGTACCAATCGCCCAAACAGGTTCATAAGCGAGCGCACCCGAGGCTAAAGCTTCAGCGCCGATCGCGTCCAGAACCGCGTTAAGCTGAGACAAAACAACGTCAGAAGTTCTTCCGGCCTCTCTTTCTTCCAGTGTTTCGCCAACACAGACAATCGGACGCAGTCCATACTGAACGGCCATCTTTGCCTTGGCCGCAACGATCTCATTGGTTTCTCCAAGACCGTGACGACGCTCGGAATGACCGACAATAACCCAGGGACATCCGATATCTCTCAGCATCGCGGCGCTGACTTCACCGGTAAACGCGCCGTTCTCGTGCGCAGAACAGTCCTGAGCACCCGTGTTGATCATAAGCGCCGAAGTCAGGAAACTCTGCTGAAGTTCATTGAGATAAACAAAGGGAGAACACACAACCAACTCCGTGTCTAACGGAGAAAAAGCTGAAAATTCCTGCACCCATTTACGATTCGCTTCAAGGGAACCGTTCATTTTCCAATTCGCTACAACCAAATTTCTGCGCATCCGGGAACTCCGAACTGATTAATAATCGGACTATTTTAGTTGACTCGAGGAAAAAACTAAACCGCTTTAATCGGAATTTGTTTTACAGCACTTTGCTGAAGCCCGGCTTCCTTGCGCATAAGCCATTTACGGGAAGAACCGCTCTGATTGAATCCGACAGTTCTGCCGCGAGATTCAATTCTCTGCTGCAGGCCGGCTGCAAAAAATGAAGGATCGTCCGTAAGATTCGGCTTCTTATCGTAAAGCTGGTAATCACCTCGATAACAAAGCGGCGTCAAATTCGGCATAATGACATTGGCCCCGTGTTCAATCCCCTTCTCTCGCCCTTCCGGATCAAGAACCTGAAGCGCAGTGGCCGCGGCAATGTTGATATTGCCGAGAACCAGCCGAGTGACTGCAATCATGTTCAGTGTCAGACGAATTAATTGCTTAGCCTCCATCTGTCCGATCTCTTTCAGATCCGCCCCTTCACTCATCAGGTACGGACCCATACCGATCATGTCGGCGTCAATTTTTTGAAAAAGACGAATGTCCGCACAAAGATCATGCAGCGTCTGACCCGGAATCCCGATCATAACGCCTGTGCCAACCTGATAGCCGCATTCTCTCAGCCACTGCAGACACTGCAGGCGATGCTCAAGATGCTTGTTCTTCTTCTTTGGCGTGTGATGAAGAAAATTAAAAAGTTCATGATTTGAAGTTTCAAAGCGGGCCAAATAGCGCAGATTATCTCTATTGCCGCTGCAATCGGCCCAGTATTCGTAAACTTCCTTCGTCTGATCTCCAAGAGAAAGCGTTATACCAACGCCGTTCGGCAGCTGCTCGCTTATCGTTTCAGCATGTATCGCGCGAAGTGCATCCGCAATAAATTCAATAAATTTAGGATCGTTTCTCTCTCCCGCCTGAAGACAGATGCTGCCGTAGCCGTGATCAGCCGCAAATTTGGCGCAGCCGACAATCTCCTCCTTTGTCATTTCAAAACGAGGAACCGAATGATTGTCTTTGCGAATACCGCAATAGCGGCAATCCGAAGTGCAGACATTTGATACTTCTATCAGGCCGCGGTAATAGACGTTGCTGCCCATCAGTTCAGTTGTCCGATCGTATGCGGCTTTCTGAAGCGCTCGGCAGTCCTGTTCGTCTTTCAGGCCTAAAAGATAAACAATCTCTTCATCCGAAAAAACAGTTTGTTTGAGAAGAGTTTCTAAACTTTTCATATCTTTTCTTTCATCTGCTCGTTCCGCTCAGCTCAGTAAACTTATCACCGGACGACACGATTGATTTACTTTAAGATTGCAATATCTGCAAATATAGCGCAAATGATTTAATTTTTGGTAAGTGTTGAATTATAAAAATCCCGATGAAATGTTCGTTCCACCGGGATTATCTTTTAAAGGATCAATTAGCCTTTGATAACGTCAGGACTTTCATTTTCCTGCTGTTCCGCTTTTTCTTCCTTGACGGGCTTTTCAAGCAAAGCCTTCATGGAAAGACGGATACGGCCTTTTTCATCCATTTCCAGTACCTTAACGCGGACAACCTGACCTTCCTTCAGATAATCGCCAACCTGGTTGACACGCTCATGGGCGATCTGGCTGATATGAAGCAGTCCGTCTCTTCCTGGCAGTACCTGAACAATGGCGCCGAAATCGAGAAGTTTCTGAACTGTGCCTTCATAAACCTTACCAACTTCAACTTCAGCAGTAATCTCTTCGATTCTGCGGCGGGCTTCCTGGCCGGCAGCCTGATCAACAGAAGCAATGGTCACAGAACCGTCGTCTTCAATGTTGATTGTTGTTCCAGTTTCTTCGGTCAGCGCGCGGATAACGGCACCGCCCTTACCGATCACGTCACGAATCTTCTCGGGGTTGATCTTGAAGCTGATCAGACGAGGAGCGTATGGAGAAAGCTCTGTCTTCGGAGCGGAGAGCGCTTCATGCATCTTAGAAAGAATATGCATACGGCCTTCTTTAGCCTGAGCCAAAGCGACCTGCATAATTTCTTTGTTGATACCTTCAATCTTGATATCCATCTGCAGAGCGGTCACGCCGTGATCCGTACCGGCAACCTTAAAGTCCATATCGCCAAGGTGGTCTTCATCACCAAGAATATCGGTCAGAACTGCAAACTTATTGCCTTCCTTAATAAGACCCATTGCGACGCCGGCAACGAAATCGCTCAGCGGAACACCGGCGTCCATCAGAGAGAGGCAGCCGCCGCAGACGCTGGCCATAGAAGAAGAACCGTTGGATTCGCAGATTTCGCTAACAACACGCATGGTGTACTGGAAATCTTCTTCCTTAGGAAGAACGGCAAGAAGAGCTCGTTTTGCAAGACGTCCGTGGCCGATTTCACGGCGCTTCGGAGAACCGACGCGGCCGGTTTCACCGGTAGCAAACGGAGGCATGTTGTAGTGAAGCATGAAGCGTTCACGCTGTTCGCCGGTCAGACTGTCAACAACCTGTTCGTCCTGCTTTGTACCGAGCGTAGTGACAACAAGCGCCTGGGTTTCACCGCGGGTAAAGAGCGCAGAACCATGAGCGCGCGGAAGAACTCCGGTACGAATTTCAATCGGACGTACAGTGCGGGTATCACGGCCATCAATACGAGGTTCACCGTTAAGGATCTTACCGCGGACGTGCTGAGCTTCCATCTCAAAGAGGATGTTGTTGACTTCGTTTTCTCCGATTTCGCCAAGCTCGCCGGCTTCAACAGCCGCATCAACCTTCGCGTTAACATCTTCATATACCGCACGCAGGCATTCGTTTCTATCCTGCTTGCTTCTGTGTTCAAACGCTTCATGAATGCGGTTGCCGACGATTTCGGTAATGAGGGCGACGAGTTTCGGATCTCTCGGAGCAGGCTGCCAATCCCACAGCGGTTTGCCGCCTTCTTCCACCAGTTCGTCAATCGCGTCGATAACGACCTGCATCTTCTCGTGACCAAACATAACGGCGCCGAGCATGACTTCTTCAGAGAGCTGATCCGCTTCGGATTCCACCATCAGAACGGCTCTTTCAGTACCCGCGACAACCAAGTCCAGCTTGGAGTCCTTCATCTGAGAAAGATTCGGGCAGAGAACATACTCATTATTGATATAACCGACGCGCGCGGCCGCGATCGGTCCGTTGAAGGGGACGCCGGAAACAGCAAGTGCCGCAGATGCAGCGATCATGGAAGGAATATCCGGATCAACTTCAGAGTTCACGGAAAGAACATGAATAATGATCTGAACTTCGTTAAAGAATCCTTCCGGGAAAAGCGGACGAATCGGACGGTCGATCAGACGGGAAGTCAGAGTTTCTTTTTCGCTCGGACGGCCTTCACGTTTAAAGAAGCCGCCGGGGATTTTTCCCGCAGCATAGGTTTTTTCAATGTAATCGACTGTCAGAGGGAAGAAATCCTGTCCAGGTTTGATTTCTTTTTTTGCAACTACGGTTGCAAGCACCACGGTGTCATCCATGTCGCAGAGAACTGCGCCTGTGGCCTGACGAGCGATTTCACCGGTTTCAAGGCGAACCTTATGGTCGCCGTACTGAAAAGATTTAACTACTTTGTTAAACATCGTCATGACGATTTTTCCTTTTTTATTCCCCGGCACATTGCGGTATCTACGACTCGGCGGCTAAGCCGCCTTACGTACATACAGCAACGCGCCCGAGGCAAACAATAATTCAGCAATACAAACAAACACAGCGGTCCACGGCTATGACGCCGAAGACCGCTGCCAAAATCATCCTACCGACAAAATTACTTGCGCAGACCGAGAGATTCGATCAGAGCTTTATAACCGTCGAGGTTTGTTCTCTTGAGATAATCAAGAAGTTTACGACGGCGAGAGACCATCTTCAGAAGGCCGCGACGGCTGTGATGATCTTTCGGGTTGGCTTTGAAGTGCTCAGTGAGTTCGTTGATACGAGCTGTCAGGAGAGCAACCTGAACCTGAGAGGAACCGGTGTCACCCTGAGACTGGGCGTACTTCGCAATGATTTCAGCTTTCTGTGCAGTAGACTGTGCCATTTTAAAATTTCCTTTGCCTTTTAGGCGTTACGTGCGATCCCGCTGGAAATACATCGGGACGTGTTTAAAAACGAACATGAATTATATAGGAAAATCCCGATCTGCCCATTAAAAACAAATAAAAATCTTACCTTTATTTACTTTAGACAATCATTTGGTGCGTGCCGCCAATTCATCTAGGAGGTAATAAAACTCTGTTTTAATCCTAAATTCAAAGCATTCAGCCGGTTTCGAGGTCCTCTTCCGTATAGAACCATTACGGGCTGAATTAAGACTAATCAGACTCTAATCAATATCCGAAACTTTTCCATACTCAGCCGCAGCAGACCTAAAAGTGAGAACGGGCGTTAATACGCCCGTCCGAAACAAAAAGAAAATTAAGGAGTCGGTTCCTGGCCGAACTGCGGATTGGTTCTCTCCGCCTGATTCGTGAGCTTATTCAGCGCGTCAAGGTAAGCTTTAGCACTCGCGGCAAGAATATCTGGGTCTGAACCGTTGCCGTTCACAACTCGTCCGCCTAAAGTCAGTCTGACAGTAACTTCGCCCTGAGACTCCGCTCCGCTCGTCAGCGCGTTGATCGAGAAAAGAAGCAGCTCTGCCCCGCTCTTGGCGCAGCTTTCAATTGCTCTGAAAGTCGCATCAACCGGACCGTTGCCGTCTGCTCTTCCGACCCGCTCTTCGCCGTGGTCCATGTAAACAACTTCCGCCTGAGGACGCTGTCCTGTCTCACTCGACTGTTTCAGTGAAACAAAATGAATCGCCTGCTGCACTACATTGCGTGTATCAAAGAGCGACTGAATGTCTTCATCAAAAATTTCAGACTTGCGGTCTGCCAGATCTTTAAAGCGTGCGAACGCTTCATCAATCTCTGTTTCACTCTTGGTCGGAATCGCTAGTTCTCGAACTCGCTGACGGAAAGCAGAACGCCCAGAGAGTTTTCCCAGCACCATACGGTTGCTCTTCCAGCCGACAGACTCCGGAGTCATGATTTCATAAGTTTCTTTGCTCTTTAATACGCCGTCCTGATGGATACCGGAGGCATGAGCAAAGGCGTTGGCGCCCACAATCGCTTTATTAGGCTGAATCGGGAAGCCGGTAATGGAAGAAACCAGTTTGGAAGCCGGGACTAACTGCTGGGTATTAATGTCCACGCCGAGGTTAAAGTAGTCGTTGCGGGTCTTGACCGCCATAACGAGCTCTTCCAGCGCGCAGTTGCCGGCTCTTTCTCCCAAACCGTTAATCGAGCATTCCACCTGACGGGCTCCGCCGTGGATGACACCGGAGAGCGAATTGGCAAGCGCAAGCCCTAGGTCATTATGACAGTGCACCGACCAGACGGCCTGATCCGCGTTATAAACATGCTCGCGCAGATCTTTAATGAAATGTCCGAACTGAGACGGAAGCGCATAGCCGACCGTGTCCGGAATATTGATCGTGGTCGCGCCTTCGCGGATCGCAGCTTCAATGATGCGATACAGGAATTCCGGCGCTGATCTCGAAGCATCTTCACAGGAAAACTCAATATCGTCCGTATATTCTTTTGCGACACGAATCGCTTCAACCGCACGCGCGATAACCTGCTCAGGCGTCATCTGGAGTTTCTTCTCCATATGCAGCGTAGAAGTCGCAATAAACGTATGGATACGTCTTCTCGGAGCTGCGGCAATCGCCTCGCCCGCTTTGCGGACGTCTTCGACTTTTGCTCGCGCGAGCGAGCAGACCGTGGAATTGCGAATCGATTTCGCAATCGCGCAGACCGCTTCGAAATCTCCCGGTGAAGCGGCCGCGAAACCGGCCTCAATGACATCCACTCCCAAAAATTCCAGTTTTTTGGCGATTCTCAGTTTGTCCGAAGCGCTCATGCCCGCTCCGGGACTCTGTTCTCCGTCGCGCAGAGTAGTATCAAAAATAATGAGTTTATCGCGTACTTTGTTCATTTTTATTTCTCTTTAGGTTTTGGCCCGTAACCTATTAAGTATAGAGGTCAAAGACTTTCGCACCAAGTTTTTTGCCATTGTTTTACCGCAGAAAACAAGAAAAAAGCCCGGACAATGCCGGGCGGAATTATGCGGATCTACAGCTTAGTGCTGCTCATCCTCTGGTTCGTCAAAATCAATATCGGAACGCTGAGGAATGACCGGGTTGGGCTGTCCGGTGTACCAGAGATAGAACTGATAAACAAAACCGGAAAGCGCGTACAGGCAGAAGAGGATAAAGACCATCAAGGCCGGATCCGTCGACAGGATAAAGAGCAGAATCACGGCGGCGATCAGAACCCAGAAAGGCACGCTTTTGCCGTAATGGAAGCTCTTGCCGGAATAGAATGGCGCATTGCAGACCATGGTAAGACCTGCATAAACCGTAATAATCATGGCAAGCCAAGGCAGCCAGTCACTGTTCACCGGCATTCTCTGATCCACAGCGAGCCAGACAAAACCTGCGACCAACGCAGCGGCCGCCGGAGAAGGCAGTCCCTGGAAGAAGCTCTTATCCACTACGCCGATGTTCGTGTTAAAGCGCGCAAGACGAAGCGCTGCGCCCGCGCAGTACACAAACGCCGCGGCCCAGCCGAGTCGTCCGAGATCGTGAAGCGCCCACTGATAAACCACCATCGCAGGCGCCATACCGAACGCGCACATATCGGCGAGCGAGTCAAACTGCTCGCCAAATGAACTCTGAGTATGTGTGAGACGCGCGACACGGCCGTCGCAGCCGTCCAGAATCATGGAGACGAAAATCGCGATCGCTGCCTTCTCGAAGTCGCCCGCCATAGCGACCACAACCGCATAGAAACCGGAGAAAAGACTTGAGAGCGTAAAAAGATTCGGCAGTAAATAAATGCCTTTTTTACGAACCGTGTTAATTCTCTCTTTCACAAGAGCCTGCGGCGTTACGCGAGGACGCGGTTTGAAGTTTCTTCTGAGCGCCGGTCTGTTTTTATTTTGAATTGCCATTGGAGCGTCTCCGGTTATTTGACTTCCGGCTCTGCAGTCGGTGTCATCTGTTCAGCAGTCTGAACTTCAGCTTCTGCGGCGGCAGGAGCATTCAACTCGGGAGCTTCTTCCGAAGACTCCGGCTTCTGAGGGTTCAAAAGCGCAAGAACGGTATCAGCGGCACGAACTTTCTGACCGACAAAAACCAAAACTTCCGCGTCTGTCGGAACATAAATATCCACACGAGAACCGAAGCGGATAAAACCGAAGCGTTCGCCTCTTGTCACTTCCTGACCGATATGCAGATGGCAGACGATGCGTCGGGCGATCAGCCCGGCGATCTGCACGCATGTGATTACAGGGCCTTCGTCAGACTGGATCACAATCGCATTACGTTCGTTTTCGCTGCTGGCCTTGTCAAGATCGGCGTTGAGGAATTTGCCGGGCTTGTAGTAGATCGCTTCAACCTTTCCGCCGATCGGGCTGCGGTTGGAGTGAATATTAAAGACATTCATAAAAGTCGAAATCAGGACTTCTTCCTTGCCTGTGTAAGGATTCTCGACCTTTTGAATCTTGCAGATGCGGCCGTCGGCGCCCGCAAGCACGCTGTGCGGCGTCTGGCTGATCTCTCGCGGAGGATCGCGGAAGAACTGAATAACAAAAATCAGGATGACCCAAAAGATAAAGGAGATAAAGCCTCCGATGAGCCACCAAACTAACAGCGCAATGAATATGGCTGCTCCGATAATGCCCCAACCTTCTTTAGCCAAGATGGGATATGAAGAATTTAATTTCAAGCCTTTCTCCTTTACTGGTTCAGGCAGCACTGCTCACGCAACATGCTGAGCGTGCCGACTCAAGTGGCTATTTTAGCCAAAAAAAGCTTCTGTAAATGTTTACGATTAATGAGAACGCATTAAGGCGTTAATGGGGAGTCCACGGTCAGGGTCGCTGCAACCGACATGGAAAGCTTGGTTGAACCTGCTTCAAATGCCGGAGCCGCGACTTTTGCGTTCGCTGCCGCGCTCATATAAACGCCTCTAGCCATCACGCCTTCGGGGAATCCTCCGTCTGTAAATTCAAGTTTTTTGAATTTCAGTGACTGAGGCGCAAGCTTCATCGCAAGCGCCACGGATTCGGTCTGCTGATTCAGGGCCTGCACGGCCGCCTTTGAGAGATGATCCCGGGCGGACGATTTTGCTTCGTCGCTCATAGAGTACGAGACACCGTCTAAAGCAAGGCCGGACTGCTGCGCTAACTGCACGAGAGAACCTACTCCGTCTACATCTTCAGTCACCACGCGAATCGACTGTCTGGCTCTCCAACCTGCGATTTGGGGCGCCTCTCCTTTTTTCGGTTCGGTGTAAACCGCCTGGGTGTAGTAGCCGTCGTTTTCAATACGTACCATTGAAGAAAACTCTCGGATTGTCCCCTGAGCCTTTGCCATAGCCGCGTTAACCTTGCTTTGCGCATCCGCCAGATCATGCTCTTCGGCCTGCGCATAAAGGCGTATCGTAGCCAGATCATTTTTAAAACTCAGCTGAGCGGTCGCTGTGAGCATAATCTGCGCGTCTTTGCCCTCAGGCTGCAGATTGAATTCTTCAGCAGAGCTTGTGACGGCCGCAGCTGCCATAACCGTCGCGGCAACAACAGATTTAAACATTGTTCAGCCTCCTTTATACAAATCGTTTCATCAAAGTCCGGTTAAACTAGCACATCACTTATCACTTATGAGTCCATCGGTAACTATTTCCGGTATACCGCTAATAAATTTGAATAACGTATATACCAAAATTATGTGCTTTTCCTAGTTTAGACTCACATACGAATGACAATTAGACACGGCAATTTTCGCCAAACCTGCACAATCGTCGTCATAATTGTCCAATCTATTGATATCATCCATGAGAAATGTTTAGTTAACGACTCGTAAAAAGGACAAATGCGGCGGAAAGCTCAGATATTAGGAAAACTACCTTAATAACAATTACTAATACTCTTAGATCGCCTCTGCGCCTAGAATGCCTGTACAGGAGAAAAAGAATGGTTATGCGAGCCGCAGTTTTTGGTGGTGCCGGTTTTGTCGGTACAAACTTGGTCTATCGGTTGATAGATAACGGCTGTCAAGTTTTTAATTTTGACAACCTTTCCGGATTAGGAAATCTGCTGAATATTGCCGAGCTCATGCAGCAAAGCAATCATAGTTTTGCGCGCTGCGATGTGACAAACTCCGAAGAGATTCGTCAGTCGCTGCTCATGGCCGCGCCCGATACGATCTTTTTCTGCATTACTCCGAAAAAGCTGGACAGCAGCAATGCGCTCGAGCCCTTTGAATGCTTTCTAAAGACACTTAAAAACTGGCGGGAAACCTTTGCCGACCGTGTTCTTCCGGTCAGCAAGATTGTGATCGTGATTTCTGAGTTCCACAAATCTCAGAAACAGCTGAAAAAGGTCTATGACGACATTAAAGCGGTTATTGATCAGTATGTCGCTGAGGGCCTGCCGGTCACATCTCTTTTTGTACCGATTGCTTTCGGGCCTTTTCAGCAGCCCGACAGCCCGATTCCGCTCATCATCTATCGCGCGATCGAAGGCGAGACGATTCCGGTCATGTATCCGGAAGAGCCGGCCGGAGATCTGGTCTACGTCAAGGATGTCGCGGAAGCCTGTCTTTTAGTTGAAGACCGCGGTCAGATCGGCGTTCATTACGAGATGGAGGGAACTCAGCCCTCTTTCACAAATATCGAAGCGGCCGACTGTATCTGTTCAGTGCTGAATAAATACCTTCCTCCGCCGGTGGGACGCTACCAGGCACTCATCGAAGAGATCGCCGCGGATACACCGCCTGCTCCTGAAATTCCAAAGAATGAAGCGAGTCTGGATAGGCTCGGTCACCTTACTAAAACACCGCTGAGCGAAGGGCTTTCTGCCACAGTCAAGTGGTACTTGGATAATGATCGCTGGTACAGCCAATCGAAGACAAGGTTCTTCTATCTCTGGCAAAACCCGGAAAACGTTTTATCGTCATAAAACTTAAGGCCTGGAAAATTTTTCTCAGGCCTTTTGTCTGTTTTGTGCAGCGGATTACTTGATCTTGTTGGTTTTAGACCAGCGCTCCTCTTCGTCCTCCCCAAGGAAAACACTCTGGATGCTTGCCGCCTTCATGCTCGGCACAAAATCAAGACCCGGCTGAACCAGATTTTGGAATCTCGGATCGCTTGTAATCTCCAGGATGGACCAGCGAACCGCCTTATCCAGCCCTGCGGCTAAACGGCGGCATCCGTCCTGCATGTTTTTAAGGGAATCCGTAGGCACGTTGTAGACAACCGCCGCTTTCATGGAGGAGCCGTTTGAAGAGAAGATCTCCATATTGATTCGCCAAGCCAGCATCGTCGGCTCAGCTTGAATCTTGACTGAATCGATCAGGTTGTAGATTTTGACCTTCGGTTTGTCCTGATTCAAAGCGCCTCCGTTTTTCAGGTCCGCCATAAAGGCGTTTTTCCAATAAGCGGCAAACGCATCATTGAGGTTTTTATATTTTTCTTCCCCCGGGATCGGAAAAATCGTTCCTGCGCAGTCAAGATCCATCGCTTTAGCTACTCGAACTTCCGCCACCGCGACATCTTCGGCCTGAAGACGTTTAACACTTCGCGCGTTCTGCGCGTTAGGCTCGTAGGCGTAGGTTACATAAGGCTCAGGCGTACTGCAGCCGCTGAGCAGCACCGCGCTGAGAGACGATAAGAGCAAACAAATCCTGAATCGATTAAGCATAGACGATTGAACATCACGGGTTTAAGACGCCTCTATTGTACGAGCAAAAGATGAATTTCTTTCTTCCGGAGGTTTATGGACGCAAATTGGAGAACGGAGCGTATAAGTCTGCGGGCTTTCCACTAAACTCATTGGAAAGAACTCAAAAGAGGAGACTAAAAAAATGATTTTTGCCTGGTACCGCTACTGCTTTAAAAAATATTTTTCCGGCGGCGGCAGAGCTTCCAGAAAAGAGTATTGGAGTTTTACTCTGATCAATGCCGCGATATTCATACTCTTCTGGCTGATCTCCCGAGTGGTGGACGCGCCCGCAGATCCTGCGGCAGTCGGACAGGCCGATGCGCTTCCGGAAGATCCGGTGCTTTCAATTCTCTTCGGAACGCTTTATCTGATTTTTATTCTGGCGATCTTAATACCGTCATTTGCCGTCACAATGCGCAGACTGCACGACAGAAATCACAGCGCATTATGGATTCTGGCTCAGTTTATTCCGGTACTGAACCTCGTTGTACTGATTATGCTTTTACTGCCCTCCAGCCCGCGTCCGAACGCATACGGGCTGAGAGCGCCGAGAACGCCCGATGATATTGTTCCGAATATCGCGCAAAACATTTACGGTCCCTACGGTCAAGTGGTATACACTTCCGACAGTAACAATCCGTATGAACCGACACGGCAAACCACTTCACAAGGAACACCTATGGCACAGCAAAACTCGGGCGAAGTTCAGACCAACAGTGCAAACCATCGTCCCATGAAAGCGGATGAATCCGGAATTGTCTCTCTTCTCAAAGGACTTTCCGGAGCGAAGGCTCAGGCAAAATCGCCTGAAGCCGCACACGAAACCGTCTTAGACGAGATCATGAAAGAAGATCTGCCCAATGCGGATACTCAGGCGGGTATCGCTATCGAGCCCGCTGCAGATAAGTCGAACCATCGTCCGATGACGCCGCAGCAGTCCGATCTGGTCGGTTTTCTGAATCAGATTTCTAAAGGCTGACAACAGCATCTAAGAAGCGGCGGCTACTCTTCCGGATAGACTTCTTCGTCATGTCTTCTGACGGTGGATCCGAAAATAATCCGCATCGCTTCCTTCAGGTTGTCGACACCGACAATTTCCACGCCCGGGATATCCTGGGCTTTATTTTTAAGGGGGACAATCAGGCGGCTGAATCCGAGTTTAGCTGCCTCACGGATTCTCTCCTGTCCTCTTGCGACCGGTCTGATTTCCCCGCCCAGACCGACCTCTCCGAAGATCGCCGTTTTGCTGCTTACAGGACGATTGCACATAGAAGAAACAATGGCCGTCAGTACAGCCAAATCGCTCGCGGTTTCCGTGATTTTTATACCGCCGACTGCGTTTAAAAACACGTCCTGATCATACGTCGGCAGGTTCACATGCCTGTGCAGGATGGCAAGAAGCATTGTCAGGCGCTGCCCGTCCGTCCCTACTGTCAGTCGTTTCGGATTAGGTAGCATGGATTTATCCACGAGTGCCTGAATCTCAATCAGAATCGGCCTTGTCCCTTCCAAATTAATAAATGTGACGCTGCCGGGGACACCTTCGCGCCGCTCAGCGAGAAACAGAGCGGAAGGATTGCGCACGCCTCTGAGTCCTTTATCCGTCATCCCGAAAACTCCGATCTCATTGACCGAACCGAAGCGGTTTTTACAGGCCCTGAGGATGCGGTAGTTGGATTCTGGATCACCCTCGAAATACAGTACCGTGTCGACCATATGTTCAAGCACACGGGGACCTGCCATTGCGCCTTCCTTAGTGACATGACCGACAAAAATCACACCGATGCCTTTTCTTTTGGCGATTCGAGTCAGTCTCGCCGCGCATTCCTTTACCTGAGAGACTGATCCCGGAGCTGCTGACAACTCTTCAGAAAACAGCGTCTGAATGGAATCGATAACAACCCACTGCGGAGAGACATCATCAATGACGGCTTCAATTTTTTCCAATTGAATTTCACTGATAAATTTCAAACCTTTGGTACTGACTTCCAAACGCTGAGCTCTGAGCGCGACCTGTGTCGGACTTTCTTCGCCGCTCGCATAAAGACAGACTTGGCCCAGAGCGACCATCTTGCACATTGACTGCAGCAGCAGTGTTGATTTACCGATACCCGGATCTCCGCCGATAAGAACGACTGAGCCGGGAACAAAGCCGCCTCCGAGCGCTCGCTCGAGTTCGGCGAATCCGATCAGAATCCGCGGTGACTCTTTGGCTTCAATCTCCGACAAGTCAACGATATCAGAGGTGCCCGCAAGAGAAGCTCTGCCTCTGCCCGCGGTCGAAGAAGCCGACTTCGATTCCGCTCTGGCGAATCGATTGGTGCTTTCAGCCTCGATACGAAATTCTTTCATTGTGTTGTAGGCCTTACAGGACGGGCACTGACCGAACCACTTAGGAGCGTCATAACCGCACTCTGAGCAGACCCAGGCGGTTTTGGTTTTTGATTTTGAAGCCATAATCTTTAAAAAAACGTTTTACGCATTTTAGTCATTCTATTGTAGGCAATTGTGCGACAATTGATGTCCTTAAAATTAATAGCAGATCCCAAATTGCTGTACCATTCACAGTCCGAAGATGCTGAGAGTAGAATTCAGGACAATATCTCTACCAAGCATACCGATGAAGCCAGTAAAGATCTCATTTTCAGACCGGTTCAGCTCTACGCTGCAGCCGATTTTTCTGCTGTACTTGGATTATGTCTCCATTATTGCGGCGGAAGCTTTTGCCGTTTTATTCCGTGAATGCGTTTTAGTGCTTCTTGATCGTGAATATGACGCCTTTGATATTGAAGATCTGGATTTTTACGTCCTTATTCCTCTGGTATTTCTCGTCTTCCTTCACTGGGGACGTACTTATATTCGGCTGCTTTCCATCGGAGAAATGGTACGCAGAACTTTTTATTCTGTGCTCTACGCCATTATCGCTTCGATTGTGGTTTTATTCCTCGCCGGCAAAGCGCCGGTTATTTCCCGACTCTTTATTACCTTCTTAGGCATTTTTGTTTTCATTTTTGTCTGCTTTGCCCGCTTGGTTTGGCGTCTTATCTGCAATCGATGGAATCTGCTTTTGGAGCCGACCATCCTCATCGGTTCGGACCAAACAGCACGCAGGCTCTTAAACTATACGGCGAGCAACTCTTTCTTCGGAATTAAGGTTGTCGGAATTATCGATGACAGTCCCAAAGGCAAAGCCCTCGAAGGAAAGTTTCCGCTCCTCGGACCTCTTGCCGAGGCCCAGGACATCGTTAGAAAAACAAAAGTCCAGAATGTACTCGTACTTGCGCCCAACATGAAATCGCAGAGGCTGCACAGTTTAATGGACAGCCTCTTCCCCTACGTAAAAAACATCTCGTTTGTTCCCAGTACTGAAGACATGCCGGTTTCCAACATGGAGATCCATCGACTCTACTCGGAGAACATGGTTGTTATTTCGGTAAAGAACAACCTCTCGAGATGGTACAACCAGGTTTTTAAACGGGTATTTGACTTCTTAGCGGCGTTTTTCGGTACTTTAGTGATTTCGCCTTTCTTAGCGACAATTGCGCTCATTATTGTCTGCACGAGTCCCGGACCTGCGATATATGCGCATCGCCGTGTCGGAAAGAATGGAAAGCACTTTAACTGCTATAAGTTCCGTTCGATGGTTCAGAATGCGGATGAGCAGCTGAAACAATATCTCGCCGCTAATCCTAAGGCGGCAAAAGAATGGGCTGAGACCCAGAAGCTCAAACATGATCCTCGCGTCACAAAAATCGGCGCATTCCTGCGCAGAACTTCGCTGGATGAGCTGCCGCAGCTCTTTAATGTCATTATCGGACAGATGAGTCTGGTGGGACCCAGACCGATTGTTGACTCTGAAATCCCGAAGTACGGAGACTACTTCTCTGACTACAAAATGGTTCGTCCCGGAATGACGGGTCTATGGCAGACCAGCGGCAGAAGCGACACTTCTTACGAAAGACGTGTTCGACTTGATGCCTGGTATGTGCGCAACTGGAATATTTGGCTTGACATCAGTCTTATCGTTAAAACCATCAGAGTACTTCTCAGCTCTAAAAACGGAGCGTATTAACCTGTCATGAAAATTCTTGTCACCGGCGGCTGCGGCTTTATCGGTTCCGCATTTATTCTTCAGCAGCTCAGCCTTGGAAGAACCGTTCTTAACCTTGATGTTCTCTCCTACGCCGGCAATCCTGAAAACTTATATTCTGCCGCCTGCTCCCCAAACTATTATTTTGCGCATGGCGATATTGGCGATCGAGTTCTAGTTTCCGGACTGCTTCAGGAATTTTGTCCTGACGCAGTTGTCAATTTCGCCGCTGAAACGCATGTAGACCGCTCTATAGTCGATCCGACACCCTTTTTTAAAACCAATGCGTACGGAACAGCGTCGCTTTTGATCGAAACACTAAACTGGTGGAAGAATTTGTCAAAAGCACAGCGGGAATCGTTTCGTTTCTTACACATTTCCACGGACGAAGTATTTGGCTCGCTCTCTGGTGATGAAGCGGCTTTTTCTGAAGAAAGTCCATATCGTCCGAGAAGCCCCTATTCCGCTTCAAAGGCTGCTGCAGACTTTTATGTTCGCTCGTTCCATGAAACATACGGTCTGCCGACTTTAATCACAAACTGCTCGAATAATTACGGGCCGCGTCAGTATCCGGAGAAATTCATTCCGCTGCTGGTCATCAATGCGCTTCAGGGTAAGCGGCTGCCGATTTATGGAAACGGAACCAATATTCGGGACTGGCTCTACGTTGAAGACCACTGTCAGGCGATTGACACGGTTCTGACCCGTTCTCGTCCCGGAGAAACCTACAATATCGGCGGTAATTGCGAAAAAAGCAATCTGGACATAGCGTACGCAGTGACAGGTATGCTTGATGAAATCAAGCCAAGAGCAGACGGAAAGTCTTACAGCGATCAAATTGCTTTCGTTAAAGACCGTCCGGGACATGATTTTCGTTATGCGATAAATGCGGAAAAAATCCGTCGTGACTTTGGTTGGAAACCGACGCATTCCTTGGCTTCCGGTCTTCACGACACCATCAGCTGGTATCTCGCCAATGACGGCTGGCTTGAGACCATTCAAAGCCGTTCATACAAAGATTGGTATGAACTGAATTACGCCGAACCTCGCTTTGAGGATGAGAAATGAACGTCATTGCTTCAGACCTTTCCGGAGTATTGGAAATAAGGCCGAAGGTATTTTCGGACGAACGAGGCTTTTTTGTTGAAACCTGGCAGTCGGAGCACTATTGCTCGCTTGGGCTTCCCGAAAGATTCGTTCAGGACAATCACTCGTTTTCAGTCAAAGGAACACTGAGAGGACTGCATTTTCAAAAAAAGTTTCCGCAAGGTAAGCTGATTTACGCGGTCACCGGCGAAGTATTTGATGTCGTCGTAGACATTCGCAGAGATTCTCCGACGTTTGGTTCCTGGTGTTCTTTTCGGTTATCTGAGAAGCGATGCAATCAGCTGTGGATTCCGCCCGGATTTGCGCATGGATTTTTAACGCTCTCTCCTTCTGCGCACATTATCTATAAGTGCACGGATTTTTACCATCCCGAAGACGAAGGCAGCATCTGCTGGAATGACCCGACTCTGTCGATCAGCTGGCCTATTTGCGATTCTCCCCTTCTCAGCAAGAAGGATGCCGCAGCTCCGAGATTCAGTGAAGCCCTTAAATCACTATGAAAATTCTGATTACCGGCGCCAAAGGACTTCTTGGACAAGCGCTTGCTCAAACTTTAAAAAACGAAAGACTGGTTTTAGCCGGCAGAGACGAGCCCGATGTCACAAACTTAGAGGACTTTAAAAAGTTCGCCTCTGAAGTTAAGCCGGATGTCATTATCCATTGTGCCGCCATGACCGATGTCGACGCCTGTGAAACGGATAAAAGGCAAGCATATCTCGTCAACGCCGTAGGATGCGGATACGCTGCAGCCGTCAGCCATCTCGTTAAAGCAAGACTCATCTCCGTCTCAACAGATTATGTCTTTGACGGAAAACAGTCCGAACCGTATGGAGAAGAAGATGCGGCAAACGGCGGAGATTCCGTATACGGACGTTCAAAATTTATCGGAGAGGAGTTCATTCGGGCGTTAAATCCCAACCACGTTATTATTCGCACGGCGTGGCTGTACGGCCGCGGCGGAAAAAACTTTGTTGATTCCATGCTTTCACTTTCTCGGAAAGGAGTTCCTGAACTCAAAGTTGTTTCCGATCAGCGCGGCAATCCCACAAGCGCTGTCAGCGTTGCAGAAAAAATCCGGGAAATATTACAGCGGCCGGATATTAACGGAACTATTCATGTCACGAGCGAAGGTTCGGCAACTCGATATGAATTTGCTGAAGAAATTTTTAGACTTGCGAATATTTCGCAAAAGGTTGTTCCGTGCAGCTCTGAGCAGTTTCCGAGGCCGGCGCCCAGACCAAACAATTCTTGTCTGTCTAAGAACGCTCTTCGACGGTACGGTTTATCTCCTATGCCGGACTGGCGTTCGGAGCTCAAAGAGTACCTAACCTCCTTAAAGAAAGAGGATTAATAAATTTCCTGATTCTTTTCGTGTTTTTTTAATTCTGTAATTTCCTTTGGTTCAGTCCACAAGTAATTCTCGTTAAGCCAAGATTTTTCTGCATACGGAAATTTACATTGTATTCCTGCGATATCGAGCAGCATATATGAAAGCCAGTCGCCCCTGAACGGCCTCTTTTCCAAATCCTCAGCGATCAGCTTCACATCCGATCGATTTGTCCAAAAGAGAAACGGTATTGTATATCCGCCTAACGTTGTTGAGGAATGCCCCATCAAATCATCACGACGGCCTGTCTCTGCGCCATGGTCGGATAAGTAAACCCAGGAAACAGGCTGTCCGGCTGAGTGCTCTTTTGTAATTTCAAAAGTCTTCGCGAGGATCCTATCCTGATACAGCATTGCCAGATCATATTGACTTTTCAGAAGTTGATTTCTCAAGCTTTGACCGTTATCTTTCAGCATTTGTTTCACTTCATCATTTTCGTCCCAATTAGGTTTGAGATCATGTGGATATCTCAGAGAAAAATGAGGATGAAGTCCGATTAAATGCACAATGATAAGTGTTTTTCCATGTGCTTTTTCCAGTGCTGACGCCAATTCCGGAAGCACTTTTTCATCCATAGAAGCGCTTGAGCGGCCGCCTTTTCTGTTCAAACTGACGTTCTCATCGGAAAAAGTCTGATATTCCGCATGTATCGCCGTATCTTCCTGATTACTGATCCATACAATATGAAATCCGGCTTTCTTAAAAAATGCCAGGACATGACCGTGTTCAGGCAAAGGCGCAGGATCGAACTCAAGCATCGTATTAAATGCTGCTACCGTACTGAATCGAGTGGAGTACGCGATTTTTGCTTTGAGGAAATTTCTCTCGTTTTTATCAATCTCCTCTAAACGAGGCGTTGTTTTTCTGGAGTAGCCGTACAAACTCATGTCTTCGCGGTTCATGCTTTCACCGATTACTAAGACAATCGTCTGCGGCTTATCTCCGGCTTGGGTAATGTATTTTTCTGCAGTGTGAAGGTACTTTTCGTTTTCCTTTTCAATATTTGTCCAGAAATCTTTTTGGATGCTTAACTGGTGATACAAGTCCATATACACGCAGATTGGAAACCTGTTGCGCCATGCATCCTGGTAAAAGGAGAAGCAGAAAAGAAGCAGAAGAAGAAACGCGACTCCGTCTAATATTTTGGAAACGACAGGCTTTGCAGCAAGCAATTTAACCAAAGCGTATACATAAACAGCGTACGCAAAAATGGCAAGGCAAGTCCAAAGAACAATATTCTGCAGACTCGTTTGAATGTAGTCTGATGCTTCTTTTTGATTCGTGTTTGAGATGGACTCCACGATGAACCTCGAAGTAAGACTTGCATCATAGTTCTCGTAGAAATATCCCTGCAATCCGCAATAAGAAAAAACAATAAACGACAGAACGACTGCAGCAATAAAACTGAGTATGCGATGGACCTTTCTTCTTAAAAGAGCAGTGAGAAAGACAAACGGCAGAAAAAAGACAGAGATCTGCAGGCCTCTGACTAAACCGAGACAGCAGGAGGAAAAAATCAAACCTATTGCAACAGCGCCGAGTAAATAAAGCCCGATTAAGCCACCATTACGTAATTTGTCGGCATTAGAAATTTCAGTCCTCCAACTCTCGCACCTCAACTCTTGGAAGGGCAATGATTAGTCTTGCTCAGATTGTATATGAATCCCTGCGAGACTATGCATCCAAACCATCTTTGTTAACAACTTATCCCCAAACAATTAGCTGTCAGAGATTTAGTGTAAAAACCTCTCCCTTTGGGGTTTCTGTCATACATATATCGCCGATGACAACCGACTCAAAATCATTGTCCATTTCTCATTTCGCTATTAAACCTTCTCTTACGATCAGTTCACTAAGCGCTCTCTGAGCACGTGCAATCTCGCCCATCTCAATCTGTTCATTAGTGCAGGAGTCAGACCTTTGTAAAGTATCCCCATGCCATTTGTAGCAATCGTAAGAATTGCCGCCTTTTAAGGTCACGAGACCGGCATCTCCTATCGTAAATCCATTGTTATCCCAGGATATGAAGGAAACTGCGCCATCAGGTATTTTCTCTTTTGCAAAAAGATTTCTTCCCTTACTGATCCCCGATTTTGCACCCGTAGCCGCAGAAAGAAGCGTTGGAATTATGTCTCTATGCGAAGCCCATTTATCCGTGTTCGCAAGCTGTCTTGTTCCCGCATTAGGAATCCAGAAGATAATCGGAACTCCATAAACATGGTGCCAGTTACCTTCTACAATATATTTCAAACGAGCATTATGATCACCCGTAGCTGCGACAACTGTATTTTTCAGCCAGCCGTTTTTGTCTAAATTCAAGACAAATTTTCCTAAGTTGTCAGCCGCATACTGATACGTCTGCAAAAGCAAATTGTTTTGTTCTTCAGAGGAATCTCTCTTAATGTAATTCGGCAAAACACTGAAATTGGTCCCCTGCACTGTTTCATTATCAGGAACTTTAAAAGGCGGGTGATTAGTGGTAGACAACATCATAATGAATACAGGCTGTTTGTCTTTTTCCGCTTTATCGAGAATATCCTCAGCATACTTGAACATCCACTTATCCCCAATTCCCCAAGGGCCAAGTTCGGCCTCAGGAAACTTATCGGATATAGCTGCACTTCCTATGACTTCATCGAATCCGAAATTTCTAAAGGTTTCGTTAATTTGTCGCCATGACTCTGGAGAACCTGTAAGAAATATTGTCTTATACCCCGCCTTCTTGAAGTCAAAAATCTGAGAAAAAGTTAATTTGTTTCTTCCGTAAATACCTTGTGAAATAGGCGTGATAGGTGTGTCAAAAATAAGTCCTTCTAAAGAAGGGAAGGTCCCGTTCATGATACTGACGGCCTTCTTAAATACCACTGCAGACGATAATGCTTCTTCCAAACTTCCTAGTGTATTGTTGCCTTTCGACGGATTATGAGAAAGAAAGATGTCTGCGCTCATCGATTCCATAACAGCAAAAACAACATTAGGCTTATCAGAAGGGGCGACTGGTTCTTTTGATGCGGGTGTCAGCTTCTTCTCCGCTTCCTCTCTTGAGGTATAACCAAACTTATGCAGAGCCTGATTTGGATCGCCTGCGATCTGTGTATTTTTCCAAGCTTTTGTTGCTTCATATAATGCCGCAGCTCCATTGGGTACGCAGGAATTAATCAGGCTTATTTTGCTTACAGAAAAGTCCTCTTGGCGTAAAGGAAACTTCGTCAAAGATCCCCGAACAATAACTGCTAATACAAGAGTAATACACAAGCCCAAAACAAACGCCCTGCCCCTACCCATTGGTGAACAGGTTTTCGGACTTTTAACCATGCGGCAGCACAAGAAAGGAATCGCCACGGAAACCAATATAACGATTAAATAACTAACTACAGGCCAATCTTCCCATATCGTTTCGATAATCGCCTTAGTATCATCTTGAAGCAATCCGTAAACCAGAGCGCTGATCGGAGTCTTATAGAATCCGTAAAAACCAAAATTCCCGGCGTCCAGAAGAATCAACAGGAAATATCCGATGCCGGCAAGTACGCATGAAATGATGTAGAAGGATCTGATCCAACAGGAAAGGATAAGTGCCAACCAAGCTGGGATTAGGGCTAAGCCAAGCCATTTAGCATCAACTCTTATTCCCGTCCAAACCGCAGGAAGGAAATCCATTAAAGTGATATTCGGATTACCTGAGGAATAAAAAATAAAGAAAACAAAACGGTACAAAGACAGGATTACAAGCCCTATCAAAAAAAATAAAAAAGCTTTTTTGACTTTAGTCTGCCAAACCATATATTTCTCAGTATTAAAAGTTCAATAGAGGGCGCCCCGCGCTCAGCCTCTACAACATTGTTCAATAACTTTTCTAAAATCTTCCGGTTGTATCAGGGTCTTTAAATAAGCGCATTGGCTGCCATGCAGTCTCTCGAGATTTTAGGAGCCCCCTCGCATATTCAATAACAACGTCCAATAAAGGACACAGCATCATAGATCAACAACCTGCCTTTAAACTAGTTCACTATTTCCGTCGCTTCTTTTAAGGCGCAACTCTCTGTCTAATTCCAACATAGAACTTCACTTCAATGTCGGTGTCTGCTACTTGGAATAGCGCCTTAGCTCCTCTAACACTTCCGGCATGTAATTCGGTATATCTTTGTCGGGAGCGGGTCTGAAGGTTTTGTCTAAGTGTTCCAGCATTCCGGCTCGATTAATAAGAACAATCCGATCGGGTTCAACAAATCCGTCAAGGCTGTAACCGCTAACGTATACCCAATCTCTTCTGTTCTCAGGCTCCCAAATCGACTGTCCTACAGAGTAGTCTTTTGTTGGATTTGTACAGCCCAAAACCTCCGGAAGAATTGTCGGAACCAAATCAAGATGTGATGTTAGGTAATTTACCTCTCTGGCTTCTTTCCCCGGCCAATGAATGACTAAAGGCACCTTGACCTGAGGATCCGTAAAGTTTCCACCATGGCTCCAATAATTCAGTTTGTTATCGTTAAATTCGTCTCCGTGATCCGAACTAATAACGACAATAGTATTGTCCATTAGTTTCTTTTCTTCAAGGAACTTCAAGACATTTTCAATCTGATCGTCCGCATAGCGAACCGCGTTCTTATATCGAGCTAAATACGGTGCGGGATCAAAAGAATTAGACAGTTCTAAATGATTGACGTTCTTCCAATAGGGCTTAAACACCTCATACTTTGGCTCTCTTGGAAAATCATAAGCGTGCACTGAATCTAAGAAGATAAAGCCGAAAAAAGGTTCTCCGTTCTTGATTGATTGCTGCCACTTTTCAAAATCCTCTACGGCAAACTTATCTGATTCGACTGAATTGTCTCCTCTCGGATCGATGCGCAAACCCTTAATAGAGGAAAAGATGGTTTTATGGAATTCCGGCATATCCAACGGAGCCCCTGCAAATATTCCGATGTTGTAATGAGCATCCTGCAGAGCGGTGATAAGGATTCCGGGAGTTGACCCGGTCAGTGCTTTCTTCCAATAGCTTCCGGGCAGTCCGGTAAATAGAGAGAAAATACCATGCCGTGTATTGTTGCCGTTGGAATAATGATTCGTGAAAGTAATGTTCTTCTTTGAGAACGCATAGGTATTAGGCATAACATCCGCCGTCAGCATGTCATACCGAAGCGTGTCGACAAAAAGAAATAATATGTTGTAGCGTTTGCCTCCATGGCATGTAAGAGGTTCCAGCGGATATTTCATATTCGAAGAACCGTCTGCTTGAATTTTCTGGGAATTTGCATTAATAGCATCTCTATTAACAAGGCCGAGCTTTATAAAAACATTGTTCATTCTCAGAGGCCGAGCTAAGGGAATTTTCTCGGGAACTGTCGTAACTCGAGTATCAAAATGGACGAACCCCCAGGCGTAATAAACATTTGCCCAAATAAAGCCGAGTAAACAAACCAGGGAAATAATTCCAACTATTTTGACCCCTGACACTCTCCTCGCAGCCTTAAAAAACAATGCAATGACTGTTGAAATAACTACAAGATAACCAATAATTTCAACGATCATCGGAAGAGAAAAGCTCACAATTCTTCCCCCTCCAAGGAAGGTCATTTGAAGCATCGCCAGATTCAGATGGGTCCGGTACATCGGATAAACAAATGTATCTGCGGCAAGGTATACGATAACTAAAAAATCGAATAGTGCTGCCGCCATCGGAATAAGATAATTCAAACGAAAGAGCTTCAGAAGTAAAAATAACAATCCGACGATAACAAGGGAATAGACAAAATAAGCTCCACCGGTAAAAGCCGCAAAGAGCAGTTTTTGAAACCAACTCCATGCAGCGCAAAGACCTAAAGCGTTGATCGAAACAGCCCCTAAGGCGATAGAAATAATCGCAATAAAAATAGAATTCAGCAAAAGTAGGAGAAAGGGCCTACTACTTCCGGAGAGATGTTTTGTGGATTTCATCTTATAGAATCTTCTCTAATAAACTTACTCTGTCTCTTTGGAAAAAGCTCGCACCAGAATTTTGAAGAGTTGGTTTAAAAGTATTGCTGATTGTTTTACCTTACAATGACTAAAAACAAGCATATGCAGCCGGACTATTGACCACAGCACTTAAAAATAAAACAGTTAATTGTACTTTTATTTGCATGTAATTAAGCCCTCTGCTGTCAATGTGTTTTTCTATTAATTAAAGTGTTGTCTGAAAATCCGGCAGAAATCACAGCCTGCTTTCGGTTCAAATTAACTAATAACTTTTCTCAGACTCTTTAAATAATATATTCTAAAATCTGACGGGACGAAATTGGCTTTCAGCACGAATAGTGATTTGTAGGGAAGACCATTCCTTTTTTGATCTGCTGGATATAGCTGAAGCCGCGCGAAAGCGGATTTCTCCTTTAAGACAAATGCCTCAGGCTAAAAAGACTGTATTGGGTTAGATAATGAAAAACATTGTGATATTTGGAACTGGATATGTTGGACTTTCCAACGCAGTTCTTCTTGCGCAGCACAATCATGTAGTTGCCGTTGATATTGTCGATAGCAAAGTTCAACTGATTAACAATAAAAAGAGCCCAATTGAAGATAAAGAAATTCAGGATTACTTAAAAAACAAAAAATTAAATTTATGGGCGACAACTGACGCCAGCGAATCGGTAAAAACTGCGGATTTCGTCGTTATCTGTACTCCCACCAATTATGATCCTGAAACTAATAAATTTGACACTTCAAGCGTTGAAACGGTCCTGGATCAAGTTAAAGCCATCAATCCAAACACTACCGTTGTTATTAAATCCACAGTTCCGGTCGGCTATACCGAAGGGTTAAAGAAACGCAGATATAAAAATGTAATCTTTATCCCTGAATTTCTCAGAGAGGGAAAAGCGTTGTACGACAATCTGCATCCTTCTCGTATCGTCATCGGAGACTTTTCAGATAAAGCAAAAGAATTTGCGTCTCTGTTAAAAGAAGGCGCTTTGGATAAAGATGTTCCCATTCTTTACGCCTCTTCAACGGAAGCGGAGGCAATCAAGCTCTTCTCCAACACCTACCTTGCAATGAGAGTCGCTTTTTTCAACGAACTCGACAGTTATGCCCTGGCCAAGAAACTCAGCTCTGACGAAATAATCAAAGGTGTTTGTCTCGACCCTAGAATTGGAGATCACTACTGTAATCCCTCCTTCGGCTACGGTGGTTACTGTCTCCCAAAAGATACAAAGCAGCTTCTGGCAAACTTTGCGGGTGTTCCTCAGACTTTGATCCGAGCAATTGTTGAATCAAACAAAATTCGCAAGAACTTCATTAGCGACCTAGTTGCCTCCAAGTCTGCTAATACGATTGGGATTTTCAGACTAATAATGAAGAGCGGCTCCGATAATTTCAGGGATTCCGCAATTCAAGACATAATCGAGGAACTGACGAACAAGGGCAAGGATCTAATAATTTATGAACCGTCCTACCAGGGAAGCTCTTTTAAAGGAATCCCGGTGATCTCTGATTTAAACCAATTTAAAGAAAAAACAGACTTAATCATAGCTAATCGGTTTTCTAAAGATTTAGAAGATGTAAAAGATAAGGTCTTCACTAGAGATATCTTTCATAACAACTGAGAAAGAGATGAAAGTCACTGCCTACATAATGGCTAAGAATGAGGAGTCAACCATTCAGGCCTGTGTTAGAAACCTAGCTTGGTGCGACGACGTTGTCGTCGCCGATACAGGCTCAACGGACAAAACCAAAGAAAAGGCCCTTGAAGCGGGCGCACGGGTTGTAAATATACCTTTTCAAGGGTTCGGAAAAACAAGAAACGAAATCATCCGAACAATTGAGGCGGATTGGATTGTATGTTTCGATGCAGATGAAATTTGTACTGAAGCTCTATCTAAAGAATTAAGTGCAGCTATCGCTTCCGGAAAATACGCCGCAATTAAAGCTCCGAGACAAAATTTTCTTCTAGGAAAGAAAATTAAACACTCAGGCTGGTATCCGGATTATCGACATCCTGTTGCGTTTAGCAAAAAGCATGCGATCTATGACGACAAAAACGTCCATGAGGGCCTCATCGTAGACGGACCTCTTGGGTATCTCAATGAACCCTTTCTTCATTATTCATTCAAAGATCTCAAAAGTTATTTTGTAAAATCACAGAAATACGCCGAAATAGGCGCAAATGAGTTAGCAAAAAAAAATAAGAAGATAACTATGGGTTCTGCTTTGCTGCACGGAAGCGGCAGATTCCTTAGGCACTACTTTCTCAAGCTTGGGCTCCTTGACGGCTGGGCAGGACTAATTATCTCGCTTACCTCTTCTTATGGGACGTTCTGTAAATATGCGCGAGCCTACGAGATCCAAAATAATATGAGTACTGAGCCAAAAAAAAATAATTAGTACAATCAGTTGTAACCCAGCACGCGTTCATATATTGCCAAGTATTTAGGTGCGGTTTGCTCAATTGCAATAGATCGAACAAAAAGACGGGCATTTTCGACCATTTGCTTTTTTAGTCCTTCATCATTTTTTTCTAGAAGAATCGCATCAGCAAGAGCTCGCGGAGAATTCGGCGGGATCAAAAGACCTGTCGTTCTATCTTTAATAACATCCGGGATACCGCCGACATTAGCTCCAATAACAGGCGTTCCCGCCTGCATAGCCTCCAATAGAACGCTGCCCAACCCTTCATTACGGGACGGCAGAATCAAGCAATCCGCCGCATTAAACCAATTCCCCATGTCTGAGCGCTTTCCTAAGAATTGAACATTGGAGCATCCCTTTGCAAGGGCCGTCAATTGAGTTTTATACGGCCCGTCTCCGAGAAATAAAAATTGGACATCTTCATTCTCCAACTCCCGCGCTGCGCTGATCGAGATATCAAAACCTTTATGCTCTAGAAGAGTTGCCGCCTGAACAACTAAAAACTTCCCCTGATATTGCGCTCTTATTCCATTGACAACCTGCTCCTCAAGCTCATATGAAACCGGCGAAGACGGTATAAGCTCAACATCTTTTTGCGGAAGATATTCTTTTAATACACTGCAGATTTTTCGCGAAATTCCAACAAGCAAGGAAGCCCTTTCATAGCTTAATTTCGTTAGAAATCTCTCACTTATATTATTGTCAATTCGTCTCGTGATGATAAACGGGGTACCTCGGAGCATATTATGGACAGAGGCCCAGTGAACCCCGCGTCCGTCGTGAACATGCAGCAAAGAAACATCTTTAAGGAGAGGAGCGTTATGTCCTCGGAAAAAATTTGTCGTCTTAACAACTTCTACGCCAATCTGTTCTAATTTTGATGTTAACGGACTTCTAGGATGAGTCACTGCAACTAAATCAATATTTACCCTCTTCAATTCCCGGGCCAGCAAAAATGTTTGATTTTCGCCTCCGCTATACCCCGAAGCAAGGTTCACAAAACAAATCTTCATTAGATCATCCTAGATATGACACTTCTGCGCATCACTAAACACCGATGCAAATATCTTAGTAACTATAAACAGAAAAGCCTCCCAAACAAAGGAGGCTTTCTCTGAATGCGAAACAAGCTAATTATTTCTTAGCTTTGCGTGCACCTTTTGCAGCTTTTTTCGGAGCGTTGACAGCGTCTTTGAAAGCTTTGCCGGCAGAGAACTTCGGAACTTTAGCGGCAGGGATCTTGATCTCGGCGCCGGTTGAAGGGTTGCGGCCGATGCGAGCCTGACGTTCGGACTGATAGAACTTGCCGAAGCCAACTGTAACGTAATCGTCGCCGGCAGCAACTGCTTTGACGATTTCATCGGTGTAGGCGTTGATGACTTTGGCGACATCTGCTTTTGTGACACCTGTCACTTTGGCAACTGCGTCAATCATTTCTGTCTTGTTCATTGGTCTCTCCTATGTAAACCGAGTTGACATTCATATAACAGTAATATATTACGCTGATTTGAGCGTCTTAGGCGTAACTCTCTAGGATTACTACAAGTTTTTGCGTATTAACAACACTTCGGCCGTCTACTCATTATTTGATTCACTTGAAAAGCATTTTTTGCCGTTAATAATTTGTTTAAAAAAGTTGTAACTCTTGCCTTTTCTCTGCTCTTATCTACAATGCCAATCAAGTTTTTGGAATGACTTTTCATAATGTGAAAAGATTCTAAACACGCTACGGTATCAGGTCTCTTTCTGACCTAAAATTAGTAGGTTATGCAAACCTTTTAACGGATGTCATATATGCACGGATTAGATAAGATTATGCGTCCCCGCAGCATTGCGGTCATCGGCGCCTCAACCAAGGAACACACAATCGGTTCAGATATTATGAAACGTCTGCTCGAGTACGGATACACGGGCAATATTTATCCTATCAATCCGAAAGACTCCGAAATTCACGGACTCAAAGCATATCCATCCGTTCTCGATGTTGCCGATGACATCGATATGGCGCTTATCGTTATCAATGCGAAGTACGTTCTCTCCGTAATTGATCAGTGTCATCGGAAAGGCATCAAAGGTGTCGTAGTAATCAGTGCCGGATTTAAAGAAACCGGATCAGCCGGCGCCGAACTTGAAAAGCAGCTCGCGGCAAAGATTCACGAATACGGCATGACGCTGGTTGGACCCAACTGCCTGGGCGTTGTAAATACCGACCCCGCAGTTCGCCTTGACGCCTGCTTTGCTGAGTCGCTCCCCGTACGCGGCGATATCGGCTTTGTCTCCCAATCAGGCGCGCTCGGAGGCGGAATTCTCAATATTCTTAAAGACCTGAATCTCGGCTTTGCCCAGTTTATTTCTATTGGCAATCAGGCTGACGTAAACGCTGACTCTGCTATTGAATACTGGGAAAATGTGGATGACGTCCGTCAGATTCTCCTCTATATGGAATCCATCGCGGACCCGAAGAAATTCAGAAAGCTTGCAACCAGCACCACAAAGAAAAAAACGATTCTCGCACTGAAAGCCGGCCGCTCGGCTGCAGGCGCTTCTGCTGCTTCTTCACACACCGGTTCGCTTGCCGGTGCTGACAAAGCGGCAGACGCTTTGCTGAAGCAGTCCGGCGTCATCCGCGAATTCACGCTTCAGAACCTATTTAATACAGCTAAAGTGTTCAGCCACTGCCCTATTCCTAAGGGCGACAGAGTCGCTATCGTAACCAACTCCGGCGGTCCCGGAATTATGGCGACCGACACCGTCGTTGAATGCGGCATGCAGATGGCAGAACTGAGCGAAGCGACTAAAGAAAAACTGCGCTCTTTCCTGCCGGCCGCGGCTTCGGTTAAAAACCCGGTGGACATGATTGCTTCAGCTCCTCTTGACCATTATCAGCAAACGCTCGAGACAGTACTCTCTGACGACGGCGTCGATATGGTCATTGTGATTTACCTGCCCTTCCTTGGCCTAAAAGATATCGATGTCGCCAAAGCGGTTATGGACATCAAAGCTCAGCATCCGAACAAACCGATTGTCGGTGTGTTCATGACAAAGAACGAATTCTTCGCCAAACTCTCCGACATGGAAGTCAACGTACCGTTCTTTATGTTTGCTGAAGAAGCGGTCATGGGTCTGAATCGTCTCAACCAGCAAAGAAAGTGGATTGAGCGTCCGATCACGTCACCTATGCGCTTTGACGTTGACGCAGAAAAGGCAGCAAAGATTTTCAGCAATGCTGCAGCGGAAAACCGCGAACAGCTGACAACTGGCGAATCCCTCCAGGTTCTTTCTGCCTACGGCATTCGTGTCTGTAAAGACGGCGAGGCGAAAAATGCCGACGAAGCAGTCGCACTGGCAGAAGAAATCGGTTATCCCGTTGTCATGAAGCTCAACTCAAAGAAAATTTCCCATAAGACAGACGTTGGCGGTGTTCGCGTCGGAATTAAAGATGCTGAACAGCTGAGAGCTGAATACGCTGATCTGGTGGCAAAGCTTGAAGCCAAAGGTCTTATGGAGGGTTTTGAAGGCGTCATTGTTCAGGAAATGGTCAAGAGCGACAGAGAAATGGTCTGCGGCTGCGCTAAAGATCCTCAGTACGGTCCGATGATGATGTTCGGTCTTGGCGGCGTGTTTGTCGAAGTGATGAAAGATGTCACCTTCCGCCTTGCACCGCTTACGCCTGAAGACGCAAATGACATGATTACATCCGTTAAAGCGTACAAACTTCTGCAGGGAGCGCGAGGCGCTATTCCGGCTCAAATCGACAAAGTTGAAGAAACACTGATGAGACTTTCTCAGCTTGTTGAAGACTATCCCTCTATTGAAGAATTAGATATCAACCCCTTGATGATCAGTGATAAGAATGGTGAACCCATTGCCGTCGACGGCCGTATCAAAGTCTCGCTGACTTAATCGCTCGATCTCTTGTTTGCAATTTAGTTATAAGGAAAAAAAGTGTTCCAGATCAGATTACACGGCCGAGGAGGCCAAGGTGTTGTAACGAGTGCGGAAATGCTTTCTCTTGCAGCCTTTACAGAGGGCCATTACGCCCAGGCTTTCCCAAGTTTCGGAAGTGAACGAACCGGCGCTCCTGTTGTCGCCTTTGCTCGAGTCAGCGACCATCAGATCCGTCTTCGTGAACCGATTACAGAGCCGGATGCGGTGCTTATCCAGGACCGTACGCTGCTTGAAAGCGTCAACGTCTTTAGCGGTCTCACAGATAACGCTTACGTTCTTCTCAACAGCTCTCAGACTCCTGAAGAACTCGGTTTGGCTGATCTTGTGAATCGCCTTCCCAAGGGACATGTCATTACGCTGCCCGCCACCAAGTTCGCGATGGAAAGAATCGGACGTCCCCTTCCCGGCGCCGCGATGCTTGCGGGCTTTGCCGCTCTGACCGGAAAACTTAAGCTTGAAAGCGTTCAGCAGGCGTTCATGACACGCTACAAAGGAAAGGTTGCTCAGGCCAATGCCGATGTCGCATCCGACGCTTTCAATTTTGTTCTTAACGCTAAGAAAAACTTTTAAGGAGAGCCTCAATGCTCAAACAAATCGAAGGCTCACTGGGCGTAGCCGAAGCTGTAGCGCTTTGCCGTCCTGAAGTCGTCTGTGCTTATCCTATTTCTCCCCAGACACATATCGTTGAAAATCTGGGCGCCATGGTCAAAAAAGGCACGCTTACAGACTGCGAATTCATTAACGTGGAAAGTGAATTCGCCGCTATGAGTGTCGCAATCGGCGGCTCTGTCGCAGGCGGCCGTGCTTATACCGCTACCGCTTCTCAGGGTCTGCTGTACATGGCTGAGGCCGTATACAACGCTTCCGGCCTCGGCCTCCCTATTGTGATGACTGTCGCATCTCGAGCAATCGGAGCTCCGATCAATATTTGGAATGACCACTCCGACTCTCTGAGCCAGCGTGACTGCGGATGGATTCAGCTCTTTGCTGAAGACAACCAGGAAGCGGTGGATCTGCACATCCAGGCGTTCAAAATCGCTGAAGAAGTTTCTCTTCCTGTTATGGTCTGTATGGACGGCTTCGTGCTGACACACGCGTTCGAAAGAATGGACATTCCGACTCAGGAACAGGTTGACGCCTTCCTTCCGCCTTACGATCCGCGTCAGAGTTTGGACCCGGAAAACCCGGTTTCAATCGGCGCCATGGTTGGACCCGAAGCGTTCACTGAAGTTCGCTATCTTGCACACGCGCACCATCTGCAGTCTCTGCAGGTCATCGACCGTGTTTCTAAAGAATTTGAAGAAATCATCGGAAGAAAAACCGGCGGACTCATCGACCTTTATCGCGCAGAAGACGCTGAGGTCATGGTTATCGCGCTTGGCTCCACTATTGGAACCATCAAAGACGTTATTGATGAAATGCGTGAAGACGGCAAGAAAGTCGGTCTTCTCGGTATTAAAGCCTATCGCCCGTTCCCGCAGCAGGAAGTCTTCGCGGCTCTTGAAAAGGTTAAAACAGCGGTTGTTATTGACCGAGCGCTTCAGGTCGGCATCGGCGGCGTTGTAACCGACGACATCATTCGTTCTACCAGAGGTTTGGACAAGCTGAACATCTGCGGCGTTATCGCGGGTCTTGGCGGACGTCCGATCTACAAGAGAAGCCTGCACAAAGTATTTGATGCTGCGCTTAGAAATGAGCTTCCTGAGCTGAGTTTCTTGGACCTTGAAGAAAAAGTTGTTAACGATCAGCTGAGACACGAGCAGGAAGAGCGCCACATCGGACCAACCGCCGAAGCGATTGTTCGAGCGGTTGCGGATCACCATAAAGGAGAGGTATAAGTCATGTCCGAGCATCAGATTAAGTTTTATCAGACAGGCACGTTCACTGTCGGCAACCGTCTCCTGAATCCTGATCAGCGAAGCGGTCAGGCTAATATCGAGCGTTACAACTCCTTGAACTCCGGCCATCGCGCCTGTCAGGGCTGCGGTGAAGCGCTTGGCGCACGCTACGCAGTTGACGCCGCAATGCGCGCTACTCACGGCCGCCTGATCGCCGCCAACGCGACCGGCTGTCTTGAAGTGTTCTCTACTCCTTATCCGGAAACCAGCTGGCAGCTGCCTTGGTTCCATTCGCTTTTTGGTAATACTGCGGCCGTCGGCACAGGTATGGCCGCTGTCGCTCGTGTTAAAGCCAAAAAGACCAGCAAACCGCTGGTCCGCGTTATCGCTCAAGGCGGTGACGGCGGTACCACAGATATCGGTTTCGGCTGCCTGTCCGGTATGTTCGAACGCAACGACGACGTTCTGTACATCTGCTACGACAACGAAGGCTACATGAACACCGGTGTTCAGCGCTCCTCAGCCACACCTCCCGCAGTTCGCACAGCCACGACTCAGATTCTCGGCAGCCACCCCGGAAACGCATTCGGTCAGGGCAAGGATGTTCCTCTGATCGCTATGGCTCACGGCATTCCTTATGTGGCAACTGCTACAATCGCTGATCTTCGTGATCTGGAAAGAAAAGTTGAAAAGGCGATGACATTCCACGGAGCGCGCTATCTGCACGTTCTGGTTCCCTGCCCGCTCGGCTGGGGAGCCAAATCCTCCGACACGGTACGTTTAGCCCGTCTTGCCACCGAAACCGGCCTTTTCCCGGTATTTGAAGCTGAATACGGCGAAATCACAAACGTTCATAAGATTCGTCAGCTTCGCCCGGTTGAAGAATACATGAAGCTTCAGAAACGCTATGCGCACCTGTTCGGCGCTAAAGCCGACACCGAAGCGCTCACGAGAATTCAGGCAATATCAGAGAGAAACATCCGCAGATTCGGTCTTCTCGGCGAAGAAGAACCCGAAATTATTCCGCCTGCTGTTCAGGCTGACGAACGCGCAGATCGAATCTAAGAGGAATTACATTTATGAAAAAACCATTTGCTATTACGCTGGATGTCGGAACCTCTTTGGAAAACAGAACCGGCAGCTGGAGAACACTTCGTCCGACCTATGTCCACAAACTGCCGCCCTGCAATAAACAATGTCCTGCGGGCGAAGATATTCAGGGCTGGCTTTTCTATGCAGAAAGCGGAAATTATGAAAAAGCATGGCGCCATCTGGTCAAACGCAATCCTTTCCCTTCCTGCATGGGTCGTGTCTGCTATCACACCTGCGAAGGTGCTTGCAACCGCGGACAGCTTGATGAGTCCGTAGGTATCAATTCTGTGGAACGCTTCCTTGGCGACAATGCTCTGGAAAACGGCTATAAGTTTGAGAAACCCGCAAAGAAAACCGGTAAGAAAGTTCTGATCGTCGGATCCGGCCCTGCCGGTCTTTCCGCGGCTTATCAGCTCGCACTCAAAGGTCATGAAGTCACTGTTAAGGAAGGCAGTCCTGAGGCTGGCGGCATGATGCGCTACGGTATTCCTAAGTATCGTCTGCCGCGCCGAGTGCTCGATCAGGAAATCGCTCGAATCGCGGAACTGGGTGTCAAGATTGAACTCAACTACACCGTCAAGAGCATTGAGGAAGAAAAAGAAAAATTCGGTTATGACGCTGTATTCCTCGGTGTCGGCGCCGGTATGGCCAAGAATGCCTACATTCCGGGCGGTGACTCGAAACACATGATGGATGCCGTCTCTGTTCTTCGTTCCATGGAAGGCGAAGAAGAACCGCTGCTTGGACGCAGAGTTGTCGTTTACGGCGGCGGCAATACGGCAATTGACGTTGCTCGCTCCGCAAAACGTCTTGGCGCAGAACCGCTCATCATTTATCGCAGAACACGCGACAAGATGCCTGCGCATGACTTCGAAGTTGAAGAAGCCCTTCAGGAAGGTGTTTCTGTGAAGTGGCTTTCTACAATTTCCGAAGCTGAGAATCCGAAAGAAATCAAGATTGAAAAGATGAAACTTGATGAAAACGGAAATCCGCAGCCGACAGGTGAATTCGAAACGGTTGAAGCCGATACTGTTGTTCTCGCTCTTGGTCAGAACGTTGACCAGAGTCTCATTGATAAGATTCCGAATCTTAATATCGAGAAAGGCGTTGTTCAGGTTGACCGTTTCATGCGTACCAACGTTCCCGGTATCTATGCGGGCGGCGACATGGTCCCCGGCGACAGAAACGTAACGGTTGCTATCGGTCACGGCTATAAAGCGGCCTATGCGATTGACTGCTTCCTGAACGGCAAAGAACCTGTTGATCATCCGAAGAAACAGGTTGCTGAATTTAAGAACCTGAATACTTGGTACTACTCGGACGCCCCGAAGACTGTTCGTCCGATGCTTGATTTGGTTCGCCGACAGAGCACGTTTGATGAAGTCCAGCACGGTCTGACTGAAGAAAACGCGCTTTTTGAAGCTCGTCGCTGCATGTCTTGCGGCAACTGCCTGCAGTGCGATAACTGCTATGGTGTCTGCCCGGATAACGCGGTCATCAAGACCGGAGACGACAACGTGCCCTACATTTTCAATTATGACTATTGCAAGGGCTGCGGCGTATGTTCTCAGGAATGTCCATGCGGCGCAATCAACATGGAAACTGAGTCCATTTAATCCATCATAGAAGAAGCGGTGCCGAGGCACCGCTTCTTTTTTCTATCTCCACATTCCCTTATTCACACAGGCTTCTTTGACGAACGGATTTTCGTTTCTCTGAAGCCTTTCAATTCTGAGTGCACGCGTGCATTCCCACTGTTCAACGGGATACTGCTTGTCCCATGCGTCCATCAGTCTGCGCTGAGCCGAACTCATTTGATATCGAGGGTAGGCGTACTCCATATATTTATAAGTTCTTGCGACAGCACCTTTGGCTCTCGCAGGCGGCTCCGCTTTGTTGCCCACAATCTTCATTTCGCAAACACCAAACTTGGAAGGGACCGACTTCGCCATTGCTTCAAAGTTTTTATTACCTCTATCCGCGTTCACAGAACCAACCGCAGGATAAAGGTTGTACATATCGCTCTGCATGTAACGGAACTCTTTGTTTACCTTTTCTGCGCATTTGCGGCCCTTAAAGGATTTCCCTTTGCTGTCCACGCAGTCAGGATGTCCGCTGCGCCACTCCGAAAACGTCTGACCGAGATTTTCTGCAGGGACAACATGTTCCCATTCAATTTTTCCTGCCCGCTTAGGATGAACCGGTGATTCAAAGCCGGATGGGAGTATTGTATTTTTATGTTCATCGAACTTTACTCCGCAATATATCGTTGTCCTTTGATCGTAAACGACATTTCGTTCGAGCAGCTTCTTGGCTTTATTAAAGCTGTCAATTGAATAATTTCCTTTGTAGTTAGCCGCGCTAAAAGCTACAGAAGAACAGCAGGAAAGAAGAGCGAAAAACAGTAATATTTTTTTCATCGGGACTACATCAAACTACAAAAGCCGCTGATTATAAAAGCAATGGGAAATTACCGTTTTCCCTCCGAGACTCTACATTTTGATGACTTACGCCTCTCTTGCCTCTGTCAGCTCATAGCCTTCCTCCTCTATCGCTTGCTGAAATTCTGATTCCGTAATCGGCTTAGAGGATTCAACCTGTGCAGATTTATTCTCCAAAGACACCTCGCAATGAACTACCCCGTCAAGTCCTGATAGTTTCTTAGTTACCGACTTAACGCAATGACAGCACATCATGCCTTCGATCCCAAGTAAATAATTAAAACCCTTTGTCTGCCCAGGCGTTGAAATACATTCAATCGACTCTAATTTGTAGCCGTCTTCCTCGATCAATGATTTTAATTTTGCCTCGTCGATCGGGGCTGAGCTTTGTACATCTGCAGTCCCCTTCTCTAAATCGACTTTGCAGTCGATAACTCCGGGCAATCCGGTAATCATGCCGGTTACTGCTTTTACACAATGCTGGCACATCATGCCGGAGATATAAATCTTGTATTCATACTTAGGCGTTTCTGCAGCGGTTTTCTCGATGGCTAAGTTCATAAGTTTAGGTTCCATTCTCTGATTTTCATTATCCATTGCTCCCGAAAGTACAGGACGCCAGCGACGCAGTCTCAGTGCATTAGAAACCACACTCACCGAGCTCATGCTCATGGCGGCTGCTGCAATCATCGGGTTAAGCACCCATCCAAAAACTGTATAAAAGACACCTGCGGCAACCGGAATGCCGATGATGTTGTAAATAAATGCCCAGAATAGATTTTCACGAATGTTGTTCATACAGGAGTGTGAGAGCGCTCCGGCATTGACAACATCAGAAAGGCGGCTCTTCATGATCACGATATCAGCCGCTTCAATCGCTACATCTGTACCGGCGCCGATTGCCGCTCCAACATCCGCTCTTGCAAGAGACGGCGCATCGTTAATTCCGTCCCCAACCATCATGACCTTCTTTCCGGCTTCCTGAAGTTCACGGACAAGAGCCTCTTTTTCTGCGGGTTTAACTTCTGCACGAATATTTTTGATACCGACTTGTGCGGCCACAGCTTGCGCTGTCTTAATATTGTCCCCTGTCAGCATCCAAACTTCTTTGTCCTGCTTGAGCATCGCTTGAACTGCGTCTTTGCTGTCAGCTCGCACAGGATCAGCAGCCGCGATCAAACCGGAAAGTTTTCCGTCCAGCAGAACATAAAGCGGAGTTTTACCTTGATCCGCTAATTGATCCGCTAATTCACGAACTTGTTCAGGCAACTCACCGACAACAACGCTCTTATTGCCGATTTTCACATTTTTCCCAATTACCTGAGCAGACACATTACCCAGATTTTGCGTGAAGTTTGAAGCCTCCCGAAGCGGCACTTCTAAGGACTTTGCTCCATCAACGACAGCTGCCGCAAGCGGATGCTCCGACTTATTTTCCACAGAGGCGACGAGACTCAAGAGTTCCTTGGGGGGAAGACTGAAACTGACAACATCTGTTAGTGCAGGTTTTCCGCTGGTGACCGTTCCTGTCTTGTCAAGCACAATAACATTGACTTTTTCGGTTGTTTCAATAGCTTCTGCCGAGCGGAAAAGGATTCCGTTCTGTGCGCCTCGACCGCTTCCAACCATGATTGCTGTCGGAGTCGCCAAACCCAATGCGCATGGACAAGAGATCACAAGAACTGAAACGCCGATCATCAGCGCGAATTCCCACGAATATCCAAGCATCAGCCAAACCAGGGAAGCTGCAATTGCGATCGAGATCACCGTTGGAACAAAGATGCCGCTGATTTTATCAGCGAGTCTTGCAACCGGCGGTTTTGTTGATGTTGCTTCATCAACAAGTTTAATGATCTGAGCCAGAGCAGTATCTCCGCCTACTCGAGTGGCCTTCATTTTGATATAACCGCTCGTCAGAAGCGTAGAAGCCGACATTTGAGAACCAACCGTTTTTTCTACCGGAACACTCTCTCCCGTCAGGGAAGATTCATCTACTGTCCCGCTTCCGTCCTCTACAACACCGTCAACCGGAACCCTTGAACCGGTTTTTAAAAGAACCAAATCTCCTACAGCGATTTGCTCCAAAGGCACAACTTCCTGCTTACCGTCTCTTTCGACCAACGCATTTTCCGGAACCAAGGCCATCAATTTGGAGATCGCATCCGTCGTCTTGTGCTTTGCTCTCGACTCAAAATATTTGCCCAATGTGATAAGTGCCAATATCATTGCGGCTGAGTCAAAGTACAGATTATGTGCATAATGCGCAAGCTGTTTCTCATTTCCTTGGGCAAGTGCCCAAAGCATCATGTAAAGGGCAAACAGTCCGAATAAGACAGAGGCGGCTGAGCCGATCGCCACCAGAGAATCCATATTTGGCGCCCGATGCCAAAGGGACTTAAAACCGTTTCGGAAATACTTAAAGTTCACAAAAATGACCGGAAGCGTAAGCAAAAACTGGGTCAGAGCGTTTATCGGTGCATTCTTTGTTCCGCTGAGAATCTCAGGCAAAGGCATCCCGAGCATTGGTCCCATTGCCAAAATCATAAGAATTCCGGCAAAAATCAAGGATACCCAAAGCCTAAACTTCATTTCTTCGGAAGCCTTTTTAGCCTCAAGCGCAGGATCCGCTGTTTGAACCGAACCTCCTTTATCTTCACTCCTTTCCGACGCGCCATAGCCGGCGTCCGTTACCGCTTTGACGATCTCCCCGACATTTGTCTTTGCGTCGTCAAACTCGACGGTCATACTGTTTTTCAGGAGATTGACATTCACATTGTCAACCCCGGGTATGGAAGAGACCGCCTTCTCAACTCTGGCTGAGCAGGCCGAGCAGCTCATCCCAGTCACATCAAAATTCTTTTTCTGCATATTATTTCCTTGCGTAGCGGTATTATTTTACGTATTATTATCTTATTAGCAAGAACTAACTGTTTTGTATATTAGTATATAAAATATACCATGAAAGATAATCATTCATCTGCCAATCAAGATGACTGCCGCTGCCCATGCCCCATAGAGACCTCATTGAATCTCATCGGAGGAAAATACAAGGCACTAATTTTATGGAAGCTCATGAATAGAACGCTGAGATTTTCTGAGCTTCGTAAGCAAGTACCCAAAGCGACGCCTAAGATGCTGACGCAGCAGCTTCGTGAGTTGGAACAGGATGGTTTGGTCCTCCGTCAGGTCTATGCGGTTGTTCCTCCGAAAGTAGAATATTCCCTCACAACGAAAGGAAAGTCGCTGGAACCGATACTTCAAGCCCTTTGCAGCTGGGGAAAGACCTGTCTTAACAATGCGGCTGAATCCTCTGACTAAGACCCGTAATCAGGATTAAATATCTCAATTTTTCTGCTCATTGTTGGGGAAAGGACGTGATCTTCAATGAATTTGAATTAATATTGGAAGCAGTTAAGACATCAGATCAGATATGAAACTGCCATCATTCATGGATCGCACCGATTTTGTTGTGCGATTCTTATTTGGATCCTTCATCGCAATTGGATGCGTGTTGGTCGTTTGGCCTTTCGCTACGGCAATTTCCGTTGCGGCAGTTATCGCAATGGTCTCGTGGCCCTTATTCAAACGAATTCGCTCAGCTGTAGGCGGACGTAATCTGTTGGCAACCTGCATTATCGTGGGCTTGCTCGCTGTTTTGATCGTACTTCCGATCGCGGCTCTTTCTCTTGTTTCCGCGCAGGAAATTCCGACACTCATTCGTTATATCCGTGATTGGATTGCCTCCGGTTTTAACATCCCCGAGCAAATCAAAGAGATACCGCTGATTGGCAATTGGATCTTTGATCAGGCTCATGATTTGCTTGGCAGTAAAGAGGACCTTACTGCGCTAGCTCAAAAGCTTTTTGACCCGGTTAGCCGTGCAGCGCTTGCGGGCGCGGTTATGTTGGGAGACGGCCTCTTCCAGCTCTTCTTAATGCTGTTTGTAATTTTCTTCTTCTACCGCGACGGTGAATATTTGTCCCAGAAGTGCCTGGCGCTTCTGACACGCATGAGCGGAAACATTGCTGTAGAAGTTCGAAATATTATCGTCAACACTACCAGAAGTGTTGTGTTCGGCATTGTCGGCAGCGCAGCAGGCCAAGGGATTGTTGCGTTAATCGGCTTTTGGATTGCCGGAGTTCCCGGTGCATTGACTCTGGGCATTGCTGTGTTCGTGCTATCTGCCGTACCGATCGGACCTCCTCTTGTTTGGGGACCGGCTGCCTGCTGGCTTTACTACAAAGGAGAGGTCGGAATGGCGATCTTTCTGGTGCTCTGGGGCTCTCTTGCCGTATCGAGCGTTGATAATTTCCTGAAGCCGCTTCTCATTTCAAAGGGCGCTTCGCTGCCGCTTTCTTTGATCTATTTAGGCGTTTTCGGCGGCATCATTGCCTTCGGCTTCATGGGCATTATCCTCGGTCCGGTTGTGATCGCAGTGGGAATCGCCATGAGTAAAACCTGGCTGTCAATCACTGCTACAGTTGATTCCTCTAATCACCCAACTAAAGCGACCAAGGCCGTCTTGGAAAAGCTGTCACGAAACATCAATTGAAAATGATGTTGTTGTGACGCCCAAAAAAGAAGATTCGTAAACCGGAGAGCGGGCAGTTAGACTGCCCGTCAGAACTCAACAAATGCGTTGCGAAAAAACATTTAAAAGTTCTTAGGCAGGCCGCGCCTCATTATTTTTCATATCTTTAATACGCGAGAGCACAATAAGCGAAGCGAGAGCTACCCAGTAAAATTTCACAACAGCAGAATTACCAAAATTAAATTCAGTTAAACCTTGAATAAAGAAAGACATTGATACTGAGACAATGAGCATCCCATAAAGATTTTTATTCCTCCACATGCTCTTAAAGCCAAACCAAAAGATATATCCAAATAGGAGAACAAAAGAAATCAGCCCAATAGCTCCACTTTGTCCAAGCATCTGAAAAATATTGCTGTGCGCATGCTTTTGTCTTCTCTCTTTCGCTTCAGGAAGAATGTATTCTTTTTGATATTTATCCGCATATTGGCCAACTCCGACCCCTAAGACCGGATGATCTAAGAACATGTTAGTGGCGCTCTTCCACATCAGCAAACGCTCAGAATTGGATTGATAGGCCATATCTGTGATTGTATCTACTCGTCTTTGAACCTGATCAAGCGAACAAAATAAAGATGCACAGATCGCGGCGATCACAATAAATGCCATGGTTTTTTTGACGGATTTGAGAGAAAACCACATCCCAACCAAAAAGAGCGCTGGTATTACTCCAAGCCATGCTCCCCTTGTCGCATTTAGCATCAGACCTACTGCAAGGATAGAAAATAGAACTAAGTTGAATATTAGGAATGGTAATTTTTGAGCTCTATTCAGAATTAGAGATAAACACAACGGAAGAGACACACAAAGAAAACCCGCCAAGGTCATCATGTGGCCAAATAGCCCTTTAAGTCTCACTGCTCCGGCCGGCGCAATAATATACCCTCCGATCACATCAAGCGCACAAGAGATAATACTTATTATTAGAAAAATAAATACTAATTTAGGTTTATCAAAGAACAGAAGAATGAAAAAAAATGGAAAGGTTCTAAACACGTAGGTATTAAAAAATACTTTAGCGCCTTCTATAGGCTCACCACTAAACAGAGCAGAAAGCAGCATTATTGCCCAGAAAAAGCCAAATATCAGAAACCAAGTTCGATTATTTTTAATTTTTAAATAAATATCATTAATCTTTTTTTCTTTTATTCTTTTTGCCAAAACAAGAATCGCAAAAAAAATGGAAATTCCTAAGAAAATATTCGCAACAGCAATTGATAAACACTGAAAAAAAATAAAAAGGGAAAAAGCAAACAAGAAAATGATTTCCAGCCTGCTGAAATTTTGAATTTCTTTTTTAATTCCGAACATGTCTTTTGTCCACAGTAACAGCGGAAGCTGCTGTCCTTGTAAATCTCAGGATATCCATTCCGAGAGAAGATACGGAGGATATTATCAGAGAATACAAGTCTGCACTTGAACAGTGCGAGTCTCAACAGAAGAATAATCATGAAAAACAACTTAATGTCGCTTTTCCAATACGACATTCACGCGTTACTCCTCATTAGACTCAATTTCTCGAGTAGAAATACGGCAGAAAAGGATCGATGGGCATCTTACAACTTATGAAAAATACCTCCGACACTTATTGGGGAGAAAACAACCTAGATGCTATTTGGATCCGGCACCTTGATGCTTCTTTTATTCACCTGTGAAAATGTCCTCTTTCCTTAACGAGAATAACTTCAACATCCTTATTTTTCACAGCATCCTGGTACATTTTTTTGTTGTTCACCTTGTACCAAGGTTCCCAGTAATACCAAACTAAATACTTCTTATTCTTCAGAAGGTCATTCTTTTTAACAAGCTCATACATATGACCGTCCATAGAAAGGTATTTGCAGTTTGATTTATATGCTTCATAAATTTGTGTTTTTACATCTTCCTGGCGCTTTCCTTCACCGATCAGATAAAAAGCTGTTTTCCATCCTTTTGAAGCAAAGAAATTAAGACATGGAACGCAATGGCTCTCCACAATGCATTTATTCTTATCAATACCAGCCTCCTTGACAATTTTTGAAAGGTCTTCCTCTGCGTTAAAGCTATTTGCTTCAGTTAAATTCTTAACATCAAACCAAGCTCCCTTTGATGGCTTAAGAAACTTCAGCGTTTCAGATAAAGGAACTTGACCATCTCCTGCATCATGAGAGTTATTGAAAATTCTGTCTTTCTCGTTGTAGAGCGCATCCATTTCGAAACGGCTGTATTTCTCCGAAAACTCTTTCATTTTTAAGGGAGAGTTCACACGATGCAGCCAAAATTTTTCAGGAATATCCTGAAATTTGCCTACCAGCCATAAATAATAAGAATTGCGCAACGCAACAAAAGCAAGAGCAAGAACTAGCAGAATCGCTATGACTCCTAAGGTAATTTTCCCTTTCCTCATTCTTTTCTCTCCTCAAAAGATTTCCTGCCGTGCAGTGTCTTCAATTCATTCATAGTGCATCCGTAGCTTTCGGAGGAAATATCATTGTTGTCATTTTTGAATTTGCTTTCAATGCCTAGAACGCTCGACATCGTGTCAAACAGCATGTCATTAGTGAACGGCTTATCTGAATTCTTTTTCAGATTCCTAACAACAGACGAGTGATCCTTCGCATATTTGTCAGAGAAGACCATCCAGAAAGGAATTTCCGTTAAATCCCAGCCAAATTGACTGCTGTCATGAGATACTCCCCTATCAACGCCTTCTGAGTGATCTGCTACATATGTCAAAGACATAAAGTTAGGTTGTTTTTTAGCCCATTCATAAATATCTTTTACTACAGCATCGTTATAAAGCATACTGTTGTCGTACTTATCAATTGAAGTTCGACCAAATTTCTTAAAGGAGCCCGGGTATCTTTCTTCATAAACTGTATGGTTGTCCATTAGATGAAGAACAATCAAAATACGGTCGCTATTGCTGTGCAGATTTTTGAGACTGTTGACCAATTCTCCGTCGTAAAAGGTAGTACCTGTATCCGTGCCAAAGTTCGTATTAATGAACATCTGATGATCCGCCGTCGAGGCTATAAGCGTGACAGGCGTATCCCAAGCCGACAGCTTGACTTGATTACTTATCCAATAGGTTTCGTATCCTGACGCATTTGCCAATTCAATTAACGAAGGACAATCCTGAAGAAGATTGTCATCGTATTGAGACTTAGAGGTCAGAGCATACGTTAAAGCCGGAACGGTATGGGTGTGATTGGAATATGCGTTAGAAAAGATAACCGCATTCGGATCATTCTTCATTTTCGATAGCCACGGTGTCGTCTCTCGCTTATACCCGTAAGCGGACATGTGATTTCTGTTCTGAGACTCTCCTATCACCAGGATGTATAAACCTTTATATCCGTCTTTCTCTATAGCGAGTGTTCCAAATTTGTGAATCCTCTCAAGAGAGGCATCTTTAAAGTCTTTATATAGTTTCAAGCCTTCAGCTAAACCTATAAAGGGTTTAGTGATTAGATTGTGACTAGTTTTACTAATCAAAATGGAAGAAATAACAATCGCAAGCAGCGAGATAAATGCAGTACCAAAGAGCCTAATCCTTAGTTTCTTTGCATCAGTATACGACCTTGTTTCCTTATTTGTAGTCCCATGATCTGTCTGCTGTGTCACTACTGATTTAGCAAGAAGAATAACTAAACAGAAAATGAAAAGAGCGGCAACGACAAAAAGCAGCGACGAACCGACAGTCATATTCTCTTTTAAATACGCAAAAGCCTCATTGTTGTTTGTCTGGGCGATTGCAAGCAAAGTATCTGCAGATAATACGGAACCGGAGACTAAGTAATAAGAGAAAAAAGACAAGCTGAGAAAGGCCGGAATAGCCATGCATAAGAAGACAAGAAACGCACTCAATACTCGGGCAGCATTGTCGTTACCGATCTTTGAAAAGCAACCCCCGGCAACATAAGGTATTAGCGCGAGAACAACTGAAATCCCGGCGAGCCAGTAAATAGCTGTTGTTAGCGGTCGAGCAGATATCGAGCCGGCAACAAAAATTTGAATGATGACCGGTATCAAACCTAAGAGCAGGGACAGATAGAAGAGCAGCTTCAGGCGATAACGCCGGAGTAAAGCGGACTCAATAGACGTTATGAGACCACTGAAGCAAAAGAGGGAAATCAGCGCAAGGATAAAAAATTTAAACAGTCCAATACCAAGGGAGGACTGAGACACTGTCTCTAAACCAAAGATAGGAATAAAAAGAACTAAGAGCGCCCACAGTACACTTGAAAGAATCGTTTTTAGTACAGACATAAATTTTTATTTAGTATTAGTAGGTAAGCCTATTTTTAGGCAAACGCATTAGACGTCATAATTATAAATACGCGATTCAAATTGAACCGTTTTTGATTCCCCTCTTTTTACTGGAGAAATCTGCTGAGAAAAAATCAAGAACGTCATTGCTGTTTCTGGCCATTGCATGTGTTATTGCGTCTATACTTCCTCTATCTACATTCCCCGGATCGATAAAACTATGTCAGCCAAAGATCAGACAATCATCGGACTTTGCCAAGTCGGTTCCCCTGCCCCCTTTGTTAAAGCCCTGAAAGAAAAAATCGCGAATACCTACTTACCCGACGGTACAAAAGCCATCCTCAAAACCGTCGATTTTGAGTGGCAGAGCCCAAATAGCGATGCTTCTAAACTCGTACGCGACGGAGATTTCAAGATCCGCGCCTTCGAAGAAGTCAGCCGACTGAGAGCCGCTGGTGCTAAGGTCGCAGCTGTGACAAACTGCCGCACTCTCGGTTTTAAAAATGAGCTTCAGGAAGAAATCACAACGCCGATTACTGACTTCCCCACTGCATGCGCGCATGCCGTCTCTGAGAACCCGAATTTAAAACTCGGCTATTTGGGAAGCACTTCCGCTCCGAAGGCAGCTGCGATCAAAGAAGCGGTTGAAAAGGTCTTCAAGCCGCAGTGGGTTGATCTTGACAAGTCTTTCGACCCGATCGTTGAAGAAATCCAGGAACTGCTCCATAAGGGCAAATCTTCCGATGAAAAGGAAGCGCTCGATAAACTCGCCATGCTCTGCTCCGAATTAGTCAGAGGCGGCGCAGAAAAAATCCTTCCGACCTGCGGCCTTCAGGCACTTCTCTCGGAAGCTTTAAACGCCAAAGGCTATCCGGTTATCGATGTCGTCAAAGCCTTCGCTGATTATCTCTGCTTCACCGAGTGGCACAACCTTCCGAAACCCTTCAAGATCGGTATTGTGGGCGGCCTCGGACCGGCTGCGACTGTTGACCTGTACGATAAAATTACGCGCTTTACACTGGCTAAAACCGATCAAAAGCATATTAAAGTCGCGGTTGAGCAGAACCCTCAGGTTCCTGACCGCACGAAATACCTGCTCGAAGGCGGTGTTGACCCGACACTTGCCTTATACCAGGCCTGTAAACGACTGGAAAACGATGACGTCGACGCCATCGTAATCGCCTGCAACACAGCCCACGCTTACTTCGAAACCATCCTTCCTCATTTGTCCGTCCCGCTCATCAATATGCAGCAGGTCACACTCGAAGAGATTATCGAGAAGTACGGTAAAAACGCAGTGGTCGGCCTTATGGCCACCGACGGCACCATCCAAACCGGAATTTATTCTAATAAGGCTAAGAGCATGAATCTTTCCATGGTCACGCCGGATAAGGAATATCAGGCGCTTGTCATGGAAGCGATTTACGGTGAGCTCGGCGCGAAAGCCGGTTACACCGAAGGACACTGCAAAGAGGTTCTTCTGAAGGCAGCCCGCCACCTCGCTAAGGAAAAAGGTGCGACTGTTCTCGTACTCGGCTGTACGGAACTCCCTCTGATTCTTGATGAGACAGACAATCTCGATCTTGGCGACTGCAGCGCGGCTGTTATTGACCCGACATCTTCTCTCTCCCGAAGAGTTGTGAAGGTTGCCGAAGAGATCATTAAGATCCGAGGACGCCGCTAGAGTTTTTAATTTTTCCCGCCTTTCACGGCGGGATTTTTATGGAGTAAGTAAGCTATGAACTTCTTCCCTAAAACAGATTACACACCGATTCCGGCCGGAACTAAAGCCGCTTTTATCGGCCTTGGTGTCATGGGCAGTCCAATGGCCGCGCATTTGAAAGCGGCCGGGTGCGAAATGACTGTCTACAACCGAACCACGTCAAAAGCGAAAGACTGGATTGAAACCTTCGGCGGCAAATACGCCTCAACTCCTGCAGAAGCAGCCAAAGACGCAGACATCGTTTTTACATGCGTTGGCAATGATGAAGACCTCAGAAGCGTTCTATTAGGAGAAAACGGCGCTTTTGCCGGAATGAAGAAAGGAGCTGTTCTTTGGGATGCAACTACCGACTCTGCAGAGGTAGCCCAGGAAATGTACGCCAAAGCTAAGCAACTCGGCCTGAGTTTTGTAGACGCTCCGGTTTCCGGAGGACAGGCAGGTGCGGAAAACGGCGTTCTGACTGTTATGTGCGGCGGTGACGAAGATGTTATCGAGCGCTGCACGCCAATCGCATCCGCTTTTGCCTGTTCCGTCAAAAGAATCGGAGATAGCGGCAGCGGCCAGCTTGCCAAGATGTGCAACCAGATTTGCATCGCAGGAATCCTGCAGGGACTCTCTGAAGCGATCGCCTTTGGTAAAACCGCGAACCTGAATATGGAACTCGTTTTGGAAGTTATCGGCAAAGGCGCCGCAGGTTCCTGGCAAATGAACGGCAGAGGAAAATCTATGATTGAGAACCAATTTAATTTTGGTTTTGCCGTGGATTGGATGCGCAAGGATTTAGGCATTGCGCTCAGTCAGGCTCGACGCAGCGGTGCGTCGCTTCCGCTTACCGCGCTGGTGGATCAGTTCTATGGTGACATTCAGAACATGGGCGGCGGAAGATTAGATACGTCAAGCCTCATTCTGCGACTAAATCAAAAGCCGAAGCAATAAACAACAGAGCCCGCAAATGCGGGCCCGTCCCTAAATCTTCATCACTTCCTGCCGATAAAACCTCAACTCTTCAATCGAATCGTAGATGTCTGACAAAGCCTCATGTTTGGAAGTCTTCTGATACTTTTTACCCACTTCCGGAGCCCAGCGCTTAACACATTCCTTAAAGGAAGAGACATCCAGATTGCGGTAGTGAAGAAACTGCTCCAAATCCGGCATCCATCTCGCCATAAATCTTCTGTCCTGACCAATGGAATTCCCACAAAGCGGACTCTTGCCTGCCGGTACATATTGAGAGAAGAAATCAATATAAATTTTCGCGGCTTCGGCTTCACCAACCGTGCTCTTCAGCACGCGATCAACTAATCCGCTTCTTGTATGTGTCGCTGTGTTCCACGAGTCCATCGTATCGAGAACGGCTTTATCCTGATGAATCGCAATAACTGGACCCTCTGCGATCACATTCAGCTGCGGATCCGTGATGATCGCGGCCAGCTCAATAATACGGTTAATCTGAGGCTCCAGGCCTGTCATTTCCAGATCCATCCAGATTAAATTCTGTTCATTAAAAAGCGGGCTTCTCTCGCTTTTAAATTCATTGACTGACATTCCAAAATTCTCACAAAACGAATGGACGCATTTTAATGCATCGAATTATGCGCTTGCTTGATCGCGCTTAATCATCGTCATGCTTGTGATGTTTTTTCCATTTTTTATGCTTATGAAAATCATGCCCATGATGATGATCATCATGGTCAAAATGCGGGCGGTGATGTGGATGGTGGTGTTTCACGTAATGCTTATCGTACCAAGGGCGTTGGACGAAATACACAGGTCTTGAACACGCATCGTAGCGGTCGCAATACCTATCCCAATGTTTTCTGTGTTCCAAAGGAACAGTAAGATAAATCGGACCGACACCCGGAATTGCCGTCCCTACTGCAATAACCGGATTACTGTTAAAAACCTGAGGCACGACACCCTGAATTGGAAGAATCCCATAATATCCCGGGGCTCCGACACCGACATTTACATCAAGATGAATACCGGCTTGTGCGATAGGTGATGAAAAATGAAGTACACAAACTGATAAACAGCATGCGCTTAAAATTTTTCTGAAATTCATAGGAAGCTCCTTCCATGTCTTTTCGTTTTAAGTATAGAGATTCCGTCTGTCACTGCTTTTTGCTCAAACCACTCTGAGCGTTTTAGCGATTAATAATCCTGCAGCTGTCCGTTTCTCTGCAAAATGCGCTATCTTTGCTCTTACATCGGACTATAAATATCCAAAAATGAACTATTCCTCTGCTTTTGAAACTCTTTTTCTTTTCTTCCTTTTCGGTGGCTTCGCGCTTAAATATTATTTGGACTGTCGTGAAATTCGATGTATCCGAGAGAATCGCGGAAAAGTCCCGGAGGCCTTTGCAGAAAAAATAACGCTGGAAGCTCATCAGAAAGCGGCGGATTACTCAATTGAAAATGTCCGCTTCGGAGAACTCTCCAGACTGGTTTCTCTAGGGCTAACGCTGATACTTACCGTGGGCGGGCTGCTCCAAATTATTTATCTCATGACAACCGGCTGGCTTGGCAACACCATTCTCGCTCAGGTCGTCATCATCCTTCTGATCGGCTTTATCTCCGGCCTCATTGATCTTCCCTTCAGCTGGTACCAGACCTTCAAGATTGAAGCAAAGTACGGTTTCAACACCACAACGCCGGCAAGATTTATCAAGGACACACTGATGTCAGCTGCGCTCAGCATTGTGCTTGGCGTGCCCATTGTTTCGCTGATTCTCTGGCTCTGGAATGTCTCCGGCCCCTACTGGTGGGTTTGGGCCTGGGCCGCTTACATGCTTTTCAATGTCATTATTCTTTGGCTGTATCCGGCTGTGATCGCACCGCTCTTTAATAAATTCTCTCCGCTTCCCGATGGTGAGCTCAAAGACAGACTCGAATCCCTGCTCTCCAGAATCGGTTTCTCGTCCCGCGGGCTTTACAGCATGGATGCCTCCAAGCGCAGCGCTAAGGGCAACGCCTACATGACCGGCTTTGGAAAGAACAAACGCATCGTTCTTTTTGACACGCTCATGAATAAACTCACACCTGAGGAAACAGAAACGGTGCTTGCGCACGAACTCGGACACTACAAGCTCAATCACATTTATAAGATGCTCGCCTTCTCCTGCGTTTTCTCCCTGCTCTTCTTTTGGCTTCTGAGCGTTCTTGCTGACTGTCAATGGTTCTATGAAGGACTCGGTGTCAACCTGATTCAAGGCGCAAGTCACGGAACCGCGCTTGTGCTCTTCTCCATCGCAGTACCTGTCTTCATGTTTCCTCTTGCTCCGCTCAGCAGTTACTTCTCACGCAAGCATGAATTTGAAGCAGACGCCTTTGCCGTCAAATATTCCAACGGACATGCCCTCATTAGTGCATTGGTTAAGCTTTTTTCTGACAATGCGTCTACGCTGACGCCTGATCCGGTTTATTCGGCCTTTTATTCTTCGCACCCGGACGCGGCAATCCGCATTCAGGCGATCGAAGAAGCCGAAAAAGCCAAAGCTGCGTCTCATTAAGGTGTTCTAGATAATGGCTGAATCTGTTCGGTTTAATGCTCGTGTGGTGTCCACCCACGGCAAACATAGTTTTGTGGAAAAAAACGACGGCACGGTACTCGAAGCCACGCGTAAAGGCAAAAAAGGCGATGTGGTGGTCGGAGATATTGCGCAGTGCCTGCAGACTTCACCGACGCAGGTTTCCGTTGAAAAGATTGAACCGAGAAAATCACTTCTTTATCGAAGCGACGATCTGCGCACGAAACCGCTGGCAGCCAACATAGATCAGGTTGCGGTCGTCTTTGCCACACGACCGAGTTACAACCCGCACTTTATTTGGAAGGCGCTCCTTGCGGCTGAAACGGCGGACATTCCGACCGTGATTATCCGCAATAAATGCGACTACATACAGGATGAAGCTGCAGTGCGCCCCTTTATCGATCAGCTTAAAGAACTCGGAGCCGAGGTTGTTGAAGTCTCCGCGACCAAAGATCCGGAAAAAACCAGGGAAATCTTAGAGCCGATCTTTAGGGATAAGATCACGCTTCTGATCGGACAGTCCGGCATGGGTAAATCCACAATCCTTAATCTTCTGATTCCGGGCGCAGCGCAGAGAACTCAGGAATACTCCGTCGCGCTCGATCTTGGCAAGCAGACGACTACCGCCGCGCGCTGGTTTAACTTCGAGGGCGGTGCGCTCGTTGACTCACCGGGGTTTCAAGAGTTCGGCCTGTCTCACCTGACACTGAACGATATTATGCGCGGCATGCCGGAAATTCGTGATCGTGTGGAACATTGCCGCTTTACGAACTGTCGTCACCTGCAGGAGCCTGGCTGCGCGGTGAAGAAGGCGGTTGAAGACGGAGAAATCGATCCCGAGCGCTACGCCTTCTATAAGGAACTCGCGGAAGAGGCGATTGCCAGAGAAAGCGGCAGATACTAAGACAGCGTTTTAACACCGTCCGACGGAATCGTCGGGCGGTATTTTTTTATCATATAACGCATTCACGTGATCTATAAACTCGTCTGACTTAGAAAAATTAGAGAGAAATCCGTTCTCGATTAAATAAGAAAATTGATTGTCAAGGATCAAACCGCCCAATAAATGTTCGTACAAATGAAATCAATTCCTGCCAAAGAGCTCAGGACAATTCTCTTCATATGCTAACCGTAATCTTTGGGAATCACTGAACCGCAGCTCTTACCATTTTGGTGCGTCACAACATTTTGGGTTTATCAATTCTTCGCTGACTAATCGCCTTAATGAGTAATTTACAATTAATTACATATATTTTTAAAGCAACTCAACTTATTTAAGTAGTAACCCGAAGTGCCTGTCAATCAAGGGATTAGAGGAAATACCTAGGTTTAAAAACCTAGAAAATCCTATAGATTTTCTTCAAAATAGCGTGTTCTAGTTATCTTGTAATTAGTGTAATCACTTGCTCATTACGGGATTTCCCGATATTATGTTCTCAACTTAGATGGAAACAAAAAAGAATTTCATCAAAGGTCGAGGTTAAAAAATTACATAGGAGTGATAAAGATGTTAAGAACACGCCGCACACCCAAAGACAGAGCTGCTTTCCCCACTGAACTCCCTACAGGACTTCATATTCCGGCCGGTGTCTCTCCTGAAGTTTATGCTTCTCATCGCGATATTCTCTCAGTACTGCTGCTTCGTTTCATGACAAGCAGACTTCGCGCCATGTACCAGGCCTATGACGGTGACCTGACACTTTGTTTGGTCCTCGGTGAAATCGCTTCGCGCAATACCGAACGTTTCTATGACGAGCGCCGCGGTTATATGCCGGCTGACGCACACGGTCAGAGACAGCTGCTTCCGTGCAACGCACTCTCTATTTCGGACGTGACCGGTATTCCTCGCGAAACCGTTCGCCGCAAACTCGCAAAACTCGTCGAACTTGGCTGGATCGAGAAGACACCCGAAGACATGTACGTCATCACCGATAAGATCGGCACCGTCTTTGCCGCATTCGATGACAGCCAGACATATGATCTGATGAAGACCAGCGAAAGAATCTCTAATGTACTGCGCAGCTAACCGAAAGACACTGCCTTACAGATTATCCAAGGCTTGAAATACTTAGACCGCCCGATCGGCGGTCTTTTTTTATCTCTTCCGGACAAAGAAAAAGCCCGGATGCGCTCCGAGCTCTTTCTCGGTCCCCCGCTTTAGGAAGGACCGCCCATATCCTAAGATTAGGCCTTGCGAACCAGTTTTTCTTTGATTCGGGCAGCCTTACCGGACAGATTGCGCAGGTAGTAAAGCTTAGCGCGGCGAACATCGCCGTGACGCTTAACTTCGATGCTGGCAATCATCGGAGAATACAGCTGGAAAGTACGTTCAACGCCTTCGCCGCTGGAAATCTTACGAACGGTGAAAGCGGAATTCAGACCGCGGTTGCGCTTAGCGATCACAACGCCTTCAAAGGCCTGTACACGCTTGCGGGAACCTTCAACAACGTTGACGTTAACAACAACGGTGTCGCCGGGGTTGATCTGCGGGAAAGTTTTGCCTTCAGAAAGACGGGCAATCTCTTCCTTTTCAAGTGTTTCAATCAAATTCATTTGTAATCTCCAATGACCATCATCATGCAGATCTTTTCGTCTTAAACTGCCGAGAGGATGGGTTTTAAACCAAGAAGTCCGAAGACTCCGAACTAAGCGTTCTCAGAACTTTCTCATCCTCTTCGGAGAGAAGATTCTTCGAGCGCGCTATTTTAACCAAATCCGGACGGTTTGTGGCGGTTGTTTGTAACGCCATTTTTCTCGTCCAGTCCTGAATATGCTTATGGTGCCCGTTGACCAGCACTTCCGGCACTTTCATCCCTCTCCACTCTTCCGGCCGCGTATAGTGCGGCGCGTCCAAAAGACCTGTGGAGAAAGATTCGTCCGAAGCCGAGAGCTCTTTAATGGCTCCGGGAAGACGCCTCACAACCGCGTCCATCAGAACCATTGCCGCTAGTTCTCCGCCGGAGAGGACATAGTCGCCGATGGAAATAATCTCGTCCACATAAGTGTCGAGAAACCGCTGATCGATGCCTTCATAACGCCCGCAGACAAGAATCATGTCCTCGTCGCTTTCCGCAAGCTCAAGCACTCGCTCATCGCAAAGCGTACGGCCAGAAGGCGCAAATGCGAACACACGTCCCCGGTTTCCGTCTGCGCGGATCGCGTCAATCGTCTGAGCTAAAGGCTCAGCCATCATGACCATGCCGGGGCCGCCCCCGAAGGGACGATCGTCGACAGTGCGGTGCGCATCATGCGTGAATTTGCGCGGATTCCATATCTTGAGCTGCCAAAGGCCAAGCTTTGCAGCCCTCGAAGTAATACCGCACTCGGCAATCAGTGCCGGCATCTGCGGAAAAAGGGTTACGACGTCAATACGCATCGGCCGATCAGCTCCAGGTGGGATCCCAGTCAAGAACAATCTTTCTGTTCTCTAAATCCGCCTCAACAAAGTAGCTGTCCACAAAGGGAATCAAAACAGAACTTCCGTCAGGCTTCTGAACATCCAAAATGTCATGAACGCCGTTGTCGATCAGACCTTTAACCACTCCGATCGTCTCGCCTGCCTTGTTCACCGCTTCACAGCCGATCAGATCCACCCAGTAGAATTCGCCTTCTTCGATCTGCGGAAAATCCTTTCGGTACATGCCGACAGCGCCTCTAAGTTCGGCAGCCTGCTCCGGAGTCTCAATCCCTTCGAGCTTGGCAATGAGACCGGCTCCGTGCACCTTGGCTTTTTCCATGCGAATAGGACGCACACCGCCCTCCCGATCACAGATTAACCAGTTTTCGGAGGACAGAAGCGCCTGAGTGTCCTGAAAAGGCTGAACGCGAACCCAGCCCTTCAAGCCGTAAGCACCATGCAAAACGCCGAGCAGTATAGGCTCGGCGCTGAAATTCTTTTCGTTTGTCACAAACGGTGAGGAAAATTAGGCAGCGGGAGCGGCTGTCTTTTTGAATTCCTTGTAAAGACGGGCAACTGTGTCGCTCATCTTTGCGCCGTTAGCAACCCAAGCGTTGAGGCTGGCTTCGTTGATAGAGAGACGCTGAGCAGCGCCGCTGGCCATCGGGTTGTAGAAACCGATGCGTTCATTGAAACGTCCGTCACGGGGATTGCGGGAGTCGGTCGCGACGATGTTAAAGAAGGGGCGCTTCTTGGAGCCGCCACGAGCCAGACGAATAACGACCATAGTTAAATTACCTCTATAGAAATATATTTTAAAAATGAAAATAGTAGGCGCTATAACGCCTGAAAACACGTGATTCTATCCCATTTTTCCTAATTAAACAATCCACAAGCGATAATTTGTTGCCGAATTGTTACGGAAAAGCGGAAAGCGAAAGAACGCGGCACGCCGCGTCCTTTCCCGGATCACAAATTAAAGCTTCTGTTCCAATTCGCGGACTGTCGCCATGGCGTCAGCCACCAATCCGTAATCAGCTACTTCGAAGATCGGCGCTTCCGGATCCTTGTTGACCGCAACAATGACTTTGGCGTCTTTAATGCCGGCAATGTGCTGGATCGCGCCTGAAATACCGAAACCGATATAAAGGTTCGGCGCAATGATCTTGCCGGTCTGACCGATCTGCCAATCATTGGGCGCAATGCCCGCGTCCACAACCGCGCGCGTTGTGCCGACCGCTGCGCCAAGCTTATCGGCTAAGCGGCCCATTTCTGCGAACTCCGCCTCATCGACCAAGCCTCTGCCGCCCGCAAGCACAATCTTCGCGCTCTGCAGATCGGGACGATCATTCTTAACCTGCTCTTTACGGACGAAAGTCACTTTGATCACAGGAGAAATCGGAACCACACGCTCAATCTGCACTGAAGTTTCACCCTTCTCTGCCGGATCAAAAGCGGTCGCGCGGACAGTAAGAACGACTTTTTCGTCAAGCGTACGAACGGTCTCGATCACGGAGCCTGCGTAGATCGGATGCTTAAACGTTTTGCCGTCAACCACATCGGTCACTTCAGAAATCTGTGCGACATCGAGTTTTGCCGCGACGCGCGGCGCAGCGGCTTTGCCGCTCGGATTGGCGATAAAGAGAATATGGGAATATTCCGAGCTGACTTCTAATACAGAGGCGCTCATGTTTTCTGGAAGTTCTTCGGCAAAATAAGGCGCTTCCGTCAGAAGAACGCGTCTGATGCCTTTAATAGAGCTCGCCTCTTCAAGCACTTTAGACCCGTCCTGTGCCGCGATAAACACATCGATATCTCCGCCGATTTTCTGAGCGGCGGTCACAAGCGAGTAAACCGCAGGATTCAGAGCGACCTGATTGTGATCAGCAATAATTAATACAGACATTGTTTTCGCTCCTTAAAGTACCTTAGCCTCGTTCTTGAGTTTGTCGATCAGTTCATCGACACTGGCAACACGCTGTCCGACTTTTCTTGCGGCAGGAGCCTCATAGCCGACAACTTCAGTGTGCGCACGAAGCTGTACGCCGAGCGAAGCCGCTTCAATGACTTCCTGCGGCTTGCGCTTTGCCTTCATCATCATCGGCAGCGTCACATAACGCGGTGCGTTCAGACGCAGATCCGCGGTCACCACCGCGGGCAGCGTCAGTTCGACGATCTCAAAACCTCCGTCTACTTCACGGGTAACGACAAGGCGGCCTTCTTTCATTTCCGCGCCAGATGCATGCGTACCCTGCGGGTAGCCGCAAAGCGCGGCAACCATCTGACCGACCTGATTCGCATCGTCATCCACGGCCTGCTTGCCGCAGATAATCAAATCAGGAGTCGACTGATTCACATAAGCGGCCAGAATCTTGGCCACATTCAGCGGCTCAAGCTCGTAGGCCTGAGATGTCTGCAAAAGGACTGCTTTGTCGGCGCCCATGGCAAGCGCGACACGAAGCGTTTCTGCGCACTGCGCTTCACCGACGGAGACCGCGATAACTTCATGCGCAATGCCTTTTTCTTTCATCTGAACCGCCTGTTCCAAGGCGATCTCATCAAACGGGTTCATGGATTTCTTGAGCGAACTCACATCAAGCGTGCCGTCCGCACCGAGTTTGACTTTAATGTTCGCATCCACGACCCGTTTTACCGGGACAAGAATCTTCATTTTCTCTTTCTCTGTGCTTTAAGTAACAATACAGGGGATTATAGCCACCGAGGCTTCAAGGATTTCACGCAAAAAACGCTTTTTTTACTCTTACTCGGGAATTTCACGCTGTTCAAATGTGTTAACTGCTTAACGGGGTACGTTTCGCTGATTTGCTAGCATTTTCATAACCTTACAAAGACCAGGAGAATAAGATGTCTCAAATCAAAATTTCCGGATTATGCGCTGCTGTCGTCTTATGTTTCGGCAGTCATTCTTTCGCAGCGGACCAGAATCTGAACACTGACCTTATCGTCGTCGGTGCGGGTTCCGCCGGACTTTCCGCTGCCGTTCAGGGCGCTGAACTCGGTAAAAAAGTGATTCTGCTTGAAAAGAATCCGTATGTCGGCGGCAATTCCCAACACGCCGAAGGCCTTTTTGCCGTGGATTCCGAATGGAACCGTCTTAGAGGCGATCCGCTCACACGTCAGGAAGCCTATCGTCAGTTCATCGAACGCCAAAACCACCTCGTAGACCCGTATAAAAACAAGGATTTCGTTGAAGGGTCCGCTGAAAACATCGAATGGCTCTCCAAGCACGGCATTGAGTTTGAAGTCATTCGCGAAACACCGCTCAAGGACAACACCTGGCACATCATTAAGAACTACAAAGGTGTTAACCACGGTGCCGGTCTTATCAAGGGCATGAAAGATGCCGCCGATAAACTCGGTGTGCAGACCATGCTTGCCACACCTGCCGTCGATCTGATTAAGAAAGACGACAAAGTCGTTGGCGTTATCGCTAAAGACAACAAGGGCAACACTTATCACATTTCCGGCAAAGCGGTCATTCTCGCTTCCGGAAGCTTTGGCGACGATCCGAAGAAAGTTGCCGAATGGGGTCACAGAGACCCTGAAGCATGGAAGAGCTCCGTGCCTATCAACAAGACCGGTGACGGCATTGTCATGGCGATGAAAGCCGGTGCGGAAAGAGGTCCCGTCAGCTTTATCGGTCATCTCGGCACCGAGGGCAAAGGCATCAAGTTCCTCAGCAACCTTTACGGAACATCCTGGCAGCCCTTTAACCTTTGGGTTAATCGTGACGGTCTGCGCTTTACGGATGAATCCCAGTGCAACGCCTTCAGTGAAGCAGCTAACGCGATCTACGCTCAGCCGGGTCACTATGGCTGGTGTATCTTTGACGAAAATACCGTCAAGTACTTAATGGAAAAAGGCGCCTCTTCCGGCATCGGTGTTTTAGTTCCGATCGGAACGAAATACGCCAACCTGCAGAAGGACATCGACGAAGCTCTGGCAGCTGACTCGGACGGATTCAAGAGCGCCTCTACCGTCGCAGGGCTCGCTAAAGCCATCAATGTCCCTGCCGCAGCACTGGAAAAGACGGTTGCCGAATACAACAAGAACTGCGAACTGCAGAGCGATCCGATGTTCCTGAAAGATCGCCGCTACTTAGTTCCGATTGAAGGCAAGAAACTCTATGCGCTGAAACTGAAATCCTACTTCTTCAGCGCCTACGGCGGTCTGATCACCAATCGGGATCATCAGGTCCTCGATAAAGACTCTCGTCCGATCAAAGGTCTTTACGCCGCAGGTCTTGAAGTATCCAACATGGTCGGCCCGACCTACCCGGACTTCTTCTCCGGCCACGCTTTCGGCTTTGCTTCCTACTCCGGACGCCATGCCGCTATCAACGCTGTTAAAGAAATGAAATAAGTTCTCCTAAGAGCGATAAGCCCGCAGCTCATTTAATGATCTGCGGGTTTATTTTTCATTTATCGGTCTAATCGGGATACTTCGAGCCTTTGAAGAGCAGCAGCAAACCGTAGATGAATCCGACAATAGGAATGATGAACAGCACGACCGACCAAGGCGAGTACTGTATGTCTCGGCAGCGCTTAATACAGGCAAAGAGCTGAAGCACTAAAACAATGACCGGAAACCAGCCGATCGCTTTGACATTGACTGTACCCGCTGAAGCGTTATAGACCGAAGAAAAATCAACGAACCAGGACGAGATAAAGCACAGAACCAGCATCGTCAGAAAAAACGACAGTCTGTGTATTCTTCCGTCCGGCAAAAACGGATTGTTATTGACTCTCGGCACTGCCAAATTAAACTGCTGCGACATATTTTCACCTCTGCTTTCGTTTTCAAAGACTGTAGCCCGAAAGGATTGCAAAGGCTGTGAAATAACCTCCAAACTAGGCAGGTTTCGTCAAAAAAATAAACCCGAAGATCGGCAATTGATCTGCGGGCTGATTGGTCTCTGCCGGTTTAATTCGGATAGCGGGGACCTTTAAACAGCAGAATAAGACTGTAAACAAAACCGACGAGCGGAATAAACAGAAGAAGTACGCACCACGGAGAGCTTTTAATACATCTCTGCAGCGTTTGATGCAGGCAAAGATCTGAAGAAGCACGGTACCGAGAGATGCACTAACGGCTGTTTCAAAGACCATAGCGTCCTCTGAAACGACACCCGCCTCAGTCACACCGTAAAAACAACTCGCAATCAGGCTCAGCACCAGCGTCGTCAGAAAAAACGACATTTTGTGAATTCGTCCCTCCGGTAAAAACGGATTGTTATTGACTTTAGGAATGGATTCCTGCTCAAACTGTTCTGACATTTTTTCCTTCGTTCAATTTTTAGAAAACACAAACCGGCAGGAAGTCAATCTTCAAAGACCTGCCGGTTCACGGATCAGCACACTGATTTAAGCGGCCCAAAGAATCATCAGGAGCACCTGACCGGAAATAATTCGCAGGAACATCGCAAGCGGATAGACCGTTGAATAAGAAATCAGCGCGATACTGCGTTCCGAAAGACTCGAAGCAAAGCCAAGCAGTGATGTGTTGGTGGTGCAGCCCGCAAGGAAACCTGCGATGGAATGGAAGTTCATATTCATCTTGGTGCGTGCGATAAAGCCCGCGATCGCAAGCGGAATCACGGTAATCGGAATTCCCAAAAGCACGTACAGATAGCCGCTTCCGTTGATAAAGGCTTCAAAGAAGGGTTTGCCGGAAGCCAAGCCGACGCTCGCCAAAAAGAATGTCTGCCCCCACTGCCTCAGCATCAGATTCGCCGAATGCGTAGTATAAGTCACCAGATGGAACCTCGGACCGTAATAGCCTAAGAGAATCGCGGCGATGAGCGGGCCTCCCGCCAAACCAAGCTTGATCGTCACCGGTATGTACGGAAATGCGATCGGAACAGACCCGAGAAGCACCCCAAAGGCGATCGCCGCAAAGATAGCGATGACATTGGGTTTTTCCAACTGCTTCTCACGATTGCCGACAAGCGCGGCCAAACGACTGATCGCGTTTGCCGGACCGACGCAGATCAGCGTATCTCCGAGCTGCAGACGAAGCGAGTTGTAGGGGAAGAACGTAACGCCTGCGCGAGCGACACGCGTGATATTGACACCGTCAAAACGACTTAAATGCAAATCTTCAATTTGAACACCCTGCATATTCGGTTCCGTCACACGAATGCGCTCGTTTTTGATCGGAGAATGCGCAGTGGCCAAATCCACCTCTTTATCTTCCTCACCGCAGAAAGCACAGACCGCGGTTTTGTGCTCCGCGTTGGAAACAATGCGCAGGCGGTCTCCGACATAAATCAGACTGTCCGCGGTCGGACTGGTGATTGTTCCGTCATGGAGCACTCGGGAACAAATAAAGGGACGTCCGATAATGGCACGGATTTCGCGAAGCGTAATGCCGCTTAAAGCCTTGTTGTTTGCCTTGACATGATAAAAAATCGGGGCGCGGTTCATATTCTGCTGCGCTAAATCCCATTTCTTGTCTTCTTCTGCAAGATCAACATTGAAGAATCGTTTAAGACCCATGATGACCGCCATGGTCGAAAGGATCGCAAACGGATAAGCGCAGGCATATCCGACCGTAATATCGATCTTCGAACCCAAAGACTGCAGGGCTTCCTGCGTCGCGCCGAGACCGGGCGTGCTTGTGACCGCACCGAACATGATGCCGAGCATCTCGGGAAGAGAGACTGCGGGTGCGCAGAGAAAATAAAGAATGACAGTGACCGCTAAGCTCAAACCGACCGCAAGCACCATCAGACCGACGAGTCCCGCGCCGCTGCTCTTAAATGTCGCAAAAAATGACGGCCCAACCTGCAGACCGATAAAGAACACAAACAGAATCAGGCCGAAATTTCTGAAGAAGCCCAGCATAGAGGCATCCACTTCGATGCCAAGCCAGCTCATAATCAGACCGACAAAAAGAACACAGGTCGCGCCGAACGACAACCCGAAAAACTTTAATTTGCCAAGATAAAGACCAAGCGATATCGCAATACTAAAGGCAAGAATACCGTGCGAAAAAGAACCCGATTCGAATAAAAGCGAGCTGAGCCAATTCATTCTTAATATTTGATTTGGAATTTGAGATTGACATCAGATATTAAGCATTAATTAGCGAGGAAAAGAAAATCAAAAAAGGAATAACCCTTAGTCCCGCTTACCCTAATATACCAAGCGTTACGGCCGCGAGAACCCAATACCGAGCCGCTTTGCCGATGAGAATGAGAACGACGGACAGACAGAAATTCACTCTCAGCCAGCCTGCGGCCAAACAAAAGCCGTCCCCCACGATCGGAACCCATGAGAAAAGCAGTGTGATCGGCCCCCACTTTTTAAAGAGTCCTAACGATCTCTCGTCCTGTTTTTTATTGGGAATAAGCCGCCCGATCCCGTAAGTGACAATCGCTCCGAACGTATTGCCGATCGTTGCGGTCAGCACCAGTGAAAAGAGCTTGTCCGAGTATTCTGTCATGCCGTAAACGACGAGCGCTTCGCTGCCTCCGGGCAGCAAAGTCGAAGAAACAAAGGCGCTGCAAAAGAGCGACCATAAGAAGGTCGTATACGACAACAGGAAATCCTCTCAAAGATAGTGTAAATTTAAGGCTCTTCAAAACTCAATATACAAGAGCATTGGTTCATGGCGAAGAAAAGTGATCTTAAAACTAAAATTGACGGTCTGAACAGGGCCTTTCAGTTCTATTACAAAGCCAACAACAATACGCTCAGAAAAGCCTCAGACTTTTACCTGCCGTTTATTTTCGGAAGAAAAAAACGCATGGCTGAATTTAATGCTCAGTACATTCCGCTCAGCGTCGCGATGTTCCTGGAAGGTGTTCGCAACACCACCGCTAAAATGGAAGGAGCGCCCGACGTCGAACTGATTGAGGCACTGAAAGAAAAACTTCTGCCTAAAGTCTATAAAGATGACTTTGATAAATACTGGAACGTCATAGAGAGCGAGCTTGAAATTAATCCTGAAGAGCCTAAAGCTATCTCGGTTGCGCTCACCAACCTCTTCATGTTCCAAATTTTCGGACCGGGTTCAAGCGATCCGAATCCGTACAACCAAAGTTCGGACCGTCATCAAGTCGCTATCGAATTTCAGCTCGGAAAGATTCTCTATCAGTATGCGCGCAGCTCCCGAGTTGTGCTCGAAAAAATCAAGGATCCGAACTACAACGCTGCTGTGATCCCGACCGCCGCCGAAACAGCGGCCGCTGAGGCCGAAAAGCCGAAAGATGCGCCCGAAAACGCTGAGGAGAAATCCGTGAAATAACTGATTAAAGAGGTCTGAATGTTTTCAGGCCTTTTTGTTTTACCGTTTAACCGCTTTTGAATGTTTAAAATTTCGCTAACCCACTTGACTCAAGGACAGACATGCTGACTGATATCGAAATCGCGCAACAAACCACGCTTATCCCGATCGACAAGCTCGCCCATGAATACGGTCTTAAAGACGATCAATTCATCCCTTACGGCCGTGACAAGGCAAAAGTCGCCATTGACACCTCCAAGGCCAAAGGCAAGCTCATCCTCGTGACTGCGACTTCCGGTATGCCTGCGGGCTCCGGCAAGACAACCACCTCCATCGCGCTTGCTCAGGCCTTTAAGAAACTCGGAGAAAAAGCCTGCCTTGCGCTCAGAGAACCCTCTCTCGGACCATCCTTCGGTATGAAGGGCGGTGCCGCAGGCGGCGGATACTCTCAGGTTGTCCCGATGGAATCCATCAATCTGCACTTCACCGGCGACTTCCACGCCATTACCGCCGCGAACAACCTCTTGGCCGCATTAATTGACAATGCCCGTCATCAGGGACAGGCCGATCTCAAAGAAATTTCCTGGAGACGCGTTCTGGACGTCAATGACCGTATGCTTAGGAATATCGTCACAGGTCTTGGCGGCTCCGCTAACGGTATCCCGACGGAAACCGGTTTTGACATTACAGCTGCTTCCGAACTGATGGCGATTATCTGTCTTGCCGACGGGGAAGAAGATCTGCGTGTCAGACTTGACCGTCTCGTTGTCGGCTACAAGAGAGACGGCTCGGCATACACCTGCAAAGAACTCGGCGCCACAGGCGCTCTGATGGCGCTTCTCAAAGACGCCATGCTGCCGAACCTCGTTCAGTCGATTGAAGGCGTTCCCGCTTTTGTTCACGGCGGCCCGTTTGCCAACATCGCGCACGGCTGCAACTCGGTTGCCGCCACCCGCGCCGCTATGACCATCGCTGACTATGCGATCACGGAAGCAGGCTTCGGCAGCGACCTCGGCGCAGAAAAGTTCTATGACATCAAATGCCGTATGAACAACCTGCACCCGGACGCCACCGTGCTCGTCACATCGCTCCGCGCCCTCAAGTGGCACGGCGGTGTCGCCCTTCCTGAAATCGGCAAAGACAACATGGACGCTCTGATCAACGGACTGCCCAACCTGAAAGCGCATATCTGCAACCTGAAACGCTTCGGTCAGCAGGTTGTCGTTTCTCTCAATCATTTTGCCAATGACAATGAAGAGGAAATCGACGTTGTTCGTAAAGAGTGTCTCGCTCAGGGCGCCCGCTTCGCGGTTTCCGACGGCTTTGCCAAAGGCGGCGAAGGCGCTGTTGACGTCGCCAAAGAAGTGATGGCTGCGGTCAAAGAAGGCTCAGGCCCCCTCAATTTCGCCTACGGTCTCGATGAATCGATCGAAGAAAAGATTCAGGACATCAATACCAAGGTTTACGGCGGTAAAGATGTTTCCTACTCTTCAGCTGCGCTCAAAGACATCGCGAAGATCAAAGCACTGAATATGGGCTTTGAGAAGCTTCCGATCTGTATCGCGAAGACTCCTTTCTCTATGTCTCACGATCCTGATCTGAAGGGCGCTCCGCAGGGCTTTACGCTTCCGGTTCAGCGCGTCATTCTGAACGCCGGCGCGGGCTTCCTCGTTGTCACCACCGGCGCCATCATGAGAATGCCCGGACTTCCGAAGAAACCGGCCGCTTACTCAATCGACGTTGTTGACGGCAAAATCACAGGTCTCAGCTAATTCCTTCTAAATAGGCCGATCAAAGCTCCGAACTAATGTTCGGGGCTTTTTTTGGCAGCCTGACCATGCGAAGCACGATAAGACCGAAGACAAAATAAAGCGTGGTCACCAAAATCGCGGTACGCTGATCCCCGTTTGTAAGCCAGGTCACGAGACCGTATGTAATCGGTCCGAGGATATTGGCGCCCCACACCGCGATGTTCCAAACAGAGTAAAACTTCGCAAGCTGTCCTTCAGGCGCAAAGACCGCGACAGTTGCCCTGCCCGCCGCCTGGCTCGAACCCATGGCTATTCCGGCCAAATTCGCAGCAAACCAGAAAGAAGCGGCAGAAGTCGAAAACGCCGCAGTCACACCCATGACAATCCATAGGAAAATGGTCAGCGCAAGCGTTTTGCGATGCCCGATCCGATCCTGTACATAACCGAAAAAGAATGCGCCGACTGCAGCTGTGATGTTGACAACAAGAATCAGTGTAATCGTCTGAGCGGTCGTGAACTTCATCACCAGTTCCGCATAAACCGCTGACAGTGTCACAACCACGGCAATACCTGCCTGATACAAAAGTCCGCAGAGACAGAACTTCAGAAATTCCGGACTTTCTTTAAGCACCGCAAAACTGCTTCGCTCCTTCGCCCATAAATTCTTTACAGTCTTCTCAAATGAAAGACCGGAAGGTTTGGAGCGCTCCTTAACGCACAGCAGCATCGGAAGCGATACCGCCATAAAAATAGCCGCCGTGGAAAGCATGCAGAGCGGAACATAATCCTCTGCGCTTTTACCGCTGTCCTGTGCGGCAAAAACAATCATGAGGCAGACGCCGAGACTGAGGATACCGCCTAAGTAGCCAAATCCCCATCCCCAGCCGGACACTTTTCCGAACGCTTCCGGTTTTGCGAGTTCGGAAAGAAATGCGGAATTCAGCGACACTCCTGCGTTAAAAGCGGTATTCGAAAGCACAATCAGCAGAACCGCCAGCGCGAGCGAACCCGTGTGCGTGAAATAAAGCGCTGCGGTACAGATCACACAGATCAAAGTCATAACCGTGAGCCAGAAGCGCTTATTTGCCGAAGCGTCCGCTGCAGAGCTGACTATTGGTATGACAAGTATGGAGAAAATATTTGAAAGCGTAATCGTAAGCGTCCAGGCAAGTGTTGCCCATACCGCGTTTTCGGCCACTACAGAAACAAAATACGCGTTATAGACGGCTGTAAGCACAACCGTGGTATAGCCGGAATTGGCAAAATCATAGGAAGCCCAAGCGAGCACCTCCGAGCGGGAGACACCGTCCCGCAGGTAGCTGTGCTTTTGTTTTTGGGCTGTCAATTTATTTTTCCGTCGATGCAATCTGCATAATGAAGGCCGCGCAGCTTCGCGCCAAAGACGAAATGTTGTAGCCGCCTTCCAGAACTGCGGCAATTCCGCGGCATTCGGGAATTTCTTCCAATATCCAGGAGAAGCGCCGCCCTAAGAACGCGTAATCACGCTCCACCATTAAAAGCTGCGCCTGATCTTCTTCGCGATGCGCGTCAAACCCGGCTGACACAATCAGCAGCTCCGGTTTGTATTCCAGAAGTTTCGGCACCCAGACTTCATCCATGGTTCTTCTGAGCGCGATCCCTTCCGTTCCCTCCGGGAAAGGTGAATAAATCGCGTTCGGCGGCGCGTGATGAATATGCGCATACGGGAAAAGTGCCTGCTGGAACCCGTCAAGAATCAGAACGTCTTCTCTTCCGCCGAGAATATTGCAGGTACCGTCCGCGTGATGGACATCGAAGTCAGCAATCGCAACGCGCTTAAGTCCGTACTGACCGATCGCATGCAGTGCGGCGACGGCCGCATTGTTTAAAAAGCAGAATCCGCCCGAATGGTCTCTGTGCGCGTGGTGTCCCGGAGGACGCACTGCGCAGAAGGCCTTTTTAAAGTCGCCTCTGCAAATATCATCGACTGCCGCGCATGCCGCGCCTGCCGCATGCTGCGCCGCCTCCCATGTAAAAGGATTCATGGAAGTATCGACGTTCACCTGCGCAAGTCCCTCCTTAGGAGACTTGTTTGAGAGAAATCTGATGTAATCCTCGTCGTGCGCGGCCAAAAGATCCGTCAGTGCTGCAACAGGCGCCTGCTTCTGCTCAAGCAGGGTCAGCGCGCCGCTCGCAAAAAGCAGCTCGTTGATCTTTTCCAGTCTCACCGGGCTTTCCGGATTGGTCAGCCCCATCCGATGCTTCAGAAAAGAGTCGTGCGTGTAGAGAACAGTATCTGACATAAAGTTTTACTTGGTCTTTTGCTCCATTTTAATGGTCATACAGTCCGATATGGAAATTTCTTGTTCCATAAACATGCGATATCTGAAAGAAGCATTTCGGTATGTAACCAATAGGCTGCGGCAAACGCCGCAGCCGCTCTTTTTGGGGTAACCTTAGGAAATTGACGGAGGACTTTATGTACAGACGACCTTTCATTCTTGCAGGCATAGCGGGTATGTCCGTTTTTTCCAGCTTGTCTCTCGCACAGTCTATGTCTTCTACAGCTGCTGAAAAAAGGATGCTGTACAGCCAGCGGCCTGAAGTCAAGAAGTTCATTAAAGACGTTTCTGCCCGACGAGGCCTTGATGAAGAATGGGTTGCCGCGGTCTTGGATCAGGCAACCTATCAGCCCAAGATCGAGCGGCTGATGACACCGAAACCCGCGCCTAAAAACACTAAGGACTCCCGTAAGGACTGGGAAAAATACAGGAATATCTTCCTCGGTCAGCACCGTCTGAATCTCGGAATGAAATTCTGGCAGGACAACAAGCAGTACCTGGATAAGGCTCAGGAAATCTACCACGTCGACCCGGCCGTCATCATCGGCATTATCGGTGTTGAAACCCGCTACGGCGAAAATACCGGTTCCTGGAAAGTGCTTGACTCTTTGGTCACGTTAAGTTTTGACTATAAGAGACGCGCGGACTTCTTCAAAAAAGAACTGGAAGAATTTCTGGTCATTCTGCACAAAAATGACTTAAAACCCTTTGAGGTTGAAGGCTCTTACGCAGGCGCAGTCGGTCTGCCCCAATTCATGCCGAGCTCTATTAAACGCTTCGGCGTGGACTTTGACGGAGACGGCAAGATTGATATCAACCATTCCACTGCTGACACGATCGGCTCCATCGCCAACTACCTGAGTAAACACGGCTGGGTTGAAGGTCTGCCCATGGTGATTGAAGCGGACATTACGGATGAGCAGGCCGCAAAATTCGGAGGCGGCACAAATCCTCGCTTTAAATGGTCCTCGCTTCTCAAGAGCGGTGTTAAGCCCTTGGATAAAACCGCGCATTATCCGGCTGATATGCCCGTCTTTATCGTCGACTTCCCCTATTACATTCCGGGTTCTCTCGATTACACCAAACTTTATCGAATCGGCACAAAGAATTTCACATCGGTACTGCGCTACAACAGCAGCTATTTTTATGCAGGCGCTGTTCTGGAACTCGGAACGGCGATTGCCGAACTGATGGACTACCCGGGGCTGATTGACGGCGAGAAGCTGCTTCCGCCTCATTTAAAACCGGCAGCCTCGCCGAATCCTTCAGATGGAATCAAAGAAACGGTTACGCCGCTGAATCCGCCTAAGACGGCCGGTTAACAGGAAAGCCTCGAATCTTTTGCAGATTACGAGGCTTTTTCTTTGGCTAAGCAGATAACCGATTAGTACTCTTCGAACATTCTCTGAATTTCTTTCGGATCGCTGGTCTTGGTCAGTGCAAGCTGAAGCAGCAGACGCGCCTTCTGCGGATTCAGCGTATCGGATTCGAGAAGGCCGGCTTCCGTGTATTTCGGAACGGACACTGTCGTCGCACCGTTGGGCACGCGGGCGCTTCTGACAACGACTGTGCCATTGGCTGCAGCTTTCTTCAGCGCTTCAAAGGTCGGATCGGCGATAGAACCGTTGCCTGTACCTGCGTGAACAATACCTTTTGCGCCGGCTTTAAGCGCGGCTTCGGCCATAACCGGATCATCATCGATATGAGAGTAGATGATGTCCACGCGCGGCAGTGTGTCGAGCTTGGAAACATCAAATTCGCTATTGACGGTATGGCGCTTGGTTGACTCTTTGTAGAAACGGATCTTGCCGCCGCTGATATAGCCGAGAGCGCCGAGTTCAGGAGATTTAAATGTCGAAACGTTGGTGGTATTGGTCTCAGTAACGTCGCGAGCACCGTTAATCTCGTCATTCATGACAATCATGACGCCTTTGCCTTTTGCTTCTTTAGAAGCTGCGACGCGGACCGCTTCGAGAAGGTTCATCGGACCGTCGGCAGAAATCGCTGTCGCAGGACGCATCGCGCCAACCAGGATGACAGGTTTATCGCTCTTAGCGACCAAATTCAGGAAGTAAGCGGTTTCTTCAAGCGTATCGGTTCCGTGCGTAATAACAATACCGTCTGTTTTAGGATCGGCAAGCAGCTCATTGACGCGCTTTGCGAGCTTGAGAAGTGTCTTGGTATCCATGTTGTTGGAAGAAATCTTCACAATCTGCTCTCCGGACACATCGGCGTAGTCCTTCATTGCGGGCACTGCCTCGATCAGAGTCTGGATTCCGAGGTCGCCGGCCTTGTAACCTGTCGTCTGAGTGTTCGAAGCCGCGGTACCGGCAATCGTTCCGCCGGTAGCAAGAATCTTAACCGCAGGAAGGTCCGCAGCGAATACGGCTGTAGCAGTAAAAAGCGCAGCAGACAGAAGAATTTTTCTGAAAGACATTTTCTCTCCTTGATATAAGTTTTTAAAAATTAACCCTCCCGCGAAGCGTAACTGCAAACCCCAATAAAATCAAGGTCAGCTAAAAAAATTACCCAAGAAAAAACCTGACCGTTTAAAGATCAGGTTTTATGTGTTTAAGGAGCGACCATCTTCGCTTTGAAGGTTCCGGCGCCGTTGATGCCGCCTTCAAAACTCTGCCCTTCTTTAATCGGTCCGCTTCCCGCCGGAGTTCCTGTATAGATCAGGTCGCCTGCGGTCAGACGCCATGACTCGGAAAGCTCGGAAATAATTTCCGGAATTTTCCAAATCATCCGATCCGTATTGCCTCTCTGACGTTCCTGATTATCCACGTAGAGCCAAATCGAAAGATTATCCGGATCCGGCATACGGCGCTTATCCTTAATCTCAGTAACGAGCGCAGAATAATCAAAACCCTTCGCTTTTTCCCACGGCTGACGGTTTTCTCTCACGTACTTCTGCCAATTGCGGCGCGTAAACTCAACGCCGGCGGCATAGCCGAAAATATATTTTTCTGCTTCTTCCGGTGTAATCTTCCCAACCTTCGGAGCGGTCTTTCCAATCGCGACCACCAGTTCAACTTCAAGACAAAGGTTATCTGTATCTCGGGCATACGGAATTTCAACTTCTTTTCCCTCACGGCAGACCACTAACGCATCTGCAGGCTTAGAAAAAAAGAACGGCTTTTCACGGCCTTCCGAACCGACCTCTGCGACATGATCGGCGTAATTGGCGCCAACACAGTAAACCCGATGTACAGGAAAATAAATGTCCTTCTCACCGGAAACCGGCACTGCAGGCACTAAGGCCTGCGGAAATAAAAACGGCATGATTTGTTTCCTTCTTATCCAACAGCGTTAGTCTAAGACGAAAAAGGAAGCAGAATGTTGTTTACCTGCCAGCTGAAAAATCCAATCCTTTCCATCGATATGAGAACTTTCTCTGCCGATTTATCTCGATTTTGGAGCTCGATTTCGAACTGATATAGGTTGTCTCCGTAATGTTCGCTCAGTTTGTAGCGTGCATCCATCGGTTTTCCTGAAACATCAGAGGGCTTCATCAAGTCGATATTGATGCCGGCAGCAGCCAAAGCTGCTTCAGCGGCCTTTCCGTCCGCAGTCATCTCTTTAGAACTGACTTTACCGCTTCCAAGCAGAGCCGCAATCCCCTGGGACGTAACAATTTCGTCCACAAGACGGTTAGAAAGATCGTTAGCGGCATCCGCTCCGTTTGCACCGTCTTTTTCCATTAAACCCACATTGATCTGATTTCTGAGCTGCCGGCTAAGGTTTGCGCGCAGCGCCGGAAAATCAATAAACGAACTCAACTGTTCAGCCTTGCCACGCTCTGCCGCTTTAAGGATTCTGTCCGCTGCTAAATACGGTGCCGCAAACCAATAAGCGGTCATCCCGCAGCAAAAAAGAATCAGCAGAAGTTTTCCAAAATTTCTCTTAATAAATTCCATGATCAGACCCCTGTTGCTCGTTGAATAAATTCTATAAAGCCCTGAGTCCGTGGAACTTTTACAACCTCAAAATAAGAATAATGAATGCTCGCTTCTCTCCGCACTCACATCCGTCTGAATCCTATGAAAGCAAATTATTAATTGATTTAATTTCAAATGACTACTTAAATTTTTCATCGCACTGCCAACCTATCTATCATCCGAACAGATTAAGTACTAATAATAGTTTTACAATTCATTACACCACTCAACCAACAGGAGATTACAAACATGAATTTCAAATTTCTTGTAACTGCAGCAGCCGTTTCTATGGCGCTTTCCTCTGTTGCTCAGGCAGCAGTCGAAGACGGCACTTATGAAGGAAGCGCAAACGGTAAAAACGGTCCTGTCACTGTTGCCGTTACGATGAAAGCAGGCAAGATCGCCGACGTTAAAGTTGTGAAATCCGGTGAATCCGCCATGATTTCCGATGTCGCGATCGCCCGCGTTCCGGCCGAAATCGTCAAGAATCAGTCTCTTCGCGTCAATAATGTTTCCGGCGCCACTTTAACGAGCATGGCCATCCAGGCAGCCGCCACCAACGCCGTTAAGGAAGCCGGCGGCAAACCGAGTGATTACTACAAAGCACCGACAAAGAAAGTCGCGAGCAACATTGACGTCGAGTACAAGACCGCGGTTGTCGTGGTCGGCTCCGGCGCGAGCGGCATGGCTGCCGCTGTCCGCTCCCAGCTGAACGGCAACCCGACCATCCTGATTGAAAAAATGCCGTACATGGGCGGTGACACTATTCTTAACGCCGGTACGCTTATCGCCACGGGTTCCCGCTATCAGCGCGAAGTCATGAAGGAAGATAAGGACTCTCCGGAACTGGCGTACAAAGACATCATGCATGTCGGCAAAAACAAGAACGATCCGGTTCTCGTCGGCATGGTCAGTAAGAAAGCCGGTAAGGTTGTTGACTGGCTGATCGATGACCTGAAGATCCCGTATGGACCTGCCGCCACTCAGTATCCTGATCACTCCGCTTCCCGTCAGCTCGGTGTCACCGGCCGTTCTCCGAACTTCATCCGCACAATGGCGGATATCTTCACCAAAAACGGCGGCAAGATCCTGATGGAAACAAAAGCCACCTCTCTGATCTATAAGAACGGCCGCGTCCGCGGTATTACTGCCGTCAATTCCGACGGCGACAAGATCACCATTCTGGCTAAAGAAACAATTCTTGCGTCCGGCGGCTTCGGTGCCAACACCAAGATGCTTCCTCCGACACTCAAAGGCTATCTCTTCTACGGCCTCAACAGTGACGAAGGCCAGGGCTATGAAATGGCACGCAAGATCGGCGCTCAGAACATCAACATGGACCTCGTTAAAGTCTATCCGCAGGGCGTTGAAACCGAGCCGAATCACGGTCTGGCTGCAACCGCAAGCTCTACAGCGACAATCAACGACACCGGCGCGATCTACGTGAACAGCAAAGGCAAACGTATCATCAATGAACGCGCAAGCCTTGGCGAACTGACCGACATCACAGTCGCTCAGCCCGACAAGATTATGTATCTCGTCATGGATAAGACCGGCTACGACCGCTATCTCGATAAGAGCCTTGAGGACAAACTCGTTCCTAATGAGGATGTTCTGCGCAAATGGCTGAAGATTGAAAACAACGGCCGTCCGATCATGGTCGAGTCCGACAGCCTTGCTGACGCCGCTAAGGTCATGGGCATCGATCCTCAGGGTCTTGAAGCCACAGTCAAACAGTGGAACAAGATGGCTGAAGAAGGTAAGGATACGGAATTCAATCGTCCTAATCCGAAAGCCATTCTTAAAGCGCCCTACTACATCGTTGAACAGAAGCCGCGCTTTGCAACAACGCTTGGCGGCTTAAAAGCCAACGCCGATATGCAGATTCTCGGTAAAGGCGGCAAACCGATTCCGGGCCTCTTCGGTGCAGGCTGCGTTGTGGGCGGCGCCAACGGTGCTGACTCTATGACCGCGATGATGAACTCCTGGGCCATCATTTCCGGCGTGGACGCTGCAGACGCGGCAACCGCTGCGATCAAAGGCAAGAAGAAATAATCTTTTGACTCGCTGTTAGTATTAAGGCCGCGGTCCAAAGACAGCGGCCTTTCTTATTGCCTTACAAAGCAAAGCGCCTAAAAGGCCAAGCGAAGCAGATTCAGAATTTTCTCCTTACTAAGAGCTTTGACCGCGTTACTACCTTTAAGCAGCTTTCTTTCTGTCGGAATTCTTTCTTCAACCGTGTGTTCTGAGCTTGTAAATACCGTATTAAAAGAAGCAGCGTTAATCTTTCGATTGTTTTTTAATACAGATAACTCCGAAACTTTATTAGCGTAGCGGCTCTGACCAGCCGTCCGGTGACATGTAAAAGGGGCTTAGATCTCCGATCGGCGCAGTGCCATCCTTCTTTTTTATCCCAATTTCATACTTCACGCCATTTTATTGACGGCGATTTCGCTCGAAGAATCCTTGGATATCAGTGGTTCCTGCTCAAGAAAATTTAAGAATACAAAGAGCCGCAGTTACCGGAATGGCTGCACTGTAAAAAATCTTCAATCCATCTTCTGTGCACCGAGTCGAATTTTGCAGCGTCTCTAACGGTTTCAGAGCGGTGTAAATACCGCTAAAGAAACGAGCTCGGCGTACGTATTCTTCTCATTCACAAAGCCATACAACTGACACATTTTATGACTGAATTATTTACCCGACAGGGTTAAAGTACCACCTAGGTATTGATTGGATTGAGGTCATGCCTGCCAAGCGTGAGAAGGGGCGCTTGGCTGTTTATGCTAATGTTTGTGATTCTGAGGTTGTAGCCACCGCGTTTTCCTCCTATGTCGCGGAAGTGTTCCCTCTCTCATCTTTGTTTAGCTGCTCCGGCGTGTTCGTCACGCCGGAGATTTTTTTACTTCAAATCCCAGCCTTTGCCCTGCACGTAATCCTTCATATACGTGCGTCTTTCCTTCTTCATATAGCCGATCATATTCTCAGTCCAATCCACGTTTTTAGCGTTGGAGCTTCTGGATTCGTAGTATTTGCGCATCAACTCGTTATAGCGCTTCATTACTTCGGGATCAGGCTCACGATAGCTGTTTTCCATAAACGTGACGGCAGCCGGCATACGCGGTTTAAGACCCGCATGCTCAGCCGGATGACCAAACGCAAGCCCAAATACCGGGAACACGTTTTTCGGCAGCGCTAAGAGACGATCGATTTCCTGGATGCCGTTGCGGATACCGCCGATGTAGCAGCCGCCCAAGCCTAAAGATTCCAATGCGGCAAAGGCGTTCTGCGCCATAATGCCCGCATCCTGAATGCCGACAAGAAATTGTTCATTCCAGCCTAAATCCGATTCAGGAAATTCCACCTGATTGCGATGGTAGTCCGCGCAGAAAATCCAGAGTTCCGGCGCCTGCGCAACATGTTTCTGATTACCGGCAAGCACCGCAATCTTTTCTTTAAGCGCCTGTTCCGTAATGCGGATAATCGACGTAACTTGAAGAAAACACGATGTGGACGCACTCTGAGCCGCTCTGAAAATAGCAGCGATATCTTCGTCGGAAACTTTTTCATCAGTAAATTTGCGGCATGATGCATGGTTCAGCATCGTGTCGATCGTCGGATTTCGAGAGTACTTTTCCATCTTTTTCTCCTTTACGCTAAGAACGATTCAATCCTAAACAGAAAAAAGGCCCGATCCGAAAACCGAGCCTTTAAAACTAAGAAAAAATCTTAGAAGAATATGTAGCGAATCGCAAAACCCGCGACCACTGAAGCGAACGTGGCGACAAATCCGGGGATGATGTACGAGTGGTTGACAACCCACTTGCCGATCTTTGTCGTTCCGGTATTGTCAAAGGCGACGCCCGCAAGCAGAACGCCGGTACTCGGAATAATGAAGTAGCCGCAGACCGCAGGATACATTGCAACCAAGGTATGCCCGTCAATGCCGAGCGCGATACCAAGCGGAACCATCGCACCGACTGTGGCGCCCTGGCTGTGGGTCAGAGCAGAAACAATGAACATCGCGATCGCAAAGAGATAAGGTCTGCTGCCGACGATTTCAGCAACTTCACTCTTAATCATCGGAAGGTTGTTTGCAATCCATGTATCAGACATCCATGCCAATCCGAAAATTGTCACAACGCCCATCATGCCGGCTTTAAAGACCGAGCTGCTCGTGATTTTTCCGGGATCGGCGCTGCAGAACATCACCATAAGTCCGGCAGAAATCAGCATCACGATTTCAATCATCTGGGTCATGCCGACCGTCATCGATTTGCCTGCCGCATTTGTGACGTGCGGACGCAGTTCCGGGAATGTTCCGATCAGCACCACGGCAAGTGCGGAAATAAGGAAAATCGCGACGGAAAGTTTCGCCTTAGAGGAGGCTTCCTTCATTTTCGTTTCCGCGACACCCGCATCCATATCTTTGAAAAGACCTTCCGCAACTTTCTTCTGATACTCAGGATCCTGATCGAGCTCCAATCCTTTCTTGTAGATGGAAAGCGCGCCGATAAATAAACCAATCAGTGTCGCGGGAACAATAATGACCAAAATATCGAAATACGTCACACCCAGAGGAGCGAGGAAAGCGACCATCGCAACCGTCGCCGCGGAAATCGGGCTTGAAGGCACCGCATGCTGAGAGGCAATAACGGAAATCGAAATCGGTCGTTCGGGACGAATGCCGGTTTCTCTGGATACTTCTGAAATAACAGGAAGAAGGTTATAGAGAACGTTTCCGGTGCCTGCCATGAAAGTGAAGAGCCAGGCAATCAGCGGCGCAAAGAAAACGATATGCTTCGGATCACGTTTGAGCATGCGTTCGGCCACGCGAACTAACACGTCCATACCGCCTGCGGTTTGAAGCGTTGCCGCTGCAAGCACCACCGCGGTCATGATCAGCATCACGTTGATCGGAGGATTAGAGGGCGCAAGTCCGAATCCGTATACAAGGACCGCAAGGCCCATGCCGCCCGCCATACCAAAGAAGATGCCGCCCCATCGCGCACCGATAATCATCGCCAAAATGACGACTAGAAATTCAGCTGCAAACATAGCACCTCCTATTTAGCAAGAGCCGCAAGCTCGTTGGTGAGACGCTCCAGATTCTCTTTAGCTTCCTGAACCTGAGTCTTTCTCAGCGTGAGTTTTGCGTTGTCTCTTTCAAGGTGCAGCGCCAGGCGATCCAGCTGACGTTTCACTTCATCCGTATTGGAGCCGCCGATCGTCTTCTTGGCCTGAGCGTTCTTACTCGGATCAAGCGCTTCCTGAATCAGCTCATTGGTCAGCGTAGTCGTGCGGCCTAAGAGTGTCTGATAGATCGGATTCAAATCGTCTGTTGTGATTTCATTGGCGAACTTCTGCTTCTCCTGCATATAGCCCACCAGCATCGCAACCACGCCGTGCGCGGAACGGAAAGAAATTCCGTCGTGGCGCACCATGTAGTTTGCAAGTTCGGTAACCGTACAGAAATTGCCGACGGCGTTTTCGCGCATACGTTCCCGCTTGAGCGTCAGTGTCTTCACGGTCACATTGATGAGCGCGATATCGGCTTCAAATTCCTGCATGCCGGTCCAGACAAAGCGCATCGCCTCAGTAGAGGAATCGCGGCAGTGCGTGAACGGAATATTTTTGAGAACACTGAACACGGATACAAAGAACGCTTCAAGATGCGCGGCTTTGCCTTTGACATGCTCCAGAGTCATCGGATTCTTCTTCTGCGGCATGATCGAAGAGCAGACCGCGCAGGAGTCATCCACTTCAACATAGCCATATTCCGGTGTCGACCAGATGTAAAGGTCGTAGGCAAAACGCGACAGGGTGTTCGATGCGATCGCGAAAGCAGAAAGAATATCCATGCAGTAGTCACGGGAAGCGGTGCAGTCGATCGAATTCTGCATCGGCTCATCAAAGCCGAGAAGCTCCGCGGTTTTTTCGCGATTAATCATGAAGGTCGTTGAACCCATAGAACCGCCGCCAAGCGGGCAGATGTTCAGAGATTCCCAAGCGTTTTCAATTCTTCTGAAGTCGCGTTCCAGCGCGTTGAGAATACCCGAAAGGTAGTGACCAAAAGTAATCGGTTCCGAAGGCTGCATATGGGTGTAGCCTGACATGACAGCGTCGCGGTTTTTGTCGGCTAAATCCAAGAGGCTTTGGCGCAGTTCATTAAATGAAGCACAGAGCTTGAGGTAAAAACCTCTGATATCCATTCTCTGCTCGCAGGCGAAGAGGTCATTGCGGGAACGCGCTGTATGCTGCTGTCCGCCGATTTCCGGCCCGGTCTGTTCCAGAAGATAGCGCTCGAGGTTGAAATACAGATCCTCCACATTGGGATTGATTTCAAACTCCGGATGTTCCTGCATCGCGGCAATACGCTGCGTGCATTCAAGAATAGAGGCCGCGACGTCCTGCTTAATAATGCCCTGCTCCGCAAGCATAATGACATGCGCTTTGTTGATATCGAGAATCGTCTGATAACTTCTCTCTAAATCCTGTGCGATGGCGGGACCGATGAGGTATTTCACGACCTCGGCCGCCGGTTTCTTCTTAATTTTTCCGCGATGCTGCTCGTCCATGGTTTGTCTCCTTGGTTGATTAATTGAATTAGGACAAAAATATTTTTATCTCAGGCGATGGCAATCGGAAAATAACTTAGAAAAATTCGATAATAATTTTTTAATTATTCGATGTTTTATGCAAAAATTTATTATCGAAACAAAGAATTATGTACCCGGAGAAACGTCATGCTTTTCGGAACGCACGCCAAAGTTTTTATTGCCGTAGTTGAACAGGGCAATATTCAGGCAGCCGCCTCCGTTCTCAAAATCTCCCAATCCTCTGTCTCTTATCACCTAAAGGAGCTTGAAAAAGAACTGGGCTTTCAGCTCTACGACCGAAGCCAAAAGCCGAATCATCTGACGGAAGAAGGCGCTTTGCTTTTCAGAGAGCTTCGGCAGGAGCGAGAGCATCTTGCGCGCACACTCGGAAAGCTAAGATCAGGCTCCTCGATTCGGCCGACATTGCGATTCGGAATTGTTGAAAGCCTTGCTCGCAATCTCGGAGCATCTGTCATTGAGAATCTCGCCTCGCGTTTATCTTCTATCGTTATGGTCACCGGAACCTCGGAGCGTCTCTACAGCAAACTCAAGCACCGAGACATTGATTGGGCGATCACAAGCAGACTGCCGGACGCGTCCGAATTTTTGACGCAGAAACTGTTTTCCGAACCCTCCGTCCTTGCGGTTCCTCTGTCTATGGATTTTGGCGCAAAGGCTGTCAGCTGGCAGGATTTAAAGTTCTGCGGTCTGCCGCTGCTGCGTTATATCCGCTCCTCCGGCGGACACAAAATCACGGAATCACTGCTGGGCGCTCTTTCCGTAGATCTTCCCGTCAAAATTGAAGTGGATGACGGCGGCGTCATGCTGAAGCTGATCGCTGAAGGCCTCGGCTGGTCTTTTATACGGCCTGCGACTTTAATTCAGCACCTGGAACTTACTGAGCGCATCAGAATTCTGCCGATGCCCAACCCCGTGATGCAGCGCCAGCTTATTCTCGCATACCGCAAAGACATCGACCCGCAGATGCGGGACGAAATTTTAGTCATCTGCGATCGATTTTATAAAGAGACACTGCACCCGGAAATTATCAGACTTGCACCCTGGCTTGCTGCATCCTTACCCGCTTCATAAAGTAAAAGCCTGATCATCTGTTAGGACAATCAGGCTTGTCTGTTTATTTGTGGGGTTCAGCCACCGGAATCGGAACAGCATCGGAGTTTATTTCCGGATTCGGAATCTCTTCCGGAGAATCCGGCTTTCTCAAAGGAAACGGAACTGAGGAGGAAGTCTCCGGAGCCGCCTGGACTTGTTCCTTCTTCAGCTTTTCGGCTTCTTCTAAGTCTTTGATCGCCTGCTCTTCTTCAATCAGCGCCTGATCAATCCAGCCGCCGCCAAGGGACTGATAGATCTGACCGATGGAGCTCATCGCTCTTGCCTTAACTTCCGCAAGCTGAATTTCCTGCGGAAGCAGAGACTGCTCAGCCTGCAGAACTGTCACGTAACCGGTGTAGCCGCCCTGATACTGAGCGGTCGCGAGCTTCTGATATTCCTGAAGGCTCTTGACCAGCGCCCTCTTCGTGCGAAGCTCAATGACCGCGTTCTCACGGCTGCTGAGCGCGTTATCCACATCAGCAAACGCCTGCGCGACCGCTAACTGATAAGCCGCCAACATCGCTTTCTGCTGCGCTTCAGCACTCTTTACACCTGCCGTAACGGCGCCCCAGCGGAAGATCGGACCGGTAAACGAACCGGTATAACTCCACATGTGCGATGGGCTCTTGAATAAATTATGCAACTCGTCACTGGCGTAGCCTAATCCCGCTGAGAGCGAAATGGTCGGGAAATAAAGCGCTTTAGCCGCTCCGATATCCGCGTTCGCTGCCTTTAACGTCTCTTCAGCCTCAATAATATCCGGCCGTTGCGTCAGAAGATCACTCGGAATACCGGCCGCAATCACCGGTGTGCTCAGTTCATCAAGCTTCTTGAACTGAGGCATCGCCTTCGGCGCGATACCGGTCAGAATCGATAGAGAATTGATCAGTTCCGTGCGGTTCTGCCGAATCTGAGGAATCTGAACCATGGCGCTTTCCCACTGAGAACGCGCCTGCGCGACTTCCATCTCGGAAACATTGCCGTACTGGAAGCGAAGCTTGAAGAGCTTGTACGTTTCAAAGTAACTTTCCGCTGTAGCAACGTCAATTCGATACTGTTCGTCAGCGGCAAGAATTGAAAAATAAGTGCTGACCACCGAACCGATCACAGAAGCGATCGCGGCTTTGTGCGCAGCCTGTGCGGACCGATAGGAAGCAACCGCAGATTCAGTCTGTCTGCGGATGCGTCCCCAGAGATCAATTTCCCAGGAAGCGTTTGCCAAACCCTCATAGGTTGTAATGGCTTTACCGTCCATCATGGCGCCCGTCACAGTATTGAGACTTTGGCGGGCCTTTCCGCCGTCACCGCTGTAGGAGAGCTGCGGGAAGAGACTCGAGCGGGAGACGGTCACCTGCGCGGCCGCCTTCTCTACGTTCGCCATGGTCCGCTGCAGCGTGCGGTTGTTCGCGATCGCTTTGGATACCAGGTAATCCAAAGCCGGATCGTTGTACTGCCGCCACCAGCGGGCGGTCAGCCAGTTGGAGGCGTCAACCTGCCCGTGGATGTTCCTGAAGTTCTCAGGAACCGGCACAACCGGTCTTTCATAATCGGGACCGACCGCGCAGGAGGAAAGAAACAGCGCGGACGACACGGCCGCCGCGAAAATCAGGAATCTTCTTTTCATTGTTTTCCTCCTTCTTTGCCGTCGTCTTTAGCATCAGCCTTTTGCGACTGTTCATTGGCCTGCTCCAGTTTTTCCGCGATCTTATTGTCCTTGCGTTTGAGCGCGCGCTGAGCTTCTTCATCCGAAACCACGTCTTCGGCATGGACATTATCCTCGCGCTGCTTGTCAGTCAGGGATTCAATGCCGACCTTCTGATCCTCGGTTGCTTCCGGATTGAAATCCGGAGAGTTGGTGATCGTCAGAGTGCCGTCAGGTGATACCTTAACATCAGCTTTCGGGTCATACACGGTACCCGGTCCTTTGAGGATTGCAAGGCGCAGTTTGTCAGTGATCGGAATATTGCGCTCAGCTAATTTAGCGGCAAGTTTCACCGCGCTCTTAGCGCCGCGGCGTTCCGCCCATCCTTCGAACCAAACATAGAAGATCGGGACAAAGAGCAGCGCAAGTGTAGACACGCCAATCATGCCGCCCACAATACCGGTACCGAGAGAGTGTCTCGAAGCGGCGCCCGCGCCTGTCGCAACCGCAAGCGGGAGTGTGCCGCCGATAAACGCAAGAGACGTCATGATAATCGGACGGAAACGAAGCTCGCCCGCGTCAATAGCCGCACGCACCAAATCCATACCCTTGTTTCTGAGTTCAACCGCGAACTCGACGATAAGAATCGCGTTCTTTGCCGCCAAACCGATCATCACCAGCATACCGATTTGGAAGTAAACATCGTTCTCAAGTCCTCTCGCCCATGTCGCAACCAGCGCGCCGATCACGCCGAACGGAACCGCCAGAATGACGGAGCCCGGAAGCGCCCAGCTTTCATACTGCGCGGCAAGCACGAGGAACACGAGCAGCAGACCGAAACCAAACACCACCGCTGACGATGAGCCTGAAGACTGCTGTTCATAACTGATGCCACTCCAGCCGTAGGTATAGCCCTGCGGAAGTGTTTCGGCAGCGACTTCTTCCAAAGCCTTCATACCTTGGCCGGAAGAGTAGCCCGGAGCCGCATTGCCAATCACCTGAGCCGCCGGGAATCCGTTAAAGTGCGGCAACAGCGTCGGTCCGCTCGTGTATTCCGTTGTAATCACAGAACTCAGCGGAATCATCTCGCCCTTGTTGTTGCTGACATAGAGCTTGGAAATATCATCCGGGCTTTCGCGATAACGCGGTTCAGCCTGAATAATCACAAACCACACGCGGGAGAACTGACTGAACTGGCTCGCAATGGCAGAACCGAACTGACTCTGAAGCGTGTCGAACACGCTTTGCGTATCCAATCCGAGAAGCTTTGCCTTGTCTTTGTCGTACGTGATCTTTAGCTGCTGATTGGAAGCGCTGAATGTCGAAGTAAGACCCGTCAGCTCAGGACGCTGACGCGCGGCGGCAAGGAATTTTTCCAGGTTCTCGCCAAGCTGCACCGGAGAGCCGCTCGCGGTGTCCTGAATCCAGAACTCAAAACCGCCCGTAGTACCCAAACCCGGAATCGCAGGCGGGTTAATCGGGACCACCAAACCGGAAAGCTGAGAAGACATGCCCATGCGCTGCATATCCTGCATAATCGCGTTCGCATTCATCTTTTCCGCTGTCTTCGCGTTCTTATATCGTTCTGAGAACGGAGAAAGCGTCATGAAGTACGTACCGGCGTTGGTCTTCATACCGCCGTCAATCAGCGAGAAACCGGAGACGGAGTTTCTGGTCTCAACGCCCTTGATCGGTTCGAAAGCTTTATCCACGGTCTCCATCATCGTCGAGGTTCTCTGCAGACTCGCTGACGGCGGAAGCATGATGGCCGCAACCACATAACCTTGGTCTTCGCTGGGCACAAAGCCTGTCGGCAGCACTCGGAAGATCGAGAAAATGCTGACCATCATCGCGCCAAAAAGCACCACCACTAAAAGCGTTCTTCTAAAGAGCGCCCTAGTCCAGCCGCCGTATTTAACCGTCAAGATACCGAAAAGACGGTTAAATTGATAGAAGAATCCTTTTGTCTTCGGTTCGGAATGACTCAGCCAGCTTGCACAAAGCGCAGGCGTCAGCGTAAGTGCCACAAAACCGGAAATCGTGACGGAAATCGCAATCGTGATCGCGAACTGCTTATAGAGCATACCGGTCGTTCCCGCCATGAATGCCGCAGGAATAAAGACGCTCGCGAGAACCAGTACGGTTGCGATAATCGGGCCGGAAACCTCAGACATAGCCGCGATCGTCGCGTCCACCGGGTTCATCGCCTTTTCCGACATATTTCTCTCGACGTTCTCCACCACCACAATGGCGTCGTCCACCACCAAGCCGATCGCGAGCACCAAGCCGAAGAGCGTCAGCAGGTTGATGCTGAAGCCCAGCGCAAGCATACCGATAAAGGTGCCCGTCAAAGCGACCACAATGGCCGTACAGGCAATCGCTGTAGATTTGAAACTCTGCAGGAAGATATAGATAACCGCAATAACCAGCAGAACAGCTTCAAATAAGGTCTTAATCACCTCTTCAATAGAAATACGGACGAAATCCGTGGTATCCATTGCAACCTTATATTCAAGCCCTTCCGGGAAACTCTTCTTGAGTTCCGTTAACGCTTTGCGCACATTGTCAGATACGTCGAGCGCGTTGGCGCCTGCCTGCTGATACACAGCAATCAGCGCCGCCGGCACGCCGTTCATATTGGCGGTTGCCTCATAGCTTCTTGAACCCACCGCGACTCTTGCGATGTCTTTCACACGCACGATCGCGCTGCCGTCCTGATTGGATCGGACAATGATGTCCTCGTAGCCCTTCGGATCAACTGAAGGAGAAGGCGCGATGATCGGGAAGGTCTGAATCGTTGAGGGCAGAGAGGGAGAAGCACCGATGTTGCCTGCTGCAAACCGGCTGTTCTGTTCGGAAATCGCCGATGTTACATCAGAAGTTGTAATGCCCAGCGAAGCCATTCGATCGGGGTTAAGCCAAATACGCATCGCCTGATCCGCATTACCCAAAATAGCGGATTGTCCTGCGCCCTTCACGCGCTTGATCGCGTCCATTACGTAAACATTGGCGTAATTGTTGATGTAGTCGCGCGAGTACCTCTTATCAGGACTGTAGATACCGACCAGCATCAAAATCGAAGACGAACGCTTTTCGATCGTCAGGCCGTTGGTAATGACCTCTGAAGGCAGATACGGCTGAGCGATGTTGACACGGTTCTGGACCTGAACCTGAGCGATATCCGGGTCCGTCCCGATCTCAAAGAACACCGTCAGCATCATCGAACCGGACGAAGACGACGTACTCTGCATGTAAATCATGTTGTCAACGCCGTTGATCTGCGTTTCGATCGGAGCGGCGACCGTATCGGCCACCGTTCTGGCGTCCGCACCGGGATAATTAGCCGTTACGGTGATCTGTACCGGCGCCATGTTCGGATACTGCTCAATCGGCAGCTGGAACATTGATAGCAGACCGGCGATAACAATCACCAGAGAGGTGACGATCGCGAAAATCGGTCGTTTAATGAAGAAGTTCGAAAACATATGCCGCCTCCCGATGATTAGTTGACAGCGTCGGAGGCAGAATCAGAGGATTTAACGCTCGTGTCCGGTTTAGCCTGATCTACTTCTTTGAGAACTTTAACAGGCGCATCTGTCGCCAAGAGCATCATCCCTTCGGTAACGACCCGATCTCCGTCCTGCAGACCGTTTGTGATCAGCCAGTCCTGACCGATCCAGCTGCCGACTTCAACCGGACGAAGCTGAGCCTTGTCATCCTTAGTAATGACCCATACAAAATGTCCCTTACTGCCCTGCTGAACCGCAATCTGAGGCACGACAATCGCATTGACGTACTTAGAGCCCTTCACAATCGCGCGAACGTACTGCTGAGGACGCAGAACATTGTCCGGGTTGTCAAAGGAGGCTCTCAGTTCAAACGTTCCAGTATCGGGATTGAAGTTCGGGCTCGAGAATGTGACACGGCCGGTGTGACCGTAAATTTCACCGCCCGCAAGCTCAAGCTGAACTTCGTAATCATGATTAGGCGGTGTTTTCAAAATACCCGCTTTCACTTCTTTCTGAATCTGCGCTTCCTGGTTCTCCGACATGGAGAATGTCACCCACATCGGAGACATGGTATAGATGGTCGCCAAGTGCGCGTTTGATGTATTGATATAAGTCCCGTCCGTCTGAAGCGCAGAGCTTGCATAACCGGTTACGGGAGAAGTAATCGTGCAGTACGAGAGATTCAGTTTCGCGCTTTCAACCTGAGCTTTAGCGTTAGACACCGCAGCACTTGTCGTCTGGAAATTTCCGACGGCCTGATCAAGGTCGGTCTGACTGAGCGCTTTCAGCTTGGCCAGCGGTCTGATACGGTCTAAATTGCGCTTTGCGACCTGATGCGCCGCTTCACTTGACGCAAGAGAGGCCTCGGCTTCTCTCAGCTGGACTTCAAACGGTTTTTTATCCATCAGGAAAAGCACCTGACCTTCTTTAACCGTGCCGCCCTCCGTGTATTGGCGGCTGTCGAGAAAACCGTTCACTCGGCTGTAGATCTCAACCGCGCGGGAGCTGTCTGTTTTTGCGACCCAAACCATGTCGGCAGGAACATCATGACGTGAAACTTTAACGACAACAACAGGACTAGGACCGGCAGAGCTGCCGACATCGGTTTTCTTATCACAGCCGGATAACGCCAGGAAACCGCTCGTCATAAGAATTGCCATAACAGTCGGTTTTATCAAAGTTTTAATCACGATTTTTCTCTCTACGTTGTTCTAATAAACCGCAAGGGGCCGATTTAATCGTGATCAGTATGTAACAGAATTTACACTTAGTCGGGATTTCCCTACCCATTTTCGCCATAAAGATGTGATTAATTCATTCGCCGCCAACATCTCTCAATCCCGAAAACACCGAATGCGCCTAAAATTCTGATTAATGAAACAAATCGGTTATTTTTCCGCCTCGACTCTTTATGATGATTACAAGAAAAACAACACTTTTCCTTGTCTGTGCTCTGTTCTCGTCCGCGGTATCGGCTGCCGCCTACCGCGCACCGCACTGGAAAAGCTTCAAGCTCGGCGAAGACACCTACAGCACAATTTACAAGGCGGCCAATCGCTCGGATGACTATGCCTGCCGGCTTAAAAGCCAAAGCGTTTACGACAATAATGAAAGCCAGCTGGTGGTCTTCGGACCTTGTTTAGGCAGCGGACCGCTTGAAACTGTGCTTTTTAACTTCAACAAGGATAAGGTGCTGACTTCGGTACACGCCTACTACAAGCTTGCCGAGGGAACCCAGGACGCGTCCGAACTCTTTGAGACCATTTCAAATCAGCTCGGAGGCGGATTTAAAGAGTACAACCTTGCGGAAAACGGTGTCAGCTCCAAGGTTTGGAAAAAAGAAACACCTCGGATCAACTACGAAATTAAATTAACCGGAAGCGAGTATGTCGTCGTAGAAAATCTGCGCGGCAGCTCAGAAACCAAAGGACACGTGACGGACAAAACCAAGGCGGTCGCCTCTCACATTTTTAATTATGAGAAAAATGTCTCTCTGCTTCATGATTATGCGCAGGCCTACTCACCTTCTGAACTGATCGACATCACTCGGGAAGACGAAACCGGTTATCACGAGATCACTAAAAACGGCTGTTCCGTCAAAGGCATTCTGCGGGAAAGGCACACCAATTACATTGTGATGGATTCGACGCAGATCTTTCTTTCCAATATGAAGATGGTGAAACACTTCCCGCTGGATCGAGTCGGCCTTCTGAAGCTCAAAGACGTAAGCGTTGACCGCGGCAAGATTTACGCCACACTGGTGTCACCCATTGAACCCGCTCAGGCGACGCTCAGTGACAGACTTGAAGCGCTTGATCTGCTTGAAGCGCGCCGGATAAAAGAGGCAGAAGCTAAAGACCCGCAGGTGCGGCACCACTATGCGGTCGCCAAGGGCGCCGAAGGCGTCCTGATGCAGGGCCCCTGCTTTGTGCCGTTCCAAGAAGGACAGCCCTACAACGAAAAGAAGTGCCTTGAAAAAATCGAGGATTACTTCAAATCCTACGACTTTTACCGCACACCGACTTACCGCTTCTTTAAGCGTCTGAGCGACGCACTCTGACAAGAAGCCTAAACCGCGGACCGACTCAGCTGAGTCGGTTTTTTATTAATATCGATCTTTGCGTCGTTCTGTGTAAAGTAAAGATTTTGCGAACGACGCACAAACACTAAACTTCCATTGCGACATAAACTGACGCTGCAGCTTGTAAGATTGATATTGCCCTAAAACATACTCGAGTTGCTCTTGCACTACACGTTGACGCAACAATCGACAAAATCAATAGGAATTTAAGATGAATGGTCTTGAACAAGGATTAGCTGATTATGTACTTAACCTTCCAAAGCATTGCGAAGAAAAAACTTAGCAGAGTTTCCTTCAACCGGCGGAAAAGTTGAACTCGATCTTTTTTCAAACGATCGAAGGGAGAAGTTTATTTTGACCATAAGTCAAAAGAATGTTGTCCTCTATTACACCTTCCAGACAAGAGCAAGAAATTGCTATGTTCTGGCAAGGCTGGATTATGGCGCTCCTCACTTAAATCCGGATGGAACGAGAATAGGCTCTCCTCACCGGCATATTTACAGGGAGGAATACGGTGATAGATAAGCCATAGAATTACCAAAGGAGATCTTTTCAAAAAAAGAAAATCCTATACAAACATTCCAAGATTTCTTAAGCTTTTGCAAAGTACTTGGAACTCTGCCATTTGAATATGGATTCGTATTTAACCCAGAACAGTGAAATAGAAAGTCTTATCGATAAGTATTATCGATGGCTCAAGGAAAACACTCTTGTAAAGTCAGTTCAAGGCGTGACGGAAGTCACTACGCCCTTTTTTAATAGACACAACGACTTTATCCAATTGTATGTAGTAGGCGCAGACAGTAACACTTTCACTCTCTCAGACCTTGGATCAACAATACAAGATTTAGAAATGTGCGGATGTGATGTTTTAAAGGGACATCGCTTTACTCTTCTAAACCAAACGTTAAACGGTTTCGGTGTAAAACTTAAAGGTCAGGAACTTTACGTTGAAGCACAAAAGGAAACCTTTTGTTGGGCAAAACATTCCTTATTACAGGCTGTGTTATCCGTTGACGACCTCTTCTATTCGGCCAAACCAAATGTAGAACCCTTCTTCTTTGAAGATGCTGCAGCTTGGTTGGATTCCTTAGGTATTCGATACACACCAAGGCTCTCTTTAGTCGGCCGGTCTAGATTCCAAAACTACTTTGATTTCGCAATTCCGAAGTCTAAGAATGCCGGAGAAAGACTTATCAAACTTGTAAAAGATCCTACAAATGACGCCGCACGTTTGGCGCTGTTCTCTTGGGCTGACACCAAAGCTCAAAGGGGGGCATCGGCAAAATTCTATGTCATTTATAGAAATTCATCGACAAAAGACAACTCTAAATTTAGAACAGCGCTCACCAGCTATGATGCCATTTCTTTCCCATGGGATGAGAGGGATCAATTCTCGGAGGCTTTAGCCAATTAATCCCTCGCTCCGAGCCATCCTGTCTTTAGCCTCGTAAATTCTTCCCCAACCCCCGTGGTTGCTTAATTGTTCCCATTTTTTTAGAAGATAAATTT
>NZ_WSRP01000080.1 GCF_009767915.1 Parasutterella muris
GTTCAAACAGAAGAGTCGATTACTCATCGCATTTTTGTTCGATATGTCAAGGGAAAGACTCGCCCGCAGGATCTTCCGAGATTGATCGAAATCGAGTGCGAGGGAGTTTGGTATCGAGCAAAACGAGTGACTGACTGCAATAGCGCAGGTCGCTTTACTCTTTTTGAATGCGAGGTGCTCAATGCAGCCGTTAAGAATTGAAGCCGAGTTTGCCAGGCCCTTGAATTTTGCTGACTTTGATAAGAAGGCAATGCGCAAGGGGTTTAGAAAGATCGGGCAGGACGTTTCAAAAATTGCGAAGAAATTATCCGCAGAGAAAGGAGTGTCTCTGCCGGGCCAGTATCCGGGAAAGCAAACGGGGATTTTTCAGAAGTCGCTAAGCTACAAGGTGTCGCGATCGGGTTTTTCGGTGGCGATCAAACCATATTTAAAGGGCAAGCAGGTGTCCGCAGCATTCAAAAGTCGGGGTTTTTATCCGGCTTTTGTCGTTTATGGGCATGCCGCCCCGAAAAAATCCAAGCGCGGGAAGGGGCATGCTAAGCAGTCTCCTGCGGGAAAGCTCGTCAAGCCAAGAGCAAACCCGATTCCGGCAGCGGTTGAATCCTACGGCAGAGTTCAGTTTCAAAGCGAAGTCTCAAAGATTCTGCAGAACGCTTTCAAGCCCGGACCTATAGGGAGCTTATTGAAGTGAAGTTAAAACCCATTATTGAGGAACTCAGAAATTACTGCCCGTCTTTTGAGCAAAGGGTCTACGGAATAGGGGCTTTTTCTCAGTTAAGCGAATCAGTGTCAACCGAGGCGATGCCAGCCGCGTTTGTTCTTCCTGTTTCAGAGGATCCGCAAGATCCTGCGACATCTTCAAGATATCGGCAGGTTGTGAGATTCAGGTTTGCCGTTCTCGTCATGGTCTCCAATACGGAAGACGAGCAGGGTCTGACGGCGTGGGAAGCGGCCGATGACTTAAAAAAGGAAGTCTTCAGAGCGATTCTGGGTTCCGATGACATTAAGGCGGGCAAAGACTGGATTCAGTTTGAAGGGCTGTCGATTGCGGAGATAAACCGGGCGGCTCTGACCCTTCAGCTTGATTTTTCCTGCGAGTATGAAATCAAGGATGAGCAGACTCGTCATGGTGCAGATATTGACCGCTTGGGCAGATTCCTGAGGATGTACACCGATATTGACGTGATTGCCGAGAAGGGACATCCCGACGGCAGAATTGAAGCAAAAGTTTTAATTGATTTGGAGAAAACTAAATGAGCATTTCATTTAACAACATTCCGAGCGACGTGAGAACGCCGCTTTTTTATGCGGAAGTCGATAATTCGATGGCTAACTTAGCCACTTCGACTCAAACGACCCTTCTTATTGGTCAAATGACCGAAGGTAAGGCAGAGCCGCTTGTGCCGGTTCTGGTTACCGGAGAAAGTCAGGGTAAGGATTTATTCGGCCGCGGTTCTGAATTAGCCCGAATGAATACCGTTTATCGCAAAAACGACCCTGCGGGCCAAGTCTGGGCGATTCCGTTAAGTGATCCGGAAGCGGCCGCTGCGGCTTCGGGCACGTATACGATATCGGGTCTTCCTACTTTAGCCGGCATTTTGAGTGTTTATATCGGAGCTGACCGCGTTCAGGTTCCGGTTGGTGTAGATGATTCTCCGGCTGATGTCGCTTCGGCTATTGCTTCGGTCATTAACGGCAAGCCGGATCTTCCGGTTACGGCAGAAGCATCTTCCAGCGCAGAGGACGCGGAAGTCGAAGAAGGATATGTAACCGTCAGCGCTAAGAATAAGGGCGCAAACGGCAATGACATCGCTTTAGGCTTGAACATTCAGGGCTACGGAGCAGGCGAAGAGACGCCTGAAGGATTAAGCGTAAAGATCACTCCGATGGCAGGAGGTGTAGGCGCTCCTGATTTCGAGACGCTGGATATTGCCCGCATCATGGGAGATGATCAGTACGACTTCATCCTGATGCCGTACTCAGATACCGTATCTCTGGACTATTTTAGAGAGGTCATGAATGATACGAGCGGCAGGTGGGCGTATGACAAGCAGATGTACGGTCATGTTTATACCTGCAGACGAGGTTCGATTAACGAGCTGCAGAAGTTTGGAGCGGCCCGCAATGATCAGCACGCTACGATTATTGGTATTGAGCCGGATGTTCCTTCTATGGCAATTGAGGTCTTAGCGGCCTACGGGGCGCAGAACGCGGCTAAATTGTCTATTGATCCGGCTCGTCCCACTCAAACGTTAGAGCTGATCGGCATCACTTCAGCGC
>NZ_WSRP01000081.1 GCF_009767915.1 Parasutterella muris
CCCGACTTTAGGAGAATCTCGTAAATAAAAAAGCCCTCATCCCTTGTGTTACTTAGGTTGAGGGCAGTTTAAGAATTATTCCTGCGTCATAATAAATCCAACCTCTTTAGAGTCGGAACAGCGCTGTTAAAGTCCGGGAACTTTGTCTTTAGACTTCTGGCAAGCTCATGTAAGGAACAGAATCTATTTGGCATTTTTAATCCGCAAGCCTCTAAGATCTCCGGTGTCTTCGATGTTTTTATCTTCCCGCTTTTAATCATTTCTACAAGTTCAGAAGTGCTTTGCCGCTCAAGACCTTTTCTGAGATTGCTGCATTGCTCTACAGTTGCAAAGACTGACCTTTCTTCACTTAGCAGTAGTGGGGCAACGTTTGCCTCTCGAAGACAAGTGGAGATTTCCTCAGCTGTCACGTGTACGGAACTTTTTTCAGCACGATTTTGTATAAGCCGGACAGTGATAAGCGCAAGGTAAACCAGCAGACAATGCGCAATGATGTGCTTTGAGTTAAACACATACATCGGGCGCAGACCGAGATTGGACTTCATAACCCTGAAGCAGTCCTCAATGCAGTTAAGACGATGATACATACCGGCGATTTCGGCATCTTTGAGGATCGGATTTTTTCTTTCAGAGACCACTCCGTCTTTGTCTGCTTGTATCGGCGATTCCTTATACACAACGGCAGCATAACCGCATAGAGCCAGTTTGTTTTGCAAGACCTTTTCATCAATTCCAAGAATTGGCTGATCCTTGCCGTTTTCTGTTTTTGCCAAACAGGCCCAACCGGTTTTTCTCGGTCCGATTTTGACTCCCGCCTGTTTCTTCGCAAGAACGATTCCCTGCCAGAGTTTCAAGATGGCCTGATCACGCTTTTGTCGGTTTTTGTTAAACGTAAAGACTAATGTACAGTTGATTTTTGAACCGCTCCCACCCGATTTCTCCCAATCGGAGACCACTTGATAAAGATTGTCATCTGGAACTTCACTGTTTAGCGGCTGATAACGCGACCGGTCCAGCATCTTTTTCGTTAGCGTTTCACCGAGCTTGGTGACTTTTTGAGCCATCAGAAAGCCCAGATTGTTCCCGTTCAGCATCGTTAAATTTTCAACCGAGTTCAGGCCTCTGTCAGCTACAACTACCGCTTCTTCAACATCGTATTTTTCTTTGAGTTTGCGGATTGATTCCGGCATTTTTGCAAACTCTGAGGCATTACCGGCATAAACCTGGAAATCCAGAGGAATGCCGTTTTGATCAATGACTAAAGCAATAGAGACAAGCGGTAAGTCAAAGCGATGTTCTTTTGAGGGTCCCCGCATTCTGAAATAGCGATACTTATCGTCCGTAAGCTTTTCAATGAACGCTGCCGGAAGATTCTCGACGATGACATTTCCTTCTCGATCAAGACAATCGACTGGAAGCTCTTCGCTTATAACAGCCTGCTTAACCGTATCGATTAAAACCTCCGCAAAGTCAGACCTCTCATAGTCCTTCTCTTTATCCGACATGGTGGTTTCGAAATAAGTGTTCGTTACGTCATAAAAGAGCAGACGAGTTCTTCCGGTACCGAAGGATTGATTCATCCGGCGATTGACCCACTTAATAATTTCTTCTTTGAGATCGAACAGGTAGGTATAGGCGTCATAACAATTGTCTAAAGTTATGTCTTTGATCGGGTCGCCTAAGTACTCGTCTTTTCGCCTAAAGGTTTTCTCAATAGAGCCCGGTTCAAGAATCTTTCCGGCCACCAAGTAACGGACCAGGCTGTTCAGATCAAACTTTAGCTTGCTTGTTTGCTGCACATACTTGAACTTTCGGTCTAAAGCCAGGTCTTCTTCCCAAATCTGTTTGACAGCAAAGTGCCCGTAATTAAGCAGCGGCAGAGGACTTTGAACACGAGATTGGTCCACTTGGAAGGCTAATGTTTCTTCAAGATCTTTTAGACGCTGCTTTTGCTGCAGCTCGAATTTTTCTTTGTGCTGACCGTTGTACTTAGCTTTGAGTTTATTAACTGCTTCCGGATCCTCTTTCAGAAGAACATCGAGTCTTCCAAATGTTTTGACAACACGATTTCTTGTCTTGCCGTTTTCATCTCTATATCCCTCAAGCAGCTTGACGTATTTATATTTGCCGCCGGTAACGATACCGATAAACATAGTAGTCCCTCACAAAGAAATCACTACAATATTATAACATAGAAATAAAGTAAAAACAAGTGAAAAAATAAGAACCACGTAGGTTCTCGAAAAAATTTAGAGAACTATTCTCCTAAAGTCGGG
>NZ_WSRP01000082.1 GCF_009767915.1 Parasutterella muris
TTGTCGCCATGTAAAATAATGACTGAGTGAAACTGCCTCTATTGACTTCATTGTAGGTGTCGGCTGTGGATTCGGCTCTTGTGGTTTTGGCTGAGGAATTGGAGTTGCTGGAAACAAAGGAAGAGGATAGGTAAAGCCTGGTTCCAGTGGATACAGAGGGAACCATGTAGCTAAATCAATAATTTCTCCTCTGTATTTAACATTTTTCGGAAGACCTGCCGCATATTCGTTTAAATCTGTTGCGGTTTCTCCAACCAATTCGGTATTTTCAAAGTACCATTGCGCTTTATAGGCGTTGTTTACAACGCCCTCTGGTAAATAAACCCAACCAGCGGCCTTTGCGAATTGGGCATTAGGATCCTTCGGATCCCATCGCCTAATAACAGGGTTTCCGTTTTCATCAAGAATTTCGTTGCCCTCCTCATCGGTTAGCTTATGCCACATGGTCCCCTTGCTTAAGCCAAAATAGCCGTCCTTATAATCATCTTTAATTAAAATGTCGGCCTGCGAGCCTAAGTTTTCAATACCTTCATTAGCAAAAACACTGTTAGCCGCGCTTCTTAATAACCAAAAAGCATTCGCCAGTTTTGCATCATCTCGTGCACCGGGCCAGCCAGGGATATGTTCTTCTCCTTCACATTTACCTCCGCTGCATAAATTATCGGAGTTAATTAGTACCCCAGTATTCTTTCCTCCTTCATATACATAAGCTTTCACAACAAGATCAAGAGTTGAAGCATTGGAACGATCTGCAGCGATGGGTTTCCCGTCAACTGTATCAATTTTATTTAAGTAAATATATGGGGCCTGTCCGGTTTTGCCGCCTACTGCCCAATAAGATGAATATGGGCCGTTAATACCATACGGATATTTATATTCATCGTAAGGCCGTTTTTCTGGTTCTTGCTCCTCAGGCGGATTTGTAATTTCCGGCGGATTCTCTTCACTGCCTTCATCCTTCGAGTCTGTCTCTGTCTGGTCGGATAAAGCAGAATAGTTGATGGACAGATTGAGATATCCGCTCGTTCGAGTTTTTATTTTAGCCTGCAACTCTGCATCTGTTAAAACATTGTTAAAGGTTGCAGTGGTAACTTCAGGATTAGGTTCTTCCGGCTGAGTCGGCTGATCGGGTTCTTCCGGCTGACTCGGCTGATCAGGCTCTTCCGGCTCACTAGGTTCAGGTAACTCTCCATCCGAACCGCCAACGTTTGGTTTATTTTCGGCAAATACATGCTTGTCTGAGAGGTATGCCGCGTCGAATTGAATAACTCCTGTTCCAGAAAACATTCCCGCATCGCTGATATAAGTATCAGCTCCCATACGCACCGTATAAGGAACTCCTTCATTACCTAAACGCAATCGGGTGTTTGCTATTGTATTTTCGCTCGTTATGTTATTCCCTGCCTGAACAACAATCCCTTGCTGCGCAGCAAGGGTTAAAACCGCACCATAATTATTGGGTTTTAACCAAAGTTCCGCATTCCCATAATCTGGTCTAGGTTTGGCCGTCGTTGCATCGACTGGCGCCATCACTTGAAGAGAGCTGTCGACAAAGTGAAAAGGACCCTCTAGTATCGTAACCGTCTCTGTATAGTGTTTATTGTCATAAAGCAGAGGCCTGACTCTTAAGCCAATCGGCAGCTGAGCAGCTTCCGAGGATACAGTAACACCTAAATTGCCGTTCTCCTCGTTGAATTCAGATAAAGAGCGTATCTCTTGTCGGCCACCCTGGTTATAGATAGCAATAGCCTGCCCAAGTCCTGAATACGCAGATATACTCTCAGTTACGCCAATTGACTGGGAACCGACATAGTCCCAATTTCCTACGTCTGACCAGTTTCTAATTCCATATGCAAACCAACTAGGGCGTTTTTGCGTGTTATACGCAATCACCCTATCCACGCTTTTAATGATTTGTTTAGCATTTCCAACGTCGTTAAGAGTTGAGTCAATGCCTGCAAATGTCCCGTATATAGAACCAATTTTGTCAATTACTTGGTCCCCTCCTCTATAAGCTCTTACTCCTATATTGAATGGCTTATCCTCGGACCCAATTTGTCCGATTTCTCCTTCAAAATATTGTTCTGCATCCTGAGCTGTAGAGTTGGCTGAATTATAAAGAAGCAGGCCAATACCACGGGCGGCTTGATCTGTTGTAATTTTTTCAACTTTTCCCGTTATATGTCAGGGCGTACGCATGAATTTATTTGTTAATTAGTGAGGTTAACGCCTCCAGAGCTGCTGTCGGAGACTGCAGCTTAG
>NZ_WSRP01000083.1 GCF_009767915.1 Parasutterella muris
GATATGTAGTAGGTATGTTATAATTAGATCATTATTGGAGGTGGTCTATGTTTGTTTCTACTTGCAAGGGTGGCGCCAAAGGACAGTACACTTATGTCCGGCTGATGGAGTCTTATCGAGACAAAGACGGGAAGGTAAAACACAAAGTTGTCCAAAATCTTGGGCGGCTTGATGTTCTTTCTCAGTCGAATCCAAACTATCTGGAAGATCTGAAGAAGAAATACCAAGATAGTTATGCAGAAAAGAGTCGTCTTCAGTCGCTCAATCGACTCGCACAAGCTCAGACTCTGCTGAACTTTGAAAACAGTGTTTCTGCGGGCGGTCCGCTTCCTCTTTTGCAGTACGGGCACTACGTTTTAAAAAAGCTCTGGGATGATCATCTGCATTTAGATCGGAAGTTCAAAGACATACAACAGCGACAAACAAAAGCAAAATTCGATTTGAACGCTGTTGTCTCTTATCTCTGTTTTTTAAAAATCCTTGATCCGCACTCTGTTTTTTACTCATTCGGCGACCAGGACGGATTTCTAGGTGCGCCTGTGCAGGGTATCGGTTTAGACAGTTACTACAATTCTTACGATTATTTGTTTGAGCACAAAGACTCGATCATGAGATTCTTTAACCGCTCAGTCAATAAACAGCTCGGAAAAACAAAGGCCACCTTGATTTTTTATGACGTTACCAACGTCTACTTTGAAACTGCGCTGAGTGACTTGGAGTGCGGCAGACAACAGATAGATTTCCAAGACCGGCTTCAGCAAGAACTGGAATTGGCCTATGAAAGCGGTGAATTGGATTCCTCGTGCTTTGACGATGAAGGAAGACTACGGCCTTGTCCGAAGGCTGATGACTTCATCAAGAAAATCCAGGAGCAAAAGATCGAATACCTGCGAATGAGAGGCCCCTCAAAAGAGCACCGCTTCGACCTGCCTTTAGCCTCCATCGCCTTGGTCATTAACGAAGAAGGAATACCGATTGACTTTTACGTCTACGCCGGAAACGCATCCGAATTTAAGACGATGAGTTCTTCGATTGAGTCTCTGAAACAAAAATACAACGTTAAAGAGAGCATCGTCGTTGCCGACCGAGGACTAAATTCTGCGGCAAATTTAAAGATGCTGCAGACAAATGATCTTGGATTTCTGATGGCGCAGAAAGTAAGTAATCTGGATCAGAAGACAACAAAAGCGATGTTCGATCCCGAAGGATATGTCCCAATCATCAGACAAGGAGAGGAAATCGGACGCTTTAAAGTCATAAAAGACTGGGTTAAAAAAGGAAAGGTAAAAGAAGAAGATACTCACTGCACCTTGGTTCTGACCTTTGATAAAAAGAGACAGAAACGGGACTTAGCAGTGCTCGAAGTGTGGAAAGAGCTGGTACTAAAGAAACAGGCACAAGGCATAAAAGTTAAACCTAAGAGCTCCGGGTGGGCCTGCATTGCAAAGACTTCGGAAAAAGTAGAGGCGAAAATCGAAGGCGTTGATGAAGAGGTCCTCGAAGCTAAACGCCGCCTTGCCGGATATGCAGCCCTCATCTACAAAAATGCTCCGGACTGTGTGGAGCAAAGCGCTTTACCGGACGGACACCTAGCCGCAGCCTACCACGAACTTAACCAGATCGAGAGCTGCTTCAGAGTTATGAAGTCTCACTTAGGTTTACGGCCTATGTACGTGAGAAACTCGAATCATATTAAAGGCCACATACTCATTTGTGTAATTGCGCTGGGCATTCTGAAACTACTGCAGTGGAAGCTGAAAGAAGCCGGAGCTCCTCTGAGCATCTCGGAAATAGTCCGAGCACTAAACTCGGCGACGACCGTACCAATAAAAAGTGCTAATGAACTCATGTTCCTGCAGTGCTCGAGACCACAGAATATTAGAAAGGGCTTAGAGCGGCTGACTCAGGAAGAACTTAAAGCTGAGCTATCAGGGCGCAGGCAGCAGCCAAGTCAGCTCGAAATACTCTTCAAAACGGTCGGACTCGTACCGCCGGCTCGCTTAGTCAATATCAAAGAAATGGGTCGTTGTTTAGGAGTAAGACTTACAGCGGAGGACTCGATACCGGAATTGCTCAAAGATATGCTCTAGCATACCTACAAGACAATAATTTTAAAAAGCTCTCAACTCCCTGATAATCAAAGGACTGAGAGCTTTTTT
>NZ_WSRP01000084.1 GCF_009767915.1 Parasutterella muris
TCGGCCCAACGGTTAAAACTGAGCGTTCGAACCTGTGAGAATTTGATTTACCTATCAACGTTGACGCATCAGCCGACACTGAAAATTAGCTCCGTTCGAACGCTGAGAATCGTCGTTCGAACCATTGAGAATACCGTTCGAATCGTTGAGAGAAATCATTGAAAGAGAGCTTAGTTGGACACCGCGCCATACTTTCGAAGAAGGGATCAAGGAAACCATTCAGTAGTATTTAGATAATTCGGCCTGGGTAGAAAGTATCCGGATAGGTGAGTATCGGAAATGGCTTGAAGTCAACTATAGTGGGAGAGAATAATGGGGAAAAAATGGAGAGGAATAATTCTGGCGGGTGGAAGTGGTACAAGACTGTATCCGCTGACTAAGAGTATCAGCAAGCAGCTAATGCCCGTATACGATAAGCCAATGATCTATTATCCTCTATCAGTTTTAATGCTTGCAGGAATTAGAGAGGTAGCCATTATTACAGCACCTGATCAGCAGGATTTATTTAAAGATTTGCTTGGGGATGGATCGCAGTGGGGATGTAGCTTTGAATATGTAGTTCAGGAGAAACCCGAAGGTTTAGCGCAGGCCTTCTCGCTCTGTGAGAATTTCATCAAAGGACACAACTCGTGCTTGGTTCTTGGGGATAATTTGTTTTTCGGTCAAGGGTTTCAAGAACTTTTGTTGAAAGCAAAAGAACAAGAAGTGGGAGCGACAGTTTTTGGATACCATGTGTCTGATCCGGAACGGTATGGAGTGGTTGAATTTGATTCTGAGAAAAAAGCTGTATCAATTGAGGAAAAACCAAAACTGCCTAAATCAAATTTTGCAGTCACAGGACTGTATTTTTACGATGAGCATGTTTTGGAGATAGCAAAAAAAGTTAAGCCTAGTCCTCGCGGGGAATTAGAAATAACCGATGTTAATCTGGCATATCTACAGAACAAAGCTCTTACCGTTGAAATCATGGACAGAGGTATAGCATGGTTAGATACAGGAACACATGAATCTCTGTTTGAAGCAGAGGCTTTTATCCACTCAATACAAACTCGTCAAGGCTTAATAATTTCAAGTCCGGAAGAAATTGCCTGGCGTCAAGGTTATATCAACGACCAGCAATTAGAAGGATTAGCTAAACCTATCGCGAAAAACCTGTATGGACAGTATTTGTTAAGCTTGTTGAGGTAAAACTGATGGAAGTAATCAAAACGACAATAGAGGGAGTAATGTTAGTTAAGCCTAAACTTTTTAGTGATGGCCGCGGATATTTTGTCGAAACATGGCAGAAAGAACGCTATGAAGGATGTGGAATTGATTTGGCTTTTGTGCAGGATAACCATAGCAAATCAAGTAAAGGAATTTTGAGAGGACTTCACTTTCAAAAGAATCATCCTCAAGGAAAGCTTGTCATGGTGTCGTATGGTGAAGTGTACGACGTAGCCGTTGACATTAGAGAAAATTCACCGACATTTGGAAAATGGTATGGCGCCATTTTAAATCAAGAAAATCAAAATCAGCTTTGGATTCCTCCTGGCCTGGCGCACGGCTTTGTGGTGCTTAGTGATACTGCGTATTTCCACTATAAATGTACGGACTATTATCATCCCAATGACGAAGGTTCTATTCGTTGGAACGATCCCGATCTTGGAATTGAATGGCCAATCGATTTTGAGCCTTTGTTAAGTGCCAAAGATTCAAAAGCTCCGTGGTTTAAAGAATTCAGAAAAGAACTCGTTAAATGAAAAAGATTGCTATTACCTGTTCGAGGGGGATATTGAGAAAAACTTTAGCATCGAATCTTAAGGGATTTGAAATTATCCCTTTAGCTATTGAAAACTGTTATATCACTTAGGGTTCTGAAGTAGTAAAACAAATAGGATTTGTTTAGATTTTACCTTACATGCAACAAGCTTTGCTATTTTCTATTGTATTTTGCTAAGCAAACGCGATTTTGAGAGCAGTAAAACAACACGATTTTGAGAGTAAAAAAATTATCAAATATTGAAGGTAAAAAATTGAGTTAACTTTACCTTTCGATTGTCGTTTGGGATGGGGTATGCTGCGGAGCGTAGCGAAGCGGCATACCCCATCCTAAAAAATTATTTCTCAGCGCTTACCTCCTCT
>NZ_WSRP01000085.1 GCF_009767915.1 Parasutterella muris
CCTGTCTTTAGCCTCGTAAATTCTTCCCCAACCCCCGTGGTTGCTTAATTGTTCCCATTTTTTTAGAAGATAAATTTAACTTATATTTGCTTTATATTATGCTTAGGTTTTACTTTTATGATATAATGAGTAAAAATCTGATTCCGGAGAGTCTATGCCTACAATTACTCTGCAGCACTACAAACGAGGTTCTCACTACTACGCCAGCATCATCGAAACCTTTCGAGACCCGGTTACCCGCAAGAACTCTTCTCGGACTTTGGAAGCTTTAGGAGATATTTCTGAAAAAATGAAGGAGGATCCAAACTACCTTCAATCTTTAAAAGACAGAGTCAAAGCTCTGCGCTCGGATGCCTCACGTGCAGAACAACTCCAAGAGGCTGCGGTTCGGCGGATTGCGCCTGCGGTTTCTGATTCTTCGGCAGCTGCCTCAGCTCCTCGGCTGCATTACGGGATGGCTCCCATACGAAAAGTCTGGGAAAAGCTTGGCTTAAACGCATGGTTCCGTAAGGCCGGATACAACAGAAAACTTTCTTGGGATTTAGATTTGGCCGTGTTCTATCAAGTGGCCAGCCGTATTCTCAGTCCCATGAGCCGGCGGGGAATGAGAAGACAATGTCCGCGCCATTTGTTCAAGTTTGACTCTGTATCACTGGATCAACACTACGAAGCTTTAGACATTCTTGCTGCTTCTAAAACGACCATCATCAAAAAACTTGATGAAGCTGTATCCAAGGAAATTGCGCGGGATTGTTCCTTAGTCTTTTATGACGTAACCACTTTCTACTTTGAGAGCTTTGAACCTGATTGTTTACGCGAAAGAGGCATGAGTAAAGAGCACCGGACTCATGAGACACAGGTTCTTCTCGGTTTATTAATTGATCGCTGCGGCATTCCTCTGGACTATGAAGTTTATCGCGGCAATACGGCAGAAGTTAAAACTTTAATGAAGGTTGTTGAGTCGTTCCGGCAGAAATGTCCGCAGGGCAAACCCATCGTTGTGGCTGACAGAGGACTTAACAGCAAAGAGAATCTTTCCAAGCTGATTGAAAACGACTGTGCCTTTATCGTGGCGCACAGTCTTCACCGGCTCAGCAGCAAAGAGTTGGATAACTTGTTTAGCGAGGACGGCTGGAAATATAAATTTGATTCAGAAACAGGCGAGATGTCATGGAAGATGAAGACAATGGACTGTCCTGAAGCGGTTAAACAAAAAGAATCACGAGAGGTTGTTAACCCGCGTTTGATAGTGACTTGGTCGGCTAAGCGGTATGCCCACGACATGAAGGAATTAAATTTGCAATGGGAGCAAGCTAAGAAGATGATGAGCGCCGGCAGCGGCAGAATTGATGCCTCATTTAAACGAGGCTCGAGACAATTTCTGAAAAGAGTAAAGCAGTCGGATCCGGATAAAAAAGCTCAAGAGGAGCGTTATGAACTAAACCGTGAGCTTTATGAACGGAAAATAAGATTTGCAGGCTATTACGGGTTGATTACTTGCTGCGAAGACTTAAGTGATGAGGAGATTTACTCGAGACTGAGAGAATTATGGAAGATAGAGAACTGCTTCCGAGTAATGAAGTCAGTACTGTGTACGAGACCGATTTATGTAAGAACAGAGGCACATATCAGGGGGCACTTTGTTGTTTGTGTTCTGGCATTGGCTTTGGAGAGGTTCATGGCATTTAAGCTTCGTGAGGCAGCTATAGAGTACTCTCCGGAGATGATGGTTGAATTACTGATGTCTCCGACAGTCTCTCCGATTGAAGGGGTAAAAAACAAGGTGAAGCTGTACCTTAAAACGGGAGAACAAGAGCTGGAGAAACCGGAAAGCAGCTACTCTAAGAGCGTGGATCTGAACCAAGAAGCCGAAAAAGTGATGGCTGTCTTTGGGGTTGAACCACTCCCAACACTCACCACCGTGGTTGATATTACAAAGCGTCTCGGAGTCAGATTGCCAATATAAGTGACTTTTGTCTGCTCAAAAAATGATATAACCCTCTGAATTAAGAGGGTTTTGTTTCATTTTTACAAACTAAAGACGAGAA
>NZ_WSRP01000086.1 GCF_009767915.1 Parasutterella muris
TTTAAGAATGGAGAGCCCGGAGACTACCTACTTTCGCAAGAAATACAACTCACTATCATCGGCGTGGAGGCGTTTCACTGTCCTGTTCGGGATGGGAAGGAGTGGTTCCGCCCTGCTATGGCCTCCGGGCTTAAAACTGTTCGCTCCGGTTAAGGAGCCAATTCGGATCGATTTACTTCATCTTGGCAGCGCCTTGGATTTCTCTCAAGCTCAGCCTTCACTTTGTTCTTTCTCGCACGGACCTCACAGCCGGTCACAAGCAACACGGTTATAGGATCAAGCCTCACGAGCAATTAGTATCAGTTAGCTCAACGCCTCACAGCGCTTACACACCTGACCTATCGACGTCCTGGTCTCGGACGACTCTTCAGGGAGGTTTTACCTCCGGGAAGACTTATCTTCAGGAAAGTTTCCCGCTTAGATGCTTTCAGCGGTTATCTCGTCCGCACTTAGCTACCCGGCAATGCCACTGGCGTGACAACCGGTACACCAGAGGTGCGTCCACTCCGGTCCTCTCGTACTAGGAGCAGCCCCCGTCAATCTTCCAACGCCCACGGCAGATAGGGACCAAACTGTCTCACGACGTTTTAAACCCAGCTCACGTACCTCTTTAAATGGCGAACAGCCATACCCTTGGGACCGACTACAGCCCCAGGATGAGATGAGCCGACATCGAGGTGCCAAACACCGCCGTCGATATGAACTCTTGGGCGGTATCAGCCTGTTATCCCCAGAGTACCTTTTATCCGTTGAGCGATGGCCCTTCCATTCAGAGCCACCGGATCACTATGACCTGCTTTCGCATCTGCTCGAGTTGTTGCTCTCGCAGTCAAGCACGCTTTTGCCATTGCACTATCAGCACGATTTCCGACCGTACCTAGCGTACCTTCGTACTCCTCCGTTACCCTTTAGGAGGAGACCGCCCCAGTCAAACTGCCTACCATGCACGGTCCCCGAACAGGATCACTGTCCCGGGTTAGAACCGCAAACAAATCAGGGTGGTATTTCAAGGTTGGCTCCGCGCGTACTGGCGTACACGTTTCTCTGCCTCCCACCTATCCTACACAAATCGGTTCACAGTTCAATGCAAAGCTGCAGTAAAGGTTCATGGGGTCTTTCCGTCTAGCCGCGGGTAGATTGCATCATCACAAACATTTCAACTTCACTGAGTCTCGGGAGGAGACAGTGTGGCCATCGTTATGCCATTCGTGCAGGTCGGAACTTACCCGACAAGGAATTTCGCTACCTTAGGACCGTTATAGTTACGGCCGCCGTTTACTGGGACTTCGATCAAGGCCTCTCAGCCCATCAATTAATCTTCCAGCACCGGGCAGGCATCACACCCTATACGTCGTCTTTCGACTTGGCAGAGTGCTGTGTTTTTAATAAACAGTCGCAGCCACCTATTCTCTGAGACCTTTTCACGCGAACGCAGTCTCTGCGCCTACGTTACTCAGGCACACCTTCTTCCGAAGTTACGGTGTCAATTTGCCGAGTTCCTTCTCCCGAGTTCTCTCAAGCGCCTGAGCATATTCAGCTCGCCCACCAGTGTCGGTTTGCGGTACGGTCCCGCCGAACTGACGCTTAGAGGGTTTTCTTGGAAGTTCGTCCAATCACTTCTCTGCCTTAGCAGATCGCGGCTTTGCCTCGGAGATGCGTCTGCGGATTTGCCTGCAGACCTCCTACACTCACCCACCGGGACATCCAACACCCGGCTGACCTTCTAAACTCCGTCACCCCATCGCATTCGGCGGCGGTTCGGGAATATTAACCCGATTCCCATCGACTACGCCTTTTGGCCTCGCCTTAGGGGCCGACTCACCCTGCTCCGATGAACGTAGAGCAGGAAACCTTGGGCTTACGGCGAGCGGGCTTTTCACCCGCTTTAACGTTACTCATGTCAGCATTCGCACTTCTGATATCTCCAGAATCCTTCTCAAGACTCCTTCGCAGACTTACAGAACGCTCCCCTACCACGCAGAGA
>NZ_WSRP01000087.1 GCF_009767915.1 Parasutterella muris
CCTCCTTTATCTTTGATGTCGCCTTTTGCAACGATATTGCCTCCGACTTCAAGATTTCCCGTGCATTTTGTCAAAGGCGCGTCAACAGTTACTGAAGCAGATGTTGAGACTGTCACGGGACTGGCTACTCCCTCTACTCTGATTCCGTCACGAGAAAGATAGACTTTCCTGCCTAAGTCATCAAAAACACAAACCTCGCCATCCTTCAGATCAGTCGGACGATATCGGCGGTCCGTGACAACGACAGCAAGAGTTTGATCACGATCACCGCCTAAGGCTAATCCGATAGCTTCAGCTCCGACATGCGGCTCAGAAGTAAAGCCGTATGGTTCAAAATGCTCTACCGACTCTCTGATATCTCCACCCAGAAGCTGAATCTGCAGTGTTCGAAGTTTTCGAGCTCCGTTCTTGGCTGAGAGCGTCGCTCTGTTTATTAAAGCTGTTAAATTCATTTTCGTTAGACAAAAATAAACCCGCCTAATTAGGCGGGCGGCGTGTATTTTTCAACTCAGCGGACTTTCCTAGGAACGCCGGAAAGAATATCTTTGATAGCCTGTTCTCTTGTTGCAACTCGATCCTGATACATTCGAGCGGTGATCTCATTCTCCAGAGCTTCTTTGAAAATCTTTTCATCCATCTTTCGTTTTTGCTCGGGACTAACGTACACCATGCCTTTCATGTCTTCTTCAGTGATTGTGGTCCTAGGATCTTTATATCCTGGAATGTTCTCCCCGCCAATGCATTGTCCCTTCTCGTTATAGTAATACTTCATCTCAGCGCAAGCTACGGTGCTCACGAGCAACAAGACAAGTGGTACAAACAATTTTCTCATTTAGACTCTCCCGCTGTCTTTTTTGATTTCCGGATACATTTCGATTGTAATCTTTTTGGTGTCAACCTCTTTAAAAATCATAAACGATTGTTGCTGTTTTAACTCAAGACTTACAATGCTTCCAGATCCGTTTAAAGTGTACGTGATACTGGCTATTACCCACTTAAGTTGCCTGTCCGTCTCCAGCCATTTGTCGTCTACATTAGCCCATGCATTAACTTTCCACAACTCTCCGTTGCTTTGCCTCCACCCCTGTACCTTATAGGTCAATGTATCGGAATCTCCGAATTTGACATCTTTAAGCACAATAGCCTTCTTCTGAAGTATTTCTGTTGACGCATTCCCTGATTCCTGCTTTACAAACCACCTATTACGTCTAACTCCTTCGTCTTGGGCAAAACCTTTAAGATGATTAGCCGACACCGGAAGCTCACTGGTCGGGTTGGCGGCCTGTCCTAAGGTAACGTAATCACTAAACCTCTTCGACGCATCCTGAGTACGTTTACCTTCAAGAATATTCTTCCCTAGTTCCAGAGTGTCGTGTGCATTACCTCCGGATCCGGCTTGAGCAATAACCAAGTTACCCGCCTCATCATCCGTAAGCAGAATTCCGTTCTTCTGAAGATATCGGGTCACGGCAGCACCTACAGTTTCCGTCGGGGCAAACTCTAAGTTTCTCCTATCCACCGACTTCACTTGATCCACAACGCCAATTCCGAACGGAGCGCACACCGCCTTTAAGTTCTGCTCATGCGTCTGATTCTTGTAGGAGTTCGCCATCCCGTGCGGCATACAGCAGTCCTGTAAGTCGACCGTCTTACTCGCGCCAGAGATAGTAATGCTGATTCCGGATGCAGAATAACTTACCTCCCGCTTAGTAACGTAACCGGTCAGAACAAGATCGTCCCCAATGAACACCTTCACCTCATCCTGAGGCTGAATACCTATAGTCAGGTCTTCTTTACTTCTGGTTGACCTAACAGAGAAGGTTCTAGCCAAGCTTTGAAGCGTGCAGGTAATGCTTACTTCAAGCCAATTCTCGTATTTTCTGCCGTTGACAAAAAGAGTTACGGTGTTATCTGAGATTTTCTTTGGCATGTCGCTCCTTCTCCC
>NZ_WSRP01000088.1 GCF_009767915.1 Parasutterella muris
CAAGAATCCAGAAGACACCGATAGCAGTGACTCCGCCTGATAGCGCTTCCCACATTGCTTCAAGGACGGAGAACTCTGTCGGTCTCTCTTTTCGTTTTTCTCTCCAGTCATCAACGTATCGGAGAAGGCCTGCGATTAAACCAAGCCCTCCGACGCATCCGATGAGGGTATTTATGAGGTCGGTATGTTTGATCACATAATTTCTCCAAAAGAAACCGCTCGAAGGCGGTAATAACTATCAGACTCCTACACAATATCCTGTGTCGGGGGGTACAACCACATCACAAGCCCGGCAGTCACGGCAATATTGATTCTGCGAATATCCCCGTAGCGAAGAGTCAAAGTCTCAGGGATACTTGCCGTAAAACCTGCTGCCGCTTTGTACTGATTCCGAATCATCAGACCTCCAAGGTCATAACCGTCATTGACACCATCTGGAAAATAGGGATTGCCATAGGCTGACATGCAACAATCAACTGCGGTATTGCTCGCTATTTGATAACTCGCAGACGATGTTTCAATAGTCATTGTTAAACTGCCCGTTCTGTCAGCAGTTTCAGAGATCTCTCGGGAAAGCGTAGTTTCATAATCCATGTCCATAAACCAGAGATTAAACTTGATAGCACGTATAGGAGTATTACTATCAGACAGTCCCGTTAAAGCCAACGGCTCGTTAAAAACCTTAGCCGACTCATAAAATTCTCCCCAAGTGCCGTAAAACATTTCATAAGGGTCTGTATCGTATCGGTCCTTGTTTTTAAGTGTAGCTATCGTATTTCCGCCTTCATCCAAGAGGTCTAAGAAAAAGCAACCTCCGCAAGGACCCGGAGCGCCCGAGCCGTTTTCATGCCCGGGTTCATTCCTTGGGTTCCCGCAGTAATCCGCATCGCAATAAAGCCAAGGGGTGCGAAGCGAGAAACAGGCTTGAGGTTCTTTTTTCTTTGCTCTCATTAGAAGAGCTGGTGTATTGAACATTTTTACTCCTTCTGTTGCGAATTGCGCAACGCTATGCTATTCTTCGATCGTGGCATAGGAATGAACTCAACATGATTAAAAGCTGGTTGCATAAAGGACTGCAAAATTTCTTTGAAACAGGTTCCCTTGCGGGCATTCAGCCCTCCCATGCTAAGAAGCTTGGACAGCGCTTAGCTTTAATCAACAGAGCTCGCTCTATTGCTGAACTAAACCTCAAGTCACTGAGACTGCACCAACTTAAAGGCGACCGAGAAGGTATATGGTCAGTCACAGTAACGGGTAATTGGAGAATTACCTTCCAATTCATAGACGGGGACGCCTATATTATCAATTATGAGGACTATCACTGATGGCCAAAATATTTAACCCTCCGCATCCCGGAAGCATTCTTTCCGAAGAATTGGAGTGCCTCGGAGTCAGTGCCAGAGAGTTCGCACGCAACCTCGGGGTTTCTGCTAGCTCTATTACTCGCATTCTGAACGAAAGCTCTCCAATTACACCCGAGATGGCTGTACGCATTGCCGCAGCAATTTCCGGCCCCGAGCCGGAAACATGGGTGTCCATGCAGTCAGACTATGACACCTGGCAGGCAGAGCAGCGAATCGACGTGAGTCATATCCGCCGCTACACACTCACTGAGACACCAGAGACTCTTCCAACTCGTTAATCCTTGCTCTCCAAGCTTCCCTTTGAGCGATAACTTCCGAGTATTCCTCGGTATTTGCCGCACCTTCCGCAATCTTGATAACCACATAATCAGTCTCTCGAAGTTGAGCCTTGAGCAAAAAGATTTCTCTTTCTGCCTGCACTTGAGCCGGAGGTTCCGGATCAGGCTCCTCTGTATAGGTAACTCCGAGTTTTTCCCAAAACTCTGACTTGTTTTCTTCAGGCTCCTCGCCAAAAGCCTTCCTATCTTCTTTCCAAATCGCCTGACGAACCGCATAGCCTGAAC
>NZ_WSRP01000089.1 GCF_009767915.1 Parasutterella muris
CCGTGTAGCGGGGCTTCTCCGATCTTACGATTTCCACGCCGTGGTAGCTACAACTTTCAGCCCCGGTAAATGAAGTTTCTTTTTTAGGCCTACGGGCTTCTCTACGCGACTTAGGACCTTCAGACCAAAGTGCTTACTCATTTCATCAAACAGCCCCGGTTCGTATAACCTTAGAAATAACGGCAGCTGTGGATTGATATCATCGTAGACGACTTGGGACTGACGTAAGGCAGAGCACATCTTCCCATGAGTGACTTGATCTCCGAGTTCCTGCTTGAGGCTGTAAAGCATATATTTTTCCAGCACCAAGCTTATGAAGCAGCTCAAGAAATGGCCATATATGTGAGAATCTGTCCATACAAAGCATGGCCGAGTCTCCAATTGAGATTTGCTGACCCGGAAACAATCTTCAATTTGCCAGAGCTTTCGATAAATCTCAGTGGCTCTCTCAGGTGATATTTCAAGATTCGTGCAAATAACGTAATACCCATCCCATTGAGATTGTTCTTCTATTTTTTCGGTATCTAATTGCGGTGCACCGTCTTTTCTTGGCATTTTAACCAATGACTTATAGCCGGTTAGACGTAGTTTGCCCGGATTCTTAATTGCATCAAGCGCCTTATCAATCGCTCTATCTCTGTCTGCCCTATCTTTTTTTGCTCTGCGCGGACTGTAAGAGACGATCCAATGCAAATTCATAGTGTCAATTACTTTTTTTGTCTTGTAGTTGAGTTTTGTCGTAGGGCTGGTTCTGGTTTCGTATAGCGGTTTATTAACCTCTATCGTCTTATAGTGGCAAAATATCTCTCCGTTTTCGTCGCATGTACTCTTCTGCCAATTGTTTTGGTCTAGGATTGCCTTTTTCTCATCGGCTGAGGCATTCTTAAACTTTTGTGCAATTACGAAATCACAGCCTATTTGTCTGAGCGCAAATAGGTTCTCACTTGAATTTAACCCTCGGTCAGCAACTACTATCAATTGATCGATCCCGTAAGTCGTTTTGATCTTCTTAATCAACGGCACCATGGTTCCGAATTCATTAGTGCTTCCGTTGAAGAGCTCATAATCAATGGGAATGCCATTCTCATCCATAACCAGTCCAAGCACCACTTGGACCTCATTGACCTTATGATCCTTGCTCAGACCAAAGTCTTTGTAATCAGAAATGTTGCGGCTTTCAAAACTGTAGGTGGTTACATCGTAGAAGGCGGCAGTGATCTTCCTTTTTGTCCTCTTTTGAATTTCTCGGTTGAGGTGTTTGACGACGCTCTCTTTGTCCTCTTTCAATAGATCAAGAACTCGATACAAATCCTGAAGATGATCAATCTCGGAGTGATCAATAATGCTTGAGTCCTTATTCTTGAAATTCTGAAGCTTGCTGGCCGGAGCCAACAACCGCTGCTCGGTGAGTAGATAGGCAGCTTTGTCATACGAATAGCCAATGTTACGATCCTTTTGAAGATACCGAAAAAACTCCGGCATCTTTAAGTCGCACCAAACTTTACGGATAATCGCGGCTCCAACGTTGTAGAGATGGAAACAACCCGGCAAATCATTGTTTGATCGAGCCAATTCAGAAAGTTTGTCCATCCTTTTACGAGCCTGCAATTCGAGCTCTCGGTCTTTAGCCAACTGTTCCAGACGGTTCTCTTCAGCAATACGAGCCTTGAGCTTGTCAAGAAACTCCGGGTCTTTTTCTAAAACAGTTTCGAGCCTGCCGTGGTTTTCAATTACCCGAGTCCGTGGTTTGCCTTCGGCATTGCGGTAACTGGAGCACACGCGAATGTACTTGTGATTCTTAACAGACACTATGGACACATGCATTGGCATAAGGAACTCCTCATAAGGTTCTCAATTATACCATAATGTACTACATTAGTGTTACTTAGGCGTTAAAAAA
>NZ_WSRP01000008.1 GCF_009767915.1 Parasutterella muris
GAAAAAATTTCGAATTTATCGTTGAATATTCAGAAGGTTAAAGAAGCTTATTGATACATTTTTCTGGAAAAGTCGGGGGCGATGGTCATGGGCGGCACGATTGTCGCGACAGTTATGGGCGTACCGCTGGGTACCAGACTCGGACAAATTGTCGGGTGGCAGGGCGCGTTCTTTATCATCGGTCTGGCTGCGGCTGTGATCTGGCTTGTGATTTACTTTGTGCTGCCCGTTTGCGAAAGCAACCGGGCCGGTTCTCTCAAGAGCCTTCCGGATCTTCTCCGCAGGCCTGCTCTGGTACAGCTGTATCTGCTGACACTGGTGGTCATTCTCGGTCAGTTTACGGTTTACTCCTATATCAGCCCGATTCTCACGACGGTCACCGGTATGGCTGAATCTGAGACGGTTACGGTCCTTTTCGTATTCGGTATTTCGGGGATTATCGGGACGATTTTGAGCACCCGGTCGCTGGATAAGCATTACTCTATGGCGCTTCTTGTGCCGCTGATCCTCTTGACGCTGTGTCTGGGGTTCTTTGTCCTTTCGATGCGGCAGACATGGACGATGTATGTATTGGTTGTCGTTTGGGGCGCCTGTATCAGTGCGGTGGGCATGGCCTTTCAGACGCTGCTTCTGAACACCGCGCGAGACGCGGCTGACGTTGCTACATCCATGTTTTCAGGGATCTTCAATATTGGCATTGGCGGCGGCGCGTTTATCGGAAGCAAGGTTTCCGTGGCTTTGGGTTTTGCAGCGGTTCCTTATGTGGGTGCGGGTCTCGTCGGAGTCTGCGCACTTGCATGCAGCCTGATTTTCTGTTTTACCGGTTCAGCGGTATTGGGCGTAAAACATCGTTCATAAAAATAGAAAACCGCCCCAAAAGCGGCGGTTTTCTCAAAGTTAAGCAGGCGGGAGCAGAGCTCCCGCTTTTGTTTACTACTCGTGCTTGTGTTCGTTGCGCAAGCGGATGTGCAGTTCGCGCAGCTGTTTTTCGTCCACAGGAGACGGGGCCTGTGTCAGCAGGCACTGTGCTCTCTGAGTCTTCGGGAACGCGATTACGTCACGGATCGAGTCTGCTCCGGTCATCATCGTTACGATACGATCGAGACCGAATGCGATACCGCCGTGCGGAGGCGCACCAAACTGGAGGACGTCAAGCAGGAAGCCGAACTTCTGACGAGCTTCTTCTGGACCGATCTTGAGCGCGGAGAAGACCTTGCTCTGAACGTCGGCCTTGTGAATACGGATAGAGCCGCCGCCGATTTCCCAGCCGTTCAGCACCATGTCGTAGGCTTTGGCGTAGCAGTTTTCGGGATCGCTTTCGAGTTTGTCCTCGTCGCCGTCCTTCGGACTGGTGAAGGGGTGGTGGCAGGCGACCCAGCGTTCTTCCTCTTCGTCATATTCGAACATCGGGAATTCAACAACCCAGAGAGGCTTCCAGCCTTCTTCGAACAGGCCGTGTGACTTGCCGAATTCGCTGTGGCCGACTTTCAGGCGAAGTGCGCCGAGAGAGTCGAAAACAATCTTCTTGCGGTCAGCGCCGAAGAAGATAACGTCGCCGTCCTGAGCGCTGGTTCTTTCGATGATGGCCTGGAGGATTTCGTCGGAAATATTCTTGACGATCGGGCTCTGAAGACCTTCACGTCCGGCTTTAACGTCATTGACTTTGATATAGGCGAGGCCTTTGGCACCGTAGATCTTGACAAACTCGGTGTAGCTGTCGATTTCGCTGCGGGGCATGGAAGCGCCGTGCGGAACGCGAAGGGCTATGACACGGCCGTCACGAAGTTCTGTAGCGGACTTAAAGACCTTGAAGTCAACATTGGTCATCAGGTCGGTCAGTTCGGTCAGCTTCATCTTGACGCGAAGGTCGGGCTTGTCCGAACCGTAGTTGTTCATTGCGTCGTTATAAAGCATGACGGGGAACGGATTGACCAGGTCAACATTAATCGTTTCCTTGAACACGTGACGGATCAGGTTTTCCATGATGTCACGGATTTCGAGTTCGTTAAGGAAGCTGGTTTCGATATCGACCTGTGTGAATTCAGGCTGACGGTCTGCTCTGAGGTCTTCGTCGCGGAAGCATTTAACGATCTGATAGTAGCGATCGAAGCCGGCGCACATCAGCATCTGTTTAAAGAGCTGAGGAGACTGCGGAAGAGCATAGAACTGGCCGTCATGAACACGGGAAGGGACGAGGTAGTCTCGAGCGCCTTCCGGAGTGCTCTTTGTCAGCATCGGAGTTTCGATATCGATGAAGCCGAGTTCGTCAAGGTGACGACGGAAGGCCATAGCGGCCTTGTAGCGAAGCTTCATGTTGCGCTGCATCGGCAGGCGGCGAAGGTCGAGAACTCGGTATGTGAGACGAGTGGTTTCCGAAAGATTTTCATCGTCAAGCAGGAAGGGCGGAGGAGCGGAAGGATTGAGAATCTTCAGATCCTGAGCCAGAACTTCAACGGCGCCGGAAATGAGGTTTTCATTTCTGGTTCCTTCGGGGCGTGCGCGGACCAAACCGGTCACTTCAAGAACAAATTCGTTGCGGACTTTGTCGGCTGTTTCAAAAACTTCGGGTCGATCAGGGTCGCAAACGATCTGAACGAGACCTTCGCGGTCACGGAGGTCGATAAAGATAACTCCGCCGTGATCGCGGCGTCGGTGCGCCCAGCCGTAGAGGGTAACAGTCTGACCGATATATTTGTCGTCAATCAGACCGGAATATTGTGTACGCATTCAAAAACTCCGATAACTCAGGCATCACAGAGATGCCTAAAATGGTGATTGGTTAATTTTAAACAATGTGATTAGGAATATACGAAACCGGTGCAGGAAGATTCTTAAAGTGCCGAAGGCGGGGCCTTAGGAAGATTTCTTTCCGCTGCTGTCGTCGCGTGCGTGCGAGGCTGGAAGTGCGGCAGAGGAGCCCCCTTTAAAGTCGGTTGCATACCAGCCTTTGCCTCTGAGCTCAAAGCCCGGAGCGGAGAGCTGTTTGACCAGGGTTTCTTTTCCGCAGTTAGGGCAGTGGGTCAGAGGAGCGTCAGAGTATTTCTGAAGAGCGTCCTTTGTGTAACCGCAATTAGAACATTTATATGAATAAATAGGCATTTTTTGCTCGAACTGTCTCGTTACTAATTCGAATCGATCATTATGGCACATTCCGAGTAAAAGACGGTTTTGTATGACATAAAAACGGCCGGAACTCCTGTTCCGGCCGTTGCTGTCAGATTAGAAGCAGAAGCCGAGGTTATTCATCGTCATCTTTACGCTGATAGTTCGCGGCGAGCTCCATTTGGCGCTGCATCGGAACAGGAGCGTAGCCCGCGAGTTCCATAGAGTAGCTTCCCGCGCCCTGAGTAATGGCGTTCAGACGCGCAGCGTAGCCGTCGAGCTCGGAGAGAGGAGCGGTACCGGAGATAAGCATCATGCCGCCCGCTAGGTTGGCTGTGCCGGTCACCTGACCGCGTCTGCTGGAGAGGTCGCCGGTGATATCGCCCATGCAGGTGTCGGGCGCGACGATTTCGATTTCAACGATCGGTTCAAGCACAGTCGGTTTTGCCTTGGAGAGCGCATCGAGCATGGCTTTTCTGCCTGCTGAAACGAACGCGACTTCCTTAGAGTCAACCGGATGGCTCTTACCGTCATAAACAACGACGCGAACGTCATGGATCGGGTAGCCTGCGACGAAGCCGGTTGAAAGCGCATCTCTGACGCCCTTTTCCACAGCCGGGATAAAGTTGTAGGGGATAGCGCCGCCTTTAACTTCGTCGACAAACTCGAATCCTGTGCCTCTTTCTTTCGGTTCGATGCGCAGATAAACTTCACCGAACTGGCCGGCACCGCCGGTCTGTTTCTTATGTCTGGCGTGACCTTCCGCATTGGCAGAAATCGTTTCGCGATACGGAATTCTCGGAGTGCGTGTGTTGACTTCGAGTTTGAACTGAGCAGCCACTCTTTCAAGAACGCTGCGCAGATGCTGAGCGCTTAAACCGCGAAGCACGGTTTCGTTCAGCGTCGTATCGTGTTCAAGTTCAAGTGTCGGATCTTCGGACAGGAGCTTATTCAGGATGTCGGACAAGCGGCCTTCGTCTCCGCGGCGTGCCGGAGAGATCGCCAGACCGAACATGGGTTTCGGGAAGCTCAGCGGCTTCATGCGAATGTTGTCGTGTTCATGAGAGGCGTGCAGAACGCTGTCAAACACCAGTTCTTCAATCTTTGAAACGACGCCGATATCACCCGGTACCAATTCACGGACTTCGGTTGTTTCTTTGCCCTGAAGAATCATAGGATGACTGATCTTGATCGCTTTTTTGTTGTCGTTGACAAACAGCTGGTCATCGCGGTGCAGGGTACCCTGATGAATGCGGAAGACGCCGACCTTGCCGATGTACGGGTCATTAACGACTTTGAAGATATGAGCGACAAGCGGCAGTTCCGGATCAGCGGTAATGTTGACGTCGTTGCCTTCTTCGTCGGTAAAGAGCGGAGCGTTGGATTCAGAGGGGTTCGGCAGATGGCGGACCATCACATTGATCAGATCGTCGACGCCGGCGCCGGTTTTGCCGGAAACGAAGCAGATCGGGATGATGTGGCCTTCACGCAGGGCCTGAGTGAGCGGACCGTGCAGCGTGGAAGGATCGGCAGAGCCCTCTTCGAGGTAGCGCTCCATCGCTTCGTCGTCCACTTCAACGACCTGTTCTACGAAAGCGCGGTGAACTTCTTCGACGCTCAGAAAATCGGCTTCACCGTGATCTTTAGCAAAGCAGTCGATGACTCGGGAGCCGTTGTTTGCGGGAAGGTTAATCGGCATTACTTCATTACCGAAAGCCTCTTTGAGCTCTTCGATCAGTTTTGGCAGGTCCAGATGTTCGGCGTCGATCTTGTTGACAATGATCATGCGGTTTAACTTGCGTTCTTTAGCCCAGTCCATCATTCGGCGTGTCATCAGCTGAATTCCGGCGGTCGCGTCGACAACGACAGCCGCGGTCTTAACCGCGTCAAGTGCGCCGAGAGCCTGTCCGACAAAGTCCGGGTATCCCGGGGTATCGATCATGTGCACGCGAACTTCGGTGCCGTCAACATTGTCCCATTCAAAATGCGTACAGGCAGCGCGCAGAGAGTGCTGCACAGCCTTTTCAAGCGGATCAGAGTCGCAGACGGTGGTGCCGCGTTCGACAGAACCGCAGGTGATGATCATGCCAGCTTTAGCAAGAATCCCTTCAGCGAGAGTGGTCTTGCCGCACCCTCCATGTCCAACTAACGCAACGGTTCGGAGATTTTCTGTTTTAAAAATAGGCATGATGCTCTAATCCTTTCCTCGTGATTGATAAAGTATTTCTGATTGTGAAACATTCATCCCGCTTTGTCGAGATGCTTTTATGGTAAAAAAACAAATTATTTAATTGTTTCTGCCTGACGGACGCCGGGCGTATACCCTGTGAGGAATGGACATGGAATTTCAGTCATATTGTTCCGAGTGCACCAAAGAAGAATTTGAACTCTTTGAACCGGCGATCGAGCACTTAATTTCGCTCGCAAACTCAGAGATCCTTCCGAGATTTCTCTCCGGAACGCGAGTCTTTGACAAAAAAGACCATACGCCGGTGACCGAAGCGGATAAAGGGGCAGAGCGCATCATGCGCGAGTGGATTGAAAAAGAGTTCCCCGAGCACGGCATTTTCGGAGAGGAATACGGCATTAGAGAGGCGAGAGCTCTGCAGTATCCCAAATACCGCTGGATTCTTGATCCGATTGACGGAACGCGCGCGTTTATCACCAACGCATTTCATTTCGGTACCTTGATCGCCGTCGAGAAGGACAGCGGCGAAGGGTTCCGCCCGATGATCGGAGTGATTTCGCACCCGCACGTCGGCGTTTGGCTGATGGGAGACGGAAAGAAGACAGAGCTTCATCTTCGCGACGGATCCGTGCGTGAGGAGCACGTTCGCGACACAGAGCGGTTCGAAGACGCGACGCTTCTTGTGACTTCTCACTGGACAACTCCGGAACAGAAAGGCGGCCATCAGCTTCAGGAACTGGTTGATAAAGCCAAGCTTTACCGCACCTGGGGCGACTGCTTCGGATATTTCTCTGTAGCGACGGGAGGAGCCGACATCATGATCGACCCGGATCTCAACTATTGGGATGTGGCAGCGCTTGTACCGGTTATTGAAGGTGCGGGCGGAGCGCTGGTCAGCACAAATGGCGGAAACCCGCTGAAAGAGTTATCCGCGGTCGCTTCTAATAAACATCTGCTGCCTAAGGTTCTGCAGGTCCTGGAAAAAGATCGCTAGCTACTTAATTTATTGAAAGTTGTTTCGAGATTAGAGCGCAGGAAACACTCGTTTTCAAATATAAATATTTTGTAATTTGCAAATAATTCTTTTCTGAGAAACTAACTTACAGGACATCTCTGAAAAGAAAAATATGAAATCCACCGCCTCTATTCTCGCAACAGCCGTGGTCCTGACGACGCTGACGGGCTGCGTCACGACACCGGACTTTCAGATGACGGAAGAGCAGAAAAATGTGATTCCGCAGCGCTGGCTGGGACCTAGTGTTCAATGTCAGGAATCAATCAACAACTTAGCCGAGTGGTGGGCCACCTGGTCCGATCCCGAGATCGCTCTTTTAGTGGAGAAATCCCAGAGCGCCAATACGGATATTCGAGTCGCCCGGGAGAATCTCAGACAGGCCGATGCCGCGATGACGATCGCTAACGCCGGGATGTTTCCTCAGGCCGACGGTGAATTTCGCGGCGGAAGAAGCCATTTTGGCGGAACCGGCTCGAACTCTTTTCAGATAGGGCTGAATCTCAGCTTAACGCTTGACGCCGGCGGCCGCTATGCCGCTGCGCAGGCCGCTTTCTCCGATTATCTCTACAGTAAGGCTTCCTTAGGTCAGGTGCAGACTGCGATTGCCGCCCGTGTGGCTCAGGCTTATATCAGCCTGCGTCTGGCTCAAAGAAGAGTATCCGTTGCCGAGCAGAACCTGAAAACCCAGCAGGAAGCATACGATTTGGCAAATTGGCGCTACAAAGCGGGACTGGTTTCCTCCACGGACGTCGATCAGGCGATCACTTCGCTTGAGCAGACAAAAGCGTCGATTCCCGTATACGCGGCTCAGGTTCATCAATACCGCAATCTTCTTGCGGTGCTCACCAGCAGCCGTCCCGATGAAGTCGGGCTGCATCAGGTAAAAGAGATTCCTCAGCCGCCGAAAAATCTTGCGCTGTCGATTCCCGGAGAAGTGCTTCGCAATCGTCCGGATGTGAGGGCGTCGGAAGCTCAGGTGATGTCGGCGATGGCGCGCGTGACACAGGCTCGCTCGGCACTTTTCCCGAGCCTTACGATCAGCGGTTCATTCGGCTTTTCCGCTTCGACCTTTGGCGCCTTGGGGGACGCCGGAACACAGTCCTCTTCAGGTTTCGGCACGCTGAACATTCCGATCTTCCATGCCGGCTCACTTCTCGCTCAGCTCGAGCAGCGCAATTCTCAGCTTGAATCGGCTCGTATTAACTACGAGGCGAGCCTTTTAAAGGGCGTTCAGGAAGTGGAAGACGCGCTCAATACCATTTGGGCGCAGCAGCTCAGAGAGAAATCACTTCGGGAAGCGGAACGCTCGGCAAGAAGCGCGGCGATTTCCGCTCAGCAGGATTACAACGCCGGGCTGCAGGACTTCACAGTGGTTCTAACGACTCAGCGCACCCTGCTGACGGTTCAGGAAGCGCTTGCGAGCGTGGAAGCAGAAATTTCAAACGGTTATGTCGCTCTATACAAAGCAGTTGGCGGCGGTTGGCCTGTTCCTCAGGAGTTCAAAGAAAATGACAAATAAAACTGACAGCAAAAAGACGTTGGACGCGGATACACAGGCTCTTCTCGGAGAGAAACAGCCTCGTCCTTTCTATAAACGGGCATCTTTTTGGACCGCGGCGGCTGTGATAGGCATCTGCTGCTATGGCGGCTACTATCTTTACGGCTCGCGTTCCGATTCGAAGGTCTCTTTTGTGACCGCGCCGATGGGAAAGGGCGGTCTGCGTGTGGACGTCACGGCAAATGGAACACTGAATCCGATCAGAACGGTTTCCCTTGGCAGCGAACTCTCCGGCATCGTCCGTAAAGTTAACGTGGATGTGAATGATCCGGTCAAAAAAGGGCAGATTCTTATTGAGCTTGACGACACTAAGCTGTCTGCTTCTGTCGAGCGCGCCAAGGCGACGCTGCAGCTCTCTAAAGCGAGCTTGGCTGAAGCCGAGGCGACTTTGAAGGAAGCAAAGGCGAAACTTGCCAGACTTCAGGAAGTGCGTCGTCTGTCGGGAGGCAAGAGCCCGAGTAAGACGGAACTTGACGCTCAGGAGGCTTTAGTGGCAAAGAGCGCGGCCTCAGTGGACAGCGCTAAAGCGAAAATCACGGACAGCGAAGAGGCACTCAAATCCGCTGAGTCCGACTTATCGAAAACGAAGATCGTTTCTCCGATCGACGGAGTCGTGCTCGCGCGTTCCGTGGAACCCGGTTATGCCGTTGCGGCGACTTTGCAGGCGGTTGAACTGCTGAAATTGGCCACAGACCTAAAGAGTTTGGAGCTGCGCATTAACGTGGACGAAGCGGATGTCGGTGCGGTCAAACCCGGACAGAAATCCAGTTTCACGGTGAGCGCGTATCCGGATCGAAAGTTTCCGGCTGAACTGAAGAAGGTTGCGTACGGTTCGACGCAAACGGACAACGTCATCACATATGTCACGTATTTGGAAGTGAACAATCCCGACATGCTTCTGCTGCCGGGAATGACAGCGACAGCGAGCATTCGGACTGTGTCTTTGAAAGACGCTACATTAGTGCCCAATACCGCGCTTCGCTTCCAGCCCTCCGAAGCGACTGAAAAGAAAGAAAGCGCAATGGGGATGTTCGGCCCTCCGATGCGCCGCTCGTCAGCACAGAAGAGTTCCGGAACCGTGCTGAGTCCGAGCGCAGGTCAGAAAAAAGCGACGGTATACGTACTGCGTGAGGGCAAAGCCGCGCCTGTGGAGATTACGGTTGGTTATTCAGACGGCAAGAGAACACAGGTGGTTGACGGCCCTCTGAAAGCCGGAGACGAGGTCATAGTAGATCAAAGACGCGGAGCCAAATAATGTCTGAAGAACGCCCCTTAGTTGAGCTGATCGGTATCGGTAAGCGCTACGGAAGCGGGGAAACAGCTTTTGACGCGCTGCATGATATTAATCTCAAGATTTCTCACGGCGAGTTTCTCGCCATTATGGGTCCGAGCGGGAGCGGGAAATCGACCTGCATGAATCTGATCGGCGCATTGGATACCCCGACGCGCGGCCAGTATCTCTTTGAAGGACATCACGTCGAACATTTCACAAGGGATCAGCGGGCGCTGCTTCGCAGAAAGTATCTCGGGTTTGTCTTCCAAGGATTCAATCTTTTGGCAAGAACGAGCGCGCTTGAAAATGTGGAACTTCCCCTGCTGTACCGCGGAGAGAATAAAAAAGTCCGACGCGATTTGGCGCTCGCAGCGCTCGATAAGGTCGGGCTCTGCAAATGGAAGGATCACACGCCCGCAGAACTTTCCGGCGGTCAGCAACAGCGTGTGGCCATCGCGCGAGCGATTGTGACGCATCCGAAGCTGCTTCTTGCGGACGAACCGACCGGAAGCTTGGATTCGCATCGCTCTGTGGAGATCATGGAACTGCTCCAGAAACTCAATGAAGACGAAGGCATTACGGTCGCATTAGTGACGCACGAACCGGATATGGCGGCATACGCGCGCAGAACGGTCCGTTTCGTGGATGGGAATGTAGAGTCTGACTCGCAGGAGGTGAAAGTATGATCGGCAACGCTTTGCTTTTGGCGCTCCGCCAGATTTTCAGAAATCCGATGCGTTCCATTCTTACGGTTCTCGGTATTGTTATCGGCGTGGCCGCGGTGATCACGATGGTGACGATCGGCAACGGCGCGACGCAGCAGGTTAGAGATCAGATTGCGTCCTTGGGTTCTGACAGTCTTATGATTCGTCCGGGTCAGAGGCTCGGGCCCGGTCAGTCAGTCGGCGCCCCTTCCTTTAAAGAGTCGGATGCGGAAGCGCTTGCGACGCAGATCGCCGGTATTAAAGCAGTGGCCCCTTCCCGCACATCAACTCAGGTGGTCGTTGCCAACGGTAAGAACTGGTCTACGTCGGTAATCGGCTCAACCAATGAATACTTTCCCATCAGCAGTCTAACGGTTCAGGAAGGACGAGAGTTTGAGCCTTCCGAACTTCGCGCGGGCAGCGCTGTCTGCGTGATCGGTCAAACGGTACGCAAAGAGCTGTTTGGCGACGTGGATCCTCTCGGTCAGCTTTTGCGTATTAAAGGTTTTTCCTGTCAGATCATCGGCCTGCTTGAACCGAAAGGACAGTCGGGCATGGGGATGGACAAGGACGACGTTGTGATTATTCCGCTCAACACGTTTCAGCGCAGGCTGAGCGGCAATGTCCGAGTTCCTCTGATTACGGTCGCGGTGGAAGCGGGCAGTGATATCGAACGTGTCAAGGAGAGCGCAAGGCTGCTTCTGCGCGAAAGACGGTCTCTTTCCAAAGGAGAAATGGACAATTTCAATATTTTGGATACGTCTGAGCTGATTGAGACGATTTCCAAGACCAGTCAGGTTATGACTATGCTCTTGGGTGCCGTGGCGGCGGTCAGTCTGCTTGTCGGCGGCATCGGCATTATGAACATCATGCTCGTGAGCGTCACGGAGCGTACCCGCGAGATCGGCGTTCGCCTGGCAATCGGGGCGCTTGAGCGTGAAGTGCTGCTGCAGTTTTTGATCGAATCGGTCATGCTGGCCTGTTTCGGCGGTCTGCTTGGGGTCGCGTTGGCGCTTGGCGCCTCGCTTCTTCTGACACACATCATGAACGTGCCCTTTATTTTCAGTCCGTCCATCAACATTCTTGCCTTCGGGTTTGCCGCGTGCATTGGTATTGTTTTCGGCTACTTCCCGGCCAGACGGGCGGCCAAGCTTGATCCGATTGAGGCGGTACGCCACGAATAACAAAACGTCGGGCATTGAGCCCGACGCCTGAGAAAAAATCTGAACCGCCTTGGAAAATAAGCGACGCTTATTCGAGGCGGTTTTATTCTTATTAGAACGGAACGTCGTCGTCCAGATCGTCCATTTCCGCCGGTCTGCCGATAGGTGCGGCGGGCGCGGAGGGGGCAGAAGGAGCAGAGGGTGCGCTCTGACGGGGCGTGCGCGGGCTTTCGAATTCATCAGCGGAAGAGGGACGGCCTCTCGAGTAAGAAGAATCGGAACTGGCAGGGGCGCCTTTGTAGGCGGAGACGCTTTCGAATTCTCCGGAAGGTTCACTCTGAGCATTTCTGGAGCCAAGAAGCTGAAGAGAATCAGCAATGATTTCCGTCGAATAATGCGTCTGACCTTCTTTCTCCCAGCGGCGGGTACGCAGTCTTCCTTCGATGTAGGCCTGAGAGCCTTTGCGCAGGTACTGCTGTGCGATTTCAGCCTGACGGCCGAATAAAACAACGCGGTGCCATTCAACTTCTTCGTTTCTTCCGCCGTCCTGAGAACGTCTGTAGGTCGTCGTTGCCAACGCAAGCGTTGTAATTTGGAGCGAGTTGTCTGTGGTGTAGCGGGTTTCCGGATCTCTTCCGAGGTTCCCGATCAATATGACTTTGTTGACTGATGCCATTTCGTTTCCTTAGCGCATTAATTTTTTCATTCTACCGAAGTACAAACCGATACGCTGAAATTGCTTTGTGCTCGCTTCCGTACTGTTTCTGAAGGATTTTCAAAAGATATGTAATATGTCGGTACAAATATTGGGGTCGCGTATGTCTGATATTCGAATTCGCGGTGCAAGGACTCATAATCTGAAAAATATCGATCTTGATCTGCCCCGCGGGAAACTGATTGTGCTGACCGGAGTGTCCGGCTCCGGAAAGAGTTCCCTTGCGTTTGACACTTTATACGCAGAGGGTCAGAGAAGCTATGTTCAGAGTTTGTCGTCCTACGCGCGTCAGTTCCTTGAACTGATGGAAAAACCCGATGTTGATCTGATTGAAGGTCTTTCTCCGGCGATCGCTATTGAGCAAAAAGGGACGAACAGCAACCCGCGCTCTACCGTCGGCACCAACACGGAAATCTATGACTATCTGCGGCTGCTCTTTGCTCGGATCGGCACTCCGTACTGTCCTCATCATCATATCGCGCTCAAGGCACTGACCGTCTCCGAAATCGCGGACAAAATTCTGCTTCGAGGTCAGGATAAGCGCATGATGATCATTGCACCGATCGATCGGAGCACCAAACGGCCCTCGGTCGAAATTCTGGAAGATCTGCAGGCTCGGGGTTTTACGCGTTTTCGTATCGGCGGAGAAATTTATACGATTGATGAGCTTCCGGAGCTCTCGGAAAATCATTCGGATATTGACGTTGTGATGGATCGTCTCAGAGTGCGTTCTGACTCGAGGCAGCGAATTGCCGAAGCGGCGGAAAGCGCGCTGAAGCTTTCCGGCGGGAAAGTTATTGCGCTTGATATGGAAGAGGCGAGCGAAGAGATCTACTCGGATCGGTTCGCCTGCCCCTACTGCGGCTACTCTGTTCCGGTGATGGAGCCCAAGCTCTTCTCGTTCAACAGCCCGAACGGAAGCTGTCCGACCTGCTCCGGTCTCGGAGAGATCGAAGACTGGGACCCAGCGAAAGTTGTTTCCTCGGATGATCTTTCTCTTGCGGCCGGAGCGATTGAAGATTGGGACCCGGTTCATCGCTATAACTACGAAATGCTGGAAGATGTTTCCCGCGCGCTCGGTTTTTCTTTGTCGACGCCTTGGAAGGATCTTGATCAATTGATACAGCGTCAGATTCTTTGGGGTACGCATGCCCCGGTGAAACTCAGATTCATCAGCGGGAAAGGGGAAGTTTTTGAAAGCAGTGATCGTCCCTTTGAAGGCATTATTCCGCTGACCGCCCGCCGCTACGAGCAGACGGATGTCCCTGCGGTTAAGAGTGAGCTCGGAAAATGGCGTTCCATGTGTGTATGTCCCGCCTGTAAGGGTGCGCGCCTCTGCGAAGCCGCAAGAAACACCTATATCGGAGAAGACGGGCAGAAGAAGACGGTGCAGGACGTCTCGTCAATGCCCTTGAACAAAGCGAAAGAGTATTTTGAGCATTTGAGTCTGAGCGGAGCGAAACAGGAAATCGGTACAAAGCTCATTGAAGAAATCGTGCTGAGGCTTAAGTTTCTCGAAGATGTCGGTCTCTCATACCTTACGCTCGGTCGCAGAGCCGATACGCTCTCCGGCGGAGAGGCGCAGAGGATTCGACTGGCGGGCCAGATCGGATCGAGACTGACCGGCGTGATGTATGTTCTCGATGAGCCCTCGATCGGCCTTCATCAGTGTGATAACGAGAAGCTGATACGAACGCTGCATGCGCTCAGAGATCTCGGAAATACAGTTATTGTCGTCGAGCATGACGAAGATACGATTCGCCAAGCCGATTATGTTGTCGATATGGGACCGGGTGCGGGCGTTGGCGGAGGCCGAGTTATTTCTCAGGGGACTCCTGAGGAGATTACGGCCGATCCGGCTTCTCTGACGGGGCAGTATCTAAGCGGTCGGCTTAAGGTTGGGATTCCGGAAAAACGGCTGGAGCCGGACGGTCGTTTCCTAAAGTTCTGCGGCTGCAGCGGACACAATCTGAAGAATATTGATGTGTCGATTCCGGTCGGGCTGATGACGGTCGTGACAGGCGTCTCCGGTTCGGGCAAATCCACCTTGGTGAATGAAACGATATATGCGGCGGCCGCAAAAAAACTGAATCGGGCTAACACGACGCCTGAGCCGTATCAGTCAGTGCAGGGGCTGGAATTTTTTGACAAGGTCATCGCGGTGGACCAAAGCCCGATAGGGAAAACTCCGCGTTCGAACTCTGCGACCTATGCCGGACTTTTCACTGCGATTCGTGAATTATTCGCGGAAACGCCTCTGGCCAAGGAACGGGGATACGGTCCCGGGCGCTTCTCTTTCAATGTGAAGGGCGGCCGCTGTGAGGCCTGCGAGGGGGACGGACTGGTTCGCGTGGAGATGAATTTCCTCCCGGATATGTATGTTCCATGTGACGTTTGCGGCGGCAGCCGCTACAATCGAGAAACATTAGAAATTGAATACAAAGGTCTGAGCATCTCCGACGTGCTGGAACTGACGGTGGATGAGGCTTTGAATGTGTTTGAAAATATTCCTGCGGTCGCTAAGAAGCTTCAGGTGCTTTCCGATGTGGGGCTGGGATACATCAAACTCGGTCAGAGTGCCGTTACTCTTTCGGGAGGCGAAGCGCAGCGGGTCAAGCTTGCGCATGAGCTTTCGAAGAAGGGGACGGGGCGAACTTTGTACGTTTTAGATGAACCGACGACGGGGCTTCATTTTCATGATGTCTCGATGCTTTTATCGGTTCTTGAGCGAATTAAAGACGCAGGGAACACGCTTCTGATTATTGAACATAATCTTGACGTGATTCGTGCGGCTGATTGGATTATAGATATCGGCCCGGAAGGCGGAGATGCCGGAGGGATGATTGTTGCGGAGGGCACGCCGGAGCATATAAGAGGAATCCCCTCTAGTAAAACCGGTACATATTTAGGAAACTTAAAGAAAAATTAGAGGTTCCCTTGAAACGAGAAAAAGACAAGTTTGAGCAGCTCCTCATGGAGTCCTTCTACGCGGCGATAGACGCGGCAGATCCTCATAAGGTGGTTGCGCCTCATATTCCAACAACGTTCGCCGGCGATGTCATTGTGGTCGGGGCGGGAAAAGCGGCTGCCAGCATGGCTGCGGCTGTAGAGGAGGCGTGGCCGGAAAAAGAACTGTCCGGCGTTGTCATTACCCGTCACGGACATTCGGAAAAAACCAAGAAGATCACAGTGCTTGAGGCATCTCATCCGATTCCGGATCAATCCAATCTGGATGCGACAAAGCGCATGATGGATCAGCTTGATCGGCTGAAAGAAGGCAGCATGTTGCTGGCGCTTCTTTCCGGAGGAGGCTCCAGCCTTCTTTCGCTTCCGGTGGAGGGTGTCACGATTGAAGACATTCGCAAAGTGACGGAAGATTTGCTGAAGTCCGGAACAAGCATCGATCATATTAATGCGGTACGCAAGCATGTGTCCCAAGTTAAAGGCGGACAGCTTGCGCTGGCGGCTCGAGCCAAGGGTGCCGAGGTTCTCTCACTGATCATTTCCGATACCGTCGGAGATAATCCGTCAGATATTGCTTCCGGCCCGTGTGCGGAAGATTTTTCCACTTATGCGGATGCGCTTTGGTATCTCAGTCAGGCTAAAGTTGAGGCGCCGGAATCCATTCTCAAGCACTTGCGCAACGGTGCCCGCGGCGCCATCCCCGAGACGCCGAAGATTGGCGACGTCCGTATGCGCGGCGTGAAAAACAAGATTATCGCCAATTCCTTTAAGGGACTGCAGGCAGCTGCGGCGTTCTTTAAGGAAAAAGGAATGCGTCCGGTTATTGTCGGAGACGGAATCTCGGGAGAAGCGAAAAAAGTCGCTCAGCAGGTTTCCCGCAAAATCCGTCTTGAACTCTCCAAGCCGAGACGCAAGCCGGTGGTTCTGCTTTCCGGCGGTGAGTGCACTGTGACGCTGACGGGACGACGCATTGGCAAGGGAGGTCCCTGCTCGGAATTTCTGCTTGCGCTCGCGCTCGAGCTTGAAGGCAATCCGATATACGCCATTGCGGCTGATACGGACGGCGTTGACGGCAACGGAGAGGCCGCAGGCGCAATTCTCAGACCGGACACGATGGAAAAAGCCAAGGAACTCGGACTTGATCCGCAGAAGTATCTTGAAGAGCATAACGCTCAGGAGTTTTTTGAAAAACTGGGCGATCTCTTTGATACCGGTCCTACGAGAACCAACATTAATGATTATCGTGTGGTTCTTATCCCGTAGAGGAAAAATTTTCAGGCACCCGAGAGCGCAGTCTCCCGGGTGTTTTGCTTATTGCGGAAGGTTCGATGCCTGAGCACGCAAGAGTTCGGGAAATTCGCGCACTTCAATTTAGAATAGACGAAATTACTTTAACCTCAACTAACCTAACTTCGGAGGAAGCTGCATTGCAGCCCTGATGACTGCGGCAGCATAAAAAAATGAGTCAGACGTCCATGTTTCGCTTAGACGCATCCAGAGCCCTGTCGGATTTTCGTACTGAAAGACTTCTTGAGAAAATTCGCCGTATCGCGCCTGACGCGGTCACACTGAACACTCGGTTCATCCATTTTGTAAAAACGGACGGCACCCTGTCGGCTTCTCAGTTCGAAACCATGCAGTCCATTCTCACTTACGGGGAAGAGGCGATTCTTACTTCCGCAAAAGAGAAATTCATGGTGATTCCCCGTCTCGGAACAATCTCTCCCTGGGCATCCAAAGCGACCGATATTGTCCGCAACTGCGGCCTGACAAATGTGCTTCGCGTGGAAAGAGGCACCTGCTTTGAGCTGATCATGAAGGACGATAAGCGCCTGAGCGAAGAGCAGAGAGAAAAAATCGCAGCCGTGATTCACGACCGCATGACTGAAAGCGTGGTGGCTCCGGACGTGGCTCCGGAAGTGGTTTTTGCTGAGGCTGAAGGACAGCCAATGCGCAGCGTTGACATTCTTACGGAAGGCAGAACTGCGCTGCAGAAGGCCAATGTTGAGCTGGGTCTTGCGCTCAATGATGACGAAATTGATTACCTCATCGACGCATTTACGAAATTGAAACGCAACCCGACGGACGTCGAGCTGATGATGTTCGCTCAGGCGAACTCCGAACACTGCCGACACAAGATTTTCAATGCGAAGTGGACGATTGACGGCAAAGACGAAGACAAGAGTCTTTTCGGCATGATTCGCGAGACGCACAAGAATCATCCGCAGGGCACGATTGTCGCTTACTCTGACAATGCCGCGGTTTTCGAAGGCGAAGAAGTTCCCCGCATGTATCCCCGCGGAAACGAAAACTCCGAGGGCGGCCGCGAGTACATTACGCAAAACGAGCGCACTCATTCCGTTTTCAAGGTTGAAACGCACAATCACCCGACGGCGATCTCTCCCTTCCCGGGCGCCTCTACAGGTTCGGGCGGAGAGATTAGAGATGAAGGCGCGACCGGCCGAGGCGCTCGTCCGAAAGCGGGTCTGACAGGATTTACCGTCTCTTCTCTGAGAATTCCCGGCGCGGTGCAGGGTTGGGAAAATGACAAAGACGTCAGCGGCCCCTCGAAGGACGCACCCTATTACGGCGCTCCCAAACGCATGGCTTCGGCTCTGGATATCATGGTCGAAGCGCCTCTCGGCGGAGCTTCCTTTAACAACGAATTCGGCCGTCCGAATATTCTCGGTTACTTCCGCGCATTTGAAGCCAATGTCGGCGGACGCCGTTACGGCTATCACAAACCGATCATGCTTGCGGGCGGTATCGGCAACATTCGAGACGATCAGACACACAAGCTGGCGCTTCCTCCGGGAACGCTTCTTGTGGTTCTGGGCGGCCCGGGAATGCGTATCGGCATCGGCGGCGGAGCAGCCTCTTCGATGGGCGCCGGGGCCAACAGTGAATCTCTGGATTTTGCCAGTGTGCAGCGCGGCAACCCCGAAATGGAGCGAAGAGCTCAGGAAGTGATCGATCGCTGCTGGGAAGCGGGTCTTGAGAATCCGATTCTTGCGATTCATGATATTGGCGCAGGCGGCTTATCCAATGCGATGCCTGAGCTTGCCGATCTTTCCGGTAAGGGCGCGAAGCTGGATCTGAATAAGGTGCCGATCGAAGAAAGCGGCATGAGCCCGCTGGAGATTTGGTGCAACGAGTCGCAGGAGCGTTATGCGCTTGCGATTGATCCGAGCCGTCTGAAAGCTTTTGAAGAGTACTGCAGGCGTGAGCGCTGCCCCTATGCGATTCTCGGCGAGATCTCCGAAGATGATGAACTTGTTGTGACGCGCTCGGAAGGAGAGGAGCCCGCGGTCGATATGCCGATGAGCGTGCTTTTAGGCAAGACACCCAAGATGCACCGAGTCGCAGAGCATGAAAAAGTTCAGTCGATGAAGGCGTTGAAAGACGCGGATACGAAAAAAGCCCTTTACGAAGTGCTGGAGCACCCGACCGTAGCCAGTAAGAAATTCCTGATTACTATCGGCGACAGAACCGTCGGCGGTCTTGTTGTCAGAGACCAGATGGTCGGGCCTTGGCAGGTTCCTGTATCCGACGCCGCAGTGACCGCAGTTTCCTATGAAAGCTTACGCGGTGAAGCGATGGCCATGGGCGAGAAAACGCCTCTGGCGGTATCCAACGCGGCAGCGGCGAGCCGTATGGCAATCGGCGAAGCGATGACCAATATCGTCAGCGCGGATGTGGATCTTGACCGTATTATTCTTTCTGCCAACTGGATGGGCGCCTGCGGCGTTCCCGGTCAGGACGCGGCATTGTTTGACGCGGTTAAGGCGGCAAGCGAATTCAGCCAGAAACTTGGAGTCAGTATTCCCGTCGGTAAGGATTCTCTCTCGATGAAGACTGCCTGGAAGGACGAAAGCGGAGAAAATAAGAATGTGATCTCTCCGGTTTCCCTGGTGGTTTCGGCAGCGGCTCCGGTGTATGACGTGCGTGACAATCTGCTTCCGATGTTTGCCGAGAATGTTCTTGACAGCTCGCTTCTGCTGATTGACCTCGGACGCGGTCAGGATCGACTTGGCGGTTCGGTTTACTCGCAGGTGACACAGAGATTTGATTCCGTTACGCCGGATCTGGACGATGCGGAAGACTTAAAGAAATTTATGCGTGTCATTCGCTCTCTTGCGGAAAAAGGCGCGATTCTTGCCTATCACGACCGCAGCGACGGCGGCTTAGCGGCGACGCTGTGCGAAATGATGTTCGCAAGCCATGTCGGTGTCGAAGTGGTTGCCGACGGTCTTGTGAAAGACGGCAAGACGCTCAATGAAGCGCTCTTTAATGAAGAGCTCGGCGCGGTGATTCAGGTGACCCGCGGGCGTTCTTCCGAAGTCGTGAAAGCGTTTGAAGCTGAAGGCCTTCAGGATACTCTGATGTATCTTGGCAACCTGATTCCGGAAGAAAATCTCAATATTTACCTGGAAGGCAAGTATGTTCTCTCCGAAGAGAGAGCCAATCTGCAGAAGGCCTGGTCCAAGGTTAGCTGGCAGATTGCCCGTATGCGGGACAATCCGGAATGCGCTGACAGTGAAAATGATCTGATTTCCGACCCGCATCACGGCGGTCTTACACTTGCGATGGGTTTTGATCCTGAAGAGAACATTGCAGCCCCGTATATCAATACGGGCGTCCGTCCGAAGGTTGCCATTCTGAGAGAGCAGGGCGTAAACAGCCAGAATGAAATGGCGAGCGCGTTTATGCAGGCCGGATTTAATCCGGTTGACGTCCATATGACTGATCTGCTTTCCGGCAGAGCGAACCTTGCCGAATTTGTCGGCCTTGCCGCATGCGGCGGATTCTCCTACGGCGACGTTCTCGGAGCAGGCGGCGGATGGTCTAAGACCATTCTGCACAATGCCGGACTTCAGAACATGTTCCGCAGATTCTTTGAAAACCCGAACACATTTACGCTCGGTGTCTGCAACGGCTGCCAGATGGTTTCTCAGCTCAAGAACTTAATCCCGGGCGCCGCTCATTGGCCGACTTTTGAACGCAACTATTCAGAGCAGTTTGAAGCGCGTCTGGTCAATGTGAAGGTTATGGATTCTCCGTCGATTTTCTTTGCCGGAATGGCCGGAGCGATGCTCCCGATTGTCAACTCTCACGGTGAGGGGCGCGCGTATTGGAAAAATCAGGAAGACGAGGCTGAGGCGATTGCAGCGGCTTGTTATGCGGATTCCAAACAGATGCCGACAGAAGTTTATCCTCTGAATCCCAATGGTTCGCCCATGGGTAAGACGGCATTTACGACACCGGACGGCCGCGCGACGATCATGATGCCGCATCCGGAGCGCAGCTGGCGTGCGGTGCAGCTCTCATGGCGCTCTCCTCTGCTGAAGGATGTATCGCCGTGGGCGCGCATCTTCCAGAACGCACGAGTTTGGGTCGGTTAAGTCAAAACTATTCGTAAGTCCCGTTTTTACGGGTCATTACGCACAAGGTGTTTCAGAGCGGGCGGTCAAATAGGCCGCCCTCTTTCTTTGCGTGTAAACTTTCGGAAAGCATTATCAATAACGCAGGCCTGCACAGAGCTTTGGAGCTTTTAAGGAGCAGGCTTGTTTAGGAATTTAAATGGACGAAACAAAAACTGAGCAGGACAACATTCTGAATGATCCTAATCTTGGCGAGATTTTCCAGCTCGCAGTGATCAACAGCAAACCGCCGAAACGCGAAAAATTCGATTGGGCAAATTTCAAACCGCAGGCAGTGAAGTCTGCAGAGGATCTTCCTTCCTATCTGGTTTTCGGACCTCTCAATCACGGCACTCTGATTATCAATGCGGACGGTTTCAATGCGGAATGGTCCGATCCTGAGCAGAAGGCGAAGATTGTGCTGAATTGGAACTCGAAGACGCACAAGTACACCGCCTCTCAGGTTTGGGACGGTGAAGAGGGAAGCGCCACACAGCAGGATGACACAACGCCTCTGATTCAGGTTTTTGCTATGCTTTACGAAGACGGTTTTCCGAAGAACTGGGACGCGAAAGCAAAAGAGCAGTTCGAAGGGAAGTACTATCTGACCTGGCTTGAAGGGAACGAGCGTCTTCCGACTTATTTCGCGGCTCCCGACGGAGTGTTCCGTGTCATCAGTTTCCCGGTGATGATCAAGAACCTGAGACACGCCCGTACCATCCTTGAACACATTTCTGCGGAAACGCCGAATTACGGATTCTTTGCGACTGCGACCCTCATGCAGCAGGATGTGTACTACAAACTCGGAACAGCTCCTGACTGGACAAGAGACATTGCCATGTGCATGACGCAGTCGATCGGTGAAACCGGTCTGATTCCTCAGGATATTCCGAGAACGGAAGAGATCGAAGGCGCTCAGTGGAATCATCTGGTACGCGACGCGATGATGCTTCACGTCTTTGTGCCGTTTGCCGGAATGAGAGACATGCTTCAGAAGCTCTCTGAGAGTCCGATGCCGATCATTGAGCGTACGGACGCGCCGATCCGCCGCGACCTGCTCCCCGTTGTGTCGCCGCAGGGCCTTCCTGAAAAGCTCAATTCCTTCACGCTTGACGATACGATTCAGGGAATTCGTGTGACGTATACCTTCCTTGCTCCGGAGATCGCGCTTGACGATCTGCTGACACTGGATTCGAACAGTCAGATTGATCGCCTGGAAAAGTTCTCAGACGCCATTCTTGATCAGCTGTCAGCCGACGTGGAAGAAGCTAAGCGCAAGGCCGAAGAAAAGCCAAGAATCGTCACGGAGTAGTAGCGGATGATTTAGCGGCCGACCGCAGAGCGGCCGGTAGAGAATGCAGCAGACGCTCACTGCAAAGAAAGCAGTGGGCGTTTGTTTTTACGGTGATTAATACAAAAAACCGGCGCTGAGACAACGCCGGTTAATTCAGTCAGAAGCGCAAAGTGCGGCTCAGCTTTTTACGATTCAGACTGGTTGCCGATGGATTTAACTTCCAGACCGAACATAACGCCTGTCCAGCCGTCGAAGATCAGTTCGATTGCGACGAAGATACCGAAGATCCAAACGGAGCTCTGAGGCCATCCCCACCACAGGCAGACGCCAAGCAGCAAAGAGACAATTGCCGAGAAGAGCATCAGTCCCCAGCCTTTCGCATCGGTATTTCTGAACGCGACCCAGCACTTAATCAAGCCCACGGCAATGAAGTAAGAAGCGAGGAACAGCGTGAGTGTTTCAGTACCGGCGACCGGATAGAACATCAAGAGCAAACCGGTTAACGCGGTCAGCAGTGCAAGAATGATCGCTGCCGTTCTTGCGCCCCATCCTTCAGCCTTCCAGAAAAGGGCGAGTCCTGTGCCGCCGCTCACCAGAAGCATGGCGCCGATGAAGATCGTGACACCGATGGAAAAGGCGATCGGAGCAAACAGACCGATAGTTCCCAGGACGATGCTGAAGATACCCCAGCCTATGATCCCGTTCGCATGCTGCTTAAGAGGAAGAACCAAATCTTTTTTGACGCGACCGTTGATATTGTTGTTGTCAGACATTTATAGCCTCCTAATGTTTGATGAGGTAATGATGGTTCAAACAAGAGGGAGGCTGTTGGATTATCGGACCACTATGGGCGCCTAATCTGATCGATGGAAGTCTTGAGTGTCCGCAGAGAAATTTGAACTTCTAGGACGAAAAACACCGTGGAAACCACGATAAATACGACGGCTGTCAGAAGGATCGTTGACTTCCAAACTTCAAAATTCAGATTCCAGAGATGTTCCAAAATGGTGACAAGAACCAGAATTCCGGCAAATGCGGCTGAGGTGGTCACTGCGAGAATGGCGTTCTTCAGCAAATGGCTTCTTTCATAAGTAAGTCGAATCGCCTGCTCAAGAATCGGATCGGTTTTAGGCGCTAGTTTGCGGCGTTCTTTTAAAAGCGCTCTGACTCTGTCCGTGGTGTAGTTGTAGCGGGTAGTCATGGCGAGCAGCAGTAAACCGACGCCTGAGATCAGCGTGATCGGTGTTAAAGCATCGGAGAGCGTAACGGCATACGAAATCATTGTGCACTCCTACTGCGGATGGTCATGGTGGTGAACGGACAGCCCGATCGCTCTGACGGAAATTTGAACCTCGCCAACGTAAATGCAGCTCGAAAGTACAATGAAAATAACGGAGGCTAAAAGCATCAAAGATTTGGTCAGAGACAGATCAAAATCAAAGAGACGTTCTATGACGATTGCCAGAATCTGCAGACTGCTGAACGCAGCGGAAATCATCAGCGTCAGAATTCCGTTTTTCAGAAGACTTGCGCGCTTGAAAATCAGGTCTATGGATTGATCGATTTCTTCATGAAGATCTTCGGGTTCGGCCGCTCTTTCCGCAAGGAGCTGTCGGATCCGTGAGGCGGCATGGCAGTAGCGCGCCGACATTGAGACCAGGAGGAGTCCTACTCCGGAAATCAAAGTAACGGGCGCCAGAGCATCCGAAAGTGTTGCACTGAATTCGAGCATTATCCTCTCCAAAGAATCTGCTGAAATTGTAAGCCCGCCTCCTATGACCGTCACTATTTTGATGACGAACTTTGAGCGGTGAGGCGCCCGAACTCTAAAATATCGAGTTATTTAATTTGTATCCGACTCAATTTACATGACTCAATCAGCTTTGGAGAGGCTCTCTCAGGACGCCATTATTATTTGTTTTGACTACGGTCTGGCACGGATCGGTGTTGCTATCGGCAATATGCTGACAAAAACAGCTCGGCCCCTGAGGATCATTTCCTGGAAAACAAATGAGCAGAAGTGGAAAGAAATCACAAGTCTGCTTTCAGAATGGACACCTGCGGCGATCGTGGTTGGCGTGCCTCGGCATGCGGATGGAGAACCGAACTCGATGACAGCAACCTGTCAAAAGTTTGCCAATCAGCTGGAAGGCAGATTCCATCTTCCTGTCGTGCGCGAAGATGAAAGATTCAGCTCAGTTGAGGCAGAAAGAGAAAACTCCGGGGCGGACTATATTGATGATGAGGCCGCGGCTGTTATTCTGGAACAGTGGCTGAGAAGAAAGGAACAGTAATGAAAAAAATTAAAGGCAGCGCTCGCTTCCTGAATGTGGTGATGTATACGCTCGTTTGTTTATTTCAGGCCTATACCGCGTTTCAAAAAGCGGATCAAAAGAGCAAAGGAAGGATGCTCGCTTTCTACACAAGGCGTGTTTTAGAGAAGGCCGGCGTCAAGTGCCGCTACGAAGGCAGCGTGCCCGAGTCACTGCACGAGTGCGGTGTATCCGATGAAGCGCCCGCATGCATTGTGGTGTCCAATCATGTCTCATGGCTGGATATCTTCACGCTGGACTCTCAGATTCCGTCTCGGTTTATTGCGAAAGCCGAAATCGCAAAATGGCCGATATTCGGGCTGATTGCGCGCGCGATCGGAACACTTTTTATCAATCGTTCGAGCAAGCGGGCGATTCTCAAGATTAACGACGACATCAGAGGAGCGCTCTGCAATCGCGAAACGGTGGCAATTTTTGCTGAGGGTACGACGACTTTCGGCAATGAGCTGCTGCCGATTAAATCCAACTTTTTAGCTCCTGCGGCCGAAATAGGCGCGGTGGTTCGTCCGGTCGTGCTGGTTTATATGGATAAAGGCAAGCCTGCAAAACAAGCGGCTTTTGCCGGCGACGTCACCTTGTTCGGTTCACTGTGGAATGTGGTCACTATGGAGGATGCGTATGCGGTTGTGCATTTTCTGGAACCGATCGTTCCGACACCGGAAATGACGCGCCATGACATCGGCAGGCTCTGCCAGGAACGAATGCGGGCCAAACTCAAGGAAATTTGGGGCAACGAATACAAGGACGGCGACGCAGACGGTGCGTCCGTGCTTGCCAAGGCGATTGCGAACGGCTGAACCAGAGAAAATCTTTGGAACAGAAGCCGAATGATATTAGAATTCGATTAGCTCAACTGAGTAAACCTAATACCGATATGAAACCTGTAAGAAAAGCCGTATTCCCTGTCGCGGGCCTTGGCACCCGTTTCCTTCCTGCTACTAAGGCGATGCCTAAAGAAATGCTCCCCATAGTAGATAAGCCTCTTATTCAGTATGCGGTTGAGGAAGCCGCTGCTGCGGGCATCACAGATATGATTTTCATCACGGGTCGTCATAAGAGAGCGATCGAAGATCATTTTGACAGCGCTCCCGAGCTTGAACGCGATCTGAAGAGCAAAGGAAAGAACGCGCTGCTTGCGACCCTGAAAGCGGTGGTTCCGCCGGGAATCAATTTCATCTTTATTCGTCAGCCCGAGCCGCTCGGGCTTGGTCACGCGGTTCTGTGCGCAAAACCCGTGGTCGGTGACGAACCTTTTGCCGTTATTTTGGCCGACGACCTGATTGACGCGAAGAAACCGGCGATTTCTCAGCTCATCGCTGCAAGAGCGGAAAACAACGGCGGCAATGTTCTGGCTGTTCAGACAGTTCCCCGCGAGATGACGAAGCAGTACGGTATTGTTGAAGTCGACGATGAACACGAAGTTTGTCCGAAGATCTCTTCAATTGTTGAGAAACCTGATCCGCAGACGGCACCGTCCACTCTTGCGGTGATCGGACGCTATGTTCTTGAACCTGAAATTTTCGACAGCCTTCAGCACATTGACCGTGGCGCCGGCGGTGAAATTCAGCTGACGGACGCGATCGGAAGAGAAATCCCGAAGGGAAACACTCTGGCCTGCCGTTATGAGGGCGAGCGCTTTGACTGCGGCTCCAAGCAGGGGTTCCTGAACGCCACAGTCCATTACGCCAGAAAAGAAGGCTATCGAATTATCTAGCTTTCTCTTACTTTACGGAGCAGTTTCGTAGTGCTCCGATCAAATTCGAACGCTGCGGTGACAACCTTGCCGCTGTAGCTGTGAACGATCTTTGCTTCCGGCAGATCTTCAATTCTGTAATCTCCGCCTTTGACGTAAATGTCCGGGCGGAGTTTTCTTACGATTTCAAGCGGCACCTTATCCTTGAAAATGACGACGTTGGACACGCTTTCCAGGGCGGCGAGGACCGCAGCGCGGTCCGCTTCAGGGTTGATCGGACGATCCGGGCCCTTGCCGAGCTGACGAACCGATGCGTCGCTGTTGACTGCGACGACCAGGCTTGCGCCGAGCGCTCTGGCCTGCGCAAGGTAGGTGACATGTCCGCGGTGCAGGATGTCAAACACACCGTTTGTCATAACGATGGGGTGCGGAAGCTGTTCGTGAAGACTTTCGAGCTGATCCGTGGTTACGATCTTCTGTTCGAATGCGGGTGGCGGAAGATGTTGACTCATAATAATTTAGCGGCGGAAAGCAGATTATCTGCGGTCTCGTGTTCAGTACTGCAGTCGGGGAAGGGGTGCGTGCCGTCTTTTTTGACAAGAATGCGTCGGGGGACACCGGCTCTGGCTCCAGCCTCGATGTCCGAACATTTGTCTCCGATGATGACGCTCGCGGCAGGATCAATATTCAGGTCCTGCGCGGCGGCAAGAATCATTCCTGGTTCCGGTTTGCGGCAGGTACATGCTTTGAGGTAGGGAGCAAATGCGCCTGTCGGATGGTGCGGACAGAAATAGAGCGCACCGATTGCGGCGCCGGAAGCTTCCAGCACGCCAGCCATCCAAAACGTCAGTTCAGAAAATTCATGCAGGCTGTATTTTGCGCGCCCGATGCCGCTCTGATTGGTGACGATAACCGGGACAAAGCCTTTATCCCTAAGAAGCCGAATGCCTTCGATCGCGCCGGGAATGAATTCAAAGTTTGATCGGTTTCCGACATAGGCGTGATCAATGTTGATCACGCCGTCTCGGTCTAAAAAAGCGGCTTTTATTGGGTTTTCGGAACGCTTGGTGAAGATAAAACGATATTTCATTTCACTTTATCGAGCAGATGCAGCATGTAAGCGCGTGTGCCTTCCTGAACGGACTTAAACTGAACTTCGCACCCGGCTTCACGAAGGTTTGTCAGATCTGCCTGTGTGTAGGCCTGATACTTGCCGACCAGAGCTTGCGGGAAGGGAATGTATTCGATTTCTCCCTTCATCACGGCTTCTTCAAGTGTGAGTGCGGGTTTGCCGTCGGCTTCGCGCAGTGTGTTCACCACAGTGAGCGCGACATCGTTGAAGGGCTGAGCGAGACCCGTACCGCAGTTGTAGATTCCGGTGATTTCTTTATCGAGGCAGAAGAAGTTCACTTCCACCACATCGTCCACGTACACGAAATCGCGCATCTGAGCACCGTTCGCGTAGCCGAGGCAGCCCTCAAAGAGTTTTACCTTGCCTTCGGCGCGGTACTGGAAGAACTGATGGTATGCGACGGAAGCCATACGGCCTTTGTGCTGTTCGTGCGGACCGTAGACATTGAAGTATCTGAGTCCTGCGACTGGGGCTCTCAGACCGTACTGCATTTCACGACGAAGCACCTGATCAAAGAGATATTTAGAGTAGCCGTAAACATTCAGAGGTTTTTCGTAGCGGACGTCTTCTTTGAAGATGCTGGAGGCGCCGTACGTTGCCGCCGAGGATGCGTAAATAAACGGGATTCGTTCGCGCTGGCACCAGCGGAATAAGTCCACGGTGTAGCGGTAATTGTTCTCCATCATGTAGCGACCGTCGAGTTCCATTGTGTCCGAGCATGCGCCTTCATGGAAAACGGCTTCCGGTTTGGCGATCTTTCCGGCTCTGACGAGTTCAATGAATTCGGTCTTATCGAAGTAGTCGGAAATCCGATTGTCAGCAAGATTAGTGAACTTGTCTGATTTTTTCAGATGATCGACTGCGACAACATCGGTGAAGCCTCTTTTGTTCAGTCCGGCAACGATATTTGCTCCGATAAAGCCGGCGGCGCCGGTGACAATAAAACTCATGTTTAGCCTCTTCGTTTAGAGATTTGGAAATAGTTCTTCGGGTGTAACCGTGGCCGTACCGACTTTGCCGACCACGATGCCGCCCGCCTTATTGGCGATCTTGACGGCGGTGTGCCAATCGTATCCGGCGGCAAGCATGACGCCGAGTACGGAAATGACGGTATCGCCGGCTCCGGAAACATCGAATACTTCCCGAGCACGTGCGGGAACAGACCAAGCGCCGTTGTCATCAAAAAGCGTCATGCCTTCTTCACTGCGTGTCAGAAGGATTTTCTCAATATTGAGCTCTTGGCGCAGATTCTGCGCGCGGTTCATCAGATCTTCTTCGGAATTCCATTGACCGACGACCTGCGCCAGCTCGTTGCGATTTGGTGTGATCGCGGTGGTATTGGCGTAGCGGGAGTAGTCCGAGCCTTTCGGGTCGACCAGTATGGTTCTGCCGAACGCGCGGCCTTCAGCGATCATGTGTTTAATGCGGTCAAGTCCGCCCTTGCCATAGTCGGAAAGGATGACAACATCATGGTCGGGGAGAAGGCTTGAAAATCGGTTGGAGTGCTGTTCAAGTGCGGAAGGAGCGATTTCTGACTCAAAGTCGGTACGCAGCATCTGCTGATGGCGCGCGAGAATGCGCAGCTTCAGCGTAGTGGTAAAGCCCGCAACCCGATACAGGCAGGGACGAACGCTGCATTCTTCAAGCAGGTCCATGATCTTATTGCCCGCTTCGTCTTCCCCGATGATTGCCAGAAGGGACGTCCGCGCCTTCAGACTTGCGGCGTTTCGTGCCACATTGGCGGCTCCTCCGAGACGATCTTCGGAACGAGTGACTTTGACAACGGGGACCGGTGCTTCAGGAGAGATTCTGGACGCGTCTCCGAACCAGTATCGATCCAGCATCGCGTCGCCTACGACAAGCACGGAAGAATTTTTAATGGCGTCTAGGTTAATGTCCCGAAGTTCCATGATTTATCTGTCTTGATACACTTTAATTTGCTGATTTTAGCGCCTTCACTGCGGCCTGAGCTCTCATCAGACCGATTCCGAGATTAGAATCCTTGTATCACCGTTAGGGAACATACAAATGACTGAAAAAATTTCACGCTCTATATTCAAGGCATATGACATCCGAGGCATTGTTGACAAGACACTTACCGAGGAGGCCTGCGAGCAGATCGGTCAGGCGCTTGGAACGCTTGCCCATGAGAAAAAAGTTGAAAAAATTTGTGTCGGCAGAGACGGCAGACTCAGCGGCCCAAGGCTTCAGAAGGCTTTGATTAAAGGAATTCGCAAGGCCGGAGTCGGTGTTTATGACATCGGAGCGGTTCCAACACCGGTACTCTACTTCAGCACGGTTTACCTGAATACAGGAAGCGGCGTGGCGATTACCGGCAGTCACAATCCTCCCGAGTACAACGGTCTGAAAATGATGCTTGCAGGCGAGACGCTCTTTGGAGACGGTATCGCTGCTTTATATGACCGCATCGTCAGCGGCGACCTCTACACGGCTTTGAACGAAGGCTCTTACAAAGAAGTGGATGTTGTTCCCGCCTATATTGAAAAGATTCTTTCCGATGTAAAACTTTCCCGTCCGATCAAAGTCGCGGTGGATGCGGGCAACGGTATTGCCGGTCCTCTTGCGGTGAAACTCTTAACCAAGCTTGGCGCGGAAGTCACCGAAATGTTTACTAATGTAGACGGGAACTTCCCGAACCACCATCCGGATCCGTCCAAGCCCGAAAATCTGGTGGATCTTCAGGCTCAGCTTAAATCCGGAGACGAAGAGATCGGTGTTGCGTTTGACGGAGACGGTGATCGTCTCGGTGTTGTAGCCAAAGACGGAGAAATCATTTTCCCGGATCGCCAGGCGATGCTCTTTGCGGGTGATATTCTTGCGCATAAGAAAGGCTCGGTTATTGTTCACGACGTTAAGTGCACACGAAACATCCGTCCGTTCGTGGAGTCAAGAGGCGGCGTCTGCGTGATGTCCAAGACCGGTCACTCGCTGATTAAAGCGAAGATGAAAGAAGTGAATGCGGATTTCGCCGGTGAAATGAGCGGCCATATCTTCTTCCATGACCGCTGGCCCGGATTTGACGACGGTGTTTACGCCGCGACAAGACTGCTTGAAATCGTGACGCGTTTTGATGACGCGAATAAGCCGCTCAAAGATCTCCCGAACGCGGTTTCTACTCCGGAACTTCAGATTCCGACCGAAGAAGGCGAGAATTTCACGCTGGTTGAGAAACTCAGCAAGAACGCGAAGTTTGATGATGCGAAGGACATTATTCGTATCGACGGTATTCGCGTTGAGTGGGATGACGGCTTCGCTTTAGCAAGACCGTCCAACACGACTCCGGTTGTTGTACTTCGTTTTGAGGCCGACACTAAGGAAGCGCTTGAACGCATCATGAAGCGCTTTAAAGAAGAGATTCTGAAAGTCGCTCCCACAGCGAAAATTCCTTTCTGATTTTCACGGCCGGTCATGAAAATTCTGATTGTTAAGACAACCTCCATGGGAGATGTTGTTCATGCGGTACCCGTCATAGCGGATATCAGGAAGCATTTCCCGGAGGCGAAAATCGATTGGCTGGCCGAAGATGTTTTTGCGGACATTCCCCGTTTGACGAAAGGAGTAGATGAGGTGCTCGTCTGCTCTGTTCGCAAATGGAAAAAAAGTTTGCTGAACTCAGAAACTCGAAAACAGATTTCCGCCTTAAAGTCCGCTTTAAGGCAAAAAAAATATGACTTAGTCATTGATCTGCAGGGCCTGATCAAAAGTGCTGTTCTGGCCTCCTGGACTCATGCTCCGGTTGCCGGTTATGACCGATCATCGATTAAGGAGCCGCTGGCGAGCTTCTTTTATCACTCTAAATTCTCTGTCAGCCGACAGCTCTCCGCGGTAGAGCGGTGCCGCAGTCTGGCTGCCCTTGCGCTCGGTTACGAAATCCCGTCTGACGCTCCTCAGTTCCTGTTTCAGTTCACAGAACAGAAGAGTGAAGCGCCCTTTGTCGTTTTTTACTGCAACACAAGCCGAGAGACTAAGCTTTGGCCGGAAGATTACTGGATAGAGCTTGGCCGAATCATTTCCGAGCGCGGTTATCGAATTCTTCTGCCTTGGGGTTCCGAAGCGGAAAAGTCGCGCGTTGAAAGAATCAGTCAGGGAATCGGCAGTACATCCTGCGTGCTTCCTAGGATGTCCATCGGTGAGCTCATGAATAAAACTTCAGGTGCAAAAGCGGTTGTCGGATTGGATACCGGGATGACGCATCTGTCGTCCGCGATGGGTATTCCGACGGTAGGCATCTTTCGTGATTATCCGATAGAGCTCGTGCCGCTTATGGGAGAAGCGAAGAAGAAAGCGCTTGGCGGCGTTGGAAGCTGCCCGAGCATTGAGAAGGTGGCTGAAGCTTTTGAAGAGGTGCTGTCATGATGATTCCGCGTCCTGTTTACAGTGCGCTTTTGTATATAGCGGCGCCTTTTGCGATGTTTTATCTTTCCAAGCGCGCAAAGAAGCAGCCGGAGTATTCCGAGCATTGGGATGAGCGCTTTGGAACGGCCCATTATCCCCCGGTCACGCCGGGCCGCACGCGCATCTGGATTCACGCGGTATCCGTGGGCGAGACAAGAGCGACATTTTCCCTTGTGGAAAGTATTCTCCGAAAGTGGCCTCAGGTTGACGTTTTATATACTCATATGACGCCGACCGGCAGAGAGGTTAGTAAACAATTCGGCAAGAAATTCGGCTCCCGCATTAGTCAGGTCTATCTGCCTTATGACACGCCGGCCGCGATGAGAAAATTTATTCGTCAGACTCAGCCCTCGCTTTGTCTGCTGATGGAAACAGAGGTTTGGCCAAACCTGACATATACGGCAAAGCAGGCAGGGCTGCCTGTTGTGCTGGCAAACGCGCGCCTGTCTCAGCAGTCTTTAGATAAAGGTAAAAAGGTCGGCAGTCTGATTCGTGACGCGATGTCGCGTCTGACACTGACGCTTGCTCAATCGGAAGAAGATGCGGCCAGACTGAAGGAAGCCGGATGCCGAGAGGTTAGAGTACTCGGCAATCTGAAATTTGATTACGAGCCCAATCCTGTACATGTGCGCACCGGACGAGAGATTAGAAAGCTCTCCGAGCGCAAAATTCTGACCTTTGCGAGTTCTCGCGATGGCGAGGAAGCAAGCATGCTTTCCGCGCTTAAGGAAGCGAAAGCGAACGGTCGGCTCAAAGACACGGTTTTCCTTTTGATTCCCCGTCATCCCCAGCGCTTTGGAGAGGTGCTGGAACTCATTCGAAAATCGGGCTTCACAGTAGAAAAACGGTCGGATATCCGTGACTGGAAAAAAGTTCTTTCACTGAGCGAAGGCCCGGACGTGGTGCTCGGTGACAGTATGGGAGAAATGGCCTTTTACTATGCGCTCTCAGACGTTGTCCTTATGGGCGGAAGCTTTGGAGACTACGGATCGCAAAGTGTGATTGAGCCCTGCGCCATTGGAGAGGCGGTGATTGTCGGTCCGAGCATTTATAACTTTAAGTACATTATCGAAAAGGCCCGTGAAGAGGGTGCGATTCTGAGCGTTCAGGATCTGGGTCAGGCTTTGCAGCGCGCTGACGAGCTTCTCTCGGACAGCGGTAAAGCGGCTTCGGTTGGCGCTGCGGCGGCCAAATTCGCGCAGGTCCAAAGAGGTGCGGCTGAGCGGACGATCGCGGTGATCGATGAGCTTATGGCGCAGAAGAAAGATACGAATCTTAATAAATTCAATGCAGAAACAATGGAGAAGAAATGATGCAGACTCAGCATCCTACCGTTCTGACTATCGCAGGTGTTGACCCTTCAGGCGGCGCCGGTATTCTTGCTGATATTAAAACGATGAGCTCTCTTGGTGCCTATGCGACGGGTGTTGTCACAGCGGTGACTGCGCAGAACACCGTCGGAGTTCAAGGGGCGCTTCCGATCCCTACCGATTTTGTAGTGCGTCAAATTGATACGCTTTTTGAAGATGTCCACATTGACTCTGTAAAAATCGGGATGCTTTTTGATTCGAATCTGATTCGAGCGATTGCGGAACGTCTTCGTTACTGGAAGCCGCGCTTTATCGTCCTTGATCCGGTGATGGTGGCTAAGAGCGGCGATGCGCTGCTGACAAGAGAAGCGATTTCCACACTGAGAGAGGAACTTCTTCCGATTTCCACAATCATTACGCCGAATCTTCCGGAGGCGGCAGAGCTTCTTCAGGCGGTTGATATTACGGATGATGATCAGATGGAAGAGGCTGCCAATGATCTTTGGAAGATGAAGGGCTGCACCGGCTGGGTCTATCTCAAAGGCGGTCATCAGGAGAATGTGGATCATTCGATGGATTTGCTTTATGACGGTCGCCACATGATTCGCTACAGCGCTGAGAGAACGAATACGAAGAACACACACGGGACCGGCTGTGCGCTGTCTTCGGCATTAGCGGCGCTCCTTCCGGTTTCTTCCGATATTCCAATGGCGGCAAGAGAAGCCAAGCGTTACATTACTCAGGCGATCATTCATGCGGACGAACTGCACATCGGTCACGGTCACGGACCGGTGCATCATTTCTACGCTCAGTGGAGATAGTTTTACAAATAATTACATAGAAAAAGACTCTCGACTTGCCGAAGTTGAATTTCGTGTGTAATATTCAACCTCCTAACGAAACAGCGTTAGCACGGCGAATTAGCTCAGTTGGTTAGAGCAGAGGAATCATAATCCTTGTGTCCGGGGTTCAAGTCCCTGATTCGCCACCAGATACCCATCCGAGAGCCAAAAAGCTCTCGGATATTTTTTTGTCCGAACCAATAAATACGGGGCTTTTGCGGTTTTTCCCTGCTGTATCTCTACGACGCTTAACGGCCCCCAATGGGGTTTTATTGACGTATAGATATACGTACAGCAAAACCAAGGGAAGTTTTATAGACGTACAGAAGACCGATATTTTGTTTTTAGGGCGCTAGGCAAAACCGGATCAGACCGGGTATGAGCGCGCCGACACTTATCGGAGAATGGATTGAAAACTTTTGCAATCGGAGATGTTCACGGCTGTTTTGATACGCTGAACCTGCTGCTCGAGAAGCTGCCTGTTCAGCGTCGTCTTATTTTCATCGGCGATATCATCAATCGCGGTCCGAAGTCTTTGGAGACGATCCGGGCCGTGATGCGCATGAAGAACGCCGAATGCCTGCTCGGTAATCACGAACTGCATTTCCTTGCGGTCTGCGCAGGTCAAAGAAAACTTTCTCCAAGCGATACGCTTGACCCGATTCTTCAGGCCCCGGATTTGGATGAAATCATCGATTGGCTTCGTCACCGCCCGATGGCGCTCTACGACAAGGGTTTCCTCTGCGTTCATGCCGCAGTGCATCATTCATGGAGCGTGAAGGACTGTCTGAAGCAGGCTTCCAGAGTTGAGGAGTTCCTTCGCTCCGATAAGTGGGAAGCTGAAATCGGTCAAATTTTCGGTAAACAGCAGTGGGAGAAGGGTCTGAAGGGACTTGATCGGCTCAGAGCGATCGTGAATGTGCTGACGCGTACGCGTTATCTGAATGAAGACGGTACGATGGATTTCAGTCAGAAACTTTCACCGGGAGACACGCCGGCGCAGTTCATTCCCTGGTTTAACTACCCCGGCCGCAAAACCGAAAAAGATCCAATCGTCTTCGGGCACTGGTCGACTTTGGGGGAGACCGACTGCCCCAATATTTATCCGCTGGATACCGGATGCCTCTGGGGCGGGAGCCTTAGCGCGATGAAACTTTCAAAGCATCCCATATACATCCGGGAGAAGGCGCCGCTCTACCGCTCTCCTAAGTCGGAAGTGTAATAATTTCTTTAAGAATCTTTGCGTTAGAATAGCCGTCCTCATAGAATTTCATTTCTATGAGTGCGTCTTTTTGTACGCATAACTTATTTTTATTTCTACCGCCACCGGACATAAACCGTGAACGCGAAAAAAATTTATTTAAAGACTTTTGGCTGCCAGATGAATGAATATGATTCCGGCAAAATCGCTGACATCGCCAAAGCAGCACAGGGCTATCAGGTTACAGACAACATCGAAGAAGCGGACCTGATTGTTTTCAACACATGCTCCATTCGAGAAAAAGCTCAGGAGAAAGTTTTCTCAGATCTTGGACGCGCCCGTGAAATCAAAAAATTAAAACCCGGGCTGAAAATTGCCGTCGGAGGGTGTGTTGCAAGCCAGGAAGGCGGGAACATCATTCGTCGCGCGCCTTATGTGGACGTCGTTTTCGGACCTCAGACCCTGCACCGCCTGCCGGAACTTCTGAAAAAGAATGAACAGGAGCATCGTCCTCAGGTAGACATCAGTTTCCCGGAAATCGAAAAATTTGACCATCTGCCCGCACCGACTTCGGAAGCGGCCACTGCGTTTGTCTCCATCATGGAAGGCTGCAGCAAATACTGTTCCTACTGCGTCGTGCCTTATACCCGCGGTGAAGAGTTCTCACGTCCTCTCGAAGACGTTCTGCTTGAAGTCGCGCAGCTGGCAGAGCAAGGCGTCAAAGAAGTGACGCTTCTCGGACAGAATGTGAACGCCTACCGCGGAGAAGGTCCCGACGGAGAGATCGTCGACTTTGCCCTGCTTCTTGAGTACGTCTCGGAAATTGAGGGTATTGAACGAATCCGCTATACCACTTCTCATCCGAAAGAATTCACGAATCGCCTTGTCGAGGCTTACGCAAAGCTTCCTAAATTGGCCAATCACGTGCATCTGCCGGTGCAGGCAGGCAGCGACCGTGTGCTTGCCGGTATGAAACGCGGCTATACCATCCTTGAATACAAGTCGATTGTGCGCAAGCTCCGCGCGGTGCGCCCCGACATTAGTATCGCGACAGACTTCATTGTCGGCTTCCCCAATGAGACAGAGGAAGATTTTGAGAAAACAATGAAGCTCATTCAGGACGTCAAATTCGACGCAAGCTTCTCGTTTGTTTACTCCAAGCGCCCGGGAACACCTGCGGCCGACATGCCGGATGACACGCCGCAGTCCGTTAAATTGGAACGCCTGCAGCGCCTTCAGGCTCTGAATACTGAACATGCTCAGGAAATTTCTCAGAAAATGGTTGGTACGGTCCAAAGATGTCTGGTGGTGGGCGCGGCAAAAAGAGGTGAAGGAAAACTGTCTGCACGCACCGACAATAATCGTATCGTTACTTTTAATGGGCAGCCAAACCTCATCGGGCAAATGATTAATCTGAAAATTACAGATGTATATCCCCACACGCTTGGAGGCGAGATTATTTGATGCCGGATAAAGCACAAAAGGATGTTGGAACGTCCTTAAACCTGTCCCTTCAGATTACGAACAGCGATTTGGCGAGCTTAGTCGGTCCGCTGGATTCAAACCTAACGCAGCTGGAAACTTTCCTAAATGTGGAAATTTCGCGCAGAGGCGCGCATTTTCAGATTCGGGGAGAAACCGCAGCTGCGCGCAAAGCGCTTAAAGCGCTTTCGGACCTGGCCGCTTTTGCCGAAAAAAAGAATTCAGATCTGACAACCGAAGATATTCAGCTGTACTTAGTCGGTCAGAAGGATGCGCCTGAAGAAGTTCAGGCCGAAGAGCCGGTGCCCGAGCTTAGGACAAACCGTAAGGGCCTGCAGGGTAGAACACCGATGCAGCGCAACTATATCCGCAGTATTATCGGACACGACATCTCTTTTGGCGTCGGGCCGGCCGGCACAGGCAAGACCTACTTAGCGGTTGCCGCCGCGGTCAGCGCTTTTGAGAAGGGAGAGGTCGAGCGTATTGTTCTGACTCGTCCCGCGGTCGAAGCCGGCGAAAAACTCGGATTTCTCCCGGGCGATTTAAGTCAGAAGGTTGACCCGTACCTGCGTCCGCTCTATGACGCGCTTTTCGATTTGCTCGGAACCGAAAAAACTCAGCGGCTTCTCGAAAAGCAAAAGATCGAGATTGCGCCTCTCGCATATATGCGAGGCAGAACGTTAAACTCTTCTTTTGTGATCCTTGATGAGGCTCAGAACACAACGCCGGAACAAATGAAGATGTTCCTCACGCGTATCGGTTTCGGCTCTAAGGCCGTTATCACAGGAGATGCGTCGCAGATTGACCTTCCGCGCGGACAGCGCAGCGGATTGGTTGAGGCAGCCAATATCCTTAACGGAGTTCGGGGCATATCGATCACATACTTTACGGCTGCTGACGTCGTGCGCCATCCGTTGGTTGCCCGTATTGTCGAAGCATATGAAAAAGCAGAGAAACGGGAGTATCAGAATGGAAAAAACAACTGATCAGGTTCTGAACAGAGAAGCTGAAGAAGATCCAGAATTGGCGGAGGCGCTTGCGGAAATCGAATCCGAAGGCCCTCAGGACGGAGAACTTTTAATCCATTTGCAGGAAGAGGAAGACGAAGCGCTCGAAATTCCCGCCAAAGAGAATATTGAGCACTGGATTCGCACAGCCGCGCAGGGCCTGCCCGGGGAGCTGACGATCCGCTTTGTCGATGCGGAAGAGGGACTTGAGCTGAACAAGAGTTTCCGCGGCAAAGAAAAACCCACAAACGTTCTGACTTTCGTCTACTGCACAAATCCGATCATGGCAGATATCGCGATCTGTCTTCCGGTTCTGGTGCGTGAGGCGGCCGAACAGAACAAGTCGCTTGAAGAGCATTTGGCGCATTTAGTGGTGCACGGAGTCCTCCACGCCCGAGGTTACGATCATATCGAACAGGACGAGGCCGAGGAGATGGAACAGCTCGAGACTGATATTCTGAACAATCTCGGTTATGATCTTCCTTACCCCGATCGGAATTATGTGCCGCGAGAGCTGCGTTAGATCGCTGAAACTTTTTAAGAAACCGTTTTATGTCAGACAATCCGGAAGAAAGTAAAAAGAATTTTTTTGAGAAACTTTCTGAGAAATTTTTCCATGAAGATGCGCCTGAAAATACTCAGGAGCTCCTTGACGACCTTCATCAGGCCCATGACAAGAAAATCCTGACCGATGACGCCATGCTTATGATCGAGGGCGTTATCCGAGTTCATGAGCTTCGCGCCGAGGATTTGATGATCCCGAGAGCGCAGATGACGGTGATCAATATTTCGGAAGACTCGCAGAGTTGGATTAAAGACGTAGTCAAAGCCGGACATTCGCGCTTTCCTGTGGTCGACGGAGATAAAGACAACGTGCTCGGTATTCTTTTGGCTAAGGATCTGCTTCGCTTGTTTGTGAATCCGCAGTATCAGATTCGAGAGCATCTCAGACAGCCGGTTTATGTGCCGGAATCAAAGCCCGCAGACGTGCTTTTGAAAGAATTCCGCCTGAAAAGAAACCATATGGCGCTCGTGGTCGATGAGTTCGGTTCCATCTCCGGCTTGATTACGATTGAAGATGTGCTTGAGGAGATTGTCGGCGAGATTGATGACGAGTACGACACGGACAAGTCCGCAAGCGACATTGTCTCTGTCGGAGGAAATCACTGGAGAGTTAAAGCCGCAACGCGGATTGATGACTTTAACCGCGTCTTTGGTACGCATTTCTCTGATGATAAGTACGACAGTGTCGGCGGTCTGATCAGCGATGAACTTGAGCATGTTCCGCACGCAGGTGAATTTGTGGATCTCGACGGCTATCGGTTCAAAGTCACGAAAGCAGTCGCGCGGCAGGTTCAGATGCTGAATGTTGAAAAACTTGCGGAACCGGCACCGGTGGAACCAAACTAATTTTGATAACAGCGGGATGAGGAATCGTCCCGTTTTTTATTTGTCAACGTGAAAACAAAAGCACTCTTATATTTTCTTCCCTTGACAGCCGGGGTACTTCAGGGTTTTTCATTTGCGCCGGCCAGAGCCATTCTGCAGCTGATTGCCTTATCCGTTCTATTTATCTGTCTATCAAAGTCTCATGGCGTAAAGCAGGCGTTTGCGCAAGGCTTTCTTTTTGGCTTGGGCTGGTTCTGTTATGCCATTTCGTGGGTGTATGTTTCGATTCATGCCTACGGATATCAGCCCGCTTTTTTTGCGGCAGCGGCAGCGTTTTTATTCGCGGCTTTTCTCTCGATTTTTCCGGCCGCGGCCGCGGCGTTTTCCGCTCTTTCCACTCCGGCATTAAAGAAAGGATTCCCTCTTGCCTTCGTATTAGGGACATCCGCCTCGTGGGGTATATTCGAGTGGCTGAGAAGCTGGGTACTGAGCGGTTTTCCGTGGGCGGCTTCCGCTTACGCGCATGTTGAAGGATCGCTCTCGGGTTATGCGCCGATTGTCGGAGCGACAGGCATTAATTTTCTGTCCGCATTGATTGCAGTGCTTATTGCCGTCTTCGTTCTTTCATTCAGAGATTCGACAAGAAGACTGGTTTGTTTGGCGGCGATGTTTGCGGTAATCACAGGCGGGATCTTTTTTGGACGAATTCAATGGTATGAGCCGGCTGCGCAGGTTCATTTTCAGCTGATTCAGGGCGGAGTCCTACAGGATGAGAAATTTTCTCCGATGGGGACGTTAACGAGTTTTGAACGCTATCTCACTTTGATGAAAGAGGGCGGAGCCGCTGCGGAAACGGTGACGGTGCTGCCTGAGACCATTTTCCCTATTCCTTTGGATCGTCTTCCGAAGGACATTTGGAAGCGTTTTACAGAGGGCACGGATAACGGAAGCCGCATGATTTTCGGCGGATTCACACGAATGAAAGACGGATATGCGAATTCGGTGGTTGAGGTGTCCAAGGGCAGGATCATCGAGAGCTACAGCAAGAGGCATCTCGTTCCGTTCGGAGAATACGTCCCGTTCGGTTTCCGCTGGTTTATCGACATGCTCGGCATTCCGATGGGAGACCTGGTTCGAGGTTCGTCCTCTCAGGCTGCGTTTAATCTCGGAAATGCCCAGGCTGCGCTTTTGCTTTGTTATGAGGATCTCTTTGCTGAAGAAGTGCGGGATTGGTGGACAGACGCTTCGAGTCCGAATGTTCTGATTAACCTGTCCAATCTCGGCTGGTTCGGAGACTCGCTTGCGCTGCCGCAGCATCTGAACATATCCAGGATGCGGGCGATTGAATTTGCTCGTCCGGTGGTGCGTGCTTCCAACACGGGAGCGACAGCGTATGTGGAGCCGGACGGCACTGTGGCGGCGGAATTGCCGTTCATGGCGCCGGGCAAACTCGATGTGACGGTCACAACCGCAAAAGGAGCACCGACCCCGTACGCGCGGAACGGAGATCTTCCTTCCGTGATCTTCATGTTCCTGCTTTTCTTTGCCGCAATTGCGCTTGCGATTACGCGAAAGACTAAACTTAACCGTTTACAATAGAAAAATTGTTTTCAGTTCTCTCATACTGATAAAAATTACCATGCTTACATTTCAAGAAGTGATCCTGCGCCTGCAGGAATATTGGAACGGCCAGGGCTGCGCGCTGCTTCAGCCGATCGACATTGAAGTCGGCGCCGGTACCTCTCATACGGCCACGTTTTTAAGAGCTCTCGGTCCTGAACCGTGGAGAGCCGCCTATGTTCAGCCGTCCCGCAGACCGAAAGACGCGCGTTACGGCGAGAATCCGAACCGTCTGCATCAGCACCACCAGTTTCAGGTTGTCTTAAAGCCGGCTCCCACCGATATCGTGGACCGCTACCTGGGTTCTCTGAGAGCGCTTGGTATTGATACTGAAGTCAATGACATTCGCTTTGTGGAAGATAACTGGGAAAATCCGACGCTGGGTGCCTGGGGTCTGGGCTGGGAAGTCTGGATGAACGGCATGGAAGTCACTCAGTTTACTTATTTTCAGCAGGTCGGCGGCCTCACATGCAAACCGATTACCGGTGAGATTACCTACGGTCTGGAACGTCTGACGATGTACCTGCAGAACTGCGACAACGTTTTCGATTTGGTCTACACCAAATGGCAGGACGCCTCCGGAGATCATGTTCTGACCTACGGCGATGTTTTCCATCAGAATGAGGTCGAACAGAGTCACTACAACTTCGAAGCAAGTGATCCCGAGAAACTGCTTAAGCAGTTTGACTACTTCGAAAGCGAAGCCAAGAGACTAATGGATCTGAATCTTGCGCTTCCCGCCTATGAAATGGTTCTGAAAGCGGGACATACATTTAACCTTCTGGACGCCAGAGGCGCGATCAGTGTGACTGAACGTGCCGCCTACATCGGCCGTATCCGTCAGATTTCCAGGGCAGTCGCGCAGAGCTACTACGACTCGAGAGAGCGTCTGGGCTTCCCGATGTGTCAGCCCAAAGCATAACGAGAAGAGGTTGGAAAATGGCTACATTATTGATTGAAATTCAGACAGAAGAACTGCCGCCGAAAGCTTTGGAAAATCTTTCTTCCGCTTTTGCCGCTTCTCTTTTCGACAGCTTGAAAGAGCAGGGTTTTACCGCCGAGGATTCGAAAGTGACCGCCTTTGGTGCGCCTCGCAGAATCGCGGCGGAAGTGACCGCGATTTCCGAGCGCTCTCCTGATAAACCTTTCCGTCAGAAACTGGTTCCCGCCAAGATCGGTCTGGACGCCGACGGAAACGCAACAGCTGCGCTCAAAAAGAAAATGGCTGCGCTCGGTATCGAATGCGAACCGTCTCAGCTTGCGGTTGTCAATGACGGCAAGCAGGATCAGCTTTACTACGATGGTATCAAGCCGGGCGTTCTTCTTGCCGAAGGTCTGCAGGCAGCTTTGGATAAGGCGGTGAAACAGCTTCCGATTCCTAAGGTCATGTCTTATCAGCTTGAAGACGGAAGAACCGTTGAATTCGTTCGTCCGGTTAAGCATTTAGTCGCGCTTCTTGACGATAAGGTTGTCGATGTTGAACTCTTCGGTCTCAAGGCCGGCAGAGACACGCGCGGACATCGCTTCCACTGCAAGGCGCCGGTCGAAATCACGAGCGCCGAGAGCTACGCCAAAGAAATGGAAGCTGCCAAGGTTATTCCTTCTTTTGACGAAAGAAGAAACAAGATGGTTCAGGAACTCAAAGACGCCGCTAAGCGTCTTGATGCTGAAATCATCATGCCGCAGGATTTGGTGAACGAAGTGGCTGCGCTCACTGAGTGGCCCGTGGTATACGACTCCAGCTTTGACGAAGAATTCCTTTCCGTGCCGGAAGAATGTCTGATTCTTACCATGCAGCAGAATCAGAAGTATTTTGCGCTGCGTGATCAGAACGGCAAACTCAAGAACCGCTTCCTTTTGGTCTCACAGATTGAGGCAACGGACGGCGGAGACGCTATCCGCTCCGGCAACGCCCGCGTGGTGCGCGCAAGACTGGCGGACGCCAAATTCTTCTACGACCAGGACAAGCTTCAGCCGCTTGAGTCGAGAGTTTCCGGACTTTCCAATGTGGTTTACCACAACAAGCTTGGCACACAGCTCGAAAGAAGCGAACGTGTTCGCAAAATCGCCCAACAGGTCGCCAAGAAGATTGATGCGGATCCGAAACTTGCCGACCGCGCTGCGATGCTTGCCAAGGCTGACCTGCGTACGCTCATGGTCGGAGAATTTCCCGAGCTTCAGGGCATTATGGGCGAGTACTACGCCGAGCATGATAAAGAAGACGCAAAAGTCGCTTTGGCGATTCGCGAGCATTATCAGCCGAGATACGCCGGCGACGAGCTGCCTTCCACCAGAGAAAGTCTTGCGGTTGCGCTTGCAGACAAGATGGAAACTCTGGCCGGACTCTTTGGTATCGGTCAGCTTCCGACCGGAGAGAAGGATCCCTTCGCTCTGCGCCGTCACGCTCTGGGCGTTCTGAGAATGCTGATGGAAAAAGAGCTTCCGCTTTCTTTGGATGATCTGATTCAGATTGCGATGCAGGTCGAGATGACCGCTCCCGGAGTGAAAGATACCTCTGACGAGCTTCGTCAGTTCTTCACCGACCGTCTGCGCGTCATGCTCAAGGATAAAGGCTACTCCGCACACGAAGTGGAATCCGTTATCGAAGTCCGCCCCGAACTTCTCAGCGATATTCCCAAACGACTTAAAGCGGTACACGACTTCATGGGCATGCCTGAAGCCGAATCTTTGGCCGCCGCGAATAAGCGAATTGAGAACATTCTCAAGAAGTCTTCCGGAGAAACCGGCAGCGAAGTGGATGCGGCTCTCTTAGTCGAACCCGAAGAAAAAGCGCTTTATGAGGCGATTTCCAAGGTCGAACCGAAACTCGGCGCAGATTACAGCGCCGGTCACTACGACGCCGTTCTGAAGGAACTTGCGCCGCTTAAAGCGCCGGTTGACGCCTTCTTCAATAAAGTTATGGTCAATGCTGAGGATCCGAAACTCAAGAGGAATCGTCTGACGCTTCTGAATGAGCTTCACAAAGCGATGAATAAGGTAGCGAAGCTTTCGTGCCTGGCTTCCTAATTCGCTGAATCAGGGCCGCGTATGCGGCCCTTCGTGTCTCTGAGACATTCAAATTTATATTGAATCAGAATGAAAGTAATTTACGGTTTGCGTTCTGCAGTCTTCTGGCTGTTTTTTGTAGTGCTCCTTTTCATTTACGGTTTTGCGCTCTTAGTGTGTATTCCGTTCTGCCGGCAAAGCGGACGCTATGCCATTATCCGATCCTGGTGCCGCGTCATCGTAGTGCTGATGAAGGCTATATGTGGCGTGGACTATCGCTTTATCGGGATGGAAAATATTCCGAAGAAAGGTCCTTTTATTCTTCTTTCAAAGCATCAGTCCGGATGGGAGACATTGGCGCTCACCGCCTTTGTGCCGCGCCGCCTGAGCTATATCTATAAAAAAGAGCTTCACAAGATTCCGATTTTCGGCTGGGGTTTGGCTTCATTGGGCATGTTCAGCATCGACCGAGCTCAGGGGCGCAATGCTTTTGCTCTGATGAAGCAGGAAGTTCCTAAATTCTTTGAAAAGGGCTGGGGCATTATCCTGTTCCCTGAGGGCACACGCACGGCTCCGGGACAAGTGGTGAAATATAAAAGCGGCGGGGCGCGCTTGGCAGAATGCACCGGCGCTCCGGTGATCCCTGTTGCGCTTAACTCCGGTGAATGCTGGCCGAAACACTCTTTTGTGATTCGTCCGGGACTGGTTAATGTTGTCTTTAACTCTCCGATTAACCCGGAAGGTATGAGTGCGCACAAACTCAACGAGAAGGTGTTTGAGATTATCGAAAACGAAATGGCCAAAATCTCGCCGAAGTTTTACCGAAAAAAATCCGGCGAACAGCAGTGAGACTTGCCTGTGTAAGCTGCTCGCATAATAAAAAGTTAATACAAAAAGGCTGACGACGTGAATGATCCGTTTGATTTCGACAGACTCATAGACAGGGTTTCCAAAAAGATCAATGACTCACTTTCTTCGCTGTTCTCGTCCTATAAGCTGGGTGAAGTCCTGGAAGTTATCCATGGCAGCAGGAAGATTCACGTGAGAGTGATTTACGGGAAAAAATGCAGAAAGTCGGTTCTTTCTCCGTGTGACGATCAGGATATGGATTATGCGCTTTTGGTGCCTTTTAATATGCGCTCCGATCAAGTGCTTGCGGCGCTCTACAGAGAGATTGAGCGGGAGCTGAGTCCCAAGCTGCAGCATATCCGCAGCAGGAGAGGGGGCGCTGAAGTTGATCTGAATGGAGAAACGGTGCAGATTCAGGTCATTCGATCTAAACGCGCCAAGTCATACCGCGCCTCTTTCAAAGACGGTGAAGTGCGTCTTACGGTTCCTACAGGCGGAACAAAGGAGCGCGGACTGCTTTGGCTGGACGAAAATCTGCGAGCCCTGGAGAAATGGCATACGGAGTATCTGCGGCAGCTTCAGAAGCAGAAGGAAGCTTCAAGTCAGCTTTCAGTGAACAGAAAAGTCACTATCTACGGCGAAGAGCACCGACTCGTTTTTGTCAATAATCGAAGAGATGAGGGCGTCGGTGCGGGAGAGATTCGCGTCTGTCCTCCTAAAGACACGAATGACGACAAACTATGGGAGACGGCGATTACCAGAGTGCTGAAAGAAGAGATTAGACAGTACGCTCTGGAGCAGATTCTTTTGAAGACATCATCGATTGATGATTTAGGCATTCCGTTTTCCAAGCTCATCATTTCTTCGGCACAGACACGCTGGGGAAGCTGCTCAGTGAGAGGCATTGTTCGACTGAACTGGAGGGCGGTATTTCTGCCTAAGGACGTGATCGATTATCTTATCTGTCACGAGCTCGCGCATCTCAAGCACATGAACCACTCAAAGAACTTTTGGGCCAGGGTGGAAATGTACTGTCCGAACTATCGCGAGTTCGAGAGAAAGCTTAAAGGCTACTCAATCAGTCACAGCGTCCTTTAATCGACCACGGTTCCCGGGATTGTGATCGAAACATTGTTTTCGCTTACCAAGCGCGCCAAGCGTATGAAATTCTCAACCGGAATGGTTTCCGCGCGCTGCTCGGGCTGAATCCCGGCTTCTCGGATCATATCGTCGGAAATCCATTTAGAGAGGTTGTTGCGCAGGGTCTTTCTTCGCATAGCGAATGAGGCCGCGACAACGTCATGGAAAGCTTTTTCATCCACTTCCGCAGGATTTTCCAGCGGAATCATTCGCACAACGGAAGAGACGACTTTCGGTGCAGGCGTAAAGGCTTCAGGCGGCACGTCAAAGAGCTTGGCCATGCGGTACTTGTGCTGAAGCATCACGGAGAGTCTGCCGTAGGTTTTGCTCCCCGGCGCGGCTGTCATTCGATCGACGACTTCTTTTTGAAGCATGAAATGCTGATCGACTACACGGTCGGAGATTTCCGCAAGCTTAAACAGCAGCGGAGAAGAAATGTTGTAGGGCAGATTTCCGACAACACGAAGTTTTTCTCCTTCGGAAAACGTTCTCCAGTCAAACTTCAGCGCGTCGGCTTCTATGATCGTCAGCGCGCCTGAAGAAAACTGCGTACGCAGCCATGCGGCCAGGTCACGGTCAATTTCAACGCAGAAAATGTGAGAGGCGCCGGCAATAAGCTGTCGGGTGAGGGCGGCCTGGCCCGGTCCGATTTCAATAATTTTCTGACCTTGCTGCGGATCAACCGCATCGGCGATTTTCTGAATCCAGTAGTCGTCGTTGAGAAAGTTCTGCCCGAATCTTTTACGGGCTTTGTGATGTTTTAAGACTTCTGCCATAGGAAAAAAGACGCTTAGGTTCTCTAAGCGTCTTAGTATGAAACATTATTCAGCGGGTTTATTGACGCGCTTCTCAATATAAGCTTCGCTCATCAGTTTGCGTTCCCAGTCAAGCATCGCATCATCGAGCTTCTGCTCTCTGAGGATGTCTCTCGCCTGCTGTTTCAGGCGTTCGTTGACACCGCTTTGGTTTCTGCGTTCCAGTACCTGGAAGATGTGCCAGCCGTAGGGAGTTTTTACCGGAGCGCTAACTTCGCCCGGGCTGAGTTTCGACAGCATCTGCTCAATTTCCGGAGGAAGATCTCCCGGGTAAAGCCAGCCGAGATCGCCGCCTCTGGTACCTGAGGGATCAGCAGAATGCAGACGGGCAAGAGAGGCAAAATCGCCGTCACCTTTATCAAGGCGGTCCTTAAGCTGATTTAGACGCGTGACGACGACATTCTCAGGCGTGACATTGGTCGGACGCATCAGGATCTGACGCAGGTGCGTCTGAGTGACGGTCTGAGAGGCGGTGTCGCCGGGATCGCGTACGCCGAGGATTTTATAAATCAGGAATGAGTTGGGCGTACGAACCGGAATAATGTCGCCGGTCTTGTGTTTTTTTACCGCGTCAAGAACAAAACTCGGCAGTCTGCCTGCGGGAATCCAGCCCATTACACCGCCTTCCATCGCTTCGGGCGCTCTGGAGTAGCGAGCTGCGAGCTGACCGAAGTCCGCACCTTTGGACGCCTGCGTCAGTGCGATGTTTGCCTGTCGAGTGGCTTCATCCACGTCTTTCTGTGTCGGATTGGCGGGCAATCCGATGACGATGCGGGCGAGACGGTACTGAATACGTTTTTCAGGTCCGAGCTGATCCTTAATAAACTGATCAACTTCGCTTTCCGGGATCTGAATTTTGTCGTCAACTTCTCGCTCTCGAAGTCTCTGGGTAATCAGTTCGCTACGAATTCCGGACTTAAAGGTTCTGAAAGAAACACCGTCCTGCGCGAGTTTCTTTTCAAGCTGAGGAACTGTAAGACCGTTGTTCTGAGCAATTTGCTCAATGGCGCCGTTCATCATATTGTCGTCGATGCGGATGCCGGAGGCCTGAGCTTTCTGCTCAATGATTCGTTCAAGAATCATACGGTCAAGAACCTGATTTCTCAGATTGTTCATCGGCGGAAGCGTAATTTTCTGCTGACGAAGAGACATAGCGGCCTGGTGCACCCGCTGCTGAAGCTCGATTTCCGTAATGACGTCGTGATTGACAACCGCGGCGATGCGGTCGACAGGAATAATCTGCTGAGCGGCCGCTTTGGTTTCCGTGCTTTTAGCTTTAGGCGCGGCCTGTGCGGCTGAAACACAAGCAGCGACGGAAAAAGCCAAGCTGACAGAAAGAGTGAGAACAGAAAGTTTTTTCATATATCTTTATTCGTAATAATCGTAACGACCTACCTCAACGGGCCTTGGTCCCAGAGGCTGATAGCCTGAAATTCCTTCACTTAGGGCCTCAATCGGGCTGGAACCGACGGTGCCGAGTCCTACAAGCTGAAGCTCAAAGAAGAAGTTTGTTGTTGTTCTGCCTTCGCTTCGGATATATCGCTGAATTGCTCCGCGCAGAATCCAGCAGCCGGCTCGGTATTCCAATCCGGCCAAAGAGTCAACAACTCGATGGTCACGCAAGGAGTAATTGTACCTGCCTAAAGCGTAAAGGTCCTTAACAATGGGCCACTGGAAAGAGAAGTCCACTTGTCTGATGTTGGTGTTGTAGTAAGCGTCTCGCTTATCGTTGGGGTTGTAGTTGTAAAGGTAATAAAGAGAAACAGTGGAGAATTTTCTCGGGTTATAGCGAACGCCTGCCGTTGTCTTGGAAACTTTAGACCATTCCGAGGAATACTGCACCATACCTTCGATACGCCAATCCTGATAGAAAGAGAACTGCGCAGAGGCGAGCAGGTCGCTTCGGTTCTTCGTTTTCGCAGGATCCGACCAATACAGCCCGACTTGATTGTTTTCAAAGTAATAGCGCTGACCGACGCTGGCGGTAAACCATTCTTTGCCTGTTCCGGCATCGAGCATGCGCGTGGTCAGGATTGCAGAAAGCTGGTTGGTGTTGGCAATTCGGTCGCTTCCGGTGTACTTATTCGGCGAGAAAAGTTCGGCGAAGTTCATGTCGGCTTCCGAGCTGTCGAAGTTAGGCAGATGGCTCTGATCGCGATAAGGGATATACGCGTAAAAGAGTCTCGGCTCCAGTGTCTGCTCAGTCTCTCGTCCGAAGAATGTAGTGTTTCGCTCGAACACCAGTCCGGAATCCAAGGAGTAAATCGGAACAAGACGCGAACCGGATCTGTCGACGTAAGAAGCAGCGTCGTGAATGTCACGGTACCAAGCCATGTTGTACTGGAACTTGGGTGTGATGAACCAGAACGGCCCCATCAGCGGATAAGAAATTGAGGAATCCAGAAGGGTTCGATATCCGTCGCCGCTCAAATGATGGCGCCCCACGGTGGAGCCCGCGCCTCGGTCAAATCGGGTCGCTGTCAGACGGGAGGTCAGTGTAAAGCCGTGGAAATCTGCGACGTTGCCGCTGAGATTAAACTCAGGAACTTTTTCATAGGGCTTTTCGGTCTGTCTGCGCCCGCCCGGAGCAAGCGTCTGATTTTTGTAGACGCCTAAAGATGTACTCCAGTATGTCTTTCCGTAACTTAACCAAACTTTCTGATTCAGAATGTTTTCACTGGACTCACGAATGGTCGTGGAAAAGTCCGAAATGTAGTCGTTGTCGGATACGCGCTGGTAATCTACGCCGAGCGTCGGACCGCCTCTGCCCAGACGCTGAAAGTGCTTCCACGACAGCGCGTAGCGTCTGTCCTTGGTTTCCTTGTCCTTGAAAATCACGTCATAGGTAAGTTCACCGCTGAAGGACGGCTGCAGATACCGGAATTCATTGCCCAGGAGCACGCCGCGCTTGGACATGGGTTTCGGCGTGAAGGTGTAATCGTAGTTAGGCGCGATATTCCAATAGAACGGAAGCTCAAGATTCACGCCGAGCGTCGAGTTGATTCCGAATCTGGGTGTTAAGAAACCGGTCTTGCGCTCGCTTCCGACAGGGAAGCTGAAATAGGGACTCGCAAAAATCGGAACTCCGCCCAGATAAAGCGTCGCGTTTCTGCCGACTGCGGACTCGTCAAGCTGGTCGTAGTCCACGGAATCCGCTGTAATCCACCAGGCTTCCTCTCCTTCACGGCAGGTTGTGATGACCGCGTTGCACATCTTGGCTCTGCCGCCTCCGAGCAGCTCGACTTTATCGGAGGTGCCTCTCATTTCATTCGGAAGGTAACGGAATGTCGCATCAGGCATTTCACCGGTTTCGGCGTCAAGCCGATAAGTCAGTTCCGGCCCTTTGAAAACAGTACCGTTTCTTGCAACGAGCGCGTTTCCCTTCGAATAAACTTCGTCGGTGGAAAAAGTGTATGTGATTGTATCTCCGCGAAGAACGGCGCCGCCGCGACGGACTTCCGCATCGTCGTAAAGTTCAATCTTCTCGTTGGTCCGCCCGACCATGCGGTAGGCGCTCAGATAGGTTGGAGCTTCATCTCTTTCGGTCGGCGCCTGCTCGTTCAAACCTCTGGATAGGCGCAGACGCAGGCCTTCATTGGAAAGAGCAGTCGCGTCGGAAGCATCCTTTGAGTCAGCGGCGGAAACACAAAGGGGGAGTGCCAGCGCTACAGCGGAGCACAAAGGGAGAACACGAATTCGAGACATACGTCTTTTTCTGCGAAATAAACAGCTAAACATTAAAATTGCTTGGATCTGAGAAGATTGATTATAAGGGCAAAGAAGAGACTCTCTTGAATCTCTCCCAATAAACAAGAGGTGCTTAAAGATGACTGAAAGACAAATGCGGCTGAAGGATTGGCTTAGCGGATTTTCGGATCGGTACGGATTAAAGCTTGACACTATGAGAACGGCATCTGCGGACGCCGGCTTCAGAAGCTACTTCCGAATCGACGGAAAAGAGACGACCTATATCGTTATGGACTCTCCCGGAGAAGCGGACAACATCGCGCCGTTTATCCACGCCGATGAAGTCTTCGCTCAGGCAGGCTTAAATGTCCCCAAGATCTATGAAGAAAACCGAGAACTCGGCCTCATGCTGATTTCGGATTTAGGCACCAAAACTTATCTTGATGTTCTGGACCATGACAACGCCGATCGGCTGATGGGGCAGGCGACAGATGCCTTGGTTAAACTTCAGGCCGCAAGCAAACCGGATGTTTTTCCTGCGTATTCGGCTGAACTGCTTCGCTCTGAGCTCGAACTCTTTCCGCAGTGGTTCGTAAAGCGTCATTTGGGGATGGAAATTACTCCTGAGCTTAGAAGCATGTTTGATCGTACCTTCGCGCTGATTATTGCGAAGAATCTGGATCAGGCCAATGTTTATGTTCATCGGGATTTCATGCCGCGCAATCTGATGCTCACAGAGAAAGGCAATCCGGGCGTGATTGATTTTCAGGACGCGGTTTACGGACCTGTGAGCTACGACATCGCATGTCTTTGCCGTGACGCGTTTATTTCCTGGGAAGAAACACAGACTCTGGATTGGACGATCCGCTATTGGGAAAAGGCCCGCAAAGCAGGTGTTCCGGTTCCCTCTGACTTCGGCCGTTTCTGGGAAGACGTTGAATGGATGGCGATTCAGAGACATTTAAAAGTTCTCGGAATATTTGCGCGTCTTAACTATCGCGACGGCAAGCCTAAATATTTAGGCGATACTCCTCGGTTCCTCAATTACGTTAAAGCGACCAGCCGTCGCTTCGACGCGCTGAGACCGCTCTCCCGCTTTATCGATACCATTATCGGAGAGCAGGAACAGGTCGGATATACCTTCTGATCATCGGAGTCTCGGAATTGAAGATCATGATCCTAGCCGCGGGCCGAGGCACACGCATGAGAGAGCTGACGGAGAGGACGGCAAAACCGCTGCTTTCTCTGTGGGGCCGACCGATGCTCGAGTGGCAGCTGCTCAAAGCTAAGGAAGCGGGTTTTAGCGGCGCAGTCATCAACACAGCGCACCATTCGGAATTATTTGACCGTTACGCCGGCTCAAAAGTTATGCCGGGACTCAATATTGAAATATCCAAGGAAGGCGAGGATTTTTCCGGCGCGCTTGAAACCAAAGGCGGAATCGTTAAGGCTCTTCCGCTGCTGAGTGACGGTAAAGAGCCCTTTGCGGTGGTGAGCGGAGATATTGTGACGGCCTACGATTACCGTCAGCTGCGAGCGGCTGCTGAAGCAGTTCGCTGCGGCCGATTTGACGCGCATCTGGTGCTGGTTCCGAATCCGTACTTTAAAGATACCGGTGACATGGATGTGCGCGAAGGACTCGTCTATCGGGAGCCTAAGCGATTGACCTATGGCAATATCGCGGTTTTTTCTCCTCGTATTTTTGAGAAGGAGTCAGCTGAAAAGGCGCCTCTTTTCCCTTGGCTCTATCAGTTTGTTGATGCGGGCAGAGTGAGCGGCGAGCTTTACTGCGGGCCGTGGGCAAATGTCGGAACGCCGGAGGATTTAGCGCACTTCGGACGGGAACGCAATTTTGCGGTGACAGAGGCCTGAGATGGAGAATTTTGATTCGCGCACGGTGCTGAATGTTGCAAATGTAGAAATACCCGGGCGTGTTTTTCTTGCGCCTATGGCCGGAATCACGGATCTTCCGTACCGCCGAATCTGCAGAGCGCACGGAGCGGCCTATGCGGTTGCGGAAATGGTCGCAAGTCAGGCGCAGCTGAGGACATCCCGAAAGTCGCAGGAGCGGTTTAATCTCAAGGGCGAGCAGGCGCCTCGGGGAATCCAGCTTCTCGGCTGTTTTTCGCAGGACTTGGCCGACAGCGCGCGTTACGCGGCTGAGTGCGGCGCTCAGATTATCGATCTCAACTGCGGCTGTCCCGCAAAAAAAGTCTGCAGTGTGGCGAGCGGCGCGGCGCTCCTCGCGAACGAAGATTTAGTGAAGGAGCTGCTTGAAGCCATGGTGTCCTCCGTTAGCGGCCCGGTCACGCTTAAATATCGGACCGGAACGGACGAAGCGCACATTAATGCGGTTAGGATTGCCAAAATGGCTGAAAGCGTCGGCGTGCAGATGCTGACACTTCACGGAAGAACCCGGGCGCAGGCGTTTCGGGGTGAAGCTGAATATGAAACGATTAGACAGGTAAAACAGGCGGTCGGCATTCCGGTCATTGCCAACGGCGATATAGGCAGCGGCGCCAAGGCGCTTCAGGTCTTGCAAGAGACGGGGGCGGACGGCGTACTGATCGGCAGAGCGGCAATGGGCAACCCATGGATTTTTGAAGAAATCAGCGCCGCGCTTGATGGGCGCCGCTATGTTCCGCCGTCCAAGAAAGCCGTTATAGACGTGATTGCCGAACACACGGAGGCGCACTTATCTTTTTACGGAAGCGAACGAGGTCTTAAGACAATTCGCAAACATATAAGTTGGTACTTTAAACGGTTAGACTTATGCACAGACTATTTAAAGCGGCTTTATGAAGAAAACACGCCCTCAGGGCTGCAGCAGGCACTTGTCCGAATACTTGAGGATGAGCTGCCGGACAGTGAATCAGCCATGGCAGGCGTTCTCTTTCCATTAGAGCCAAAACCACATCTCCCACACCATGAGGAAAGCAAAGATGAAAAAACAGGCGTTGATTAGCTGTTCTGACAAATCCGGCGTTGTTGAATTCGCCAGAGAACTTTCGGAACTCGGCTATCACATTTTGTCCACCGGCGGTACGGCCAAACTGATTAGCGAAGCCGGCATTCCTGTCCAGGAAGTCGCTGACTACACCGGTTTCCCGGAAATGCTTGACGGTAGAGTTAAGACACTCAACCCGAAGATTCATGCCGGAATTCTCGCCCGCAGACCCGTGGAGGAGCATATGGAGGCGCTCAAGGCTCACGATATCGATCCGATTGATATCGTTGCCGTGAACCTTTATCCGTTTGAACAGGCCATTGCGAACCCGAACTGCACGTTTGAAAACGCGATTGAAAATATCGATATCGGCGGTCCGACAATGATCCGCGCTGCGGCGAAAAACCATGAAAGCGTCACGGTGATCGTCTCTCCGGCCGACTATCGCAAAGTGATCGAAGAAATTAAGGGAAAAGGTGAAGTCTCCGCCGAGACTCGCCTTGCGCTTGCCAAAAAGGTATTCGTCCATACCGCGCACTACGACGCCATGATCTCGAACTACCTGACAAGCATCGAAGGCAATGACGTGACCACACGTTCGAAATTCCCGGACAGTCTGACTCGCCAGTGGGTTAAGGTTCAGGATATGCGTTACGGCGAAAATCCGCATCAGGAAGCCGCTTTCTATCGTGAACGTCAGGTTGCGCCGGGTCTTCTGGCCGGCTATGTTCAGCATCAGGGCAAAGAGCTTTCCTACAACAATATCGCTGACAGCGATGCGGCTTGGGAAGCAGTGAGAAGTTTTGATACACCTGCCTGCGTCATTATCAAACACGCGAATCCGTGCGGCGCCGCTATCGGACTTGACGCGGCCGAGGCTTACAGTAAAGCGTTTAAGTGCGATCCGACATCTGCATTCGGCGGCATTATCGCTTTTAACTGCCAGGTTGGCGCAGAAGCGGCTGAAAAGATTTCCAAGCAGTTCGCCGAAGTGATCATTGCTCCGGAATTTACAGAGGAAGCGCTTGCGGTATTCGGTCAGAAGAAGAATCTTCGTCTGCTGACGGTTGCCATGGGACATGCGCACAACGATTTGGATATGAAGCGCGTCGGCGGCGGTTTGCTTGTTCAGACACCGGACACTCAGACGGTTAAAGAAGATGCTCTGAAGTGCGTAACGAAACTGCAGCCCACGAGTGCTCAGATTTCCGACATGATGTTTGCATGGAAGATTGCGAAATTTGTGAAGTCCAACACCATCGTGTTTGTGCGCGATGGCATGACTCTTGGTGTCGGCGCCGGTCAGATGAGCCGCGTGGATTCTGCAAGGATCGCCTCGATCAAAGCGGAAGAAGCCGGTATTAGCCTGAAGGGCAGCGTTGCCGCTTCCGACGCCTTCTTCCCGTTCCGTGACGGTCTTGATGTGATTGTTGACGCGGGTGCCACTGCCGTTATTCAGCCGGGCGGATCGATTCGCGACGACGAAGTGATCGCCGCTGCTGATGAACGCGGAATTACAATGGTCTTCACGGGCGAGCGTCATTTCCGCCACTAAAAAGTGTGACCAAATTTGGGCCGAATTGCTGAGAATTCAGCAATTCGGTTTCGATTTGATAGAGAATTCAAATATATATTGGAAGTATTTTCCTTTTGTCCGCATGGTTCGGAACGGGCTGCTCGGGCAGGAGACAAGAAGTAAGGAGAGAGGGAATTCTATGAGTGCAAACGCGATTGAAATGAGGAGACGTTTGTTTCTTAAATCATTGGGCGCGGCAGCTGTTGCCAGTACTATGAGTTCCTCTTTTGCACAGCTGAAGGTGGATATTTTAGGCGTGGGAGCGAATCAGTTCCCAATTGCCATTCCCGCCTTCATTGGCAATGAAGGTGCTCCCGAGAACATCGCGGAGATTGTCGGCAATGACTTGGTGAGAAGCGGAGCGTTCCGTCTTGTGGACGGACCGGTTCCGACCTCGTATGACATGACGCCCGAGTGGAGCAAAATTTCCGCTGTTGGAGCCGGAGCATACGTCATTGGAGAGGTAAAAAAGACACCTGACGGACGCTATGATCTGCAGTTCAGACTCTTTGATCCGGTCAAACGGCAGGAAACCGACGAGGCGAACTTTGTCTGTGCCAAAGACGATTTGAGACTATATGCTCATAAAATTGCAGACCGTATTTTTGAACGACTGACCGGAGAAAAGGGAGACTTTGCCAGCCGCATCGCTTATGTGGCACAGCAGGGACGCAAGAGTTTCGCGATTATGGTCGCCGACAGTGACGGGCATAATCCTCAGGCGGCACTGCGCAGCAAGGAACCCATCATTTCGATCGCCTGGTCTCCTAACGGCCGGCAGATTGCCTACACCACTTTTGAAACGGGCAAGCCGACGGTTTGGATTCACGATTTGAGCACCGGCAAAAGACGTCAGGTCGCGGGCTTCCGCGGCAACAACAGCGCTCCGGCGTTCAGCCCCGACGGAAACACGCTTGCGGTGGCACTCTCCAAGGGCGGCATTACGAAGATATATCTGATGAACGTCAACGGTCAGAATGTTCGTCCGTTTACCGAAGGCAGCAGCATTGATACCGAGCCCGCGTTTAGCCCGGACGGACAGTACATTTACTTCACGAGCGACAGAGGCGGAAATCCGCAAATCTATCGCAAGCCGGTGGGCGGCGGAAGCGCCGAGCGCGTGAGCTTCGGCAACGCTTATGCGGTCAGCCCGGCAGTCAGCCCGAAGAATGACCAGCTTGCTTACATCGTACGCAGCGGCGGAACCTTCCAGCTGGTCCAGCAGGACTTGGCAACCGGCAATGTGATTCCGCTGTCGCAGGTCGGTAAAAACGAATCTCCAAGTTATTCTCCTAATGGGAATATGATTATTTACGCCGCAGAAGTCGGCGGGAAAGGTGTTTTGTCTACAGTCTCTACAGACGGCAGCGCAAAATCCCGGCTTTCTGGTTTGAGTGGGGATATCAGAGAACCAGCTTGGGGCCCCACGATTAGTTAAAAGGAATTTGAAATGCAGTTTTCAAAATTAGCGTTATGCGCATCCGCAGCCGCGGTTCTGTTTTCACTGACTGCCTGCTCGACAGTCGATCTTGATAAAGATAAGGACGGCAGCAATGTCGCCGACGGGACTTCTGTTGAAGAAATGCTGAACAGCAAGGACGGTCCTCTTGCCAACCGCTCGGTTCACTTCGATTTCGACAGTTACTCTGTCAGCGCCGACCAGATGCCGGTCGTGACAAATCACGCACAGTTCCTCGCTGCGCACAAGGACCTTAACGTTCGCCTCGAAGGCAACACTGACGAGCGCGGCGGCCGTGAATACAACCTCGCTTTAGGGCAGAAACGTGCAGAAGCGGTCAAACAGCGTATGACTCTGATGGGTGTTTCTCCCGAACAGATCGAAACCATCAGCTTTGGTAAGGAAAAACCGAAAGCGCTCGGCCATGACGAATCTTCATACTATGAAAATCGTCGTGTTGACATTAACTACCAGATCAAATAATCCGTAATGAAAAAAGTCGTTCTCGCGGTTCTCGGCACCGTTTTACTCACTGTTAATACTTCAGCGTATGCCCTTTTCGGAGACGATGAGGCACGCAAAGCGATTATTGAACTTCGCAGTCAGCTCAAGGCGCAGCAGGATATTCAGATGAATCTCTACGACCGTCTTGAGAGCCTGACCAAAGAAGTGCAGACCCTTCGCGGTCAAGTGGATGTGCTGAACAACTCCTTAGGCAAGGAACGCGAGAACGCTCAAAGTATTTACGGCAGTCTGCAGAGCCGTCTTGACGAAATGGACCCGAAAGCCAAGGCGGCTCAGGCGGTGTCCGATAAGGAAATCGCTGCCGAACAGGAGCTCAATAAATGTCTGGAAGTCTTTAAGAAGGGAGATGCCAATAAGGCAATCGCCTGCTTCAGCACGATCACAACTAAGTACCGTGCGACCAAAACCTATCCGACAGCACTGTATTGGCTCGGAAGCAGCTATTACATGAAAGGCGATTTCGCTAAGACTATTGGGACTGAAAACAAGTTCATCGCAAGCTATCCGGAACATAAGCAGGTTTCCGAAGCCTATCTTCTGGTCGGTATGGCTCAGATGGACTCAAAGAAAACGGATGAAGCCAATAAAACCTTCCGTAAGCTGATTCAGTTATTCCCAAAGAGCGGCGCCGCCGCAATTGCGAAAAAGCAGTTAGGTTCCTAACGAATACAAGCCGCGGATTCCGCGGTTTTCTTTTGACCGACTCTGAAGACGGGGAAAGGGTATTCTCATTTTGTGACGCTTCAGGCGGCTGACCTCCTAAAGCTTATTAAGCTACAGAAAAAGAGACAGCGAGCGCGGGGATCCTGCGCTCAGAAAAAAAATTTTAGGAGGTCACCGTGAGTTTGCTGCGCACGTGCTGGTTCTATTTCGTATGTTTAATTGCCGGTGTTCTGACCGGTTTTGTGGGCGGCTATTTTCAGGTCTTTCTTCATCGAGCGGACCATCTTAGGCTGTATTTATCCGCATGGGCGCATCAAATCGGATTTTTTGAAGGGTTCTGTCTCATTCTCCTGATCTGTGTCGGAGCAGCTGTGATTGGCAGGGCTCTGGTACGATTTGCCCCGACCGCAGGCGGCAGCGGTATTCAATATGTTGAAGCGGCATGGCGTCAGGAAGTGGAGCCGGCAAGACTTCGTGTCGTGTTTGTGAAGTTTATCGGCGGCCTGCTGACACTTGGCAGCGGTATGGCTCTCGGACGTGAAGGTCCGACCGTTCAGATGGGAGCTGCTCTTGGAGCGACCCTTGGCCGATGGCTGAAATTTACGCCTGAAGAGCTGCGTTTTCTCACGATCGCTTCGGCCGGCACCGGCCTGGGTGTGGCGTTTTCTTCTCCGCTTGGCGGATCTATGTTTACCTTTGAGGAAGTGACCAAGGACATTCGTATGAATTTGGTCATTCCAACGCTGATCTGTGCGTTTGCGGGTTGTACGGTTTCCATGACCATTCTCGGCATGCAGCCGGATTATCATGTGATCTCTCGAGCATTCGCGCTTCCTAATTTTAAGGAGGCTGCCGCCTATATCTGCTTTGGTGTATTTATGGGCGCGATGGGCCCGCTCTATAACAAGCTGGTTCTTTGGCTTCTGGACGCCAATAAGTATTTTTCTTCGCTTCTTCCGGAGGTTAAAGCGGCTTTAGTCGGAGTAGTGGTTGCGGCTTTGGTTTATTTTGCTCCGGGTCTTTCCGGCGGCGGAGACCTGCTTGCTCAGCAGATGCTCAATTACTCTTTCCCGATCATGACCATCCTCGCCATTGGCCTGATTCGTTGGTTCTTCGCTCCGCTTTGTTATTCAACCGGAGTACCGGGCGGACTTTTCTCGCCCTTGCTCCTGATGGGCGGCATACTAGGTCAGTTCTTCATCTGGATACTTAATCTGTTCGGCCTCAATCTGAATCCGATGGCTTTCTGCGCCGTAGGAATGAGCGCGTTCTTCGCCTCGACAATTTGTGCGCCGATTACCGGGGTGCTTCTGATTCTGGAAATGACGGCCTGCTGGGATCTGACGCTTCCCATGATGATTGCTTCAGCGCTTGCGTTCTTTACCTCTCAGGCGCTGAAGAGCATGCCGGTATATACCGCTCTGAGGCTTCGTATTCCCGAGGTCAAAGCCCTGGAGGAAAAAGGTGTTAAGGTCCTTGGTCCGGCACCGATTCCAAAAGATCTTTCATAAAGAAAAAAGGCCTCTTTCAATGTGCTGAAAGAGGCCTTTAAGTTTACAAGGAGAACTTAGACTTTAAAGCGGGTTAGAACGCATGGCTCAGACCCACAAAAACCGTCCAGGGGCTCTTGCCGATCTTGGTGTCGGGAGCAGAAGAAGAACCGCCGCCGCCATTGATAGTGTAGTTGACGTTGTCGTCGTTATGCATGTACGCTGCGCCGCCGTAAATGGTGGAGCGTTTGCTGAGCGGGTAGTCGTAGCGAGCAGAGATGTTCCACGCATTGGAGTCGTCTGTCGTATTGTTCTTGAGGAAGGCAAAGCCGTTCAAGAGGTAGCCGCCCATCAAAGGAGTCTTTGCGGAAACGCTGTATACCATCAGATTCGGGTTGGCGTTGCGATCAACCGCTTTGGAGCCCTGACGGTAAATAAGATTGCCGTACAGCTTTGTGACGCCGAAATCGTAGCTGGCGCCAAGGTTGTAAAGGGACTCATGCGCATTGATTGTGCGGAAGTTGTTAGGCGCGAAGCCGGCAAGGTTCTGATAGGTGTAAGTCAGTCCGACGCCAAGTGCGCCGCTGCGGTAAACCGCCTGCACCGCATAGGTGTTGCCCAGTTTGTTGGACTGTTCATCGCTCAGTTCCTGAGTCACACGATTCAGCTTCTTCTGTTCACCGAGAGAAACCATCGCAGACATCACCAGACCGCCGAATTTCGGGGACTCATAAATAATTGAGTTGTCGCGGCGAGTCATGTTGTCAATACCGGACAGACCGTTAATGCCTGAGATATGATTGCTCGGGATATAAGGCGCCGGGGCCATAAAGTTGTTGATCGTGCTGCCGAGGCTGCATCCGAAAGCGTCAAACTGAGCGATACCGCCGAAGTTGAGTGTGTACTGACGACCGAAGGAAAGGGCACCCCAGCCGCCTTTTACGCCGAGAACGGTTTCACGCTGGAAGGCGTATCCGTCGCCGCCAGTCGCAGGACTGTTGGTACCGTTATCAAGCATAAAGCCGTTTTCTAAGCGGAAGAATACGGAGTTGCCGCCGCCGAGATCTTCGGTTCCTTTAATACCCCATCTGGAGCCGGCTTTACCGCCGCTGCCGAGATCGACAACGGCTCCGTTGCCGCCGTTATAGACCTGTACATAAGCGTCAACAATACCGTACAGTTCAACATTTGCTGCGAAGGCAGTAGTAGAGAATGCAGCCAAGACTGCAGGCATAAGAGTTCTAAGTTTCATAGAGATATCTCTTTGGAATTTGATAAACACTCAAAGCTATTTGACGTTAAAGTCAAATTTATGGCACTGAGCGCAGTAATTTTCAGGAGGCTCATGCTGGAGATGGCAGTTGATGCATTCTCCGTTATGAGGCGCTTTGTGAGGATTGGCACCCGGAAGTTCCTTTGTCTTTTCCGCTAATGCGTCCTTGTTGTGGCATTGAGTGCAGGTTGCGTCATCCGGGAATTTCGGGTTCTTGAGGTCTTCGCCGTGACAGCTGTTGCAGGTAACTCCTTTTGCAACATGACGATCGGCGCCCATCGGAGGATTGGCAGCTAAAGCAAATGAGGCGAAGAACATTAACCCGGCGCTAAGGACAGCCGCCGCAGCGTAGCCCAAATTTATTTTTGTTCTCAAGATGTGTCTCCGAACCGGAGACTCCGTGAAAGGACGTCTCCGGAAAGGTTAGATCAGATTAGCAGCCGGCCCACTTGTTCGCTGTGCGAGCAGCGATGCGGCCGAAGATAATGCAGTCTGCAACAGCAACGGTACCGAGACGGACCATGCCGTGGACACCTCCGGTTGCTTCACCGGCAGCGTACAGACCGGAGATCGGCTCGCCTTTGACGTTCAGAACCTGGGCCTGTTCATTGATTTCAATGCCGCCCATTGTGTGGTGGACACGCGGCCAGAGACGGATTGCATAGAAGGGGCCCTTTTCATTGGGCACGCCGTCATCGAAGAACATGCAGTCGAATTCCGGATCCTTCTTAGCCTTCATGTAACCGTTGAATTTTTCAGTTTCTTTTTCGAGAACTGAATAATCAAGCTTATAGAACTCAGCAAGGCTCTTGAGGTCGTCAAACTTGCGGATAACGCCGTTCTTGAGGGCCTGCTCAAACTGTTCCTGCTTCATGTTCTTGCCGACAACCTTGTTCATGAAGTTCTGTTCATTCGTGAAGATGACGGCCGGGGCACCGATGGCGACGATAGCGTCAGCGCGAACTTTGCGGTTGCCGGTTTCTTTGATGAAGCGCTTGCTGGTCTTCGGGTTGATCATCGGGCCGTAGCCAACCATGGATTCAACTGCGAGCGGAGCCAGACCAAAGCCGTTTTCGTCCGGAGAGGTCCACGGGCCGAGCTGGATCCAGTCCATATGAATGGTATTTGCGCCGACCTGCTGAGCTTCCTGAATCATTTCACCGGTTGCGCCGGGATGATTGGTCGAAGTGAATTCCTTGGTGAGGCGAGGATCGTGGCTTGTGCGCATGCGAACGTTCTGGCTGAAGCCGCCGGATGCGATCAGAACACCCTTAGTGGCGCGGATGTAAACAACTTTGCCGCTGTCAGGACGATTGAAGCGATGGTTGATGCGGGCTTTAACGCCGACAACGCAGCCTTTATCGTTAACGATCAGATCATCAACAATAGTGCGAAGCTGGATCTTGATGCCGAATTCCTTGCACTTGGCAAGCATCGGGTTGATGAATCCGGCGCCGGTGTTTTCCTGGACTGCATGACTGCGGGGTACAGAGTGACCGCCATGGTAAGTAACGGCTTTGAAGTTTACGCCAACTTCATCGCGGAGCCATTCATAGTTGGAAACGGATTCGTCAGCGATTCTGCGTGCAAGGTTTGCATGAGCGATACCGCCGCCCGCTTTCAGAATATCTGAATAGAGAAGGTCGGCGTTGTCTTTGATACCGGCTTTAGCTTGCATGTCGGTACCGGCAGCAGCGATGGCACCGCCGTTAATGATGGAGTTGCCGCCTGCAGAAGGCATTTTGTCAACGACAAGAATATCCTTCATGCCGAGATAATGGCTTTCAAGGGCAGCGCCAAGACCGGCAAACCCGGTTCCGATGACTAAAAGTGAACAAGTTTCATTCCATTCGGCTCCTTTCGGAAGTTCTGCTGCATGAGAAGCACCGACGCCGGCAATCGCGGCAGCAGAAACGGCAGAGGAGCGAAGGAAATTGCGTCTTGTTAGGGTCATGTTTATGTTCTCCGTAGTTTGAAGGGAATGAAGCAATTACAGGATCCATTCTAAAAATCATCCGAAATCATGACCACTAAACTGTTTTAGTTTCCCTCCTAATGATTAACCCTTAGCGCATGTTATTAAATAGTTAGGTAGTTTTATCAAATATTGTCTGAATGTCGCTTCAATGATGTGAATTTCAACAAAGAATATAAATGGGTGAAATGATGATCCTTCCACCTGATTTATTGCGCGGCAATGACGAAAAAGCCCTGAATGGAATCAGGGCTTTTAGATTAAAAATTACTATTTAAATCAAAGAGATGCTAGCGGATTTATTGTTTGAGGTATACGAGGCATTAACTCAAAAAGTTCTTTAAGGCTGCTTGCGTAAGTGTAAGAGCTCTGTTCTTCAGAATGCCTCATCCATTTATACGTATCTTCAAAAAAATCGACGGGGAAGGTGATGTAGTCTCCCTCTCTAATCCAAACGCCTTCGTCCTTCCATTTTTTTAGATAATTATCTGTTGATACAGAAGATGCGTTCGCGACAAGACAGCGGTTGCTGCGCGTCAGGGGGACAGGCATTCTGAGCCACATCTTCCCATCCTTATAGAAAGAGTCTGCAAAATGGATAGCCCAGCTTATCGCAAAAGCCTTTAAACGCTGCTCAACCGGGGAGAATGCCATTAGGGCAAGACCGATTCGATCAGAGAGCGCACAGCTTTCGAAATGCCGAATCAGAGATGCCAGCAGAGTCGGTTCAGTCTTGAGTATCGGCATGATCAGTTCACGATCGCAGATGTAGATTTCTGCATTGGTCAGAGCGAAATAGTGGCCGAAAGCAGGTCTGCCGGTAAAGAAATTGAGGTTGCCTAAGGCCAGATGGCCCACCGGAGAAATAGCCGCTGCTTTTTCTGTGGCAACTGTCGGATTGCCGAAGTTTCTGGCCGTGACACCGTTGGTCACAACTGCGAGGTGATGAATGCTTTGACCGAGAGAGATAAGCTTTTCCTGACGTTTTAGAGAGACTTTTTTGCCGACTTTAATAAGCAGTCTGACGATGTCCTGATTGAGCGGGGGATGGATCCAGGGGACAATGGGCACAGAATTCTCTTTGTCTTTGATATCAATGTCATAAAATCTTTTTCTGTGCAAAGCTGAAAGCCACTCAGCAGAAATGTTCCCCATTGATTCCCTCGTCAGTGTGAGAAAGATAATTTTTCTTAGTTTGAGTCGGATTAATCCGTTTGGATATAGTCTACTTAATGAGTTAAAGCTTGGCTACTAATACACTTTGGTCTATGCATTAGGTATTAATGCCTAATGAAAATTCTGTCGACAAGACCTAAAAAAGGCTCAGAGCAACTCTGAGCCTTAGTACCTCAACAGTCGGTGTCAGCGTTCGATAATCGGTATCTCATTCGAGTCGGCTGCGGGCGTTTTCTTGTTATGAATCACATCGCAGGCAGTCCGTATGGCAGAGTCCATATCCGGGCACAGGAATTTGCCGAGTTTCTGAGCCAGCCCCAGACGCTGCATCTGCCGCAGCGGGTGGTCACTTGCGCCGGCGATGATGAGTACCTTTTCATGCTTAACCAGATTGCGCTGGAAATTCTCTATGATATCGAGCGCGCTGTTATCGATTGACAGCAGTTCGGAGAAATCGAAGATAACTACATCGGGAGCGTCCGGCGCATTGATATGCTTCGGGTCCGTGACAATTTCAAGCTTTGATACAGAGCCGAAGAAAAGCGCGCCTTCCATAACCCAAGCCTCAATCTCCTTCGGAGCGTCAAAGGGCAGTGTCTTCGGAAGCACTCGGGTAAGCGTGTTCATGCGGTAAAGGAAGAAGAGCGCGGCCGAGAGCAGACCGATTTCCACCGCGACTGTCAGATCGAAAATAACGGTCAGGAAGAAGGTCAGCAGCAGAGTGGCTTTATAGGAAAGCGTAAATTGTCTGAGTCGAACAAACTCGTGCCAGTTGCCCATATTAAAAGCCATGAAGAGCAGAATCGCGGACAGTGAGCACAGCGGGACGTTCATCGCCAGAGGAGCTGCAACCAGAATAATGATCAGCAGCGTTAGGCTATGAACCATGCCTGCGACCGGAGAGACGGCGCCGCTCTTAATATTGGTGACGGTTCTTGCGATAGTACCGGTTGAAGGAAGACCTCCAAAGAAAGGCACGATGCAGTTGGCGATTCCCTGTCCCATCAGTTCCTGATTGGGATCATGCCGGTCATCGATCATCGCGTCAGCGACACGAGCGCAGAGCAAAGACTCGATCGCGCCGAGCAGTGCGAGAGTGAGCGCAGGCGTAAAGAGCTGTTTTATATTACCCCAAGAGATTTCAGGAATTTTGAATTCAGGAAGGCCTTGGGGAATACCGCCGAATTTGGAGCCGATCGTTTCAACAGGAAGATTGAAGAAAGTTACGGCCGAAGTCATGATGATCAAAACGACGATAGTACTCGGAATACGCGCAAGCCATCTGCGCCAGGGCGCCCCGCCGATCGTCCAGGAACGCGGCCAGATAAAGACAATGAAAAGAGAAAGAAGTCCCATTGCAACCGCATAGGGATTGACCGTGTCAATGGCACCCCACAGAGTCTCGATCTGATGGAAAAAGTCAGCCGGCATCTTGGCGATGTTAAGACCGAGAAAATCCTTCACCTGCGAGAGCGCAATGAGTACAGCGATACCGTTTGTGAAGCCGATCACGATGGAGACCGGAATAAAGCGGATGAAGCTGCCTATCTTAAAGAGCCCCATCAGGAACAGGAATATTCCTGAAAAGAAGGTCGCAATGAGCAGATTGCCCACGCCGTACTGCGCGATGATGCCGTAAACAATAACAATAAAGGCACCGGCAGGGCCGCCGATCTGGACTCGGCAGCCGCCGAGCAGGGAAATAAAGAAGCCGGCAATAATGGCAGTATAAATACCGGATTCCGGTGTCATGCCCGAAGCAATGGCAAAAGCCATCGCAAGCGGGAGCGCAACAACGCCGACGGTAAGACCTGCGGATAAATCATTCGTAAATTCGTTAAACGAATAGTGACGCAGCAGCGATAAAGAAGCCGGGTGGAACTTCGCAATTGGAAAACTATGAAGCGCTTCCACGATATGGGATCTGACACTCATGCTTAGATAGGTAAAGAAAGTTGTTTTTATTAATAAATAGAAATCGGGAATGTCTTTCGACCTCGTCATTATGCGCCTTAGAACGGTACGATGAGCGTTTTTAGGCTGAAGTAAACAAAAAAGACCGCAGATCTGTGAGAACCCGCGGTCTTTTTCAGCAGAAGGCTTTAATGGATTTTCATGCCGGGTTTTGCGCCGGGGAAAGGTTCGAGAAGATACAGGCCGTTCGGCTTGTCAGAGCCGTCGGAAGCGGAAAGCAGCATGCCCTCAGATACTGAACCCATCATCTTGCGCGGCGCTAAATTCGCAACTACAAGTGTGAGTTTTCCAATCAAATCCTCGGGGTTGTAATAAGCCGCGATACCCGAGAAGATATTTCTCGGTTTTTCCTCGCCGACGTCAATCGTAAGCTGGAGCAGTTTCTTGCTCTTTGGCACTGCGGTGCAGTTGAGAATCTTGCCGATACGCAGGTCAACTTTTGCAAAATCATCAAAAGTAATTGTCGGGGCAAGTTCCTCGTAAACCATGTCTTCAGAGGATGCAGCTTCGCTCTTTACCTCTTCCGCTTTTTGTTCCGTGTTTGCCGGAGCGTTCTTGTTGCTGAGCTCAAAGAGTTTATCAACGACTTTCTCATCGGCTCTCTGCATCAGATGTTTGAACGGAGAGATTGCTGCGGCGCTGTTCAGCGGAGCAGAGATGGAATTCCAGCTCAGCTCTCCGCAATTGAGGAAGTTCTCAACGTTTTCAGCGGTTCTCGGAAGAATCGGTTTGAGATAGATGGTGAGCAGTCTGAACGCTTCGAGTGTGACAGAAGCAACCTCATGGAGCTTTTCGGATGCTTCCGGATTCTTAGCAAGTTCCCAAGGTTTCTCGGCGTCGACATATTCATTTGTCTTATCGGCAAGCGCAAAAACAGTATTGAGAACACGGCTGTATTCGCGATCTTCATAAAGTTTGCTGATGGCGCCGGCCTGCTCTCTAAGTTCGCGAAGCAACGGGCTCTCCGCAATCGCTTTATCGCTGACTTTGCCTTCAAAGCGCTTAACAAGGAATCCGCTTGAGCGGCTTGCGATATTGACGTATTTGCCGACCAGATTGGAATTCACCATGGTGACAAATGCGTGCGTTGTGAAGTCGATGTCCTCGACCCTCGAATTGATCTTGGCGGCAAAGTAATAGCGCAGCCATTCAGGATCCATACCCAGATCCAGATAAACCAGGGGGTTGAGGCCGGTACCGCGGCTCTTGCTCATCTTCATACCGTTGACCGTGACAAAGCCGTGCGCCCAGACATGATCCGGAACTTTAAAAGGTTTGCCTGCAAAGTGCAGCATGGAGGGCCAGAAGAGCGTATGGAAATAGGCAATATCCTTACCGATAATGTGAATTTGTTCGGTTGTGGACGATTCCAGCAGTCCGTCAAAATTAATGCCCTTTAATTCGCAGTAGGACTTCAGGCTGGCGAGATATCCGATCGGAGCGTCCAGCCAGACATAGAAATATTTGCCGGGTTCATCCGGAATTTCAATGCCGAAATAAGGTGCGTCACGGGAAATATCCCAGTCATTCAAGTCTCCGTCTTTGCCGAGCCATTCTTCGGTCTTGGCAACGATCTGAGGCTGCAGGCGGGAAGTTCCGTCTGTGGCGGTTCCCTTGGTCCAGCTTCTCAGGAATTCGACACAGCTCGGGTCGGAAAGCTTGAAGAAGAAGTGCTTGGATTTTCTGAGTTCAGGCTTGCAGCCGGAAAGAGAAGAATACGGATTGACCAGTTCTGTCGGCTGATATACAGCGCCGCAGACTTCACAGGAGTCGCCGTACTGATCGGGCGCGCCGCACTTCGGACAGGTTCCTTTAATGTAGCGGTCGGCAAGGAACATTCCTCTGACCGGATCGTAGAACTGCTCGATGTCTCTGCTGTAGATGAGCCCGCAGCCTTTCAAACGGCGGTAGATTTCCTGAGAAAGTTCCGTGTTTTCTTTGCTGTCGGTGCTGTGCCAGTGGTCAAATTTAATATAGAAGCCGTTCAGGTACTGGGGTCTTCCGGCCGCGATTTTCGCGACGTACTCCTGCGGCGTGACGCCCTGCTTCTGAGCGGAAATCATGATTGGCGCGCCATGGGCGTCGTCAGCCCCCACAAAATGAACCGTATTGCCGAGCATTCGCTGATGGCGAACCCAAATATCGGCCATGATGTATTCCATGATGTGACCGATGTGAAAATTTCCGTTTGCGTAAGGAAGCGCGGTCGTCAGGAAAATGGTGCGTTTACTCATGAATATTTTTTCCATATGTTGAAAAAGACCAAACGTCAATTTTAACAGACCGAATTAAGGAGAAAGCGTCTATAAGTCAATGCGCGGAGGATTTCTTACTTTGTTTTCGTGGTTCCGAACTTCCTGGTAAGTATTTATCTGAGAACGGTATGCAAGTCAGTTCCGATGTGATAGTTTAGACGGCGTAAAAATACAACGGAGTTGTTTTAATGCAGGAAAAGATTACAGAACTTCTCAAAGAAGTTGTGGACCCGAATACAGGCAAGAATCTGGTCGCGTCCAAGTCTTTGAAAAAAGTGACGACGGAAAACGGGAAAACAACGGTTCAGATTGAGCTGGACTATCCGGCCAAAACACAGGGTCCCGTCATTGCGTCGATGGTTAGAGCAAAACTGACGGAAGCCGGCATCGATGCTGATGTCAATGTCGGTCAGAATATTATCGCGCACTCGGTGCAGCCCGGCGTCAAGGTTTTTGACAACGTCAGAAATATCATTGCGGTATCGAGCGGAAAAGGCGGCGTAGGCAAGAGTACAGTTTCCGCTAACCTTGCGCTTGCCCTGCAGCAGGAAGGTGCCAAAGTCGGTCTTCTGGACGCGGATGTATACGGACCGAGCCAGCCGACGATGCTCAGTATCACCGATAAACCGTATTCGGTTGACGGAAAGAGTCTGGAGCCGATGATCGGACACGGTCTTCAGGTTGCCTCTGTCGGCGTGCTGATCGATCCGGATCAGCCGATGATTTGGAGAGGTCCGCTCGCCGTATCCGCCCTGCAGCAGCTTCTGAAGCAGACGAATTGGAAAGATCTGGATTATCTGATTGTCGATATGCCTCCGGGAACAGGAGATATCCAGCTTTCTCTTTCTCAGGAAGTTCCGCTGACCGGTGCGGTGGTTGTGACAACTCCTCAGGACATCGCTCTGATGGATGCTCGTAAGGGTCTCGTGATGTTCGAAAAGGTCAACGTGCCGATTCTTGGCATTATTGAAAATATGGCTACGCATATTTGTTCTAACTGCGGCCACGAAGAACACATCTTCGGTGAGGGCGGTGCGGAAAAAATGGCCAAGCAGTATGGCGTCGATCTGCTCGGAGAACTGCCGCTCGACATCAATATTCGCCTGAGCATGGATAAGGGCGAGCCGATTGTGATTTCCGAACCGGAAGGCAAGATCGCTCAGATCTATCGTGAAATCGCCCGTAAACTGGCAATTGCGGTAGCGAAGAAGAATAAGGACTACAGCCGAAAGATGCCGTCGATCAAGATTTCTGATACCTAACGCATCAGTAAAGCAACAAAAAAATAACGGAGCCCGAGGGCTCCGTTGCTGCATTCAGCACCGATTAATCAAAGTGCGGTGTTTCAACGCCGAGAACTTTGTGAAGTTTCGGACTGGTGGTTGTGTACTGCAGAAGGACACGCTTTTCCGGGAATACATAGTCGGCTGCGGCAAAAGCGGCAAGCGCGCATTCATGGAAGCCCGACAGGATGAGCTTTTTCTTGCCGGGATAGATGTTGATGTCGCCAACAGCAAAAACACCCGGGATATTCGTTTCAAAGCGAGCGGTATCGACCACAATCTGCTTTCTTTCAAGTTGTAGACCCCAGTCTGCGATCGGTCCGAGCTTAGGCTGCAGACCAAAGAAGACCAGCAGGTGTTCCATCGGAACTCGACGTGTCACACCATCAGCGCCGGTAACTTTAACCTCGATCATCTTACCGTTTTCTTCCGTAAAGCCGGTGACCTGTCCGACTTCAAACTGCATTTCCCACTGATCGCACAGCTCTTTCATCTTTGTGACGGAAGCAGGCGCGGCTCTGAATCCGTCCCGACGGTGTACCAGAACGACGCTCTCGGCTTTGCCGACAAGATTCAGACACCAGTCAAGGGCAGAGTCTCCGCCGCCGCAGATGACAATGTTCTTTCCTTCAAAAACGGAGGGATCTTTGACGCGGTAATGAAGCTGTGATCCTTCAAATTTTTCAATGTGCGGAACTTTCAGTGTTCTTGACTGGAAGCTTCCGACGCCGGCAGCAATAAACACCGCTTTAGCAAGGAACTCGGTACCTTTGGAAGTCTTTACGTAGAGACGGCCGTCTTCAAGTTTCTTCAGAACCTGCGCCTCTTCACCGTAATGGAAAACCGGCTTGAACGGTTCAATCTGCTTGAGCAGATTTTCTGTTAACTCGGTAGCAGAACAGACCGGAACTGCGGGAATATCGTAAATCGGTTTGTCCGGGTACAGCTCAACGCACTGTCCGCCCGGATGGTTTAAAGAATCAAGCACGTGGGCTTTCATTTCCAGCAGCCCTAATTCAAACACCTGGAAAAGACCGACCGGACCTGCACCGATGATCACGGCATCTGTTTCGATCGGATTTGTGATTTGCTGTGTTTCAGTCAATTTCAACCTTTTTTTCTTTTTAATGAGAATCGTTAAATTTTCTCACTAAATGATGTTAAAAATCAGCTCTAAAATCGTGAATTGGTTTACTGATGTTTCTTATCAAACTCAACATCAGCTCTGAGTTCTCTGAGACGCGCGTCAATTTCACTCATGGTATAGAAGTCCGCATCATTGGCTTTCTGCGCGAGCGTAAGCTGCTGAATGGCAGCAACTTTCTGCCCCTGAAGCGCATACATCTCGCCGATTGCCTGATGGCTTAGGCTTCGTTTGCCCATCGCTTCATAGGCGCGTCCGAGAATCGATTGATAGGTGACCGTTGATTTGGAAATCGCGTGCTGCTTTCGCATAAGCTCAACGGCCTGGCTGTATTTCTTATCTCGAAGCAGCAGACTTGCATAGTTTTCTAAGAGCATGGCTGAAAGCGGGCTTTTCTCATAAGCCTGTTTCGCCAGCTGCAGTCCACGGGCGCGCTGGTTCGGGGAAGACTCAAAAACAAGATCAGAGTACAGCTTATTGATGATCGCGGAATTTCCGCCCGTCATCTGGCGCGCTTTTTCGATTTCCTGAAGCGCAAGCGTCGGGTTCTTCATGCGCTGCGCGGCGACCGCCATGCCGTAATGGACGGCGGCCGCTTCATAGCCCTTTGCGGTCTTTGCTTCTTCTTTGAAGTAGTCCATCGCATCGGACCAGCCTTGATAACGGTTGGACTGTAGGACGCGAAGACGCGCGCGAATCAGATAAAAGTCCAGAGAATCTTTGTGCTTTTGCGCTCTAACGCTTCTTGAGCGCACCTGGGCTTCACTCATACGGTCCACGGTCATCGGGTGCGTTCTTAAATAAGCAGGGGCGGCTCTCGCGCCCTCATAAGCGCGGTTGTTGAAGTCAAGACGCTCGAAGAACTGCTCCATGCCTTTCGGATCAAAACCTGCGCGAACGAGCGAATTAAAACCCACACGGTCCGCTTCTCTTTCCGCGTCGCGGGAAAAAGAAAGATAGTTCTGCGCCATGGCGGCCTGCGCACCGATGACAGAAGCCGCTGCGCCGTCCCCGGAGCCCGCTCGAGCGGCAAGAATTGCGACCAAAATAGAACCGAGCGTCATGGCCCAGTTGCCTTTTTGATTTTCCAGCATGCGGGCAATATGACGCTGCTGAACGTGCCCGATTTCGTGCGCGAGTACGGAAGCAAGTTCGCTTTCGTTAGAAGCCGCGGTGACAAGCCCGGTGTGGACCGCAATAAAGCCGCCCGGGAGCGCGAAAGCGTTGATTGAGCTGTCGCGGATCGGGAAAAATTCAAAACTGTATGGGGAGCCGGGACCGGCTGAGACGAGTCGGTATCCGATCCGATTCAGATATTCCATGGTTTCAGGATCGGCAAGATAGGTCGGATCACTGCGAACCTCATTCATAATCTCCTCGCCAAGCTGACGCTCCTGCAGCTGAGAGAGCGTAGCGCCGCCGGCTGCGCCGAGATTAGGAAGGTTATAGTTTTGCGCATAGACATGAGCAGCCGGCTCAAGGGCCATCGAACATGCGAAAAGTAAGGAAATTATGCGCTTAGCGACCATGTCAGCTCCGAATTTTTGGCGACGTTATTATTTACATCTAAAAGAAAATATATCAGTTATTATTTTTTTTGCTGTAACGAATTCTTAATAGGAAAGAAACGAATGTCTGCTTTGACGCACTTTAATGAATCGGGCGACGCACACATGGTTGATGTGGGTGAAAAAAACGTAACCTGCCGAGTCGGCGTTGCCGAGGGATGGATCTCGATGAAGCCGGAAACCTTTGAACTGGTCGCTCAGGGAAAGGCTAAGAAAGGCGACGTGCTGGCGGTTGCCCGAATTGCGGCAATCATGGGTTCGAAAAAAACACCGGAATTGATTCCGCTGTGTCATCCGATTGCACTCACGCATGTCGAGGTCGAATTTGAGCTCTTTGAAAAGGAAAGTCGAATTCGCTGTGTTGCGACTTGCGAATGTAAAGGCCGTACCGGCGTGGAGATGGAAGCGCTGACTACGGTTCAGGTCGGGCTGCTGACGATTTACGACATGCTCAAGGCGGTGGACCGCGGAATGCAGATGGACGGGATTCGCCTCTTGAAGAAAAGCGGCGGCAAGAGCGGAGAATGGACCGCGGCTTCTTAGCTGAAAATACAAGCAAAAGGGACGGTTTGAACCGTCCCTTTTCGAATCACTTTAGCGATCCGAGAGAATGCCCATCTGAGAGGCGAGGTAAACCGCTTCGCCTCGCGAGTGGACTTTGAGCTTGCGGTAAATCTTCTTGATGTGGGCGGTGACAGTGTGCGTGGAGATGCCCAGCACTTTACTGATGTCAGCAAAGCTCATGCCTCGGCCAAGCAAATGGAGGACTTCTGTCTCTCTGGGCGATAGCGGATTCGGAACTGAACTGGAATGCATCCCCTGAATCTCAGAAACCTGCTCGTTTTCAATGCGGTTTTGAAGCGTCTTAACAATAACGCGCCCCGCGATAGGACTGATCGGACTTCCTCCGACAATGATGGAACGAACATAGTCAGCAATCGACTGAAGATTAGTCTCAGTCTTGACAATGTAGCCGATAGCGCCGTTTTCAATGGCGGCAAGAATATCTTTTGGACTGGAACGATTGGAAATAACAGCGATATTCGGAATGTGATACTCGGTATGAGCTTGGTGAATTAATTCCAAACCATCCCGCTGGCCCAGATTAAGCTCCGTTAAAAGGATGTCACAGCGAGTCTGAAGCAGTAAGGAAGTTGCGGATTCCATACTGGAGCAGATGCCAATCAAACGGATACCCGGATCATGGATCAGACGCTGGCGGTAAACACGCTGCGTATCAAGATCCGGTTCAACAATCAATACGGTTGTCTCCCTTGTGTTCAAGATAAAACCCTCCAAGCTCTTGTCTTTCAAACGAGAGCTTATTTATGAATAGTTGCTGCTGTAATTAAAGTTTTGCTCACAATCAATGTAGTCCCGCAGCTTTCATTACTGATTGTAACGAGATAAATGCAAAATGACCATAAGTGATTACTTTATGGCATGAAAAAATCACCTATTTATGGTGTATTTTTTGTTTTTTCGCATCAATTAGTGATCTTTCTATTGCTTTTTCCTCATCCGGCATCCCGCGATCCGAAGCAATATTTTTGTTGGACCTCTGAATTCCGAATGCACCGAGGATCATCGTTGCGCCGAGAGACCAAAAAGCGGCTGCGGCACCGATAACTGAGCCCCCAAAACCAAAAAGAAGCGGTAGAACGGTGTGACTTGAGTTCATCAGCATGGTTCGTATACCGATCGCCTCTCCGATTCTCTCCTCCGGTGTGACTTGGTGAAGCAGAGAGAGAACGTTGGGCTGAGACGCGCCCAAAGACGCGCCAAGCCATCCGCAGAGGACAAAGAGGACCGCCAAACTAGTTGTGAAGGGAAATATCAGGTAGGAGACGCCGGTAGAGACGAGCACGAAGATGATAATGGACCACTCTTTAAAGTGGTGCGAAAGAATCGGCATGAGGGCTCGAACCGCAAAAGAGCAGACGGAAAATACGCTCAGCAGCCATCCGATCGCTACCGCGTCAAGACCGATTTCCGTTCCGTAGACCGGGATCATGAAGGCCTGAAGATCCCATGCCATTGAGACTAGGGCGGAGGCGAGCAGTACGTTTCGAATCAGGGGATGCTTAAAGAGCTCAAATAAGCTGTGTTTTTCGACTTTTTTCTGCTTGTTCGCGTTCAGCGACGAAGGCAGTCCGCGTGAAATCAGAAGAAAGACTAAGGCAGCCGCAAGCGCAAAGCCGAGCGCTCCGCCGTAGGCCCAGTAGTAATTCTTCTCATCAATCAGGTAACCGGCAATGACCGGGCCGGCGGCGCCCGAGGCGGAAAAAGCCATGGACTGAAACGTGAATCCCGTGGCTCGGGTTTTATTTGTGGTCAGGTGCCCGATGAGTCCCTGACCGCTGATGAGCGCAAAGACAAAGCCGGTGCCTGCAAGCAGACAGGTGATATAGATCGGTTTGATGCCGAAAGTTTCGTAAGGAAAGAAAATTGGTACGGCGCAGGCAACGCATATGAGCAGACAGGCGATAATGATCGGAATTTTGACGCCGATGCGGTCGATCCATTTGCCGACATGAATCGAAATCAGCGCGGGGACCGCCGCATAAACCGAAAGAGTCACGCCGACAATCCAGGCGGGCTGCCCGTTGTGAAGCGCGTAAAGGGTTGTAATCACGCGTGAGGAGATGAAACCGCAGTGCAGAAGGCCCATGAAAAGTATTATTTTTAGAATCTGCTGCATATCTCTCCTTCAAAAAAAGAAGCGTCTGCGGACGCTTCTTTTTTTACCGTAAGGGACGAACGTCCGAATGCTTTCTCTACGCCTGGATAACCAGAAGGGGCTTATCGCTGATGGCGGCGATGCGGGTTGCTGTTGAGCCTAAAACGGCAGCTTTGAATGCGCCGTATCCTCGGGTGCCCATAACAATCACGTCAAGCCCTTCCTTGTTTGCGAAGGCGGCGATCTCATCGCCCGGGTTGCCGACAAGGCAGATCTCTTCAACTTTAAAGCCGAGCTGAGTGAATTTGTCGCGAACCGGTCCGACCGCTTCATCGAACGCTTCGCGCTGCATTGCGCGAACCTCGGATTCATTCAGTGTCGGGAGCGCCATGCCTGCCATGTCGGGCATCACAACGCCGGCATAGTCGCTGACGACATTCATCAGATAAAAGACCGGGTCTTTACCGAAGAGGTCGTGATTCTTCAGGATGTACTCCACGGCCTTTTCGCCGTAGGAGGAGCCGTCAACCGCGACGCCGACTTTAAGAGAGTCCGTCTGAGGAGCGGTTTTGTTTCTCAGAATAAGCACCGGCTTCTTTGAAAGCGCAAGAACGGAATTTGTGACGGAACCGAGCAGCAGTCCTTTGAGCGCGGATCTGCCGTGCGAACCCATGATAATCAGGTCGGCGCCGGATTCTTCCGCGGTCTTCGCGATTGTGGGAGCGGCTTCACCGACCGCGAAACGTGTGGCGGCTTTAACACCGGCTTTTTCAAGCTCCTTGACGGCGGGTTCCAATACAGTGTTGGCTTCTTCGTCATAGTAGCCGCGGAGTGATCCGCTGCCGATCAGGCGGGAGGCGCGAGCCGGAACAGGCGCCTGAACACTCATCAGCTCAATTTCGGGATTGGAGCCGAGAAGTGTTGTTCGCGAGGCGACAAATTCAAGCGAGTGATTGCTGAATTCACTGCCGTCGATGGGTACTAAAATCTTCATAATTCCTCCGGGTCAGAATATTCTCGCAGCCTAAGAAACAATTGTTTGAAACTGCCTTTTTGATGATTAAATTATCAGATCGAAATCAGCCTTCGCAAGGTACGAATTAACAAATTTGTCCGCGGTTAGTAATATGGTTCTTTTCCGATCCATCCCCTGTCAAGTTTAACGGAGGACGAGGACGATGCAAACATTTTTTATCCTTATTGTGAGTGAGGTTTGGAGACGCTATGGGCGAGACGCTTAGTCAGACGGAACGGTACCCGCTGGATTATGAGAGAAGGTTTGGCGGGGTCGCGAGACTCTATACGAAGGAGGGCGCAGCACGTCTTGCTCAGGCCTCGGTCACGGTCGTCGGCTTAGGCGGCGTCGGCTCTTGGGCAGCGGAAGCGCTTGCGCGCACGGCTGTCGGCAAACTGACGCTGATAGATTTGGACAATATCGCCGAAAGCAATACCAACCGACAGCTTCAGGCTCTCACCGGCGCTTACGGAAAGCCGAAGGCGCAAGCCCTGAAGGAACGAATCGCCCTGATTAATCCTCTTTGCGAAGTGACGATGGTCGAGGATTTCGTTGATGAGGAGAATGTTTCGGAAATGCTGCACACGCCTGTCGTGCTGGACTGTACGGATCAGGTCAAGGCAAAGGCGGCAATGGCAGCTTTTGTGCAGAAAAGCGGCGGCTTATTTATCACATGCGGCGCTGCCGGAGGAAAAACCTCCGCGCTTAATATCCTCGTCGATGATCTTGCAAAGGCCAAGGGAGACCCGCTGCTCTCCAACCTAAGGTATCGTCTTCGGAAGCAGTACGGGTATCCGCGGCCAAAGGAAGAAAAGCGGATTGAGAAGTTCGGCATAACCGCTGTATACACCGCCGATCCGGTCGTTCGTCCGGAAGGCAGCTGCGACATTACCGGAGGCTTGGCCTGTTCCGGTTACGGTTCCGGCGTGGTTGTGACTGCCGCAATCGGGTTTGCGGCGGCTTCAGTCGCTATTAATCGGATCGCCGGCATACAAAAATGAAGAACCGTTTCTCAGAAGGAGCGTAGAGGAGCGTAAAACAAGGAAAAATAGTAACCGTAAGCATACGAATCTATTAAACTAGATTAAATAACTTAAATAAAGGAAACGCCTAATGTACAGCCGTATTCTGGTACCGACCGACGGGTCGGAGCTTTCTGATAAAGCCCTGGAGGCAGCCGCTGATTTCGCAAAGGCAATGGACTCCTCAATTGTTGCCGTCACCGTGATTGAGCCTTACAGCTACACCAATCTGTCCGAATATCGTCCTGAGAGCATTGATCAATACGATTCTCGTGTGAAGGAAATGGCTCAGGAAAGATTGGAAATCGCGAGAGAAGCGGTTGAGCGAAAGGGCGTGAAATGCGAAGTTGTCGCATTTAAGTCTTTTTCTCCCGCCGAAGCGATCATTGACGCAGCCACGGAGTACAACTGCGACCTGATTTTTATGGCTTCTCACGGCAGACAAGGTCTTGCGGCCGTTCTGCTTGGAAGTGAAACACAGAAAGTACTGACGCATTCGAAGATTCCTGTCATGGTGTACCGCTAATCAGGGGCCCTGATTGGGGGCAGACCTCGCTTCATCTGAGGCGCACGAGCGGATAATGACTGAATTCAATAAAAGAAGGAGTATGTAATGTCAGAACAAACAGAACCGGTTAAGGAAGAGGCTGATGCTCAGATGGAGCTCACCAACCTGTACCGTGAAGAAATCTATACCGATAGAAAGATTGGCGTGATTCGCTGTCTGGTTCCCGTTCTTGCCGACGGCAATAAAGATGAGTCGCGTCCGGTGATTTATACCGGTGAAGCTCAGATTATGACCCAGATGGGCGCGCTTCCGATTTCCTTTGATATCGAAGCCGACAGTCTGGAAGCCGCAGTCAAGGGCTATCGTGAAGCGGCGAAGGCCGGTGTGGAACGCACGATGAAAGAGCTTCAGGAGCTTCGTCGTCAGGCCGCAAGCAAGCTGGTTGTCCCAGGTCAGCCCGGCTTCAGCAGCCCGGATGCTTCGGGAAGCGGACTGGTCATGCCTTAATCCGCACAAAGATTTAATTGAACTGAACTGCCGGCTTGCCGGCAGTTTCTATATGGACTGACTATGAAAAGAGCAGAGCTTCTGAACACACTCGATGAATTACTGAAACCTGAGACTTTCAAAGACTACTGCCCGAACGGGCTGCAGATAGAAGGTGCGGATAATGTTCAGCGGATTGTCTGCGGTGTCAGCGCCTCTGAGGCGCTAATTGATGAAGCGATCAGGCGCGGTGCGGACACCATTATTGTTCACCACGGTTATTTCTGGAAAAACGAGAACTCACGGATTATCGGTATCAAACGGAATCGAATCGCGAAGATTCTCGCCAACAATATCAATCTGATTGCCTACCATCTACCTCTGGATGCCAATGAGACTGTCGGCAACAACTATGAAATGGCGCGTGCGCTGAAGCTGCAGAACGTCCGAGCGACAAAGTCTAATCCTCTGGTGCTTATGGGGGAATTCCATGACTTTGTAACTACGGAAGAACTTGCTAACAAAATAGAGGGGGTTGTCCATAGACCTCCTTTTGTGGTGCCTGTAGACTCCGTCGCTTTAATTAAGACGGTCGCCTTCTGCAGCGGCGCGGCTCAGGATTTTTTAGAAGACGCGGCAGCCGAAGGCTCGGACGCTTACCTTAGCGGGGAAATTAGCGAAAGAACAGTTCTGGAAGCTCGTGAATTAGGAATTCCTTATTTCTCAGTCGGCCACCATGCCGGAGAAACGTTAGGAATACGGGCCATGGCCGTTTGGATTGGAAACCATTTCCCAGAAATAAACGTCAGCTTCGTCGGAATTGACAACCCGGTGTAACCGGATCTTTTCATCGGCAGCTGCGCACCCGGAGTTGCCGATGGCAAACAAGACATATCGACACAGACGCCCACTGTCTCTCAAAAGGGCAGCACTCGCCTTGGTTATCGCCTTGCATGCGGTACCTTCTTTCTCGCAGGAGGATCCTTTCTTCGGGGAGACCAAAACCAATTACCTTGAAACGGATGAAGAGATTAACCAATATATTGAAGATCTCGCTAAAGAAAATCTGATTCTTGTCCACATCTCAGAAAATTCACCGTTTGTCGGCAGCTCTCCTCTGACGATGGAAGGCGCCGAAGAAATATGGAACGCACCGGAGCTGTCTGAAACCGCGCTGAATTTCGGCATGGTTCAGAGCTCGAATGATCCGGCGGCGCGCTTTAGCAAACAGGCGGATATTTTGCGAGCTGTTGATATCAAAGTTAAGAGTTCGATTAACGATGCTCAGGGCGGATCCGCTGCCGTCCTGGTCGCAGAAGAGGGCGCTGATGTCACATTCAGGCATCACGCCGCTCTGAGCGCCGCTATTGAGGACGGCTCAGAGAACACAGCGATACGAATCAAAGGTTTTGCTTCGGCATCTCAGGTGTTTTTTTCCGAAGGCCTCACAGGGGCGGTCACAGGAAGTTCTGCCTCTTTTGCCGTACTGCAGGATAAAGCTTCGCTGCTGATCGGCGGAGACTCTTTGATCAGCGCCTCAGCGGACGCATTTGTTCTCGGTTCCGTGAACTCCAAAATCACCGTCTCAGAAGGAAAGCAGCTGACGGTAAATGCCGGCGGGAGTGCTTTCTCCGCAGCAAAGGGCGGCTCTCTGATTCTGGAAAACGGCGCATCATTAACCGTGAATGCCGATCAGGTCTTTAGCGGAGCGCTTAATGTCAAGGTGCAGGATTCATCGGTTGTCCTGAACGGCAGCACGCTTTCCTTTACCGGTCAGTACAGTCAAAACGGCGGCTCGCTAACTTTGTCGGGCGACACCAATCTCAACGACGGCAACTGGCACTTTAAAGAGGTCAGCATTACAGCGGCCTCCAAGGATCTGTTTGAAATATCAGCCCAGGACTTCAATCGTGAGAGTCAGCTTCAGGGCAAAATCACCGATTTCACTAAGACCTCATTTTCGGAAATTATCCTCACCGATGAAGCGGTCGATCTGAAATATCTCAGCCTCGCTTCCGAATACTACGGTATCGGCGTTACGTACACCGGTGAGCTGCTGATTGATAATTCTGTTGTGACAGGGATCAACTACAGCGACTATAAGAATTATCTCGAAGGAAAGAACATCGGTTTGGCATCCGTCAATCTCAACTTAGGAGAGATGTCCGAGTTAAATTCGGAGCGCCTTTGCATCGGGTCGATCTACACAAAGAGCGAAGTGCTGACTCTGAACAATTCCACGCTTGTTCTTTATGGTACAGGCAGAGGACCGATGTCGGGGACAGATAATTGGCTGTCCGTCGGAGAATTCAGTACGCTGGAGCTGCACGGATTAAGTTACGAGGGAACGCGAGAAGTCCAGAAGCGGGCAGAAATCGATTCGAAGGTTTTTGTGTCCGACACGGGACGTCTTTTATTTACCGGCAAAGTAACGGTCGGTCCGAATTCCGCGATCGTCAATACCGGTGAGTTTCTCATTAAAAACGGCGCCCAGACACACGTTTACGCGGATATCTTCCAGCTGGACGGCTCGGCGCGCTTTGACAAAAATACATCTTTTGACTCGACGCAGGGCGTGATCGTCCGCGGAGGGACTTTGGACATTGAAGGGCTTTTTACCGTTCAGTCTCTGCAGCTTGAAGGCGGCAGAACCTCAATCAGCAGTCAGGTGAGGGCGAAAGACTTTTCAATCGGAAGCAGCTCTCGAGACGTGATTCCGACACTGCGTCTCAGCTCAGACGCGGATGTTGTGTTTGAAAACGCGGAGAGCGCAAACGCCTCTATTCTGATCGAAGGCGACGAAAAGCAAGGTGAATACGCCTCTCTGGCGATCAAGAACTGGAGCGGAAGCGGCACCGAATTTCGAGTCGGAAGCAACGGAATTCTAATTTTGGGTGACGGCCGCAAGGACGACTCAATTGATTTAACGAGAGATGTGGTTTTCCAGATTTTCGATTTGGCTCAGGAGAAGTTCTCGAGCGTACTGGCTGTCAATGACACGTTCGTGCTTTCTAAAGAAAACTCCATTATCGTGGGCTTGTCCAATGAGAGAGAGGCTCACGCCGGATTAACGTTTGAGAGCGGTGCCGTATTTATTCTTAAACATCGTACGGGGCGTCCCGCGTTCAGTTCTGAGGATGGAACGGCCCCGGTGTTCAAAGAAGGGAGCGGTATTTTCGTGCTTGATCCCTTTGGAACCAATCAGCTGACCGATTCCACTATTCAGGAATTTGAAGGCTCGGATACGGTTCAGCTCATCTCCGCGAACAGAAATGTGTCACTGGTGCTGGAGAACCGCGAGGACGGCTGGTTTATCGATCGGGAGAAAGCGGTCGTTATCACAACGAACTTTGTCTATCCTCAGCTTCAGGGCTGGCTGTACAGCAATACGGAAGGCTTTACGATTGATTCCGACAATGCGGCGCAGAGATTCTTTGCGCGAGTGGACAACGAGACCTTTATGGCGCCCCATTATTCTGCTGCGCTTATCGGTCAGGCCACGCTGCTGCCGAGTCTTCTCGGGACACGTTTAAATATGTTCCGATCGGGAGAAGGTCTGCGCAGCGCGATTGGAACGGAAGCGATCCGACTCTATGACAAGCCCGAAGGTTCCACGCATATCTTCGGTGGAGCTGAAGGCGGTTTTTTCTCTTCCCGGAAGGCAGGCGGATATTTACTGGGCGGAGCGTATCGAGCGAATTCGGAAAATGTTCGTCTTGGCATGGCGCATAAAACCGAATCCGGTTACTCAGTTGTCGCAGCGGCCGAATATACCCATATTTCTTCGAAGAGCAGGCATGCTGTGCTTGAAGCGAGCGGCAAGCAAAATGTGACGGCGGTTAACGGCATGATCAGTAAAGACTTCGGCGATTTTATTGTCGGCGTGAATGCCGGCGCGGGCCTGTCGCGCGGCAATATCACCGCGGATCTGCCTGCCGCTATGCAGCTTGAGCGCATGAAGGCGAAGGTTGATGACTACTATCTGACCGGAGGCATTTCAGGGTCGTATCGAATCATTGACGGCCTCAGCATTGCAATTGAGCCGCAGATTTGGACTCTTCTAAAGACTACTGAGCACACGAAGATCGGTTCTCAGAAGGCGTTTGAATTTAAGAGCAGGGCGCAGGTTTTTGCCGAGATTCCGGCGGTAGTGCGAGGCAGTGTGGAGATCGGCTCTATTGGCGGATATCGGTTTAGCCTCAACGGAGAGGCAGGCGGCAGCATCCGAGTCGGGCAGCTCGATAAGAAAGGAGAGCTGCGGGCGGTTGGTACTCAGGCCAGAGAATCGATTTCTCAGAAAGAAATCAATCGCTGGAGCGGTTTTGCAGGCGCCGGCCTGAAGGTTAGGAGTGGCTCAGCGGAAGCGACGCTGGCTGCAAAAGCAGCTCTAGGTGACGGAAGAATCGACAGTCAGGTCATATTTAAAGCCGACTGGAAATTCTAAAAACCTGAATTCCCAAAAACTAGATCATAAATATTACTAGTAGTTACACACAGTGCCCAAATTGCCCGTAAACCGGGCATTGGGCATTATTTTAACTGATTTAATAGATTATAATTATATAATCTACCTGGAGGGATTCATATGCTTGCGAAGACCATTGAGCATGTCATCAAGGTAAATATCAAGGGCAAGGACTATCTGTACCAATTTCAAAATGCTTGGGATCCGGTCAAACAGCGTTCTTATAGCAAACACCGAATTACCCTTGGGCGCCTGATTGACGACAAGGTGGAATTGGGAAGGAAATTTCTTCGAGACAATCCTCAATACAAGGATGTTGAATTAACTTTTATCGATAACAAGCTCTGTCCGGTTGGTATTGAAGAAGTCAGCCTTCCTGTGGCACAAATTGTTTTGAGCCGGTCGGAAGCACTGAATGCCGGAGCCAGCTATGTATTAGAGCAAATTGCCAAGCAATCTGGAATAACTAAAGCTTTAAAGGCCGTCTTCCCTGAGCATTGGAAAGAGTTACTATCCTTAGCGATATTCTTAGTTATCCATCCTGACGCCACTGTCTCCAACTACGATGTGATAGCACAAAACTCTCTCTATCCGGCTGCCGCTATACCCTCTCAAAGAATCTCCGAGATATTTGAATCCATCGATTATCAACCCTCTGTCGAGCAATATCTGAAGCTGCGTCTTGCCTCTAATAAAGCATTGGACAAGAACAGTTACTGGGCATTTGATACCACTTCAGTGTCTTCTTTCTCACAAACAATTCATAAGGTTACCTATGGGCATAACAAAGAAGACCCTGACATGGCCATGCTAAAGCTGGCGCTGCTGATCGATGAGAAGACAGCCGAG
>NZ_WSRP01000090.1 GCF_009767915.1 Parasutterella muris
ATTTCCAGATGTCATTGGCAATTTCCAGAAGAGGTTTGTACTCTCCGGAGGACGTGCTCCCTTCAGAGTTTTCAACCACACACTGATATAGCTGACTTTTACTTTTTCTTAATGCATTCAAGGGGGAGACGCTGAGCGCATTGAGGGCTTCTACAACCTGCCTTACAGAGTATTTCAAGGCATCCTCTTTCAGCTGTTTCTGCATTAAACGAGTCAGGACAAGGCTGATATAGCACAGTACAAAATGACCCCGTATATGCTTGGTTGTCCATACGTAGACCGGCCTGGCTTCAATCGTCGTTTTTAACACTCTAAAGTTATCCTCGATTCTCCAGAGTTGTCGAAGCAGTGCATAAATGACGCTCGGATCTTGATCTTCGATATTGGTCAGCAAGGCCGTGTAACCGCACCATTTAAGACGCTTGGTGTAAAGCGTTTCATTAAATTGAACTTCTTTAAGCTCTGATTTAATAAAACTCTTGTAGCCGTTGCGATTAGCTGCCTGGACAGCTTTCGCTCCTTTTCGTACGAGTTCTTTCGCACGTGTTGTCTTTTTTCTCAGTTCATCCAAGTCGTGCTTATAACGTGATAAAGAGAACGTTGCAATGCACTCAGCCTCCAGCTGGATTTTTCTCGATTGCTCACCCTTTGGATAAACGCGCTTGTTGATTGGAAGAGCCATTCGCTTGATGCGCCAAGAATCTTCTACGCAGTCATAACTCTCCCATCCGTCCTCTTCCAGAAGAGAATCTTGTTCTGTACGGTTTAGTTTTACGTAGGGAGGATAGCCAACAATATATTTAAACCCGGCCTGTTCAAGGGATTCCAAGTTGATGAGTTGGTTTAACCCGGCATCGGCTATGATCGTTACGTTGTTTAACTGGTAACGTTTTTTAAAGCCTTCCACCACCTCAAGCATTGTGCCGACTTCGGCAGTATTACCTCTAAAGAGCTCGTAGCCAAACGGTATTCCTTCGCTGTCTACAAGTAAGCCCATCACTACCTGTGTTTCTTGGGTTCGATGTTCTTTGCTCATACCTCGAGCACGAAGCTCATCTTCGATAAAACTCTCAAAGTAAAAGGTGGTGACATCATAAAGAGCGATCGTAAGATCCCTCTGATAAAGCTTGTCTATTGCCGCGTTTAACCGATCAATGATCTTTTGCTTGCGTTCGTCAAGTATATCCAGCAAGTTGTACATATCCTTGAGAGAAAGGCTCTCAAAGTCGTATAGATATCTATTCCTGTCAATCCACGTTCCTAGTTTTGATTCAGGCCTGAGTATCCGAGCAACCGCATTGTAAAAGGCCAGTTTATTTAAATCGACCGGAACCTTTCCTCTGTAATTGCGCTCTAGATTCTTGAAGTATTGGTCTAATTCAAGCTTGTTCCAAATCGTTAGAAACGGTGCTGGTGAAACGAGAAATGAACTGCCTAACTCAGTGGAGTTCGCTGCGCTGTCAACGATTGAGACTCCGCTGCCGTTCGGCAGCTCGGTCGCCTCCGCATAGGCCTGAGTTGATTCCCGGAAGAGCTTTAAATCTGAATTGATAAGTTCGAGTCCGTCAGGGTGCTTCTGCAGAAATAGTTCCTTGTTCCCGTAGCTTTTGAGCTGACGAGTTGTGGACCTTTTTGTAATTGGATCTCGATACTTCTCGACGATAGAGATATAGACCTTGCCTTTTACCTTTCTTTCCGAAATTGAGATGGACACGACTCACTCCTCCTTATTGATAATTATATCATAATTAGCCTTGATTGAACTACATTGTCGTTAAATTTTCTAGAAAAAATTTCGAATTTATCGTTGAATATTCAGAAGGTTAAAGAAGCTTATTGATACATTTTTCTGGAAAAGTCGGG
>NZ_WSRP01000091.1 GCF_009767915.1 Parasutterella muris
AAAAACCGCCTTGAGCTCGCTACTCTTGGCGGTTTGCTTTTAGATATTAAAAAAGCCCCTTTCGGAGCCTGTTAAATGTGAATATATACGGGAACCCTGCTGGCAGGCGGCTGAATATGATTTGTTCTGCCATATACAGGAGAACATCGGGACGCATCGAAGTCAACTCGCCAATGATCATCATCACTACCGGATCGAGACCCTTGGTTGTGACGCGTCCAAGTACGCCAAAAAGCCCCGGCCACCATACCCGTATCATTGTCAAAAGCATTGAAGTCACCAATAGTTCCCCAGATGGGAGGCGCCCCGGAATCAATATATTGGCCTACTCCCCAGTTAGATCCCCAAAGTACTCTATCGAGCAAATAAGGGATGTTAAAAGTGGTTGAGCCATTACCGCCGCCCCACGTCGTGCCGATCGCTCTAAACAGACTGGCATAAGTTGAACGACTTACGGCTCTCCCGTCGCATAGAAGCCAATTAGGGTTATTGATGAAGCAGCCTGTATAAATAATGAACCCCGGCGGGAAGGTTTCAAATTTATCCACTCTGTCGCTAACTCCTTTTAGCGCTTCATCGATTTTCTTCTCCAACCTTGTCAGTCTGGCCTCGATGCTCTGATTAAGCTGATCCAGTGTATTTTTATCCGGTGTTAAGCCGCCTCCCACAATCGCGTTTCTAATCTCCTCCGTTACCGCGTTATACCAAGGCGCCTTCGGAACAGTCGCAAGCTGTCCGCCTGTACTCGACCCGTCCGTCGGGTATCCCAAAGGGGCATCTTCCGCAAATCTTGGCTCAACCTGAACCACTCTAGCTCCGTATGCTCTGTCCATTTTCCTGTTCCTTATAATCCCAATAGCCAAAATAAAGTGTGGTATGCGCAGGCGCATATCGTCTTATCAAGCACTCAATCACCGAGTCTCCCCACCAAGCGAGCGCCTCTTTTGTTTCTCCGGTTACCTCATGCCACTGCAGCGTACTGTTTGAACCTCCGATGACATTGACGCGCCAAGTGTGAGGCCAAATGCCGTCGGCCAGCACATCGTTCACTCGGCTCATGACGCTATAGCCATTAAATTCATCTATCACAATGAGATAACCAAACATGGCCGCCAAATCGATAAAAAACTGCGGGGTCTGAGAGTCCACGGTCGTCATCTTCCAAATCAAAAGACGGCGTAACGTGTTGATATCTGTTGCGCCCCAGAGCTTTAAGCATTCATCCGGAAGGCCCCATTCTTCCAACCACTCGGGAAAGGTTTCTATCGCAAAGCGAGGGTCCGCCTCAGTAATCAGCGCATTCGCTCTTGAATCAATGCGTGCGAGCTCAATAGCCCAGACCTCAAACATCATGGCATACAAACTGGCCGAATCCCCTCTTGGCCATACCGGTCCCGGAGGAAGAAGCTCTTTGAGCATGCCTACATACTCGTTTGCCGTTACTGCCATGAAATCTCTCCCAGAGTCGGAAGCTCGTTATTTGTCTCCGGAACCGGATCAGCTGTTGGAAAGACGACTGAATGATCCTCCTCTCCCAAAGCTGCGCTAATCGCCGCTCGAATGTGAGATAAGTAAATCCTTTGTCCCGGCACGCCTTCTCGAGCGAATAAGTCTTTGAGCTCTTGTCTTACCGCCTCCCGAACTTCGGCGTCATCAGGCAGAAGCCCCGCGATCGTAATATTTACCGGTCGAACCTTAGGAGCACTGACATACAGATGAGCCGTGACCGGACGAAGCTTATCAATATGCTCAAACACCTTATCAAGCATCGCCTTATCCGGAATAATCTCATCCATACCGTCACAGACGAATCTAACCGTGACAGTGCCTTCTCCTTCCTC
>NZ_WSRP01000092.1 GCF_009767915.1 Parasutterella muris
ATCGTCGCTCTTAGTTTCTTGGGGATTAGGTCCCAGTAAAAAGAGTTTTCTTCGTCAGATTTCCTGCTGGTTACGTCAACAGCTCCCATCATTCTCAGGAAGTCCGGTGTATCGTTCGGCAAGTACTTCGACGATGCGTCCAGCTTCGCTTCGGTTCTCTTTGCTAAGGTAAATCTCATCTTCAGATTCATTAGAAGGATCAGGCTTAAAAATAAAACGAAGACTTTTCCTTCAAGAGCTCTTTCCCGGCAGCGCATTCGACGGCCTGAGCACCGTTCTTTGAGATTGTTGAAGTTTTTTTCGATGATATCTCTCTGTCGATATATTCTGAGAGCTTCATTTGCTGAGCCTACGGTGTTCGAGACAAGAACGAACAGCCCGAGGCTGTGCGCCTTGTTTTCCCATTTCTTCGGACTGTAACTCCATCCCTGAGAGCTCTTTATGAAGAAACGTTTAATTAAATCCTTATCTGAGTCCTTGAGGGCGATTTTCTCTGCAAGTTTGTCTTGAACTTCCTTAATTTGCCTGAGAAGAGACTCATTTTCAGTGGCGGCTCGCGCCGGATCCAAATAGACATGAATGTAAAGAGGCCGCGTTTCCAAATATCCGGTTGCAGGGTCTCTGTAAGACCACGTTGTTGACGAAGTTTTAGCCTGGACGCCAAATTCCTCTAAGAATGTATCAACGCCTCCGAATCGGAGCTGGGGTTCGAAGCTGCTCAGAACAGATTTGCAGTAATTCAGATTAGTCTTAGAGCCACAAATAAATCCTAAATTCTGTTCGTAGAGCCGGTCGAGCAAAGTAGGAGAACTGAAAGCTCTATCCATCACTAAGTTCACCTGAGAGCTTCCTAAATCGGCGGCGTCCGCAAGCATTTGTCTTAAGGCTAATGGATCACTCAGAGAACCCTCCAGCACTTTGTAGTAGAGAGGTTCTCCGGAATATTCCGAGACAATCAACCATAAATTTAATTGAGGCAATTCCGAGTTTTCTTTGCTATAGCCGTAAGCGACTTTGCGGATCGTTTCGGAATAAGACGATATTGATGTCGTATCAAAGCTCCAATAGACGTCTCCTTTAGTCTCCAGCTGCGAGTACAGCAGCCGTTTCCTCAGAAAAGACATTATCTCCGGGTTAGAGACTTGCTCAAAGAGATCAGAAACATGCTGAGAGTCGGTCGGCGTACAGGGAAGCCATGTTTGGGCGCTGTAAATTTCAAACTCAGAAGCAACTGCACCCGGGTCTGCTGCAAAAAATATAGCCAAAGAAAGAAGATAAGCAGCCCTGTCTTTACCGAAAACCGCTTCCAAATCAGCTTGTAAATGGTTTTGCTTAGCAATTTCCCATAAAACATATGAGGCACCGGCCGACAAACGTGTATCTTGATCAAGTTCATCAAGAAAAGCTTTCCTCTGCTCTGCATTTGGAACCAAAGGCGGCAAAGGACATGCGACGCCCCCAAACAATCGAACCTTCCTTCCAACAAGTTTTGCCTTGCAGTCTTTTAAAGCCGGATATTCAGCGAGAAACCTCCTTCCCAACTCAATTGAATCATCTTCCAAAAGTCTTCCAACAGTCTTTTGGAAAACCTTTTCACATTTATTGTTGTTCCAGCGGTTCTTGTAGAAAATCGCATAACGAATCCCATGATTGTTCTTCACGAACACGGGATGTATGAAACCTGTTTCTAAGAAGCACTGTTCCTGAGTTTTGCTATCCATATTTGTAGGGTGATTGGTTTCTTTCATAGGTTATAATTATCGCCTATGAAGTTAAAGAAGTCCATCCATGCATT
>NZ_WSRP01000093.1 GCF_009767915.1 Parasutterella muris
AGCCGAATCCACAGCCGACACCTACAATGAAGTCAATAGAGGCAGTTTCACTCAGTCATTATTTTACATGGCGACAAGAAATTGACACGCTTCATCAAAGATTAGGGGAGGTCAGAGATAATTATGAGCTGGAAGGTCTTTGGGCAAGAGGTTATGCCGGACGTAACCGAATTAATTCGAACGGCTACTATTTCAGAGATAATTACAAGGGGATTCAGATCGGTTTAGATCGGAATTATTACGAATATAAGGACTCATATCGTTGTCGTGAGAAAGATGGAGAAAATTTTCCGTGCAAGCGTGAAAAGAAACATGATTGGACTTACGGAACAGGTTTGTCATATACAGAAGGAGATCTGAAGCTCAGCAGAGGGGGAAACGCTGATAACTGGATGGCAAGCTGGTGGCTGTATGGTGTTAGAAAGTTTTCCAACGGTGGTTATCTGGATCTTGTAGGCAAAGTTAGTCGATTCTCCAACGAATTCTCGGCATGGAGCAGTGACTACTTATTGAATACGAAAGGCCGCGATAAAACTTGGGGCTATACACTAAGTGCAGAGTATGGCAATAAGCACTATCTTTTTGAGAATAAAGACTGGTATTTAGATCCTCAGCTGCAGATCGTCTACGGAAGGATCTTTGGTTCCAGCTTTAGAACCAATAATGATGTGAATGTTCATCACAACGCGGTTAACAGTTTAATCGGTCGGGCAGGTGTCGCTCTTGGGTATGAAGGGAAGAAGGGCTCAGCCTTTGTCAAGGTCGATGGCCTGCGAGAATTCAAAGGGAAACTGGTTACGACTTATAAGCTTGACGACGGTTCCTTCAATGCTTCCCGCTTTAATCTTAAAGAGACGTGGGGAGAGGTTTCCGCCGGAGGAACTTATACCTTCTCACGTAAGAAAGATAAGTTAGCTCACTTTTATGTGAAAAGAAGTTTTGCGTCTAAGCTGAAGACTGACTACAGAGTCGATATCGGATTTGAATACATTTTCTAAGGAGAGACCGCTCTTGCATAAAGTGTAGGGGCGGTCGAAATCTACCATGAGCAATAAATCAATAATATCAATACTGAGTATTATCATTTTTATCGGTCTATCTGGTTGTGCGTCTATTGCAGAAAAGGATATCCAGGAATTGGAGATTACAACGACACCGGAAAGCTGCTCGATTACGGTTACGGATAAAAACGGCGAAAACATCTATCAAGGAAAAACTCCTTTTAGGCAAACTCTCTCAAAAGCAGAGGGTTACTTTACAGGCCAAATCTATAACATTCATATAGAGAAAGGCGGATGTCGTCCTGCTGATTTGGTTGTTAAGTCAAAAAATAATCTTTGGTACGTTTTCGGCAACACTGCAAATGCATTTATTCCGGGCTGGATTGGAGTAGATGCGAAAACACATGCGATGTATGAGCTTTCCTCTTCAAAGATTCATGTGAGACTCGTTTGCAGTGATGAAGACGGTTTCCCAGGCGTTGTCAAAAAAGAGGTGTTGGAGAAGTAAATGAAAAAAGCTGTTTGGTTGATGTTACTGCTGTTCTTGATCAGCGGATGCAGTGCAACGGTTGAAAAATCTGCCGTGGAAGAGCAGAAAGACGGTACATTTAAAATCGACTGTATCAAGGAAAATGAGTGGTCCGGTGCATTTTTGTCCTCTGAATTGATAAGAGAGGCGGAAGAGTTCTGCCTTAACAAAGGTAAAAAATTTGAAAGAGTAGAACTGAAAAGTGAAAATGATGGA
>NZ_WSRP01000094.1 GCF_009767915.1 Parasutterella muris
CTTGTTTTCTTCAGGCTCCTCGCCAAAAGCCTTCCTATCTTCTTTCCAAATCGCCTGACGAACCGCATAGCCTGAACGGTATTCTTTCCCGTTAAAAGTATATTTTCGAATCATATTTCCTCCTAGGCTGTAAGACTTAGGTAATTGATATAACCCTTTGCATTGCACTTAAAGAAAACCAGAACTCCGCCTGTTTCCAACGTAGGAGCCTCTCCTCCGACAAAAGACCATCCGGCACCTACTACTATCTGCGGACTCACACTTGTAAGCCGAGCTACCTTGATCCAAGATGCAGCGTCATCAGACGAAATATCCGTCGTGCCAATAGCTCCGATCCCTCCAAAATCAAAAATGTCCGGGCTGTCCTTTCCCACTGTGTAAACTTTTTCCGCAGACGCTTCTTGCGTCGGCGTATCCTGGTAACCCGCAAGGGAGCCTCTGTTTCCGGTCCTAGGGACTAAATTAGAAACATCCGCCGCTTCGCCCGGATCACCTTTATCGCCTTTTTCACCTTTGAGCTCAGCTTTCTGTTCTTCGGTCAAGTCGCCAAATGTCAGAGGGTCGCCCTTATCTCCTTTCGGACCTTTTAAAGCCTGCAATTGTTCAGCCGTAAAATCCGAATAGACAAAAGGATCACCTTTATCCCCTTTGGGAATCTTAAAGTTAAAGTGCGGCGACTCATCCGGCCCGCCTCTTTCCACTTCCGGACGAGCTCCGCTATCGAGCATACTCACTTCTATGGAAATCTCCGGAGCGGGCCCCATAGGACCGACATCACCAAAAACAGCCAGGCACGGACCAAGGACAATTTCCGTTCCCTTTAGCTCAGTAAGCTCAAACACTTCGCCGCTGCTGTTGATAATATGATCTCCAACTTTGGCATTGGCATTCGGCGTTAAAGCGGCTGTAAGGTTAGTTCCCTCATGCGCGTCAGTAAGCCACCTCATCGAATAACCGGCTGAATTTACAAGTTCTTCGACCTGATTCTTCGAGAGCTGGATTGCATCAAGGATCTCTTGAGCCTGAAGCTTAACAAGATTGACCTGTTCCCCGCCCTTTGCATCCAGAGCCGCTATAAGAGTCTGAAGTTTCTCTTCCAGCTCCGCTGTCTTTTGCTCAATCTCCTCCCGGGAAGCGGCCGTGGCTGCATTAACTGCCGCAACCTGAGTTTCTCCTGCCTCTCTAACCTGAGCAACTTTTGAATCCGCCTCAGCCTGAGCCGCCTCTGCAAACTCTTTAGCTTTATTAGCCCAGTCCTGAGCATCTCCCGCGAATCCTTCAGCTTTGAACGCCCGCTGTCTGAAATCTTCGAAAATATCGGCCAGCTGATGCAGATTATTTTCATCTGGCTCAATCCCCGCGCCTTCGATTACATTCATGAATTCTTCTGTAATCATATGGTGCCAATAGGAACCCAGTGTAGTAGGCAGCCTGTTTAGAGAACGATCCCCGTCCTGAGGATAGCCATAGGACGGATTTTTCGGAGGCAGAGGTGGAGTATCCGATGCGTTTGCGTAATAAAGTCTTTTCATGATGCACCTCCCTTAACCCATCGTAAATCGGTAAGCGAATACAACCAGTAACCAAAGAACAACCGCAGCCATCCCGACAAAAATCCATCGAACAATCTCTGCAGCCAAGCAAAGTTTTGAGTTTTCCTGTGACATTTTCCAGACCAAT
>NZ_WSRP01000095.1 GCF_009767915.1 Parasutterella muris
CAGGTCGGACGCATCAGAAATTAAATAGAAGACCACGATAAGGGTTTCCTTTTGAAGGGAGACCTTAGCCCAGGGAGCCGCTAGATGCGTATGCAATCATTCATTGCAGCCAGCATATCCTCAATTTTATTCAGCCTCGCCCTGATCACCGGTTTGGACGGCGCCTCTTTGCCCGTTGTCTCTTCCAAGCGTGTTTGGATTTTCGTCGTGAAGTTTAGGGCGATCTTGTTAAGCAGTGTTCTTCCGGCCAGATACTGAGCGTTTGTGCACTGCAGCCGATCCTGATTAAAGGCCATATCTAACGCCCAATGGCCTTTGTTTTCAATTGCCCAGTGCTGACGAATGGCACGATGCAGAACCTGTTCCACATTCGGGGCATCGTACCTTAATGATGAGATGTAATAGCGGACCTGAGGCCCAAGAATTTCTCCGGTGTTTTTCTTCACCGTGTCAGTGACGGCTTCCACGATCGATCCTTCATCGAGGCCAACCCATTTATTAAGAATTTCTTCCGGTAAAAGAGCTCCCGGAAGAACTCGAGTTTTTCTTTTCGTAATTTTGCCGCCTTGGTCTGTTACCGAAGGCCGCGCAATTTTGTACTCATGTGTTCCCAGTTCGAAGAATCCGCGCACCTGTTCATATGTAAGATCCTGATTAGCCTTCAGAGCCAAACAGTAGTCGGCCTTTTCGGCAATGATCTTTGCGGCGAACTCGGTTTGTGTATTTAAAGCATCTGCCGTGACGATTGCCCCTCGAATGTCTAAAGTGTCGATGAGCTTTGAGGCATGGGTAATTTCGTTGTTCTTTTCACCGATGACTTGCTGAGCCAGAATCAACTCGTTGTCTGCATCCATGATGTTTAAAACATACGGGGAGTGCTGAGAAGAATCCCGGGAAGCCCTGATAGCCTGTCCGTCGACAGCAATTACCGGGTGAGACAGTCTGCTGCGCAGCATCTCAACGAACCGTTCGATCAGAGCGGCATTTTTGTCTTTGCCGATAATCATCGTGATGCGCCTGACGGTATCGTGAGATATTTCCTCATCAGGAAAGTTGGGGAAGGTCTTGCTCAGCAAGGGTCGGCATTGATGCCAGAACTCTGCAATTTCCGTGCAGGAAGTTTTGCCTTGCATCGCAGCAAGAAGAATGACGCAAAAGACAATATCCAATGGGTAAATGATCCGTCCGGGATCTCTGGGATCAATCACTTCTTGGGCAGGTGCGGCAATCTTAGCCGCTTGAAGTGAACCTTTTCTTCTGCGCGGTTCCAGAGTAACCAATTTCTCCAAATCAGTTTCACCGGGCGGAAGTTTTCCCAAAGTCTCCGTTGAAATTCTTCTGCTGTTTTTAATCTTTGGATCGTAAACGCTGACGACTCTTTGAACATAAGTCCAACCGTCTTTTCGTTTCGCACGAATGATAGAAGTGTGCTCTTTTGGGTTATCAGATCTTGGTCTTGACATAGCAATCACCTTATATTGATCTCTAATATTATACTATTCATCACGATAAAAAGCAAGCACTTTTCCTAATAAATTCATGCAATTATCAGAAATTTTCGCAGATATTATTCAGATTTTTTATTAATATCGTGCGTCGAACCTGAT
>NZ_WSRP01000096.1 GCF_009767915.1 Parasutterella muris
CAGGGCGTACGCATGAATTTATTTGTTAATTAGTGAGGTTAACGCCTCCAGAGCTGCTGTCGGAGACTGCAGCTTAGCCATGATTCGCTTCACGCTTTTAGCCTCTTTGCCGGTTTCGGTTTCCTCTTCTTTTTGAAGTTTTCTGATCATCCCGAGCGCCCATTTATTCAAGAGGACTCTGTTTTGCAGATAGTTGGCGTTTTTGCACTGTGTTCTATCTTGGTAGAAGTTAACATCCAGGACGTAGTGGAGGTCATTTTCAATTCCCCAGTGACGTCTAACGGCTCTGGCACATTGTTCTGCGATATGGGCATTCAAGAAGTTCAGGGAGCTAATGTAGTAGCGATCAAGAGAACTGATCTCGCCGGTTGTCTTGTTAACGCTCTCTGTTGTAGCTTTAATGATCGTGCCCTCATCCAGCCCTATCCACTTCTTCAATAAGGCTGCGGGCAGGCAACTTCCGGGAAGGACCGAAATCTTTCTTGTCTCGATTCTTCCATGTCCGAGTTCAACTTTTTCGGTCTCCAGCGTACGGGTTTCGGTGCGGTCCACGAAGCTTAACTGCATGTCATAAAACAACGATTTGTGGTTCTGTTTCACCGCAAGGCAGTAGTCTGCCTTTCTTTGGATTAAAGCTGAAGCAAACTTTTCCTGCGTATTGAGTGCATCGGCCGTAACAATACATCCTGCCAAATCGAGTCCCTCAACCATGGAGGCGGCGTGCGTGATCTCATTTTCCTTGCTCCCGATGAGCTTTTGTCCTAAAGCAATTCCATTTTCAGTGTCATAGAAGGTAAGGATGTATTTACCGGCTCTTTCTGCGCTTTTTCTGGAGGCTTTGACCGCTTGACCGTCCACTGCAACAATTCGAGAAGTAAATTTATGAAGCAGAGGTTCTACAAGTCTGCCGTAAAAGCTTTGGAATTGTTCAGGATCTATCAGCATAAGAAGACGCCGAACGGTATCGTGAGAAATATCCTGCTTAGGAAAGTCTTCAAATGCTGTTTCCAGGGCTGCCCGATGGTTGCTCCAATAATCTGCGATTTGCACACAACTTGTCTGCCCGGACAAGGAGCTGAGCAAAGCGACTAAATACACGTACGCCAAAGGATATTGAACCTTCGCAGCCTGACGAGGGTCAACGACTTCATTGGACAGAATTTCAGAGGTTTTGTTAACGATTTCTGCAGTTGAAGACTTAACCTCCTGCTTCAAGTCCTTGATTTGTTGTTTGAGAAGGTAGCTTTTGGCATAAGTAAATACGCCGTTAACGATCGTACCGACCTGGGTGCGCTGTTCACGAGATCTTTTGTGTTCCTTACTGTAGTAATAAGTGGACTTATAAACATAGAAGCGTTGTTGTTTCTCGTTCCAGTTGACCTTGCAGCCTTGCGGGATAAGGTCGAGGATTTCCTTGCTGACAGCCATCATGCCACCTATTAAATTATAGACATATATATTATATGCTATATTTCAAAAAAAGTCAACCGTTTTTGTCGACTTTTTAACGAGTTAAGGATGTTTTGTTAAAAATTTTGTGCGTTCGCCCTG
>NZ_WSRP01000097.1 GCF_009767915.1 Parasutterella muris
AAAAAGCCTTCGGCTAAGAAGTTCACGCCGGAGCAGAAAGCCAATGTGCTCAGACAATATGAACTTCGATTAATCACGCAAGGCACTGCATGTCAGATTTTAGGGGTCTCATCTGCTACGTTGTTTCGTTATCTGAACAAGCTCGGCAAGGGCGGAGTTGCAGGCTTATGTCATGGCAACACAGGGAAGAAGCCCTACAACAGAATGGAAGAGTCTCAAAGGAGACAAATTACTCACCTAGTGTGTACAAAGTATCGAGATTTCCAGCCGGCATTAGTGTGCAAATACCTATTTTGCGATGAAGGGATCTCTGTCTCAGAAGAATTCATACGAAAGATAATCAAGAGTAACGAGGGAGCAAGGGCCGGCAAAGGGCTTGAAGAATCTCACCCGCTGAGAAGGCGCAGAAACCGCTTTGGTGAGTTAATTCAGATAGATGGAAGTCCCCATCGATGGTTCGGCGAAGACAAAGAGCCTTGCTCTTTACTGACGTTCGTAGATGATGCCAGCGGCAAAATCACAGCTGCCGGATTTTTTCCTACAGAAACAACGGAAGGATATCTTTGCCTAATACAACAGCACGTGCTTAACTACGGCATTCCGCTCGCTTTCTACAGCGACAGACACAGCATATTCACAGCAGCCCCCGGAGAGGACAGAAAACCGACTGTAACTCAATTTCAGAGGGTGTGCAGCCTCTTAGGAATTGAATCCATCCTCGCTCTAACGCCTCAGGCAAAAGGTCGCGTAGAGCGTTTAAATCAAACTCTGCAAGGGAGATGGCCGAAAGAATTCAAGCTAAGGGGCATCGGGGATATTACAACGGCAAATCAACACATTAAAGAATTCATTAGTGAATTTAACGAGGGATTCGGCGTTAAGCCGTTTAATACAGAGGATGCGCATATCCCATTGCCCAAAGGTCTGAGCGCCAAAGACATAAGGCGCATATGTACTCCATGGGAAACGAGAGTTTTATCTAAGCAGCTAACGGTCGGGTACAAAAATTTAATTGTTCAGATACAGGGAGCTTCAAGATACAAACTGCAAGGAAAGGAAATTCAAATTATTGATTATGGCGATGGAGAGCTAGAAGTAATCTATGAAGAGAAGCTGTTGCCGTTCAAAATAACGACAAGGAATCAGTTGACTACTTTTGAACCATACGAAGAAACGCCTAAAACTATAGATCGTCGATTAGATGAGATTAGCCGAAAGGAACTAGATCGAAGAACACATTGGATAAATAAGCGATTGGAGAAAGCCAGAAAAGCCCTGGATCTCAAAGAGGAAATGCTCCGGGCGGCAGAGGAGGTAAGCGCTGAGAAATAATTTTTTAGGATGGGGTATGCCGCTTCGCTACGCTCCGCAGCATACCCCATCC
>NZ_WSRP01000098.1 GCF_009767915.1 Parasutterella muris
CAAGAATCCAGAAGACACCGATAGCAGTGACTCCGCCTGATAGCGCTTCCCACATTGCTTCAAGGACGGAGAACTCTATCGGTCTCTCTTTTCGTTTTTCTCTCCAGTCGTCAACGTAGCGCAGGAGTCCGGCGATCAGACCGAGACCTCCCACGCAGGCGATGAGAGTATTGAGTAAGTCAGTATGTTTAATCACGTAAAACTCCAATTAAAGAGTTACTTGAAGACGGCTACACAATATCCTGAATCGGCGGACACACCGTCGGACTTAGCCAAAGCGTAGTTTCGATTGTGACAGGGGTCTTTGTTTCATAACTCTCATACAACATATCCCAGAACGGCTCCCCGCATTTGCCATCATTCGTAGAAGAGTCGCTATAGCTGTTTGCAGCAACAGGAACGCCGAATTGAAAACCTGTTTCATTTCCTATCTCGCATATAATGGCTCCGCCGCCTTCATCAAGCAACGAAAATATGACATCAGGTACTCGTGCGCCTTTTCCATCTCCCTGCAAAGCAGAAAAATAGTCAACTTCCGCAGTCTTAGTTTTTTCGCCAAGAGAAACTGTAAAAGTAAATCCTCTGATTAGTGCTCCACTCTCGTCATACAGAGACAAATAACTGTCAACCAGAGTGGCGAGATCCGTCGTACCTTGTGTTTTACTAAGCCAACTACAAAAGGCTTCCAGGTCGTCGTTTTCAAAAAGTGTGAAGACCGAATAATCTGAGCTGTCATTAAATATTAGAGTTGAAGCCGCAGGGTTCACTCCATCAAATCCCGAATAGAACTTTGACATCTCTATCTGTATCAGAAAGGGCACGCAGATGGGAGGACTTATATCGATCAAATTTCCCACCTCGATAGGAGGAACCATATCTTTGTAAACAACTTGCATCGTTTTTTGAGCTGTTGTCGACGCTACATATATCGGCTCAGTCAACTCCGGAATTATCTTCAGGCTGTAGTTATACAAAGGCCAGCAGTCTTTGAAAATACTTTCTTTTTTCTTTGCTCTCATTAGAAGAGCTGGCGCGTTAAACATTTTCCCCTCCGCCAAGCTGAGCTTTCAACTCGTTAATCCTCGCTCTCCAAGCTCCCCTTTGAGCGATAACTTCCGAGTACTCTTCGGAAGTTGCCGCACCTTCCGCGATCTTGATGACGGCATAGTCCGTTTCAGAAAGCCTAGCTTTAAGCTCCCGAACCTCTCTTAACACAAGAACTCTTTGAGGCGGTTCGGGATCAGGCTCCTCCGTATATGCGACTCCGAGTTTTTCCCAAAACTCAGCCTTGTTTTCTTCAGGCTCCTCGCCAAAAGCCTTCCTATCTTCTTTCCAAATCGCCTGACGAACCGCATAGCCTGAAC
>NZ_WSRP01000099.1 GCF_009767915.1 Parasutterella muris
GGATTGATCAGGTTCTGAGTGTTGAAGATGGCATCCCATTCAGCCTGTGTGAGCAGGTGCTGTTCATCAACAACGATCTGATGCAGAGACTTGCCGGTTGTGTAGCCTTCCTTAGCGATGGCGGCGCACTTCTGATAGCCGAAATGCGGCTTCAGCAGTGTGACGATACCGATGGAGTTCATCACATATTCCTTGCAGCGTTCTGTATTAGCTGTTACACCGTCAACAAGTTTTGTACGCAGTGTGTTGCAGGCGTTGGTCATAACCTTCATCTGTGTGTACAGAGCGTAGGTGATCACCGGTTCCATAACGTTCAGTTCGAGCTGGCCGGCAGATGCAGCAAGCATGACTGTTGTGTCAAGACCGATAGCGAGGAAGCTTGCCTGGTTGGCAACTTCAGCAGCAACCGGATTGACTTTGCCCGGCATAATGGAAGAGCCCGGCTGGAGCTGAGGAAGATTGATTTCCTTCAGGCCGCAGCGAGGACCGGAGGCAAGCAGACGGATGTCGTTGCAGATCTTGGTCATCTTAACGGCGAGGCCCTTGATCGCAGAAGACAGTGTCTGGTAAGCGCCGCAGTCGCTTGTTGCAGCGATCAGGTCAGCACTGTTCTTGAACGGCATGCCGGTCAGTTTGGCAAGGTTGTTAACAGCAAGTTCCGGATAGCCGGGAGCAGCTGTCACTGTTGTACCGATAGCGGTAGCGCCGAGGTTAACAACGAGCAGATGTTTCTGAGCTTCTTTCAGGTTTTCGATTTCGTCGTTCAGAGTGAAGCCCCAGCCGTGGAATTCCTGGCCGAGTGTCATCGGAACAGCGTCCTGAAGGTGAGTACGACCCATCTTCAGAGTCTGGTCAAATTCCTTAGCTTTTGCATACAGAGCGTCGCGCAGTTCTTCAGCAGCCTTGATCAGGATGTTGGAGCGGAACATGCAGCTCAGATGAATAGCTGTCGGGTATGTATCGTTTGTGGACTGACCGAAGTTGGCGTCATTGTTCGGGTTGACGATGGAGTAGTCACCCTTCTTGCCGCCGAGGTGTTCGATAGCGAGGTTAGAAATAACTTCGTTGGCATTCATGTTGGTGGAAGTGCCTGCACCGCCCTGCAGCCAATCTGTGATGAACTGGTCGCGATACTTTTCAGTATTGTTGATGAGCTCATCGCAAGCCCAGATCATGGCGTCAGCAACTTCGGGTTTAACAACGCCGAGTTCCTTGTTAGCCATTGCAGCCGCTTTCTTAACGTAAGCGAAAGCGATGATGAAGTAGATTTCCTGATTGTTATTTTCTTCGGTGATGAAGAAATTTTCTTTACCGCGAAGGGACTGAACGCC
>NZ_WSRP01000009.1 GCF_009767915.1 Parasutterella muris
TTTCATTAGTGTAGATATCTGTTCTTCAACTTTCATTGTTGACTCCCTAAGTAGTCAACTTTTTTCAGGACAAGACACGGTTAGAAGCCAATTTTTTACTGCCGCTTTTCAATGAAAACACCCTGAGGCTTTTATCAATTTAAATTAACAGGCAGACTAAAGGAATCACCTGCTTTTAAGGATCCGCCTTTGCGGTTGAAACTTGCCTATACGCAAAGAAAGACGGACACACGACGCATCATCCGGAACGTCAGTGAAAACGACTTCCAAATACTGCCAATCGATAGTAAGTGAACTGATTCAAACGAAAACTGAGTTGTCTCTGCATTATCCTGTAACCTCCAACGAACAAAGGAGAAAAAATGCCTTATGTCAATATAAAAGTCACCGGCGACGAAGAAGCTCCGACAAAAGAGCAGAAACAAAAACTTATCGAAGGCGTTACCAAACTCATTGGCGACGTTCTCGGCAAAAATACTTCAAATCTGGTTGTCGTCATTGAAGAAATTCCAATGGACAATTACGGGATTGGAGGTCTTACTGTTCGAGAACGGAGAAAGAGTAAGAAATAACGAGGCAATATTTTTTTCGCTCGCATTAGGCAGACCCGAAGCAGCTCTGCCCTAGGGTTTCTTCGTCCTTTAAATTAAATAACCCCTTATTCCTTTGTAACAATACATAGCAGTTTGTTCTTTTTGGACGACCGAGAACTGCCTATCAGTCTTCTGCCAATTATCTTTCTTCACATTGATTTTTTGTAGGGAGAAAGAAATTGAAACTTATTGATATCAAGTCTCCGAAAGATATTAAAAACCTCAGCATCGACGAGTTAAAGGATTTAGCCTCTCAAATGCGCAGTGCCATTGTCAATTACACATCCACAATCGGCGGCCATGTCGGGCCAAACCTCGGCGATGTGGAAGCGCTCATTGCACTTCACTATGTATTTGACGCTCCGAAAGACAAACTCGTCATTGATGTTTCGCATCAAGACTTTGTCCATAAGATGCTGACCGGTAGAGCCAAGTATTATTTGGAGAAGGATAAGTTCCGCGACATCGGAGAATTTACCGATCCAAAAGAAAGTCCGGAGTATGACCTCTTTTACGCCGGCCACACTTCTCCCTCAATCAGCCTAAGTTTCGGTTTAGCTAAAGCAAGAGCACTCAAAAAACAAAGCTGCAATATCGTCGCCTTTATCGGTGACGGTTCACTCAGCGGCGGTGTCGCGTTTGAAGGCCTGGACGCTGCAGGGAAACTGAACAGCAACTTTATTGTCATCGTCAACGACAATCAGATGGCCATCGCCGAGAATCACGGAAGTCTCTATGACAACCTTCAGGAGCTGAGAGAAACGAACGGTCAGAGCTCGAACAACTTCTTTAAGACTCTTGGCTACGACTACGTTTACGTCCGTGACGGCAATAACTTAGAAGCTCTCATTAAGGCTTATAAGAAAGTCAAGGACTCTCATAAACCGGTCGTCGTTCACATTAACACTCAGAAAGGTCTCGGCTATAAGCCCGCGGAAGCGCTCCGCGAAGAATTCCACTTCTCCGCTCCGTACGACGTCGCAGACGGAGAGCCGCTTGTACAGTCCAACAGCCCGGACTACATCACCGTCACCCGCGATTACCTCCTTCAGAAGGTAAAAGAAGATCCGACACTTCTCATTATTTCTTCGGCAACCCCTGAAGTATTCGGATTCATGGAAAAAGAACGCAAGGAATGCGGTGAACAATACATCGACGTTGCGATCGCGGAGCAGACCGGTGTATCCACAATGGCCGGCGCGGCCCGCGCAGGCGCAAAGGTGATCTACCCGGTCGCCGCCACATTCCTTCAAAGAGCTTATGACCAACTGGAACAGGACTGGGCAATGAATGATTCTCCTGCCGTCATGCCTGTACTGCACACCGGCATCAGAGGACTCACCGATTTAACCCACTTGGGCTTTTGGGACATCCCGATGATTGCCTCTATTCCGAACATTGTTTATCTTGCACCGACAAACGCGGAAGAGTACAAGGCAATGATGGACTGGGCATTAAGCAAAAATCAGCATAAAGTTGCGATTCGAGTACCGACTTATAGCTTTGAACTCGCAGACGGATCTGTAGATACCGACTACAGCGATCTGAACAAATTTAAGGTCGTCCGCAGCGGCAAAGATGTCGCGATCATCGCTGCCGGTGACTTCTTTGTTAAAGGCAGACAGATAGCGGATGAACTGGCCAAGAAAGGTATTCAAGCCACACTCATCAACCCGCGCTTTGTCTCCGGCGTTGATGAAGAACTCATTCTTTCTCTGGAAAAAGACCACAAACTTATCGTCACACTCGAGGACGGAAGCATTGAGGGCGGCTTTGGCGGTCGAGTCGCACAAACAGCGGCTCCTACCTCTATGAGATGCCTGACATACGGATTAAAGAAAGAATTTGTCGATCGCTACAATCCGGACGAACTGGAAGAAAAATATGGCTTGACCGTTCCTCAGATCGTCTCTGACATTGAAAATATTCTGAAGTAATCGGAATAGTTAAACTTTGTGTACGGCGCATTTCTCAGGGGGTGCGCCGTTTTTGTCTTCATGATTTAATATGCATCTTCCATCAACCTAATGTAAAACATCATGATTTCCTTCTGCATACCGACAAAATTTCTCTTTGGAGCCGGTGCTCTGAAACAGCTTCACAAACAACAACTGCCGGGTAAAAAAACGCTTATCGTCATTACGCAGGGGAAATCGGCAAGAAAGCACGGATATCTGGCCGAACTCGAAAAGCAGCTTGATCTTGCCGGAGTCGAACACATGGTTTATGACGGTATTCGTCCGAACCCGACTAAGGACAGCATCATGGAAGCGGCTGCCGCTGCCCGCAGAGAGAACTGTGATTTCATTACAGCGCTTGGCGGGGGCTCTCCTATGGATAGTGCGAAAGTCATTGCGGTGATGGCTACCAACCCCGGTGACCTTTGGGATTACTGCGTCAAAGGAACCGGAAAAGGTCTTCCTATCCAGAATCAGCCTCTTCCGATTGTATGCGTCACCACCACTGCCGGCACAGGTTCTGAGGCAGACGGAGGCGCGGTTATCAGCAACACTGAAACCTGCGAGAAGTATGGCATCGGTGATCCGCGCATGTTCCCGACGCTTTCTGTTGTTGACCCTGAACTAATGCTTTCTGTACCACCGGCGCAAACAGCGTATCAGGGACTTGATACATTCTTCCATTTAGCCGAAGGCTATATTTCCAGAACATCCAATCTCTTCAACCAGATGTTTGCTCTGACCGGAATTGAGAACGTCTCCAAATATTTAGCGATTTCGATTAAGGACGGTACAAACCTCGAGGCTCGCGAGCATATGGCTTTTGCCAACACACTCGGCGGATTTGTTATGGCGACGGGTCGTCTCACCAGCGAGCATGCTATGGAGCATGTGCTGAGCGCGCACTATCCTTCTCTGCCTCACGGTGCGGGACTCATCTTATTATGCCGCGCCTACTTCGGCCACTTCATCAGCTGCGGCGCTGTCCCGGAAAAATTCATCAAAATGGCTCAGGCTATGGGGATAAAAGACGCGAATAAGCCTGAAGACTTTCTGACAGCCTTGGAGGATCTTCTTAAGGACTGCGGCGTCGCTGATCTGAAGATGAGTGATTTCGGAATCAAAGCTAATGAAATGGAACAATTCGGAATCGAAGCGAAAACGGTCACTCCGGAAATGTTCGCCAATGACCCGGCAGAAATGACAAAGGAAGACTGTATTGAAATCTACAGAAAGTCTTACCGCTGATTCCGCGGATTTAGACAGAAACAATTTAGGGCCGCTTCTATAACAATTAGAGCAACTCTTAAAACCGCAAAACTTCCCGCACCTGATACGACGTTAGCGCGGGAAGTTTTGTTTTTGTCTGCGCTTTCTTCCATTGAGAAAGCGTCTTCAAGTTTTACATGCTAGTTGGCTTCAGCAGCGTTTTTGCCGGCAATGCGGCCGGAAAGCAAGTCGATCGCATTTTCATCCGGATAGCGCAGTTTATTCTGAACCAGCCAATATGTAGATCCCGGCCGCGCGAACACCGCCTTTGAAAGAACATCTCGAGCTGCGCCATCGTTAACGAAACGATCGCCTTTTTATCTTCTGCTGTCAGCGTTCTGTCCAAGACACCGATCGCTAAGTCTTGCGCCAATACCAACCCGGAAGGAAGGAAAAGGGAAAGTACGAAAAAACAACAGACAAAATAATGTGCTTTTTCATACTTTCCATAGTGTTTCGTCAGCCCGATTTATTTGGCAAAGCTCTTTAGGCTCTCGCCTGTCATACGGCAGATACGCCAATCCGGCATAACAACCGCGCCGATTTTTTGGTAGAAATTAATCGCCGGCTGGTTCCAATCCAAGACACTCCATTCAAAGCGGCCGCATCCTTTCTCTACCGCAGTCTTCGCTAAAAACTGCATGATTCGCTTCCCGTAGCCTTTGCCTCGGAACTGCGGCACAACAAATAAATCCTCGAGATAAAGACCGCGTCTGCTTAAAAAGGTGGAGTAGTTAAAGAAATACAGCGCAAATCCCACCGGAATCTCATCACCTAACTCATCCAATTCCCAAGCGATGACAGAGTAACAATCCGGCTTTTCGGAAAAAAGCGACTTTTCAAGAAGCTCAACGGTAGCCACACACTGATCTTCTAATTTTTCATATTTGGCCAATCCGCGAATTAAGTCCAAAATAATCGGACAGTCCTCTTTTCTGGCCGGTTTAATTAAAAACTGAGACATCCTTACACTTCCTGTTTAGTTTTGCGGAGCTGGCGACGATTGTGTCGGCGCGTCTGCCTTCTTACAGAATCCTTTATACAGCACAGACATTGTGCTTTTATCGACGATCGGTCTCATCTTGCGATCAAACTGCTGCTGTTTAACTTTAGCGCCCTTCCCGTCTGCTTCAGCGTAGGCCGCAATCGCTAAAGGCGCATACTGATTCTGTGCGCAGTCAATGACATATTGAATTTTGGAAGATTTTGAATCAGGAATGAATCCGCGATTCTGCATCGTCCAAAAATAGACCTCGTCGCCTTTTCTGCGTATGCCGGTCTTGATCACGTAAAACTCGTCAGCAATTTTGATTAAGTTCTGTCGGCCAATAACTGGTGGAATAAAAATAGGCATTGGGGCAGCAGAGCCCGACTGAGTATTGTTTAGATTACGAACCGCAGGCGATGAAGACCGGTAGGTCGGTCTCGGATAGGTTCTCTGAGGAACGGCTGCAGGTCGTGACGGTCTAATGGTTGTGCGTCCTCCAAGCCTTGCCGCTTCGCAGTCTGCAGCAACAGTAAATAAGAAGAGCACAGAACAAAGCATTGGAATGGTTCTTTTCATATATTCTCCTTGTTTCTTGAAATTATGCGCTTTCGGATTCCCTGCTTTGCGATTTTTCGCGAACTCAAGGAAAACCATAAGGGAAAAGCACCTCTTCAATTGAATGAAGAGGTGCTTTTAGTCTTATACAAATCAGCGAGAGGGATTAGTACTCAAAAGTTCCTTTTTTGAGGATTTCACCATTGCGCATCATGGCAGCACCCTTAGCGAATACATCCTTGAGCTCCCAGTTCTGATCAAAGAGGCAGAAGTCTGCGCTTGCGCCGCACTTAACTTCACCTTTGCCTCTAAGTTCGAGCCCCTGCGCCACATTGCGAGTCAGCAGCGGAAGAACTTTCTGAACTTCATGTCCTCTTGAAATCAGTTTCTTGAGGTCACGCAGGTTACAGGCCACTCCGCCGATACCAAGACCTACCATTTCGCCTTTCTCGTTAAATCTTGGAACAGAACCGTGTCCATCGGAACTCATGGTGATAAGCGACTGATCAACACCGGCGTCCCAAGCCGCTTCAACTGCATCTGCCGGGCTTTCAAAGGCACATGAACCACCCGTTGTAATATCGATGCGGCCGCCGCGTTTACCAAATTCCAGCGCTTTACCAAAGACATACTTGTCTCGAGCGCAGTGCGTCGGACGGATATGACGGATCGGGAATCCGCGGTTCACAATGTCCTCAAACATTTCAAATGCGCCGGGAACATTGCCAAGATGGATATGAAGTACTCCGATTTTTCCTGCGATCATTCCGCCAACGCGGATCTGGGTGAGAAGATCCAGGACCTGCTGTGTTGTCGGGAAAGAGGAACGGTGATCACCGAGCGCGATTTTCACGCCTAAAACTTCGTGAACCATCAGAAGATCGTTTTTCACGCTTCCTGTAAGCGTTGTCGGCGGATAGGCATAGTTACTTGTGTACATCCAAGCAGAAACCCCTTCGTCAGTAAGGGCCTGGACTTTTGCCAAAAGATTGGGAATGGAACGGGAAACGCTGTCCGTTCCGGAAACTCCGACAAGACTGGTTGTACCGCATTCAACGAGTTCAGACAGTACGATTTCCGGTGTGCGGCTCTTCGGACCGCCCTCTCCGCCTCCGCCGGTAACATGAATATGCTGATCAATGAAGCCCGGCGTCATGATCATGCCTTTGGCATCAACCATTTCGAGATCGGGGAGTACAACGGTGAGATCTTTGCCAATCGCGGCGACTTTGTCGTTGACAACGAGTACATCTTGGACGCCCATGTCGTCCGGATTGTAGAGATGAGCATTTTTAATAAGGTAAGCCATGTTTCATGTCTCCTAGAGGAAAATAAGGCTGCTTGCCACAGACACAACAACCGCGATGATCATCACGGGAATTGTTCTGCGGATCAAATCAATCGGTGTCAGGCCCGTAATGCCAGAAACCGCAATGATCACACCGGCGATCGGGCTCATAGTTCGTGCGATACCGGCAGAAAGCTGAACCGGCACAACGAGCGCCAGAGTCGGAATACCAACAGAGGAAGCCGCTTCAGGGAGCAGCGGAGAGAAAGCGAAGAATGCCGCATTTCCGGATCCGGTCACAATCGCAGCAACAATCATGATGACAAGCATCACAAGAAGCATGATGACTAAACCCGCGTTCTGCATAGAAGCAGCCGCCTGAATCATTGTTGAGATACCGCCGATTTTATTGAGGCCCAGCGCAAAGAGCTCCGCACAGACAATCAGGCTGACTGTGGAAGTAAATACTTTGCCCATGCCTTCGAAGATTGCCTGAGAATCTTTGCAGCACTGCTTGAAGTCGCGGCGCGTCAGGATATCAATAACCAGTGTGATGATTAAAGAGACGATGATGGCTGTGACAAGACTCAGCTTAATGCCTTTGTAGACCAGCGGAGAGAAGATGACGAGCAGGAAGAGAGGAAGCATCGGAAGAATCGCGTAGTAAGCGGGACCGGCACCTTCAAGAGCCTTATCAACATCCATTGTGCTTTCAGGGCCGTTCTCAGCATTGGCCTTGGCTCCTTCTCTCCGGTCAAACCAGCGCTGAACAAAGAAGTGACCGATCGCAACGGAGGCAATCGTGCACAGCGCAACCGGACCCTGACCCTGAATGAAATATGTAACTACGTCCATTCCGCACAGATCCGCAGCACGCATCGCATTGGAGCTCGACGGTCCGAGGTCCAAACAGCATGTCGTTGCGATAACCGCGGCGGCCGAGGTTCTGGATACGCCGAGCGCAACAAGGAGCGGATAGACGGAAGCCATTAAAAGGAGTCCGAGGCCGACAGCGGAGTTAACAAAGAGCGCGATGAACTGACCCACAACATAAGTGAGTGCCAGCAGAACATAAGGGGAGCGAATCGCCTGGAGCGGTTTAACGCAGAGTTTTACCAGAGATTTGCTCGCGCCGATGCGGTCCATGTACACCGCAAAACCGGCAATCGCCATAATGTTCAGGCCAAGACCGGGCAGGCGCCCTTTCATTAAATCGGTAAACGCCTGTGCGACGTCAAAAGCAAAGAAGTGTGTTGAATTCTTTGCCGCAACCGGAGCTACACCAGTGAAATACGCAATGAAAAGCAGAACTAAACCAATCAGCAAAAGAATGATCGGCGGATAATAATTTTTTATGACAAAGTAAGCCACTAAGCCAATGGCTGCCAAAGTCAAAATAACTCCTAACATGAGTAATCTCCTTGTAGTTTGAGGATTGAGGCACTTTTAATCCTACACCGATACCAAGTCTTAGGTATTGATATTTATCAAAAGGCACTCAAATCGTAATCCATTAAATAATTAATAGAAAGAATAGTATTTTCAATACTATTAAGTTAAATCAATAACTAATTAACGGTATTTAATTCTTAATTAAATCAAAATTTATAGTATTTATACCTAGTTTCTGATAGAATAAGAGGCAAGTAAATACTCTTGAAGTTAAGCATCCGTCGATGGCTAGGTTCTTCGGCGGATTTTATTTCGAGTTCCGCCCCACCTGCGCCAGAAGCCAAGCGGCCAGATCATTCAGTTCTCCGCTTTTCATTTCGTGCTTCATTTGATCGTAAATTCTGAAGTCGGTCTGAATGCAGTGTCGGCGAAGAAGCTGATTATCTATCTGCGCTTTTATTCCCGGGATCAGCGGATCAGCGTTTCCGACAGCAATAAATACCGGTATCTCCAAACCAGAAAATCTTTGTTCAGAAACATCGGCAATCAGAGAGGAAAGGGAAAAAACGCCTCCAATTCGATCAGATCCAGTTAAGACGGCGTCTGCAGCAATCAAGCCGCCTTGGGAAAATCCGCCAACAAATATATGACCGGGCTTCACGCCTCCAGTGATAAGACTATGGATAAGAGACTGCGTAAACTTTGAACTGCGAAGAATCCCTTCTCCGTCCTGATCCTTGGTTAAGTCTTGATTCCTAATATCGAACCATGCAGGCACCGAAGAGGCGGAGAGTGTGAGTTTGACTGTGGGCGCCGTTGGAAGAATGAAACGCCAGCTGTCGCCTAATTTCCGCAAGAGATATTCAGCAACCGGAAGAAACGATTTACCGGTGGAAGAGAGACCATGAAGGAAGATGACGATGAATTCAGCGTCCTTTCTGCCCAGCTCTGTGATTTCTCCGCAGTTAACTAATCCCTCCGCCATTATTCCTCCGCCTGAGTGTTTTATACGAGATAATTCCAATAGCCAGTCAGCAGCTTTACCAGCTCTTCGTCAGTTAAAATGCACAGTATCACATCATAAAAAACCAGATGGCTAGGAGCACATAATGTTTGTTGTTTTCACTGACGGAAAAATCCTCAATCTCAATCAAACCGTATTGATCGAACCGCAGCACGGAACAAGCGAAGTTCGTTTCCGCCTTTCGAACGGTCCGGATATTTCCATTCCTATGGATGAAGAGCAGTATCACGCCCTGGTCTTGTCTCTGCAGCATAACGATCCGATTCATCATGTTCTCCCGAACAAGAAAGAAGCTAAAAAATCTTCCTTGGATTTCCGAGATTTTCCCTCTGTTCTCGAAGGTGAAAACTCTCCGGTCTAGTTGATTGAACTTTCGGACAAATTGCGGCCGGAGCGCCGCAATTTTTTTTGCATAAAACGGGAAAAACCTGTCATATTGAGAACGTACAAGGCCTGGCGGTCAAATAAAAATGTCACAAATATGCCTTCCTGTTGTTAAAATCAGCCTATCGCGACACTTCGTCGTTTAACACAGAGGTCTTTATGAAATTACTTACCGCCGCTGCTATGGCCTTGGCTCTTATCACAGGAAGCGTCAACGCCGCCGAACAGCTCAACGCATACTCAATCATGCCAGAGAAATACGCATCCAAGGTTTTCTCTGAATTTACTAAAGATACCGGCATCAAAGTCAACTTCATGAGATTCTCTTCCGGCGAGGCGCTGGCGCGACTCAACGCTGAGAAGAAAAATCCTCAGGTTGACGTCATGTTAGGCGGCCCGGCCGACACCTATGCGGCCGGTGTTAAGGAAGACATCTTCGAGCAGTATCGTCCGAAAGATTCCGACGCGATCCCCGCAAGTCTTCGTGACCCGCAGAACCATTGGACCGGTATCGGCATCATTCCGCTTTGTTTCCTGACAAACACCAAGTTCCTTGAAAAGAACAACATGAAGGCCCCTGAAACATGGAACGACCTGCTTGATCCGCATTACAAAAACAATCTTCAGATGGCTGATGCCCGTACCTCCGGAACAGCGACTGAACGCATCTATTCCCTCGTTAAAGTTATGGGCGAGGACCCTGCCTTTGCATATCAGAAGAAGCTGAATGGCAACATCCAGATGTATACAAAGAGCGGCGCGGGCGGTGCGATGCCGATCGCTACCGGCCAGTGTGCATCCGGCATCTTCTACATTGTTGACGCGCTTGACATCAAACAGCAGGGCTATCCCGTTGTAATCACCTATCCGAAGGACGGTGTTTCCTATGGTATCGAGGCAACAGGTATTGTCAAGAACGCCAAGAACATGGACGCCGCCAAAAAATTTGTTGACTGGGCAGCCAGTAAGAAATTCGCCGACTTTATCGTCGCCAACAAGATCAACTACGTTCCCACCCGTGCAGATGTTAAAACAGATAACCCTCTGCTTGATCTCTCCAAGATCAACATGAAAGACGTTGACGTTGCATGGAAGGGTGAAAAACGCAAGGAATACACAAATCGCTGGATCAATGAAGTGATCAAGTAATTTCCTTATTTTGCATTTAAATCGCTATTTGAAAATGTCAGTGCCGACAGCAAAGCTGATCGGCATCTGGCATGTCTGTTAGGCAGGGAATTATGCCTGTATCAGTTCCCTGATTTTTGGGAGTAATTTATGACGAGCGGCATTAAGCGGCAAAGAGACCCGGTGACCCTTCTCACCATATGTGTTCTTTGGCTCGCTATGGGTGTCTTTGTTTTGTATCCGGTCGTCCGTCTTTTGGCGATGACGTTTATCGTAGACGGGCACTTATCGTTTCAAAACCTCATGCCCTTTCTCGCAAGCTGGTATGACCGCCGAGCTATCGTCAACAGCATCATTCTGGCTACCGCTGTCGGTGTTGCGGGAACTGCGATCGGATTCATCTTTGCATTTGCTGTTACACGGCTTTCTCTGCCGCGCTGGCTGACCTTCTTTATTAGTGCGGTGACGCTGCTCCCTCTAATTTCTCCACCTTTTACTTCCAGTATTGCTTTAACACTTTGTCTTGGTCCGAACGGCATTATTCTTTCCGCGCTCGGGCTGGAAAACTTCAACTTCTTCGGTTTTTGGGGAACGTTCATTTCAGAAACGCTGACCTACTTCCCCATCGCATTTATGACGCTGACGACCATTCTTCAGCGTATCGATCCAAATTTAGAGGATGCCGCCTACTCACTCGGTTCCTCCCCGTTTAACGTTTTCCGAAGCGTAACATTCCCGCTGTCAGTTCCGGGTTTAGCAAACGCTTTCCTGCTGGTTTTCTCCTGCTCTCTTGCGGACTTTGCGACTCCGCTGGTTTTAGGCGGACACTCCTTCCCGGTTCTTCCGACGCAGGCTTATTTGCAGATTACCGGCATGTATGATTTCAACGGCGGTGCCGCGCTTTCCTTCCTTCTGCTCGTACCTGCTCTGATTGTTTACGCTCTTCAGAACTTCTGGGTCGGCCGAAAGAGCTTTGTGACCGTGAGCGGAAAAGCAGGCGGCCGAAGCTCTATCAAGGGACCGGGGACTTTGATTTCCGGTATCGTGATCGGCACTATCGCTTTTATTACCGCTTTTGTGATTTATCTCTACGCCATTATTTTTGTCGGCTCTGTCGTCAAGGTCTGGGGTGTAGACAACAGTTTCACTCTTGAGAATTATCACTACGTATTCACGTTTGGCATGAAGGCGATTAAAGACACGCTGCTGATTGCCTGCGTCGGCACACCGATCGGCGGCCTCCTGGCTGTTCTTATCGGCTATGTATGCAAGTGGCTGAAAATTAGAGGTCATAAGACGCTTGAGACCGTTTCGCTTCTGAACTACACTCTGCCGGGTACAGTTGTCGGTATCGCGTACATTATCGCGTTCAACGACAAGCCGCTCGTACTGACAGGTACGGTTTACATTCTGATTGCCGCATACGTGTTCCGTTATTCTTCTGCCGGTATTCGAAACGTTATTGCCGCGCTTTCGCAGATTGATCCTTCTATTGAAGAAGCGTCCACCAGTCTTGGCGCCTCATCCGCATATACATTCAGGAAGATCACTGTTCCTCTTGTTCTTCCTGCAGTTCTCACTGGCATGCGCTATTTGTTCATTCATTCCATGACCGCGATCAGCGCGACTATTTTCTTAGTTTCCGTCCAATGGAGTCTGATTACCTGCCGAATTCTTGAGTGCATGACCGAACTGCAGTTTGCACAGGCCTGTGCTTTTTCAATTGTTTTAATCCTTATCGTTTTTGCCGCCTCCAGCATTATGGCCCTTCTCGCCAAGGTCCTTTGCCCGGTCGGCGATGCTTCCGGAGGTCTTCGCTAAATGTCTGTTTCTCTTACTCTTAAAAACATTACCCGCCGTTATGTCAAAGACAATGAGGAATTTCTGGCGGTCTCCAACGTTAATCTTGAAGTAAAGGATGGGGAGTTTCTGACCTTCCTCGGGCCGTCCGGCTGCGGAAAGACAACCACGCTTCGCATGATTGCCGGTTTTGAAACGCCGAGCAGCGGTCAGATTCTTCTCGGGGATCAGGACGTTACAAAGATCCCTGCGAACGAGAGGAGGATGGGCTTTGTTTTCCAGAACTACGCCCTCTTCCCGCACATGAAGATCTTTGACAACGTTGCCTACGGTTTAAAGATTCGCAACGAAAGCAGCGACGCAATTAAATCCAAAGTTCGTGAGGCTCTTGCGATGGTTGGATTAGAAAAAGCCGAGCATCGCTATCCTAATCAGCTTTCCGGCGGCGAGCAGCAGCGTGTGGCCTTGGCACGAGTCTTAGTGCTTCGCCCTAAGGTAATTCTTATGGACGAGCCGCTTTCAAACTTGGATGCGAAGCTGAGACTGCACATGAGAACAGAAATCCGCCGTATTCAGCAGGAACTTCAGCTTACTTGTCTTTATGTGACCCATGACCAGAAAGAGGCTCTGACAATGTCAGACCGCATCATGGTTATGAACCACGGCAAAATCGAGCAGATCGGCACTCCGATGAAGCTTTATGATGACCCTGCCACCGCGTTTGTTGCGGACTTTATCGGACAGGCCAATCTGATTCCTGGGAAACTCCTGTCTATTGAAAACAACATTGGCACCATCGACGTCAACGGAAGAAAAATCACAGCACGCATGGGTGTTCTCAATCCGCCGAAAGTCGGCGGCAATGCCCTTCTTGTTGTTCGCCCGGAAAATCTGCTCCCGGCTGAAACGGAAAACGGTCTCGCTGTAGAAATTTCAAATGCGCTCTTTGAAGGTGACCGCATTGATTATCTGTTTAAGCTTCTCAACACAGATAGCAGCAAGACTTACTCCATGTCTATTCCTTTCCTGCCCGGAGCTCAGCTTATTTCCGCCGGAACGAAGCTGAATGCTTCCTTTGTACCGCAGGCCGGGGTGCTTCTTAACGCCGACTAAAATCGATAGAGACGATTAAAGAACGCATTGATCTCCGCTTCCAGCGACAATCGCTCGGAAGCGGAGATTTTTTCTTGTCGAAGGATTCGAGCGAAGTCTCCGATCCTATGTTCATTATTTTCACTGCAAGGGAGAATCGGGAGACGTTTAAGATAATTGCATGAGTTATTCGCGGTGGGATTGATTGTCCGAATCAACCTATCGGCTGCGTCAGAGTTCAGGAAAGCCAATAAATAATCCAGTCGATCCGACTGATGAGGAAAAATGCCGACTACGGATTGGTCAAAGACTTTATCTTTCATGTAAAAAGCCCTAACCTTTTTAGACTTCACCATCGGCATACCGATTCCTTCTCTAAAGTAAAAGGTCCTATTCTGGAACCTCGCTTTCTTATCCGTCTTATAGTGGTGAATCGCTTCTTCATCCCAGAGTATCCAAAATCTGTCTATCCCGTAACTGTACGCTTTGGACCCTGCTCCCTTGGCAAGCGGTACACGTCCCTCATCAGGCTCTGAGAAAATAAATCGTTTATTGTCTCCCGTACAAATTCCTGTCACGACAGAAGCCTCATCTCCAAGTACCGGAGCGTTTGCATAAAAACGGAGCACCTCTGGAAATAAGAGATCACTTTGAGGTATCTGACTTACGGATTCACTGCTGCAACCAAGATCTGTCACTTCCTTGAAACCGCTGTGTACTCGGCAAAGCATCTCGTTATTACGACCTTTTTTAAGATTAATAATGCAAAGTCCCGAGTAAACGAATTTCAAGCCCGGGAAAAATTTAGACGGAAACAAATACACATCCTCAATACAACACCGGGCAAACAGAAACTCCCGAAGGTGTCTATGACGATTAAGGTACAAGAATGTATCGGGAACAATAAAAACAAGCCGCCCGCCAGGTTTTAAAAGCGTGATACAGCGTTCGATAAACAACGAGTAACTCTCTTTTACGTACGAATCAGGAAATTTATTTCTCAGAATCTGACGTTTTTCTTGTGTCTGCCACGCTCCATAAGGCGGATTCCCGATAATCTTATCGATTTTCCCCTTTAGTTCGTCCACCTGCGAAGACAGCAAAGTGTCACCGCAGAAAACCGAGCACCGGCCCTGGAATTTACTGCTTAGCAATGCGGCGGACCGCGCATCGATTTCCGACAAAATAAATTCCGAAGGGAGAACTGCGGAAAGTACGGCGTCAGCGATAGCACCTTCTCCAGCAGAAGGCTCGAACACTCGATCTTCCGGCTTAACATCCAGAAGTCTGACCATGAGACCTAGAATCTCCTTCGACTCTGTGTAATAAGCGCATCGTCTGTCTAGCTTAGGCATTGAAAATCTAAAAGCACCAGATAGGCCCGCCTAAAAAAGCGGGAAGAAGTATTCTTAGATTTTAGCGGCTTCAGACGCCGCAGAGTTTCCCTTAGATATACAAAATGGCGCAGGCTGATCGCTGCCGGACTTTCTAGCCGTCCGTATCTCTGATCTGCATAAACTGATCCGCTTTTGTAAAGTAGAGACGTTCTGTCATTTTGATCGCCACATACGCAACAATTGCAGCTACCGCAGCAATACAGAAACAAATAAGAAGCTGATAGCGAACGGCTAAAAGAGGATTAACTCCGGCTAAAATTTGGCCGCTCATCATGCCCGGAAGTGCCACGATACCAAGGACCATCAGCATATTAATCGCAGGCAGCATGGCGGCCGCAGATGCCGCACGCACCGTACGGGCTGTCGCCTGCTCAACATTGGCGCCCATTGCAAGGAGTGTTTCGATTTCATCAGCTCTTAGTTCAAGTTCGCTTCGATAGCGCTCAATCACCAAAGATGCAGCATTCATGGCCTGGGCTACAAGCATGCCGCCTAATGAAACAATATAACGACCTTCCCACAGCGGCTGGGAGCGTACAACAACAAACTGAAGATAACCTAGCGTGCAGATGGAACCCAAGAAAATCGACACAAAGAGAATTCTTTGGTAGATACGTTTTGCTTTTTTTGTATTAAGTCCGGTAATTCTCTTCACTGCAGCTTGGGAAGCTGCGGCAACCATAAAAATCAGAAAGGCGCAGATGACCCAAGGATTATTTTCTTTAAAAATCCAAAGCAGAATATAGCTCACCGCAACGAGCTGAACCGTTCCGCGAGCGACCCCGATGATTAAAGACTTGGTAAGCCCCAAGCGGTGTTTAATGGACAAAAACAATGCGATGAGTACTGGAAGCAATCCGAGGCCCATTTGAAATATCGAGATTTCGTTCGATCCGCTTACTGCCATGATTAACCTTCTTTATACTGCGTGTCAGTCTAGATATTATTTAACTAACTAATGAGCGACAGTGTAATTAGATGGAAGCTCCGCAGATTACATAACCTCCCCAATATCGGCATACCTCAAGAGCTAAAGCTATTAGTATTCAGCCTCTCGCCTATTTCGGGCGTTAGGTAATAACCATTAGCTAATTTCTGGTTAGACTTGTTCCCGTTCCGGCTCACAAGAGAGCGGAACCCCAAGGCTTTCTCGTTTGAGCCGGATCAAGCGAGCCAAATTCTTTAGGCGGAAGATTATTCATCTTCCGCTTTGTTTTCTCAGATTGAGAAAATAATATTTCGTTCTGTAAATATTCCTATTATTTTGCGGTAATGTTTGTAAATTTCACGCAACCTATTGAATATTATAGAAATCCATATAGCTACACCACTTCGATAAGCACATTGCAACAAAAGTTGCCACAAAATTCTGTTTGCTTATGAAATGTCTTACTCAACGCAAGAATGGCTATTATTACTTTAGAAAAGTGATACCCGATGACGTTCGTCATCACGACTCGGCAAGAGAGTTTCTGCTTTCGCTGAAGACAAAACATGAGATTGAGGCGATATTCAAAGCCAAGAGTTTGCTAGAATTAAGTAATCATTTACTTATTTCTGCACGAGAAACTTGCTCTAAAATCATGTACAAAAATTCAAACCAATCAAATTCCTCCGATATCATCCTTGCATTTATGGCAAATGTTTCAATTGGAAACATGAATATCAAATTAGAAGGTTCTCTGGACGAGGTCACAAAAGCGATTAATAATTTGAGCGGAAATAAGGCGAAAAACAAAAGTCATGAATTAAATGACATAGTCATTCCAGACTCACCTTTTATTTTTGCATATGAGGATGATTTTTTTAAGTATATGCGCTCAATGAATTATTCCTCAAAAACGATAATATTGTATTTTCAGCATTTCAAAGAATTAAAGTTTGTTTTAAAAGACGCAAGATTATCTGATTTAAAGGATAAAAAATTTGTATCAGATTTCTTAAAAATAATTTATCAATTGCCCGCAAGATACGACAGAAAATCATCTCTGGAAGAGATACTTAATGTTGGACTGTCGCCAAGACCCTATGGTTCTGCAACTGGAACAGTAACGGCATTCAAGTCTTATCTTAACTATCTTATGTTCAAAAACATTCTTGAAGAAAATCCGATTAATGCAACACTCATACCAAAAAAGAAAAAGTCATTTGACAAGACGGGGTATGCGTCTTTTTCTTTAGAAGATTTAAAAAGGATTTTCTCAGATGATTTGTTAAAGTATTCCAGAAAATATCCAGAACGTTACTGGCTTCAAGTTCTTGCGCTTTTTACAGGCGCAAGACTTTCGGAACTTTTGCAATTACAAGTCACCGATGTTTTCTTTGACACTTCAGTTCCATACTTGTCTATCAATGTCAATGGAAACAAGTACGTAAAAAACAAAAGTTCCATTCGGGACATACCGCTTCATCCTAAAATTCTCGCTCTTGGCTTTAAAGATTACGTTGAGAAGATTAAGATGTGTCGGTGGGAAAACCTCTTCTATTTTATGAAACAGGAAGGAAATTTGTGTAATGCCACCTCTACTAGTTCTGCTCTTGGTCTTTATCTAAAAAAACAATGTTCTGACACTTCTAATTCTCAACGTAAGGTTTTTCACAGCTATAGACACACATTCATTACCGAGCTTCAAAGAATGCAAGTGCCCCTTGAAATTCGTCAATCAATCGCTGGGCACTCCAGTCAGTGCATCACAATTGACGTTTATGGCGAAAAGACTCGGCTTGAAACCATGCTTGATTACATTAAGAACGTTGACTTTCACATAGACATCCCGAAACTTCCAAACACGTCTCTTCATGTTCAAATGAGAAAACAAAGGGAGCGTAAAGAAAAGGAGTAAACGAAGACTTGATTTTCATAAATAAGAAAGGGGCTGTACTAGTAAATTAGTTCATCCCCTTTCGCAAAAATCAAAGAGTTACCCAACCCCGAAATTCTTTAGTTCGTCCAGCAATCGCTCGTTTTCTTTCAAGAGACGTTCGTTCTCTTGATTTAATTCGAGCATTGTTTTTTGAGACTCCTTTTTGAACTTAGTCAGATCTTCGTTTTTTTGTACCAAGTCTCTATAGAACTCAGTCACTCGCAAATAAAATTCTTTCTGCAACTCTTCTCTTGAGACACATATGAAATTGTGGACTTCGTATTGGTATTGGGTGCACAGAACCAATCCCAAAATTGCATCATGCCATCTTCTTATGAGCAGAACCAAAAGAACAAAAGCCGCATCTATAACAATTATTTCAATGTAATTTGAGATTAAAAAATAATGAAGAACTGAGCCAAAGATTGCTGTAGCAAATATCACTGCATAACGAGACATATCACAAGTGCGAATCTTGTTAGCAACTTCTGGGCTGACCTCAATTTCGGTTGCCATTAAACACTCCTAATCGCATTTTCAAACTGATCTCGCACTCTCTGTAAGTCATCAGCCTCAGTCTTGTCTTTTCTAAACTCAACAAAACGAGGTAAGAAAAGTGAATACTTACCGCCCTCCTCTTCGGGTTCCATAATTGAGTTAAAGCGCACTGTAACAATGGAGTTTAAGAACTCGTTTCTATGCTCATTGATGAATGATCGGGTGGCGTCGTCAAACCCCGAAACCGAAACTTGAAGCGTGTCATCAGAGGTTGCGCATACGATAGAGCCAACATTATTTTCAAACTTGCCCTTACCCTCTTCATAACCGACGATTTTCAGATCGCAGTCAACCGAAAGTTTCATCTTGATTTGAGCTTTTGAAGTCCCGTCCTTCCAAGTGCCAGAGAAAAGTTTGATGATTGCGCCCTCTTTGCCCTGATTCAACATCTTGCGATAAAAATTCTGAGCATCGTCAAAACTCTTGACCAATTCTGTTTTGACGATTTCTAAATGCTCAACCAGCAGAGGCTCTGATTCAGAATGATGCTGAGCAAAGTGAACTAATGCGGCTTTGTACTGACTGAGCAGTTTTGCAAAGCGATCTTTATAAGCCACTTTGTATTCTGTCCCCGTCAACGCATAGTCCAGAGGCACAGAGTCCCAAATGACCATCTTTACACGATATTCGTCGGGAACCTTCGAACCCGAGAGAACAGAATTAAGAATCCCATTTCCTTTCTCTCTGGGCAGAACTTCGCCAGTTTTCTTATCAACAATCAGCATCTCGCCATGAGATTGATGATCGCTCAAAAGAGCAATGCTAAGAATTGCTCTCGTCTCATCATCAAACAAAAGGCTTGGGTCATACTTCATACCCGTGCGGGTGTACAGCTCCAACTCTGCTTTGTCAGCATAATTATTGATGTTGGTAAATGCACCATCGCATTTTTCTTGAATGAGTGCACTTGACCAATCAACTGACTCAAACGGAACCTGATTGGGCAAACTACAACGCATGTATGGAATGATGGGAATGATTGCAGGTTTGACCTTGTTGAGCGTCTTTGCACCAACCCCGACACGCATGTCTTTATCGACAATGCTTTTGAGAATTTTGCGACTTTCAAACGAAAGTCCCCAATACATAGAACTGAATAATTTAATACCATCGTCGGTATTTAAATTAATCTCGTTTGAATGAATTCTTTTCAGAATGTCATTAATCAAAAACCCTTTTATTTTGTCTGACTGCTCTTCAGAAATAATTCTTTCACCAGCATTAAAATAATTGTAATAAGGGTTCAGCGCTTCTCTAAAAACATACCAAAGAGGAGCATAAGAAACATTTGATTTAAGAATTACTTCTTTTTCCTTGCGTGAAGAAGTAGCAGATAAACTGTTTAAAATCCCATCAATTTTTTTTGCTTCTTCGTCAGAAATTTTTACTGTCGCACCGAGTGAATCATAATTCATTGATTTCTCCCATGTTTAATGTTTTTCAATTTCAATTGCATCTATCTTGTTTACTTAAGTAAGTATTTACTTATATTTTATCGTAAAGAAAGCAGGAACTTGATAACGCTTATCTTATTGATAGCAACTGCCTCCCAGAACGCCTCGATGATTTCAGAGGGGGTACATTCGTTAGGGTCTTTGTCTTTCGGTAAAACGGCGATACGCACCGTCAGTCCTAGCTTTGCGACCTCTAAAGCGTATTTTGCGGCGTCTTTTAGAGCCTCCGTTTCTCCGTCCCACATAAAAGTACACACACGAAGCCCTTTTTCGCACAATTTTCTTAAGTAATCGATCTGTCCACCAGAGCTAAGTGAGATGTGCTTACCGAAAGAAGCGACGGCTAGAATTTTTGCAAACGCAGAATTTCCCCTAAAGGCTTGTCTGATGGCAATGCAGTCGAAGACTCCTTCCCCGATAACAATCTGATCGTGTCCGTCAAAATTCCAACCGTTGTAAAAGAGAGTGCCTGTAGCGTTCAGTCCTGGCGGGAACAGATAACGCTTTGGACTCATCCCCGTATAGTCTCTTCCCTGAAAGGTGACGGTTTTACCGTTTATGTCAAAGATGGGAATTATGATGCGACCTGAGTAATCTTGATAGCCAATATTCCCGTCAGGTTTTCGATATTGAAAATACCCATTGGTGCAGTCGCCCAACTTGAAGTATTCGATCGATTCAAGAGAGATTCCTCTGTCAAGAAGGTATTTTGCACTCGCAAAGCCCGCCCCCTGTTGCTTAACCGTCTCAGCAATATCAATCATGGAGGGCATGAAAAATCTTGTGTCTTTGAACACGCTCTCTTGAGCATGATTCACCTCTTTCTTCGGTCTCCATCCAGTCTCTTGCGAGACTTCTTGAATATGACGAGCGACATCTTTCTTAGAAAGGTTTTTTAACTCAGCGCAAATAAACTTCCATTTATTGAACTTTGCTTGACAATCACCGTGAAAACAATTGCCAAGCCCCGTCTCTGCATTGAGATAAACTTTCCATTTGCTACCTCCGCAAACGGGGCAAGTTTTTACGTTGAGCTGTACACCATGACTGCCCGTTGTTTTTCGATACTGAATACCTTCTCTATCTAGCCAATATTCGATATCAAGGGCGTCAATCGCTTCAGATAAATTATTCATTTTGTTGACTCAGCACTTTCTTAACCAGCAAAAAACCTTTTGCGCCAACATTCAGAATCTTCTTGAGTTCTTCATGACCAACAAATTCTGGATGATCTTTCATAAAGTCTTCAGTTGCATCTACAGTCAGCGCTTTAACAATTTTTGGTATTTCTTTTGCGTCTGTAGCATTCATTTTTGAAAGCACCGAATAAACTCGCTGTTCAGTAAAGTAATTCACGAACAAGCTATTGGCGCCTTTGATCGTTCGCTTTAATTCCAACTCTTCAGCTGTTGGTTTTGATTTTGCTTTTTCTTCAAATCCCGCAAACTTGAGCTTAAACGACAGGTCAGAACTAATGTTGTGCAGAACAACTCCTTCACAAATTCCGTTCTCTGTCAGTACGCTATTTTGAGAAAGCTGTTCAAAGTTAATGTCTTTGAGCCGCTTTTTGTTCAGAATCGGCACTACAAACCTAGTCATATCTGTAGGATGCGCAGTGAAGTTGAGCTGAATCGCAACGTTGATTAAGTCTTGAAAATTTTTAAAACGCCAACCAATTTCGGTGCGAATTGCAAATCCAAACAAAAGAATTTGTGGTTTCTTGTCACCATACCAAAGACGATGAAGCTTTTGACTGTTGACTAATTCGCCATAAAGAGCATATCCATTGATGTATGGATACTGTTTAGAAACTGCAACATCAATACTGTTAAGCATTAATTTGAGTCTCTCCATTGCTGTTTTAACATCTCTGTTTTGAGACCAATCTTCGCCATTGCGTGAAAAGATGCGCCAATCTTGATTGGGTTCTTTGCCCAGACAAAGATTACAGCCATCACATTTTTCCGTGATGTACACGACATCATTTGCGTGGTCCTTCAAAGCTTGTTTATCAATTTGATAAAGGTTGTCCATGTGTGGCCAATGTTTAAATATGCTCATATTTTCTCCTTAAACCCCTTCTGTTTCAGGTACAACAAACGAACCGATAGTTTTACTTGCACGACTCCCCTCAACCTTCACAACGTCGGTAATGAACTGCATCTTTGAGACATTCTGTTTTACCGTGATCGTGAGTCCTGATTCTGAGTTTCGACTGGCTACAAAATAGAGACGAGCCTCACCTTTCTCTCTTTCTTCTTGTGACACGTTGATAGAGATAACAATGTCAGCTGTTCTGACTTTGTTAAAGTCTTCAGCCACATGCTCCATTTCTGCAACTTTGCTTTTGGAGCCTTCTCTGTTTGTTTGCGTAGCAGTCAGCATCGCAACATTGAACTCAAACGCCAAAGCTCTCAAATCGACATAAATTGTTCTGAAGTTTTCAGTGATGTTTGTTGACCTTTGTTCTGGCGCCATCAAATCAGCATAGTCAAGACAAATAAGGTCGTACTGCACACCCTTTTCTCTCATCGACTCAAGATAACGTTTCAGCGTTGAAACCTTGAGCGTGCCCGACGGGTACTCTCGAATATGAAAGAGTCCAACTTGGGGTTTAATATCGTCTTTTGTTGCAATGGCTTTATCTCGCAAACTTTCAATCTTTCTTTGAACCGTCAAGCTATGAGACACTAAATCTTTCATTGAGGTGTCAGAAATACAAGCGTCAATTCGATCAGAAATAATCCTTGCTGAGACTTCAAGCGTCACGTACAAAACGTTATAGCCTTTCAGACACGCAGATTGTCCAAAAAACAAGAGACTTAAGGATTTACCAGATTTTGCAGTACCCATCATCAAAGACAGCTCTTTTCGGCCCCAGCCTTTGTGATAAAGACATTCGTCAAATTCTCTGCAACCTGTAGTTATGCCGCTTGGGGGCAAAATCCCACTTTCAATGTCTTTTCTTGTTTCTGTTCGTTTTTTGATTTCTTCAAAGTAGTCATAGGACTTTACTTCGTCCTCTGCCCCAACTGATAAAGCTTCTTTCAGTTTTTTCTCAATCGTCGCCCAATCTCGCTTATCAATTAGCTCGACCGAGTCATAAATTGATGCTGTAACGGCGCTTGAACGTGCAAACTCTACTAAATGGTCAATTAGGGCGTCGCAAGGCGGAAGAGAAACAGTTGGAGAATAAGCTTCTTTAAGTACAGGAATGACCTCGGAAACTTCTTCCTTTGTGAATATATGCTTTTTGATGTAGTCTTTTAAGGTCGTTGTCACAAGCGCATCGTTCAGCACGGTTTTATACCGCTCATAAAAGTCCTTTGCGACTTTACAACCCAAAGCTAAAGCTGTGCTGTCAAAATGCTGAGGCAACAAAAGGCCGTTTGCTCTGCGCATGAAATTTTCGTCACGCAAAGCGGAGATCACAAGCGCTTTTTGAAACGCTTCATCAAACTTATATTTAATCGGTTTCCCATCTTTCTCAGCGACGGGAATCACTGATTCGCTCATACTTTCTCCCTTTTTATTTTTGAATTATACATAAGTAAGCGATTAGTTATATATGGAGAAGCAATAGTTCCTAAATCTACATTTGAGCTTCTTTGACGACCCCAAGCCCAAATTCTTGTAAAGCTCTTGTCAGTCTGATTGTGTTGTTCTTATACATAGAGGTTCTTAAAAGCATGGCTTTTTGAAAAGGTGTCACTTGGGCGTGAATGCGCCCGCACAAATAGTCCTCGAAAAAAATTTGTGACGGGTCACTGATAAACTGCCCACTTTGAAAGAACGGGTCCTTTGCGTAATAGGTTTCGTCGCCCTGCCAAAAATCTGTCTTGATGAGATTTAAAACTTCTTTGTCTTGCGCTAGGTAAACGAAAAGCGATGGTCTGGGATAATATTTCCCTTCTAACTTTCCCATGACACGAAGACCGCCCTCTAAAGCCCCCAAAAACGCTTTGTATTCAACGCCAATCGAGTCCGCTAGTCTTCTTAGCTGATTGATGCTGACAGCTTCCCTAGACTCTAAAAAGTCCCTTTTCAAGCCCAGTTTTTTGCTTTTATAATCCTCTGTCTTTCTAATCCAAGACTGAGCTTTTTGTCTGTAGCACTCCGCAAGGTAGTAATCAGCTTGAAGCGGGTGCAGTCTTCTATAGTCAAACCACTTTGAAGAAAAGAGAGCTGACTCAGAAACCCGCTGTATGGGAGTAAAAGAAGAAAGAAACAAAGTCTCACATTCCTCTAAGCTTTTATCCATCCCGAAGTAGGGTTCTAACCAGAAGGGAAGTATAGTTTTAACCATAATTAAACGCCACGAGTGACCAATAAAAATTACTTCTAGTAAAAAGTAATTACTTATTTATATTATATATAGGGTACTCGTGTTTTCATCAATCCATAAATAAACCCGCCAACGTCAATGAGTGGCGGGGTGTAAAAGATTAGCGTTCGGCTTATTTATTTCTTAATGACAACTTCCCGAATCTTTTTGAAAAGGAACTGACCAAGCGGGTCCTCCCTCTCTTCGACATAAGGTGTCGGCTCCAACATCAATTCTGAACTTCTGATCTCTTTCCCATAGAAGCGCTTGTACTCTTTCGACGGGCGTTTATCTTCTTTTGGACGCTCATAAGCCTCAACAATTTCCTGAACCAAACCTGAGCGAACAATGTCGGCTTTGGTGAAGTTGATGACTTTGACTGACGGTAAAAAACCGATTCGTTCAATTGCATCAATCAAGCCACTCTCTCCCCGAATGTCTTTTTGAGTTGTATCGCCATTAACAATGACGGTGCAGTTCTCGCCAATTCGAGTTAAGAACATCTTCATCTCGGTTGGTGTAGTGTTTTGCGCTTCGTCAAGAATGACGTAACAGTTCTGAAACGTAATTCCCCTCAGATATGCCAACGGAATTGCTTGAATTTTGCCACTCTTCATCATGCATTCAGCTCTGCCCTTGCCTAATCTGTCGTACAAAACTTGTTTGAACGGCTGTAAGTACGGCTCAAACTTGTCGTTGATTTCTCCTGGAAGGAAACCCAAACTTTCCCCAGCCTCTACCGCAGGTCTTGTCAGAATTACCTTGTCGGTTCTTCCGTTCATTAATGCTTGAGCGGCCATTGCTGTTGCAAGCCATGTTTTGCCTGTTCCAGCTGAGCCTGTGGCAAAAATCAGTTTGAAACTTTTGATAGCGCCGATGTAGCGTTTCTGAGTTTCTGTCTTGCCTTCAATATGGGTTGAATTAGGGCTTCCTAAATCCTCTACGGATTCACTTGTGTTTTTTCTTCTTGTCATATTTAGATGGGAGATTCGGTTGCAAAATCACGCTCATACCACTTACCGCCAGCAATAGCAAAGTTGGTAACGGGGATATATTCAAAATTAGTGACTTTGGTCTTGGTATCAATATGAACCAATCCAAAACCCAATCCCCACTTTTCGCCTTCGCAGTAACTTGCGCTTCGTTTGTGTCCGCAACCCAGTTGATGCCACTCATATGTTCCATAGGTTGGAGAAAAAGAACTCCAAACTATATGTTTATGGTGATGCCCGTGACATCCTGGCATTCCCATATCTCGAGCTTGAGGCAAATGATGAACGAGAAAACTGTCGTAATAAACCTTGTAATTGTTTGCGAGTTCTTTTTCTTCATCACGCTTGCTCCAAGCCCGTAAATCGGCTTTTGCAATGTAATTAACTTCGTATTCGTCTAATCCCAGCAGTTTTGAAATCGTAAAACCGTGCAGATCAGAAAGCACCGCTCTTAATGCGGGAGTTGCTTCTGCCAAGTGCTTAATTAAACGACAATTGCCAGTGAAATTTACGATTCCACCACGCTTTGTAATAAGTGTTCCGTCAACAGTCTGAACTGCCACAACTGTTTGTCTGTCGGTTCTTTCAACTGAACAGAAAGCGTTAAGCGATCTTTTGAGAATGTTGATACGCCATTCCTTTTTCATTTCCTTGACTACACAAGGAGTGCCGTGAAGAACATAGGCAATTTGAAGAGCTTCGGCAACCTCTTTTGACGGCATTGTATAAGCTCTGCCGAGAGTGAAATATTTCTCTGACAAATGAGACTCAAGTTCTTTAAGCGTTTCAGCGCTGACCTTCATCATTGCGCCAAAATCAACTGGCTTTGTGCCCTCAATCATCGCAAGAACATCACTCAAAGGGGGTGAGTCTTTGTGCTCAAGATTCATCACCAGTTTCTTTCTATTTGCCCTAAAGCCCTTTCTTTCAAACTGTTTTACAGGCTGTAATTTCCCATCAAGAAATATGTTGTGAGAAAGAGAAACGCATTCGTTTGCAAGCGTTCCTTCAACTAATACCGCTTGTACCAGTTTCAAACCTTTAAGGGCAATCGGATTTTCGAAATGAAGTTTTTCTTCTGACTGAGAGAAACTAGCTACTTTCATATCGAGACGCAGATTTGGTGCCAGAACCCAGCCTTTATCAGTCAGAACTTCTGTGTCCAGCGAAATACATTCATGATTGCCTTCAATAAGATCAATTTGGGAGTTAGGTGCTACTTTTCTCATCGGTTTCAGCACCTCGTCATGAACAAACTTAATGCGATTTACGACGTTCCACTCACGAGGGTCAACAGAATATTTGCCAAACTCAGGTAAATCAAAGAGGTCTCCGCCAATGCAAATCACGTCGGGTTGCGCCCTTTTTGCCACATCAAGGAAGGTTCTCAAGAAAAATTTGTCGCACTCAACATCATGCAAGTCAGAGGCTATCAGAACCGTTTTAAAGCGATTTGAATTGGGCTTAAGGTACTTACCTTCATAATGCTGTCTTTCTTCGTTAAACGCTTTATATGCGTCCCTTGAAGCGTGTTTTGCAATGTCTTTTTCTAGCTGTTGCTGAGGGCGGGTAAGGGTCAGTCCAGCCTGTCGTTTGAACTCTTCAAATGTTCCGAAAAACCTGTTCCAAGTCGAATCAGAAGTTTGTGTGTGGTTGCGATAAAAATTTCTCGTGATGAATTTTTCTTCGTTTTCCTTTTGAACTTTCTGAAGCTCTTCAATGCAGTCATCTTTTGTGTACCCAGCTTTGAAGAAGCTAATGTCTTCAGAAAGAAGCTGTTTAGCTCTGTTGATAAGCACATATCCTTCATCACGAGCTTTCTTTGCTTTCTTTCTGACTGTTCTTTCATTGATGTGGAAGTGATTTGCCACGTCAATAATTTTTGGGAAATCTTTAAGGTTGTTATAAATTTGGACGAAGTTTTCTAATTCGCTCATGTTCTTCTAAGTTCTTTAACCAAACCTTGGCTATGCTTTCTCGAAGTTTGTAATACAGGCAGTCCGCATCATGTGTATTTGATGTATAACAGCCACCGCCGCAGGAGGCATAGGTTTCGCAGTTCTGGCACTCTTTTGTATTTGAAAATTTAGCCAGATTGAACGAGATGGGTTTGATTGGGATATAAGGTTTAAAAATGTTGCCCGTAATGTTTGTCGGGCTATTGTTATGGTGGCAATTGTATGTGTTGCCGAACAGGTCTACAGAAAGAATTCTATCGTTAACGCATGGATTCGGCTTTCTCCCCTTGTAATTCAGTTCCTTTTGATAGCGATACAAAAAATGAGCAATGACAGTCTTGCAGAAGAGGTCTTGCTCGAAATTGGCCAGTTCATAAATTCCCATCATCGCTTGAAAGTAAGCAATGACATCTTCGTGTGTCATCCAATAGTTAGAATGACATCCATTGTTCGCTTTGATCATGTCAAAGCCAATTGGTGGTCTTTTCCCGATTAGCTCACAAATACGCTCATAATCATCTTTCAGAAGCAGAGGGCTGACTCTTTTGTGATGAATGAGCGCTTCAATCGAAAAGTTTTCAAGTCTCCCGATTATCTTCCACTGCTCTGGACTAATGTCTCCGTCATGGAAAGAGACGACGGTGAAGATGTCGGGATGCTGATTGCAGAAATCGACATATTCATCTGTAATCAGCGTTCCGTTTGTAGTAATTCGATTTCTTTTTGCCTGAATGACAGGCTGAAGTTCTTCATAAACTGCTTTAATGATTTTCCAATAAAGCATCGGCTCCCCACCCCAGTAATGAAGCGAAGTGATCTTCGTATTTGTTCTGTCAAGGTAGGACAGGAATTGCGAGGCGAACCCTTTCGAATCGCCTTTTTTATTCATCTTCTCGCCCTCTTCTTGCTGAAGACAGTAGCCGCAACGCAGATTGCAAGCCGAGCCGAAAAGCAGATTTACGGATTTGAAAGAACTTTGATTTTGCATTCAGCTTTGTCCGAATACCATTTTGTGTTTAATTTGATTCTCATAACGTCGCCGTCAACCAAGTCAAGCGCCCTGACTTTGAACTTGCCTTTGCCGTCACGAATCTTGACTCGTTTGTGAGGAGCGTACCCATCTACCGCTTCAATTATTAAGCCGTCCCAGTCCACGCCGCCAATCTTTTTATCTGTATTGCCTTGATAAAACTGGACTTCGATTTCTACAAGCTCATTGGGCTTGCAGTGATCGGGCGCTGTCATTCTCGGGAGAATGTTTAAGTAGCGTGAAGCACCGACTTTTTCATTGACGAACTCAGAAGGGGTTGTGTTGTCATCAACTCTGAGATTGGTAATCATCTTGCCGTTTGGCTTTGTAGAAAACGACATGGCGCATTCGTCAACGTTGTCTCTCTTGTCTCGGCAAAAGATTTGACCAAGGGTTGTTCGGCCCATAGAAATTGCCTGATAGGCCGAACGGTAGCGTGAAATGTAAGATTCTTTCTGAGTATCAATTAGAGACAAAATACCTTCGTTCTTTTTGACAACAAAAGCAATGTTCCCCATTGGAACAAATGATTTGCGAATGAGCGACTCTTCTTTGTCAAAAATCTCTTCGAGCAAGATGAAGTATCTTTCGCCGTCAATTTCAAAAGAAAAATTGACATTGACTCTATTGAGTGACGCATTGTTGGTTGCGAGTTTCAGCGTGGAATGCAAAAGATTAATTCCATTTGCTGGCGTGCGCATAACCTTTTCCTCGATTTCTTCTGAAAGCGTCGAGACTTTTTCAAGAACACGCATTGCTAAGCGTGTTTTGTCAGCCGCATAATTCGTGACGTCATATGGAAATTTATGACTGATAATGTGTCTTCTTGGTCTTTGTTCCACTTTTATTCTCCACAATTGTCGTCATTGCAATCACAATCACAGCGACAATCACAATTACAGTTGGCTTTGTATCTTTCTCTTATTACTTGATGAGAATGCGAGGCTTTAACCAGCGCTTTAAGAATTGTGTTGATGTTGTAGTTCCCGTTTCCTGTCAGCTCTGGAAGGGTATCAACTGTTAAAAAAGTACGATGCAAAGTCAGATCGCCTGAGCCGCCTGAGTCAGTAAAAACGTCATACGTGTCATCAAAGGTGTCGACCTTGCACCTATGAAATTTCGTCGTCGTCTGTCTCGGAGTTGTGTAAACGTTGTAGTCCAAGCCGTCAACGTTGGAAATTTTTGACGTCTGAGAATTCGAGTGCGAAACCTGGAGGTTGTTAACCTTTCCGTCACCAGCAATTTTCACCAACTCGCTAGCTCTGAAGCCACCAATCATTTCAGCATTCAGATTTTTATTCAGTGTGCCGTTATTGACCGCCAACTGTCCCGAGCCATTGCCAGCGTGGATACCGTCAACCATATCAGCGTTTAGATTGCTGTTAACCGTTCCGTTGTTAATCGAAACTTGATTACTGCCGTTTCCTGCATGTAGCCCATCAACCATGTCGGCATTCAATCTTGTGTTGAGCACGCCATTGTTGATAGCAATCTGACCAGAATCGTTTCCTGGCTTATATCCACTAACTTTCTCAGCGTTCATACCTTTGATGACTTCGCCTGATGTGGAACCTGAGAAAATTCTGCCCCACGGAGTCCAGTCGCCGCCGATTTCAGTTCTAACCATGATGATGTCATGATTGAAACTGAACGCTAGCTGAGTTGCCCAACCGTCAGAATTACCATGTCTGAATTGTAGAACTCGCCACTGCTTATCGCCTTCAGGGGCATTAAGCATGTTTGTCCCTTCATAGAAGCCAGTAGGCATCTTCTGCCAAAGATTCAAGTCCTTGGCGTCATAGTTTATTGCGTTGCCTGCGCCACCTTCAATATGTCGGAACTCGCCATTCAGATCAGCGATCAGCTTCCATCCGTTCTTTAAATCATTGATGTCTATCAGCTGATAAAGTTTCTTTTCGTCAGTTCTGAAACAAAGCATTCCGTCAAAAACATTTGTAGTCGGGAATGTCGTACCAGAGTTACAAGAAATTGCTGTTTTGTCGTTGTTTAGAAGCGGCTGAAGAGAGTCTCGAATCTTTTCCGAACTCGGAATCTCTGTATATCGTTGAACCATTTATTGTCCTCATGTAATTTGATGCTTGGGAACCCAGAGTTTTTCTGTTGCCGTTGCAACCGTTCCTGCAAATGCCGATACTCTTTGTCCCATGATTGCAATGCAATCAAATCTGTCTAGCGGCATATTTGATTCAGAAATAAAAACTGGAAGAGTCTGTTGTTCGCACCAGTCATAAAAATCTTCATAGTCAAACTTTTTCCGTTCACCGTCGTCACCTTTGTAAAGCTCCGAACGTGAATAAGGAATGTCGCAATAAATAACTCCTTGTTCAGTCAGAGGCACTTCTTTGTAATCACAGCTGTAGATTTTCAGTTTTGAAGAATCAAGAGCAATATTGCTGACGCCGCTATAACGAGCAATTCTTCCAACAACTGGATTTCTAATCATGTTGTCGATTAGATCGGGGTTCTTTTTCAAAACCCTTGCCAGCTTTCTGAAATACGAAAAGCGTTCTTCTGGAGTTTCGCAGACAATTGTTTTGTGCAAAATCTCATAGGGTTCTTCAAGGTCTTTGGCCACGAAGTAGCTTCTTTTGTTGCTGTTGAAGCTCCAGACCGAAGCGATGAAAGCGTCTTTGTTTTTCAGCGCATTGAATTGTTGAAGCCCAACCCAGTCATAAGCGTTTTTGTACTTCCCTTCCAGTGCGTTTTTGAAAAGCTGAGACTGAGCGGTATTGATGTCATTCATCACAAACAAATCCCATTTGCCGCTTCGCATTGCGCTATGAGTTACCGCCCCGCCACCACAGAAGAGGTCGTAAAACACGCCCCCAGAGGGGAGTTTGCTGATGATTTTTTCAGCAAACTTGCTTTTGGAACCTCTGTAAGGAAGACCGTAATTTGTCATTCGTCTTTTTTCTTCAGGCCGCACTTGTCTTCTGTAAAGTACTTGCGTTCATGAAATTCGCCCTTCTTACCGATGTTGTAAGAAGAAACAGGTCGGTGATAACCCATGACTCTCGACCACACTTCGCACGGCTGACGTTCTTCGTCTTTCAGTTCAATTTCTTCTTTTTCGTTATTCATTTTTTCTCCTATTTAAAAGCCGCAAGTATTAAAAGCACACATCCGCAAAACTGCACACTGTCGCTTCCAAACATAATCAGAAGCAGACCAATAAAAGCAATATCAAGAGGGTGCATTTTGTTTGTTACCAGCCCCAACCTTCTTGTCGGAACCAGTCGTCATAACCTTCATTAAGCATTTTCTTTCTCCCTCTGTTTCATCTTTTTGGTGATTAGCTCCGCATCACATTTGGGACAAAACTCATGTGCACCAGCGATGTAGCCATGCTTAGGGCAAATTGAGAATGTCGGTGTAATGGTGATGTACGGAAGCTGATAGTGAGAGAATGTCTTCTTCACAATGTCTCTTGCCGCTTTCCAAGACGAAACTCTTTCTCCCATGTAAAGGTGAAGTACAGTTCCTCCAAGATAAAGTCTCTGCAAGTCTTCCTGATGGTCTAAAGCATCAAACGGGTCGTCAGTAAAACCAACGGGCAACTGTGTTGAGTTGGTGTAGTAACGCTCGCCTTCTGCTCCAGCTTGAATGATATTTGGGAAGCGTTTTCTGTCTTCTCTTGCAAAACGAGTAGCGGTGCCTTCGGCAGGTGTCGCTTCGCTGTTATAGAGATTGCCCGTTTCTTCCTGATACTGCTGAATGCGCTTATTCAGGTGCTGTAAAAGCTCTACCGCCATAGTGTGGCCCTGTACGCTTGTAATGTCATATTCGTCACCAGAAAAGTTTCTAATCATTTCATTGACGCCGTTAACGCCAATAGTCGAGAAGAAATTTTTGAAGCCGCCGAGATAACGATTGGTATACGGGTAAAGCCCCTCTTTCATCAGACGAGTAATCGTTTTGCGCTTTAATTCAAGACTTGTTTTAGCAAGGTCGCAGAGGTAATCAAAACGCTTTAAAAGCCCTTCCCAATCGTTTTTGAAGCAATAACCAAGACGAGCACAATTGATCGTTACAACCCCGATAGAGCCTGTCTGCTCAGCGGAACCAAAAAGACCATTTCCTCTATGCAGAAGCTCTGTCAAATCAAGGCGGAGACGGCAATTATGAGTTACCAAACCGTTCGCAAGTGTGAAAAGATGTTCTTCGTTCTCAACTTCAAAACAGTAAAGGTCGTCCCTTTCTTCACCTTCCTGAATATCAATGATTCTTGTGTAATCGAGACAAGAATCGTCTTTTGGCAGTTTCATTCCGCAAGCTAGATCTGAGCCAGCAAGCGTAACGACCTTTCCGTCAATAATCACGGGCTGAAGGTGATGAACCCCCATTTCCACATATTCGGCATTAGAGCAGAAAATCTTTCTAGTCTTTTGCTTTGTAGCTCTAACTAATTTTGCTCTGTGCCATTCGTTTTTATAGAGAACTTCAATTTTGTCTTTAATGCCCGACAATTTGCCAATATCAACAGTGCATTCCAAGACCTCGCCGATTCTTACCCTAAGCTTGGTAGTGGGAGCCAGCGGGCACATAGAACGAATCATGTGCGGGTCAAGGTCAGAGTTCATGAAATTCTGAAAGTACGGAAGGCCATACTTAGCTGTCATTTCAAACATAAGTTTGGAGTTTTCGGAGTCCCAATCGAAATCATCCGTGATGTTGTAAGTTGGGATTGGGAAAGTGAAGACTCGCCCTTGCGCATCGCCCTCTGTCATGACTTCGATATAGGCACGATTAATCATGTCCATTTCTTTTTGAAGTTCGCCATATGTGAAATCAACTTCTTCTCCGCCAATAATCGGATGCTGTTCTTTCAGATCGTCAGGACAATGAATATCGAAAGTCAAATTGGTGAATGGAGTTTGTGTGCCCCATCGACTTGGAACATTCAAGTTGAAAATGAATTCCTGAATGTTCTGCTTGACTTCTTCATAGGGAAGATTGTCAAGACGAACGAACGGAGCTAAGTAAGTGTCAAAGGAGCTGAAAGCCTGGGCACCTGCCCATTCATTCTGAAGCGTGCCGAGAAAATTCACTGCTTGAGATAGAGCAGAACTTAAATGCTTCGGCGGATTACTTGATACTTTGTTCGGCACACCATTGAAGCCCTCATTAAGCAGTGCTCTTAGCGAGTGGCCACAACAGTAACCAGACAACATGTCCAAGTCATGAATGTGGAAGTCTCCATTTCGATGAGCAAGTCCAACTTCTTTCGGGTAAACCGAACTTAACCAGTAGTTAGCGACTACCTTTCCGCTGACGTTCAGAATCATTCCGCCAAGGGAATAACCTTGGTTAGCATTGGCTTTAACTCGCCAATCGTCCTGATTGATGTATTCGTTGATAGAGCTTTCGACATCTACAGCGACTTTCTTCGTTTCACGAGCTTTAGTATGTTCGTGACGATAAATTGCATAAGCCTTGTAGGTGCTTTCGAACGAAGAATTGAAAAGCGCCTTTTCTACAATATCTTGTACTTCTTCTACAGAAATTGTTCTGCCCTTGTGGGCGTTGATTGCGGGAATGACCATTTGACGAACAATTTCATTTGCAACCATTGTTCCAAACTCATTGGTTGCAACGCCCGCTTTAGCAACGGCCTCACTAATCTTTGCGGGATTGAACGGCTCAATTGAACCGTCTCTTTTAATGATGGAAGTTATCATAAGGATTCGAAGTTTTCTATTTTTTGAATATCAGCCTGGAAAAGCAAAAACCATGCTGTTTTGAAAATTGCTAAATGAAAAATGTTGTCGTTTATGCAGTTTTCGTCGTTTTGTAACGGACAGCCTCCTTTACAAAACTGAACAACGACACAATCTTTACAACCGATATCTTTGTGTTTCCAATGTCTGAACTGCGCTGAGAGGATGTTGTCATAATTCGACAATTCACCAATCTTGTGAGTTGCATGTGAATAGTTCTGACAGGAAATCACATTGCCCTTTAAATCAACCACAAGCACGTCTGAGTTCGGTGCTTCACAACGGGCACGAACCATTGAAATCGGTCTCTTGGTTGCGAGCGCCCTCAAAACCTTATTCACTGAGTCCGTGATGCTCTTAAATTGTTCTTGGTGATAAAGCAAGATGTATTTAATGTGGATTTCGAGAGTCTCTGCGTCTTTCTCAGAAAGAATGTCGCAGGGCGTCGAAGGCTGTACGATACCTTCAAAGCCAAAATTCGTTTCTGGCGAAAAGTGCCTTTGGAAGTAGTCGTAGACTCTCAGCAAATCACAATTAGCTCTCGTGATTACCACATTGAAGCCGAAACTTAAACCTGCTTCTCTGAACTTTTGATTTGCATAAAGCCACACGTTTTTAATTCTTGTGACGGTTAGCGGGTCCACCAAATCTCTCAAGCAATAGCCTTGAGCATCATGTGAGACAGCAAGAGATACACGGTGTTCGATGAACCAATCAACAAGTTCATAAGTCAAAAGAGTCCCGTTTGTGATGATATGCATCTCTGTTTCGGGATACATATCTCTCAAAGCAGGAATAAGCTTCTTGAGCGTTTTAAGGTAGACAAGGGGTTCGCCGCCCCAAAACTCAATTCGCCCGCCAGGTTTAATTGAAAGTTCTTCTCGGCAGAGAGAAGCAATGAATGACTCGGCGTCACCCAAAGAATCGCTCTTAGATAGATGCCTAGACTCGGCTTGGGCACAATAGGAGCAATTAAAGTTGCATTTCAAACCTAGCTGTATTTTGAGTTTTGACAAACTCCTTGTCTTTTTGATCGGGAATAATGCTCTGTCACAAGTTTTATACGGTTTTTTTTCAATACCCGTCAATGCGGCGACATCGACTTCCTTAAGTTGGGCATCAAATATCTCGTTGGTTTCATTGTTGTAGTAGTGGACAATTTCAGTCTTGTCAAACGCCGACAAACTTGTGATTTTTAGAAGCATCGTCAATCTTATTTATAAGTAATCGTTTACTTAATTATAAAGATTGTCTGCCATACGTCAAGTCAAAAATATTAGGAAATCGCATTTCTTTATTGATTCGGGAAGAGAAGTTGTGAGTATTCCGAGATGCTCTTGTGAGTCGAAGCGATCTCAATAAAAAGCTCCCCAAGAGCGTCTTTGTTCACAAGCAATGGTAAGTTGTTATTTTCGGCCAAATCAAGATAAGCAGACAAAGCCGTTCTTTTGTTCCCGTCTAAAAAGAAATGTCCCTTGATTAAACTAACAACAATGCTTGTGACCTGCTCCTCGGGCGTTTCGTAATAAAAATAACTACTCAAACACCCTTTAACTTTTCCCTTTCTCTCTTCGGTACAAGGCTGATGAGTAAGTATTTCGTTAATCTGTATTAAAGACTCAATGGTGATTGGTTGAATCATTTGTCTTTAAGAAAGTCAAAAACCTTGCGATACTCAGAATAGTTTTTTTTGAATCGCTTCATGGTTTCTTGTGTCGAGCCTTGTTTCAAGAGTTCCCTCTGAGTCTTGCGGCTTTCAGATTTTTCAATAATCTTGGTCATAATCTTCAAGTGGTTCAGAATATCATCTATCACTTTACTATTTTACCTGTTATTTTGTCGGCTCTTTTTTGAAGTTCAAATGCTTCGTAAGCCTGTCCTGCAAGATCAGATAATTCGACTGCCACCTCTCGACATTCATTAAGCTCTCTAATGCAGGTTTCTCGATCTTTATTTGTTTGCACTCGGGACAAGGCGGACAGTTGCTGGCGCATCCTGTCGTTAGAACTGCGCACGTCAGCAACATCGAGCCGAGCCTGCTTATATTCTTGCAAAAGTTTTTCATATTTCTCTTTTTCTTGCTGAAACTCTTCAAGAAAATATTTCTCGTTTGTTTGAGCCTGAGTTTGCAACGCCACTGCGTGTTCTTTTTCGAGCACTGCAATTTTTTCTTCGTAATACGAACAAGTTGCAAACCAGATAACGCTAGCGATTACTACCACTACCCACTGCATGATTATTCCGATTTTGCTTTATTAAATGACTATTTTTATCAATGAGTTTTTGGTTTTCATGAATCTTATAATTATTAGACTCAACCTTTTTAGCCAAACTCGTCAGCTCATTCTTGATTAGAAGCTGATAAGAATTGCGCTGTTTCTCAAGAGACTCTTGATGCTTTTTGGCAATGCCGAGCATCATTCGGGTGTTTTCATGAGAAAGTTGTTCCATTCTTATTTCGCATTTAGACACTTCTAATGCAACTGAATACCAACCGAGCAAATAACCAAAACCGACAAAGATAAAAATTTGAACAGTCTTTAAAATCTTGTCTACAACATCTTTTCTGAAGTGATCGCTTTGATACCACGTAATTAGGCGAGAAACCAACGGCTTTTTCATTTACATGTCCTCCAAGAAGAGCTTTCTCTCTGCATTTCTGCGCCGTACAAGTCCTGGACAAATCACTCCGCCAGACCTTCTCCAGTTGAGAAAAGCGTCAGCGGAGTTTTGATATTCATAGTTGTTTAAATGTTTGACGGCATCTGAGTTTCTTGCCGCTGTCACTCCGATGTTGAAGGCGAGAGAAAGCAGTGCGATGAACTGATTCTTTGTGACGGGAACTTTGACTGCTGAAGCCAAACCATTTGCGTGAGAGTGCAAATCAAGATGAAAAAGTCTTGTTGCCTCGTCATTGCTAATAATATCCCCCTGCTTCACATTCTTAGTGTGCCCTACTCCTATTGTCCAAACGCCCGATGTGCATTTATAGGCTTTTAATTTTCTGCCCTCAAATTCTTCAATAAAGTCGGCGGCCAATTCAGGAGACCAGGCGCTAAAAGGTTTAGTGATCATTGTTATTATTGTTTTTGTTAAAGTGTTGAAAAACTACTCCGAGACTTTCAGTGCCGAAGTACGACGCAACGCCAGAAAGCCCAAGAGCAACAAGGTCGTCAATTTTGAGACCCTTACAAATGAAATAAATGACAATGCAGGCAAAAGCTGAAGAAAAAGCCTTTCCTAGAAGTTCTACTAATGTAAATTTGTGAGGGGTGTTTGGGTTGTGCTTAAGTTCCTTTCGGTAGTCCTCTATGTACCGAATAATTCCTCCTGCCAATCCCAAACCTGTCAAAAAAGCCCAGAAGGTAAGTTCCCAATTGTTTGGGTCTTTGTCAGGCATGTCTTTTTCCTTTTTATTGTTGTTTGCCGTTTGCCCAAGTCTCTGAGAGTTATTGATAATCTTTTGGTAAGTGGGAACGTGCTTTTTCGCTCAAGTATGCTTGATAGCAATGCTCCTTTTGCCAGAAAAACAGGTGATTGATAATCCAGGCTGGCCATTCTCTCCCGTTCTCTTCGATCGAATGACGATAAGCTCTGGCGCTCAGTGTTTCGTCAGCCATGCCACCGATGAATGTGTTCAGCAGTTGGTCAAAAGCTATCAGAACTTGAAATGCGTCGGGATGTTTCATGTTTGTATCCTAGTAATGGAATTAGAAGTGCTAAAACAGTGAAAATCCAACCAAATGAATAGGGTTGGGCAAGCGCAAAACCGAGAGGGCAGATCATCATTGCAACCGCTGTCGCTATCTGCAATCTGCGAGGCTCATAGCGCTTTGTCATAATCAGCAAGGTAGGAACGCAGGCGATGGTTCTCAATGTCCCGTAAAGCAAGAACAGATCAACGATTGTCAGATTGTCCAACCAACAGAACAATGCGGTTAGCAACGTACAAAAACCTATGATTGTTAGGTTCTCCCTGCCCTTTTTTGCAAGAGCGCCCACTGCACAAAGATTAGAGTCAACCGTGGCAATGAGAGCCGAAAGTACAGCGGCGCCCAAAATCATTATTGAGAATGGATTAGATGCGACAACCTGCAACTGCCAATTCTCAACTGTCGGGGCGCAGAATCCCAAGATAGAGAAAATGATTGGGATTGATATAAAGAACAAACTGGCAAATGCAAAAGTCTTGAACCTTTGTCCTCGCTCAATGCTGTTTGCTCTTTGCCAAAATGTTGTGTCTGCATATGGTGCTGACAACAAACCAATTGCAGTGGGGATACCGAAACTCAAGAAGAGATTCAGAAAATTAAAATCAACATGCCCGCCGAAATTTAAGGTGCTTGTGTGCTCAGCGCCGAAAACCAAGGCGACGCCCGCTAAGAAAATCACTTCCCACTTGTAAGCGTCGGTTTTGATGCAAGCTCTCAAGCCTTTCCCGAAGATAATCAGGAAGGACAAAGCTAAAACCAACAAGGCGCTAGCGATTCTTGGAAGCTCAAACCATTGGGAAAGCAAAGCGTGGATTCCCAAAATCTGGACAAATGTTGAACCTATTAACAATGCGCCCGTCATTGTTAGATGCTCAACTTCTTGAACTCTTCCTGCTTTTTTAACTGCTTCAACAGCTGTTGAGGCGTTTATGTTGAATCTGTCGCAAATATAACCGAAGATTAGAAGCGTCAGAACATTGGGAATTAAGAACATTAAAAATCCAGCAATGCCATACTGATAAGCAATTTGACTGGAAACAAAAAGAGCAGGTGCCCAAATCCACGTTGCGGCTATCGACTTTGCATAAAAATTTGTCGTCAGTCCACGAGCTGTCGCATACTGATTAGTATTCATGCTTCAAATACTTTTCGCTTATTTTTTGTTGTAATGCTGAGATATTGTCTTCGGATTTACTCTTGTACTGAAAGATGTGATAACCGTCAGTGTCCAGTACAAAAACTCTTCTGCCTTCAGGCTTTACGGTCGATCGAGAATTGACTTTTGGTTTGTTTAAGAAGTAATCCTCGTCGTGGTTGTAGTCGAAGATGTATTGCTTCAGTTCTTTCTTGTACCACTTGGGTTCTTTGAAAACATTGTGCAGTTTTATGTTTTCAAAGTTGTTTACCGACCAAGATTGAAAGTCGTCTGTTTCAAAAAAGTTGACAACGCATTCTCTTGAGGCATTTCTTGTGCAAAGCATTCTTTGAACTTCACGCACATATGACCACTTAATGCCGAAGTTGTACATCCACGTGAATTCACAAAAGTGTTTAACGTTCAGTCCCAGACGTTTTGCGTAGTCCGAATAAATCTGTTCGATGACATTAAAAGAGCGCTCCGTAAGTCTGATTCGTCTTACTTTCATCATCTCTCTAATGCCATTCATCCAATCATAGTTGTAGAGTTCAGAGTTGAATCGATGAATGTCTGAGCCGAACAACTGATCTGCGCACCAGCCATTAATGGCTAAACAGTCACGAAGTTCATCGCAATATGTCGGAATGTCGTCTTGTCGAATGACATTAATACCCTGCGCTTTCATGACCTGTAAAAAGTACGGATACTCTTCTTCAGTCATTGCTGAGTAAGCGACCGTCAGTTGGTCAAGAGGGATATTGTTCTTTAGAAAAGAACAAACGATTGCTGTCGAATCGACGCCTCCTGACCAAAGAACGACAATCGGCTTGTTTTGCTTCATCAGCTCGATTGCCCTTACATCACAAATATCAGCGATCTTCAGATTCTTTGCGGTAGGGAACTTTTCGTTGAACTCCGCAACATCAAAACAAGAATGTTTGTTGAGTATTCCAAATCTGTCTGCGCAGAACCATCCCGCAAACATTCTATTCATGACGGTCAACGGGTCGGTTTTGCTTATTGGTAAACCGCCAAAATAAAATCTTTGAGCGGCGATTAATTTAGTCATAAGAGATAACGAGTTCTGGAAGAAGAGCAATCAGTTCTTCATGCGTGGGAATGTCTCTCTTTCCGCCTAACACTTCATCCAAAACCGCATAGCAAGTTGTCCAAATCTGAGAACGCCACTCTTTGAATGCTTTTGCTTCAGCCGCAAACTTCGGATTGGTGTCGTTTTCGTAAGTGATGGCGGTAAAGATAGAGTCGTAATTCAATTTCTTTGCCTCTTCGTCCATTACTTTCTGCACTTCAATGGTGAGTCTCTGAATGATTTGTTCAGGAGTCTGCGCAGGAAGGTTTACCTCCAAAGGCTTCTCGTCGTAGCCGAAAACCTGATCGAGATTGATTGTCTTCAAGACATAAGGAGTGCCGATGGTTTTAAATGCTTGTTCGATGCTTTTCTGTGCAGAAATCGAATCTTCGTCAGTAATGACGGCATTAATCATCACATTGTATTTGTAAGCCATTTTTTCTCCTTAAATCTCTTCTTTCTGAGCAGTCGTTTCTTCTGCGCTGTCGTTAGTCACAACCTCCTCAATGTCATCCTCTTCTTTATTGACGACAGGCGGTTCAATGGCGTTATCGGGAGGTCTGACAATCGAAATGTAGCCCTCGGTAATCTCGTTTCCTTCGTCATCCCAAGTACGGACTGTGCCGTTTGGGTCACACCACATATCAACCGAAACGGCCTTTAATGTCAGTTCGTCAATCAAAGAAAGCGCTTCGTAAATTTTTCTTTGAGTTTCTAAGTTATCTGCGGAATCGTAAATGCCGAGAATCTGAATGTTGTATCGATTTTTCATTGTTATGAACCTAAGTTAAAGGAATTTGAAACCCAAGAAGTTGTGCCGTAGGAGTTGTAGAACCGTTGATAAACCCGAATGCATTCGCCATAAGAGTTACCGCCTCTACCATCATTTGAGTAAAGGCCAAAGGCAATGTTCATTGATCTGCTTGCGCCGCTTGCGTTATTTTTGACAGTTATCCACGGTCCTTCTGTATTGGCGGCTAATCTGTCTGGATTTAAGTCAAGACACGGCGAAGGAGTTACTTGGGCGGTTGAATCGGCAACAACAGCTAGACGATAGTGATGTGTGTATCCGCCTTCAGTGTGGTAGTGACAAATGCACACTTGCCATGTTGGTGCTGAAGAACCATATCCAGAACAACTTCCTGTGACGTAAATGTAGCCTCGCATGTATCTTTGGGCGTGACTGTATTGGTCCTCGCCACTGCCGTGATAACACTGCGTTTTCCCAGAGTTATAGAGATTGTTCATCGTTGCGTTATAGGCAGAAAAAACAGGCGCAGAGCTGTTTCCTCGCAGGGTCCCGATATCTGTGTTTGCGCTGTTTCTGTAGCCAACAGAATAGCCCAGTGAACCCGTCGCAAAACGGTTTCCTAAATCCTGAGCGGCTGAGGTTTGAAATCCCAGCGCTCCAGCATTTGAATTGTTTACTAAGAACAAAGAGTCGAGGTCGGTTCCTGCTGAGTTCAAAAATCCACAAGTCATAGCTTCTTCTCCAATTCTGCAATGCGAGCTTTCAGACGATTAATCTCATGGATTGCTGTCATCAAAAGAGCTGATTCGTCCAAGCTCAGCATTCCGTTTTCGTCTGTATCGACAAACTGAGGTGTCTGTGTCTTAATGTCTTGAGCGATATAACCGATGTGTGTTTTCTCTTTTATATCGTTCTTGAACTTGAACGTCTTAAGCGAAGCGTTTGGCAATTCATAATCGACATCTTGTATGTCTTTCTTCAAGCGTCTATCGGAATTTACTCTGAAAGAGTTTCCGTAAACCCAACCACCAGACGCTCGTATATCTCTATGAACAATAAAATCGCCGTTTTGGTCGAACCTATGATTGAAAGTTTGTGTGTTTGTGTTTGAATTGTAATTAGCGTCCGAAATAAAACTGAACGAAAGATTGGAACCGTTTGCAGAGCCTGAAGAGCCAACCTCCCAACTTCCCGTATTGCACTTCATCGACAATATTGGACAATAATGTTCCCCGTCGGTAATTCGTAAAAGCGCAGTGTCACGCCCTTTACACCAAGATGTCGAAGTTGACGCTTTTGTAATTTGACCAGCGTTCAGTCTTAATCCGTGACCCATAGTCACAGTGCCGTTCGACAAATTGAAAAACAATGGTCTGAGATCGTTATAACCACCCAACGCATCGTCGGTGTTAGTCGTCATGAGATAGAAATTTGCGCCATCGTTTCTACAAATGACTGCTTTGTTGTTGTAAATCAAGCGAAGTTGATTTGTGACAGAACCCCCTACTCGCATTTCGTTGTTGATGGTTGTAATGCCGTTTACAGTAAGGGTTCCTGTAATGGTCTTGCCACCGCTTAGCGGCAAATAATTGTCGGCCTTTGCTGTCACCCATTGTGTTGTGGCAATTGCACCGCTATTTGAACTTGCGACAGGCGTACAACAAGAAGCAAAAGGGACACCAGAAGCATCAAAACCAATACGAAGCAAATTAGCATCCCTTGAATCTGCGACGTTTCTATAACAGCCCATGTGAAAATCCACTGAACCGTCTGCCATGGTTTGATGCTCAAGAATGGCCATGCGAGTGTCATAACTGCCAGAATTCAACTCTGTATCTATGGCTCGATTATTACCCGCATTAAAAGTAATGCTTTGATATTGATTAGAAGCGGGAGTAACGCCCTTTATTACATTTTTGTTGCTTATATTGATGGCGTTACTAAAAACTTCTATTTTCCCTGTAAAAACCCTTTTCCCATTGATAACTTGATCGTCATCAACGTTTACTTTTGTATCTAGCAGGTCAGTAATCTTATTTTCTCCCACAATAATGTTGGGAGCTTTAATAAAATTGTCTTCCCCCTCAATGATGAGAGAACCGCTTAACGACCCACCCTCTGAGCCAACGGCGACTTTATCAAGAACATTTCTTATCGCAGTTTTGATTTGTGCCTTTGTTTGTTTCGCCATTTTTATGGTCTTCTTTTAGTAGTGTTATATTCTTTGTTTTGAGAAGAACGCTGTACGTCATCTTTGACGACAAGTTCTGTAAATTCATCTCTGAATGATTTGTTTTCTCTACAAAAGGAGGGTTTCCCCTTTGGTTTTCTTTTACTAGGCAATTTGAATTGCCTCAAACATAAGCGAAGAAATTTGTGTACAATGAGCTTATTCGCTTATGTTTGATCGAGTTACGAAATTACCTCTCATGAATTTCGATACGTAGCTCGGTTGCCCTCGGGTCTTGAACATGCCCGAGGGCATTTTCTTTTATTCGTTGCTCGCCTTGAACCATATACAAGTGCCATTGCCGTTCCAACCGTTGCTATTTGCCCCACGTGTATACATTCTTCCGCTTGGCGCATCTATGAACATTTGAAATACTTCACTGCCGCTTCCTGTCCAATGAATCAAGTAACCATATTGATTAGGTTGAGCCTTTAAGCAATTTAATTGGTTATACCAATAGCACCCTCTTGGTTGTTTTCTCCAAAAGTCAGGCGTATCGGTGCTTTCAGTGGTAACATTAACAGATGATATTGCGATAAAGTCATGGGCTTTAATCCCAATCTCATTGCCTTTGTACTTTGTTAAATTACCGAGATTAGTATCGCCATTTAACCAACTTGTTCCATTAACCGAAAATTCGTTTTTAACAGCGGCGTCACCATTCATCCACATCTTGCCATCAACAGAACACCATCCGCTGACATTTAAATCGCCCTGTTTACCCCCCCCCCTCTTATCTAGTTTGTCAGCGAGGCGCTCTTGAATTAGGTTTATACAGTCTTTTAGTGTTGCCATTTTATTGACCTTCTTGGTTTCGTCTCAATGAGAAAACTTTTATTCGATTCGTTCCCATATCGCATAAACTGCGAATGGAGGAAGATTGTTATGAGCTTGAGAACCACCAGTTGAAGCAGTTTGCAGATCTTTATTTGGGTCGCCAGCACCGCCGCCACCAGTGGTCGAACCGCCCAATCCTTGCCATGACAAACCATATCCGATTGTGCCAACGTTTAAATCAACCTGCCAACCACCTTCGTTCTCATAGCTCCAATAAATACCTTTATGGTTATGAGTGGGCATTTCTTGCAATGTCAAGGTATGACTTTCTTCACCGCCAGTCTGACCGATGGGACGATTCTCAGAAGCTCCGTAAATAAATCTTCCTTCAATTCGCTTCCATTTAGAATACCCCCCCCCGAATAGAATTACATCGGGGTTACGGTCGTCACTAGTGAAGAAAAGCGAGCCAACGGGATGTACCGCAAGCAAAACTTCTCTGATTAGTTCTTTTAAATCTTTTTGTTCTGTCATTTAAGCCGTGCGTTGCCAAATATTTGTAATGTAATAAGGGGGCATATTGTTATGAGGTTGGGAACTGCCGACCGTTTCGTATTGCTTCTTTGGTTCGGCTTCTTCCCACGCCCATTCGTTTCTTCCGCAACCAAATCTAAGAACCCAACACCAATGATCTCCAGCGGGTTCGACTGATGTATCTTGACTTGTCCACTTTAATCTATGATGATGAGCTGGAATTTCACCTTGTGAAAGTGTGTGAGAATATTCGCCTCCTCTTGCCCCTACCGTCTGACCCATAGCGGGAGCAGTATCTCTACCGAAGAGAAATGCCTCTTCTATTCGTTGCCATACCCCCCCCCCGAACACTTCAGCGGGGTTGATGTCGTTATCACTAAAGTAGAAACTACCGACTGGGTGCGCGGCCAATATTGCTTCTTTGACCGATTTTTCGACTGCTTTATTGATTACTTCTTCTAAGTTCGTCATGCTGTTCTGCGCCAAATGAACACTGATCGGAAAGGGGGCATATTGTTGTGCGATTGGCCTCCGCCGACGTATTCAGTTGCGATATTGCAAGTTGTGTTGCTTGTGTTTACCAACGCTTGCTTCCAAGTATTAGTGGTGTTAGTTACTCCGTTGCTATTAGCCGAGTAGTAATCATCCTTGTACACTCTGTGAGTATGTCTCGGCATATTCTCTATAGTTAAGGTGACGTTCGATTCCCCAGCCAATGTACCAACTGGTATTGTGTCTGTTTCACCGTATAGGAACCGACCTCTTACTTTCTCCCATACCCCCCCCCAATTACATCAGCGGGATTCTGAGAACCTTCTGTTAACCAGTAGGAACCAACGGGATACAGTTCGAGTTTTGCTTGTTTAACTGCCTTCTCGATTGCTTTGTTTAAAACTTGTTCTAAATTCATTTATGCTGTTCGTTTCCAACAGTAAGTAACTACATACGGTGGAAGGTTGTTATGAGGTTGATTACCACCACCGCCGTTGACAATGCTTTTTAAGTTGTCAGGAACCATAACGCCGCCATCTGCAACGGCGCAGTCAGTGGCTGCCAAAGCATCAAAGTTTGAATCGTTGATCGTGAAGACTGCGCCAGGATTACTAACCATAAAAATCTGTTTGGTTATGTAGTGACTGTGTATTGGCAATTCTGATGCCGTTAGAGTGTGGCTTGCTTCACCGCCCGTTTGTCCTTGTTGATAGGTGTCTCCTGCGGTCAGAATGAACCTATCTTTTACCTGTACCCACGTCCCGCCAAAATTTCACTGGGGGGGGGTAGATACATCAGAAAAGTAGTAACTGCCCACGGGATGGGCTTCTAACTTTGCTTTCTGAATTGCTTTTTCTAATAGTTGTTCTAAATTCATTTACGCTGTTCTTCGCCAAATGTATGCGCTTCTGTAAGGCTGTAGGTTATTGTGAGGTTGAGAACTACCTGCTGAAGAAGTTGAGCCCGTCCATGCTCTTGAGGCCTCAAAACCTACTCGATAATCCCAACCAGTATTTGTAGTTCCCTCTCTTCTTGTTTTGCCACCACCTGCATAGTAAAAAGCTCCATAAGGTTCTTCTTTTCCGCCACAATCGAATGTCGGGAAGTTGCCTGTGATTTGCATCGTGCCTCTGTCGTGGGTGTGAGCTGGCATTTCCGAACCACTGAGAGTATGCGTTGCTTCCCCGCCCTCACTTCCTACTGGATAAGTTGAGTTTGCTCCGAGTAAAACTCTACCTTCGAGTTTAACCCAAGTACTTACCCCCCCCCAGTCCAAGAATTTCAGCAGGGTTTCTGTCTTCTTCAGTAATAAAGTAACTTCCAACAGGATGAGCTTTAAGAACCGCAACCTCGCCAGCTTTTTGAATCAATTGTTTCAATGTTGCCATTTAACTCTTCCTAGGTGCCCGCAAGACTTGCGTATGCTTCATCAATCTGAGCTTGAAGCTCTGCTTTGCTGACATAATTTGCAGAGACACTGTTTTTGAACGCTTCAAACTCTGTCTTAAGTTTTTCAAACTCTGATTGATCGGCTTTTGTTTTTAATACCACTTCGTCAACTTCGTTAAAAGCCTCCACAATCGCTTCACCAAGCTCAATAATGTCGTTATCGAGACTTGCTAGGATGTCTACCCAAACTCCTCTTCTGCGCTGAAAGAGTCTTTGTAGGTCAGATCGAAAGCAAAGCATGCCTTCCTTTAAGTTCTCTTCAGGAAATTCAATTCCTGCCGAACACGTAATGCTTGCTTCGTCATTGTGCAAAATTAACGGCAACGAATCTTTCAGCGGTGTCGTTAATTGGATTTCTTTATAACCTTGTGCCGCCATCTATCGCTTCCTTTTTCGGCCTTCCCCGTTTGATATAAGTATTGGCCCACAGAACTTTCGCCCAGACGCCTTCATGACCCTTTGAGTAGTAGTAAGTCGCTGTTCCGTTAGCTGAACCCTTTTGAAGATACTTTTCCCACATCTCAATTTTGTAGAACTCGATTTGAGAGAGATCACTTAAAAGTTTTAAATCTGCTTTGTTAGCTAAGATGCAGGGAGTGCAACCGACACGAGAAAATCCCATTTCATAAAGCGGATTAGCCTTGATTTCGCTCTCTTCTATCTTCTTGAAGACATCTTCTGTAGTCCAAGTAAGAATAGGTCTTATATCCCAACACTGAGCGCCCGTTTTCTTGTGTTCTTTTCTTAATTCTCTTTCGGGGAGCTTTGATCTTTTCACCGATTCATCAGCTCTGACACCAGTCCAAGATTCAACAGACTCTCCCTTTTCAAGAAACTGATTAACAAAGTCATCAAAAACTTTTACCTTCAGTTCTTTTGTGCAGAACCGATGATTGAAGTCGGGAAACCTTCCATAAACCAAACAGATATCAAGAAACGGGTTTCCTGTCGGCTTTATGAGTTTTGCAATCTCAGGTCTGTCTTTAAGTCTTTCCGCTTTACGCTTCAATCTTTCGGTGCAGTCTCGCTTTAACCTTTTGATCTTTGAAAAACCCTTTGATTGAAAAAACTCATCGAGATAATTCAAATATTCGTAAGTTAAATGATGTTCGTTTCCTGTATCACAAAAAACGAAAATGACGTCTTCAGGTTTGTTTTGTTCCATAGCGAGCAAAGCGACTGCTGTACTGTCTTTACCGCCCGAAACGGATATTATTTTTCTCATTAGTAACCTGCCGCTGTCCACGTGAATGTGCCTGTAGTCTTCTGTCCCTCAACGTCGTAGAGCATCACATTGAAGCCCGCAGTAGTGACGTTTGTGACTACAGGTCTAATGGCTGTAAGGGCGTTACCAGAACGCATGGTGACTGTGACTTCTGGCGCAATACTGAAAGGTCTGCTGAACTGAACGTTACCGCCATAGTTTCTGTCTGTGACGGTGCAGGAGCCTCTGTCATAAACGTCATCAACGTCAATAGAAATATCAATTTGCTCTACAAGCCCACGGTCTGCCGAAGTTGATTCAATTGCTAGTCGGAACAGTGCTTTCTGATATTCGTAATCGCCCGTAATAAATTCTTTAAACGTTGTATAACCGACGTGACGGCCACCATTACGCACGAATTTATCAAGCGTGTCTCTTGACCAAATGCCGCTCTGAATGAAGATGTCAGACAAGACGCCCCGAGCGACCTCTTTGATAGCATCATAAAAACTGATCGTCTGCGCTTTAAAGACACTGATGTCTTTTTCATTCTTTGTAGAATCAAGCGAAAGAACCTCGCTGTAATCTCTAATCCAAGAAATTCTTCTTTCACAAAGATCGTGCAGAATTAAAGCATCACGCACAATCTGTTCAATATCCTTTCTAATTTCGTCTTTCAGTAAGAAAATCTCTTCGCAATTTTTCCCAATAAGAGCTTCCCTTACTTCAGTCAAGGCAAAACTCTCTTCAATCTCTCGATTGAAGACTAGAGTGTTGCTGAGACTGTCAGAAGCAAGAATGTTCTCTTCAAAAGTGAGATGCGGTCTTGCGCTCTTTTGGGCAAGAATGCTTAATGGCTCAATCTTTTCAACAGCTAAATCGTTGACGAAGAAGTCACTGGTTGCAACTTCTTCTTCGACATTGGCAACATAATTTGTTGGGAAGTGCCAAAGCCAATTTCGATCGTCATCCCAAGTGCCCAATCCTTGATTCTCATTCACCCATGTTCGCCACTTGGCCTCTGCGGGCGAAATAACAATGGAGGACATTTATGAGGACTGAGACATTGTGAAGGTAAACGTCATCTTGAGCGTATCTTCAGCCCCTTTATTGATGACAGGAAACACAACACGGTCGATCAAAGCACCTCCAGTTTCAGCATTCTGAACACTGGCTTCGGTCAAAGCGCCTGTTGCTTCGCCTTTATTAAAGGTTGTTTCGAAGGTAAATACCTTTGTTCCTGCATCGTGCGCATATGTTGCGGCCTTAGCCATCAACTGTGAAACTAATTCTGTCTGTGTACCAGTAACCGCCGTTGTACCAGTGCCAAGAGCAATGTAGCCCATCGGGGCAGGACGAGATGAAGAGTTGCCAATGGAGTCTGCAATAAAATCAAATCCAATGTTCAGAATGGCGTTGTGTTTGTGAGTTACCTCGTATGTGCCGTCAGATTTGAAAAGTTCAGCCGTTAAGCAACCAACTATATTGAAAGTATCTGATTTTTTCATTTTATTTTTATTCTTATGAAGAAAATATTTTATATAAATTTCAAAATATTGTCAAGAACTTTTTATAGAAAATTACGAACTTCGCCCCACTGATAATTTTTTCATAACACCCTGAGGAGTGGCGGCTACTGTAAAAAAGTTTGTTTGTTTACCTAATATCCCATAACCGAAACCACGTTCTGTTGGGGTTTGGTGAAAGGCAATGCAGTAATAATCATCAGGCGTCATGTCAACAACAAAAGAAAGATTCTTTCCGTCGCTACATTCAACATTTAGTGTTTTTTCTTCTGTGTTGTAATAAAACTTGTAGAAACCTTTTCCGTCTTCCGTTGTTAATTGCAAAATTTCCGCCCAAATGTAACGACCTTGATTCTGAGCTTTAAACCAAAAACTGAATCTAAACTGCTCTGGAATATCAACCAACTGCCAATTCGCATATGTCAACGGGTTTGTCAAAAAACCCGACGAGTATCTGCCAAGATCATAATGTTCCTGTGCGCTAGTCGCTTTATACCCCGAAAGCGTATTTGTGTTGCCCTCAAGCGCAATCCCTTCATAATCAGAAGAACTTAGTCCATAAGCTAAAGCAATTTGCTTAAACGACTCAACGTCGTTTTGATCGCCTTCTAAACTCCAAGATCGCTCTGCTCCTGGCGCAGTAAAGTCGCATGTTAAATCATCCCAAGTTGTGGTGTCGTCTCTTGAAGAAGCAACAGATGCAACAGTTGCCGAGAAGGAGTTATGAGCATAGTGCGTTTGGTAAAGATCAACAGGGATGATGTATTCACAACGTCTTCTATCATCATCCATGACCAAGTCATCACCTTCGTTGTGCATGTAAACACGATGATTTGGGAATCCAAGACTTCTTTCGTGCATTTCAAGAACGATGTTCTTGTCTTTGTCATTAACAACACCAATTTCAACCCAGTCAGCAGATTCAGAATAAATTCCAGGCATACAAACAGCTTTAATCCAGAATTTTCTTCTTGTTTCTGCACCAACAGGAATGGTGCAGTGGTTCACCTTTACTTGAACCAATAGTGTTGAAGCCGACCAGTTAACACCTTCTCGAATTTCATAGAAAGTAATATCGGGTTCGGGATTGGAGTCCCACTTTAATTCAAGTCGCTCATTTGAACGAACTACTTGAAAGTTAACGGGCGTTATTGGTGCTTCTAAGACAAGCTTTGTTGTTGTGACGTGCTTAGAGAGCGAACCATCGGCGTTAATTGCACGAATGTGGTAATAATAGGTCCCTGCTTTATCTTGGTCGTGAATAAAAGAAGTGCCTGCGAAATTAGTAATAATCGTTTCGCTAGCATCCCAAGAGTCGCCAACTCTAATTTCATAACCCAAAGCGCCCTCAACCGCTGTCCAGTTCAGTTCAAGATAGGTAGAGCGCTTGATAATGGTAAAGTCTTGAATATCATCTGGCGACGGTAGTCCGTCTTCTGAATCATAGAATGTCTCAAGTGGGTCAGACAAAGTTCCCAAAACGCCTTTGGCATAGACATAAATATGGTAAAGACCATTCTGAGCATTGGGAATCGTGTAGTACGGAGACTTTGTTTCTACAGAGGTCCAAGCTTCTCCGTTGCCGTCTTTATCTTCAATGCGATATTCAACAATCCACGACGAGTTATTTTGTGCCGGCGTCCAAGACAGCTCCAAATTACCCGTTTTAAGGCCAGTGGCGGACTTTGAAATTGAAATTGATATGTTGAGATTCGTCGGTTTACCAACATCGTATGGATCAATTTCAGAAGTGTTGGGAAGCGAAATTTCCCAGCCCTTTTCAATAAGATCGTATTTCCCTTTGTTGTAGGTAATACAGTCAATATTGAAAGTGCCTTTTTCTTCACCTTGAGAAATGTTGACCACTCGTGCAATTTGAGGAACAAGGTTCTCTTCCTCAATAATCCAAATTGCATAATCAACAGGTAAAGATGGAAGTGGCTCATCCCAGAAGACCTCTGCTCTTGCTTCGCTATCCGAAACTTTCAACGTTCTTGTGACGAACGAATTGTCGGGCATTCTGATAGAAATCTTTGGATTAGCCTCTGCTTTAAACGCCGTTTCAGCATCTAATGTTGCGCTCGTTAACGTACATGACTTCAAGCGCCCACCAAGTCTTCTGCCCGCATGGTATGGGTCGTGAATCTTAATGATGTCGCCAGGAAGAACAAGGGCAGAGTCCAAACCGACAGTAAATGAAATCATGTCTGATTCGTACTGCTCGGTGTAAAGAACCCATCTGCCTGCTCGAATCGCCTGGCCTCTGGATGTACATCCAAAAAGCGTCAGTTCTGATTCACGCACGCCCCATTTTTCTATAAGGTCTCTGTCCTCAACGTACTCAACAACCTGCTTATAGTTTTGGTCAGGGTCGTTCCATGTAATCAAAGCAACAGAATGTCGCTCAGCCCTTGAAGAACCTGTATATCTAAACTCCCCGTTTACGACATTAGCTTGAGTAAAAAGGACTGACGGTTCGGTTGGTTTGTCACAGGTAAAATTGGCTTGACCCATTGCCCAATAGGTCATACCTCTGAAAACTGCCGTAATTGAATTGATTAATTCATAGGCTTCAGAACGTTCTGTGACCTGTGTATTAATGGAAAAGCGCTTTTCTTTTTTTCCAAAACCATCATCTACAAGCTCGTCGCAATACCGTCCAATCTCATAGAGTTTGGCTTTATTCACTTGTTCTGGTTTAATAAACTGACCCAATCCCCATCTAGGGTTAGTAAGCAAACCATACAAAATCCACGCAGGATTGTCTGAGACTTCAAGTTTGAAAGTGCCATCCCAAACACCTGTATATGTATTGCTGGCCTTGTCATAGTTGCTTGGGACTTGAAGATATAAGCCATCAACGATGTATGAGCGAGCTGGAATATTGCTTAAATTTTCAGCAGTGGCAGAAATACCAATAATTGCTGAGTTTGGATAGTTCAGCTTTGTTTCTGAAATAAGAAACATCGTTGTAAAAGAAAGTGCGGCAACATAATCATCATCCGCTTCAGGAGACAGTTTGGTTAATCTGATTAGCCACCGCTCTGGCGCCTTCCCCTTTGAATCTTTTTGCGGAAGCTCAAATGTATAGCTTCTTTGGTATTGAGAAGATGTTTTGCCTTCAACTTTTTTAGTGCCATAATCGACAAAATCATCGTTGTTAATGGCAATCTCAAATTTAAATTCAATAGAGGTTTTCTTTAGGCCGTTATCAACTCGATAAAGATAGGGAATTGAAATTCCACAACGAACTTTATCAATATTAGTTTCTGTAATTGAACGTACAACAGGATAATCGTGTTTGACTTCAGCTCCGACCTCGACAGGAATAACCGTGCTTTCAAAGCCCTGCATCGTGTCCTGAAAAGGAGTACCTCTGGCTTCTTTAACGTAGACATTATCGTAGTTAAAGGAGCCAGACTGATTCTGAAGCGGAACATCATCAAAATAAATTGATTTTGCTCCATCAACAAGACCTCCAATTTGACCTTCGGAAATTAAATCTAAAACTTGTAACGAGGCAATAGAAAATAAAGTATTTTCGTCATTAGACTGCTTATTCCCCTTACTGCCTCCTGCTCCCGCAACGTAATTTGTCATTTTCTATCTTTAATTAACTCAACAATTCCAGGTTTTCCAGTCTGAGTTTCGTTCGCTTCAGAAGTGTTGATAGAGGAGCTGATTACTGCGGAACCTACTTTACAGCGACCAAAAATCAAAGGAACTGGGACTCCTTGTCGAGTGGTGTTTTGAGCGCCGTTGAAGTAATAAGATGTGCCTTTATCATCGTTATCATTTCTTTTTACCCTTCCCATAATGGCGGTAACAATAGAGCTGACCAACATTCCAGCTCCTGCAACAATTAAGCTAGCACCAAATTGCGCACCAACTCCTGTCCATGACGTACAAATGCAAACAACAACACCAACAACGATCATGAGCGCCCCGACAACAGCGCCCATAAATTTACCCGCACCATAGACGGTCGGAACAAAATGAATCTCTTGCGGTTCCTTGTGCATTAACATTGTTTTTTCATCCAACGCTTCGACTCTTCCGTCTGCATATTTACAAATAATCATGCACTTTTCGTAGCGACTAAGATTGTTTCTAACCCATTGAGCAAAATGCGGTTTGTTGGCCCGTATTAGCTGTAACGCTTCAGCAGGAGTATGAATATCTAAAGTCCACTCTCTGCCGAAGTTTCTACCCATAGCCCCCTCTAAGTAAACCTTAGTTAACATTCTTGTGTCTCCAATGAGAAAGGGTGCGTATTTGCCAATAAGACCCGCCATAAACATCGGTATTGGAAAGACGACCATTAATGTGGTGCAGAATCTTATCTTCTCCAACATAAATAGCTACATGATCAGCTCCGCTTGGTCCTATCTGAATAAGGAAAATGTCACCCTTTCTCGGCTCTCCGTTAATCAGTTCAAAACCAAGCTCTTTGGCTTTATTTTCAAAATAATTATCTTCATTAAGCCATGGGTCTTCTTCTCTTTCCCATTCACCTAGATCAATGCTGTACTCTTGCTTGTAGTAATCTCTAAGTAAGGTATAGCAATCAAAGGTTCCATAACAATAATTTCTGCCAAGAAGAGGTTGTGCAAAACCCGTTGGGGCTAAAACCTCGACATTTTCGCCGAAGTAAACTTCTCCCTTGTCGTTTTTATGAACTTCGCCAATAAACCAAGTAAGTTCAGTATTTTCACACCCTTGTCTATCTGCGTCACTAGGTTTTGCATCGCAATTGCAATGTGTGTGCCAAGCCCCAATAATTTCCCCCTTACAGAGAGTCTCTGCATAGTCTGAGGCTGAGATTAAAAAGTTATGTTCGGGTTCGCTAGAAATGTTTTTACATTCCACTGGAACACCCTTCTTTCCTTTCTTGTAAATCAAGCCGCAAGATTCTTTGGGGTAGTTTTTAATTCCTGCTTCTTTCATCAGGTTATAGAGTTCTTTTGTAATTTTCATTTTAAGTTCTTGTTGCTCCAGGAAATCCACCAAAGGGAAGAATTGCAGTTCCTCCACCAACCGAACACCAACGAATTTCACACGCTTTCAATGTTTTAGGGCATGTGTCGTCCTTCTTGTTTAAACATGGCTTGTTGTCTTTATCAAAATAACTACCTTGATAGTTACAGTTGCCGTCTCTGTAATTCCACTGGCAAGAGTTTTGAATGATCTGCCGTCTCGGTAGTTTTACGCCCTGCAAGTCATAAGCGCTAGCCAACTCCCATTCAATCAAGTAACGAGTTTCAAGTGTTTTCTTATCAATAAACCAAACATCAGCGGGAAATTCTTGCGTAGGGTCGGCAGAGGGGTTGCCGTCAGGGAAATTAACTGCGTCTAAATATCTTACGAAAGTTCGTTTTCTTGTTAAAGTCGCTCCAATTAAGTCTTCGGTTTCTCTAAGCAAAGCTGAGAAAATACCGTTGACATTAGCAACTCTAAGTTTTGGACGTGGAAGACTACCCTGAGTGTTTATATCAAAACCTTCAGTTTCAATGGGAAGAGCAACGTATTCATTGCCCCTCCATATAACATTTTTATTAAGACCAGAAGTTCCAGTATGAAATCTAAATGGCTCTTCGTTTGCTGGAGCTTCTTTTAACGTAACTTCATACAACTCTATTAATGCAGTTGGAGCGAGCTTTTGTTGTTCCGCTTTAATTGTCATTACTCAAAAACCTGTTCAAAAGTTGCCGATATTTCATAAACGCCAAAACTCGATTGTTTTGTTGTCCAAGATCGGCAAACGTATCGATTAACATCCCCATCGGGAGACTTCCATTCAAAGTTTTCAGTAGCGTTTCTAGCCCTTAAAAAATTTTTTATGGCTGTGTGAGTTTCGAGATTAGTAGTAAAAGTTACTGTCCAATTTTTCGGCGTAGAGTTGATTAGATAGCCAACTCTTGCTTCATAGCCGTCTCCAAATTTTGTAACGTTAACAAACGGCTGTTCTTCGCAACTAGCACCTAAGTCAGGTGCCCATATAAATTTAGGATATTCCATTCTATGATTGTGCTAAAAGTCCACCTGGACGAGATTGAACAACGATTTCTTGCTTCACAATAGCTTTAATTCGATTCGCAAGTTTTGTCATATCGGAAGCATCCTTACTTGCTTGAGTAGCGTCGGTAGAAGAAGACTCTGAAGAACTTGTTGTTGATGTGTTATTAACATTTATGACAATGCTAATTTGATTACCACCAGCAGTCTCAGAAACACCGCCGTTATTTCTAAATGAAACAGGGATTGAACGACCGTCAGGCAGAGGAACAAATGCTTCTGGCATAGAGCCTTCGCCAAACAAAGCTAATTGTGGAGAATTTGCGACGCCACCAGAGGCATATTTGCGTAAATCAATTTCTCCGTTCGAGGTCATAATGCCACCATTAGCAAATGAACTTGGTTGCCAACCCCAACTACTAGCATCTGGAACTTTAATTCCCACGCCAGCTGTACTGCCCATCGAAACGCCTGTAGCTCCAGCTGAACCGTTTGCAAACGCCCCTGAACTCCCGCCAACAGCACCGCCAACAGCGCCAATCACTGAGGTAATTATTCCTGTGACTGCCTTTGCCGAACTATTTGCAGATAAAGAAGCGATAAACTCAACAATCACATTTGCGGCAGACGAAAAAGCATTCTTAAGCCATTCAATTGGGCTTCCACAAAGTTCCATGAACCCATCTGCGAGAGAGGAAATCCCGTTTCCCATCCAAGAAAATATTTCCTTCGTTGAGTTCCAAAGAGAACCACATCCTTCAGAAAAAGAAGTGGTAAAGGAATCCCACCAAGTTGATTGCTCCTCTCCACTTGCGGCAGTAACTAGCAACGAAGAGGTGCCGTCGTCAATGGACCCTGTATAAGAGGTTTCAACACCATTAGAGTCAACCCCCGTTGTAGCTTTTGATTTATTTTTGCTTAGAATTAAATCTTGAATTGCCTTTCCGCCGAAAGCCGAATAAAAGCCGTTACCAAGCATGCCGACACCAACGTTGCCAGAATTCTGAAGACTTGCATCTTGTCTATCTGCTTCTTTTGTGTCGCCTAATAAAGTAGCTATGCCTTTGTTTATCGTTCCGCTAATCATAGAGAGTAACGGGGCAAACGTGCCCTGAAGAATCTGCCTTCTAATAAGAGTCAGAAGCTTATAAGCGTAGTCCCTCCAAGAATCGAGATTTCCGTCCAGCATTTCTTCAGTCATGTCGATAAATCCCGACATCATTTCTGACTGAATGTTGTCCAAAGCGCTAGAGAGATCAGTCCATTGTCTGACTAAACTTTGTCCAACCGTTTCATTATCTCTAAGCCACTTTTGGTCAAGCTCAAACATATTTTGATTGAAGACTTCTCTGGCTTTTACGATATTGTCTTCGATCTTTTTAACGTCTTCGCCTCTCTTTTGGGCTTCTGCTTTTTGATCTTCGAGATTAGCTATTTCGTGTTCAAAATTATCCGATTTTTGTTTTTTGTCAGCTTGATATTTTTCCCAACTAGCTTGAGTTGAATTCATGCCATAAGCACGTCTTTCAGCTTCGAGATTCTTGTTTTCAATCATTCTCGAAGATGTGCTCTTCATTAACTCTGCACTAGCGGTATTTAGCTTTATTTCATTTGTGATCTTTTTAATTTGTTCATAGATCGGAGACTTGGGGTCAAGCTGACTAAGAAATTTGGCAACTTCTCTATTTAAAGAAGTGATGGCAGTCGGAAGTTTTTCAACACCACCGTTTGCTACTAATTCAGAAGCGACATCTAAATCCTCTTCGGCTTTTGCAGAACTTTGAGCAAATTTAGAAGCGGCGTTTTCTGCTAATTTAAATTGCTCAGCTAAATATTTCATCTCAGCGAGTTCGCCAAGAGTCTTTTTAGTTACAGGGTCTTTCTTATTCCAATCAACATTTTCAGCCGACAATCCCTTCTTCTTATCAATAAGATAAGGAGAATCTTGCGGATTCTTATTACTTAAAGAAAGACCTCCGTTAAGAAGTTTCTGCAAGACAACTGCTCTGGCATAATCCATGCCCTTCTTGCCTTGTCCCGCCAGCAGAGACAATGTATTGGCTTTACCTTCTTCAATCTGAGCTTGAAGAGTATTTAAGAACTTAACATTCTGAGGAACGTAATAAGACGGCGGAGTGCCTTTGTCTTTGGGAGTAGCTAAGTCTGTAAATGGGGACTCTTTATAAGCCTTCTTCCCATTTTTGTCTAAAACAATATGCGGATTATCAGCAAAAAATAACTTACTAGTATCGACAACAATTGAACCGCCACCATTTTTAATACTTTCTTGAAGCGTTCCGTCAACACGTATTTCAGTGCCGATCTTATCGCTCTCCAAAGAAGTCAAACCTGTCTTTAGAAGCTGTCTGCTCACCAGTTCGCTCAAAAGCTCAGAAAATGCATATAAAGCTTTCTCGTTGTCTTTTACTGTTTTAGTAAGCTCGGTAAACGCTTCATATTCTTCCTTGGTTGCTTCAACAATCAGGGCATCTACACGAGCCAGCTCAGCCTTTTTCTTCTCTTTTTGTTCGTCTGTTTCGGCATTGAACTTAAGAACCTTTTCTCGATAATCAAGAAGGTTTTTGTACTCGTATTCTTTGTCATTGCCTGCGGGATTAAAGAAGGAGGAGCGAATTGTCCCGTTAAGAAGGTTGTCTACCGCCTTCTGATTTTTAGCGACATAGTTGGAAAACATATCGCCAAGTTTTTCACCTAGTTCAAAATTAGCGGTCTTTTCAAACTGAACATAGCCATCTTTATCTTCTTTGACGTACTTCCAGTTTGCTTTACCGTTAGCTTGAGCAATTTCTGTCTTCAGGTCGTAATTGGAGCGTTCAAGTTTCCCAAGAGCATCTATTAACTCCTTGAGCACGGTCTGTTGGTTGATGTCTTGAATGTTAAAGTCTTCACGCAGAAAACCCTTCTTCGTCAAAAGATCAACAATATCCTGTACTGACTCGTTATTTGCTCCAATATAGCTAGTCTGAGGATCGTCCCCCGTCAAACCAACTGCTGAAACGCTTTCTCCGTTCTTGACCTTAGTTCTTAGCGCTTCGGTAAATTCGCCACCGTAGTATGCCCCGATTAAATTCTTTGTATTTTCAATAAGGTCAACGGTTTCATGCTGTTTCTGAGTTGCTTTGTTGGCCTTATCTTGCTCTTCCTGGAAAATGCTATGAGCTTTCCATTTGGCTTTCAGCTTATCCAGCTTTTCTTCAATAATATTGCCGATACGCTTTGATTCGCCATCGATTTTTACTTCAATGTCGGCAAACCAAGAAGCAACAATAGAACCTAAGTCAAAAGCTAATAAGGCAGTGCCAACCATCGGCAACATTCTCAAGAACAAGCCGCCAATTTTGGTAACGATTTTAGATACAGAAGTGTAAAGCTTGAAAATACGACCGTTTACCTTAGAACAAAAGGCGTCTATTTCTTGATATGCAGTTGGAATTTGAGAGTTGAAATATCTCTTTGATTCGATTTCGGGAGAAATTGGACCAAAGTTTGAGGTCACTCCCCAACTTCTGTCCATAGCTTTACGCCAATTCTTTTTTTGTTCTTGCTCTTGAAGACTTTTCAGCTCCATTTTGCCCCTTGCAACGTTATTTAAACGTTGAAAGGCCATCGCAACCATGCCAATTGCAGGAGCAAGAGCTACTGTGGCCGCTAACATGCCGTTCAGACTTGTTAATAGCGGGTGACTTTCGTTAAATTCAGCGATCTCAGTAATGAACTTAGAAACAGAACGAGTAAGGTCTGCAAAGTCTGCAACGATCGGCTTCATCGACTCTCCGAGTCTTGTCATTGCGACTGTAAACTCTTGCGAAGCGACGTTCCAGTTTCCTTTTGCGTACTGTTGCTGAAACCACTCCATTGGGTCCATCTGTTTTTGAGCAGATTCAATTGTGTAGCCAGAACGCTTCAGAAAGAATGGGTTCATAAAGGTTGCCATAGCCGTTGTGGTACGGTGTTGGAAACCCATCTGAGCAATTAAAGATGTAATCGCTTTCTGTTCGTCTAATACATTGACGTTCTTTAGAGTTTTGTTTTTACTGTCAATCTGATCGTCACGATAGAACTTTCGGGCCTTCTTTTCATCCCACTTACCATTTCTATCAAGATAAGTGCCACGCAAGAACGCTTCACGCATTGCGCCCATGGTTTTAACAGGGTCGTCCCACATACCCTGCTTATCTTTAAAACCTGCTTTGGCAATTTCCTTATCAGCGCCGCCCAGAATCTCCATTGTTTGCTGAGCAATGTTTTTCATATTGCTCATGGCCTGAACGAACGTGATGCCGCCTTGAGTTGCTCCTCCGTCAACTTCCATGTCCATTAGGCGAGACAACTTCCCATCTGGCGTAATGTTAAATAGCTCAGACATCATCTTCTTGGCAGAGATAGATGTTGGTTTGCCCGAAGCTGTTAACTGCAACATCTTAATCAAGTTACCAACTGTGGAAATGCCTGCGCCCGCACCACCGCCACCGCCATGACCAGCGACTTTAATCTGTTCAGCAAAAGCAACGAGGTTTAATAAACCTTGGTCGCTCATCAGCGGAGCGCCTGGACCTAGGTTACGAAGAATCGTTTCAAAGTCTTTAACCGTGACCTTACCGCCCGTAACGTTCTCAACCTGCCAAAGTGTTTTGAACGTTTTTAACATGGCCGAAGGGTCAAGAGTCTGCTGTCTCGCTTCAACAACACCGAAGTAGTTTTTGATGATGTTGGCAATTGTGTCATTTGAATAACCAAGCATCTTGCTACCCTGAGCATATTTCACTGCTTCAGGAAGAACCATCTTCAATGAGTCAGGGTCAAAATGACCCATTGAAGTCATGCCAGCAAGAGTTGCGTCAATAGCTTCTGCTCTGGACAACAAAGGCGAAGATTTAAGAATTCTGTCGGCAATAACATCAAACTGTCTTCTGTCTTTTGTATTTAAGTTCCAAGTGTCAACTTGGGACTCCATTTTTTGAAGTTTTGCTACAGAATCAAAAGAGCCTCTAAGAACTCTATCTCCGAGAAAAGCTCCACCGCCATACATCAGCAAATCAGACAAGCCATGATGAATGTCGCGTTGCAGATAGTAGCGCTGACGCTCTAACAGTCTCAGCTGTTTTTCCTGCTCTTTAGTTTTGAGCTGTTGGTCACGCAACTCCTGTCTTTGCTCTTTTGCTAGTTTTTTTTGGCTTATCTCAGCTTGCTTTTGTAATCTGACGCTCTGCTTTTGATTGTCTAAAAGAATAGCGCTTGTAAGAGCGAAACCTTTTGCCGCTTCTTCGTTTTTAAAACCAAGAATTCCAGACTGTAAGTTTTGGACAGAACCCAGACCTCGAATTTTTTCTTCGATTTTCTTGCTGAGCGGGGTATAAGGCTTGCCAGCTTTCTTATTTTCCTCAACAAGTCTTGCTTGAGCAATTTCCTGTTCAGAAAGGTACCGAACCCCAAAATGTTTCGCCAATAGGCGTCCAACTTGATATTCGTTGGACTTTTTTATATTGTCGATGTAGGCAGTTTCGGTTGCAAGCTGTCTCTGATTAGCTAACAGTCTCTTTTCGAGTTTTTGATAATCGGCTCGATTAGCATATTTGGGCGTTACAGAGCGAATTTTGTTGATGGCTTCTTGATCTTGTCTAATTTCAGCCATCAGCTTCTTACGCTCTTTTTCTTTCTTTTGAATGTCGTCGAAGAGCTGTAATTGAGCTAACTGTTGCTGTCTCTGCTTCTTATACTCAGTAGTAACCCCTTTGGCTTTTGCTAATATTTCTGCGCTTTGCCCAGCAAAACTAGCGTATCCCCCTTTCAGACTGTCAACAAGCTCTTTCATTCTTGCGAGCGACTTATCGTCGTCCATTCGCAGAAGAGATTTTTTAGCACCGCCCTTTAGGTATGGGTTTGTCTTTCGGCCATGAGCGTAAACAACTTGAAGATTTTGAACAGTTGTATCTAATGTCCCCTCTCGGACATTCTCAAACTCTTTCTTGATTCTTTTTGCCGACGCTTCAACTTGCTTAGCTGTCTTACTAAAATGCGAGCTCAAGTTGTCTGCCGCTTCTTGTCCAGCCTTTTGAACCTTTTTAAACTCGTCTGTTAGTTCAGCAACTTTCTGTTTGGAGCTTTTGGTTTCGTTTTTAAATTGCGAAGCGTCAAGTCCAAGAGAAATTGTCAGAGAATCAATTTGCGCCATTTGCTCGCCTATTTTTTATTATTTTTGTTTTGTCTGCGAATAGTGCGTTTCAAGTCATCAATCTGATTACGATTCAAACGCTCACTCATTGGGTCAATTTTTACTTTTTGAACTTCACCAATTTGAAGCACGAGGCTATCCCTTAATTGCTTGACCCCTTCTCCTCCTGCCATGCCCGTTGCCACCGCAACATGCTGAATGCTCAAACTCCGAACATCAAAAGAGGCTTGAATTCTTTCGATATTTGAAACTAGCGTCCAAAAAAAACGAATCGGCAAGGAAAGCAATTCCTTATAGCCGATTCCATAGAAGTGCATCACCCGACAAAAGAAGTATCCGAAATCGATACTTTCAATTGTCGGTGTTGTTACTTTCCCGCTTCAGTCGTACCTTCTTTTGCTTCGGCCTCAACCTTTTCATCTTCGGTCGATTCTTCGTCAGCGTCGTTTCTAATAAAACGAATGATTGTTCCTAACTGGACAGCTGATGCTTGCAACAGAACTTCTTCGGAAATGTCGGGAATAAACTTTCTAATTAAAGCAATCATTGCTCCAATCTGTTCTTGAACCGTGTCAATATTTGCAGTCTGTTTTTCAAACTCGGCGATTTCTAAGAAAAGCTGCACGCTAGTTGCTTTTACAGCATATTTTTTTCTATTCAGAATGATCTCTTTTTTTACAAGAGGAGCAATTGTGTCAATGTTTAAAAGTTTTGTCATTGTTTTTGAAAAGGTGAGATTAAGAAAATGCGCAGATTGCCCTTTTCTTTCTTATTATCGCAATCCGCACATAACACTATGCAGTGGCAGTAATATCTCCCATGGCAAATAACCTGCCTCTGTCATCGGTATAACCTTTGAACGTGACGGGAAAAATCTTTTCCTCATCATGTTTGTAGCTAAATTCAACAGTGCCCGAAGTTGCACACTTGTACAGAACAAAATCGTCCTCTCTTTCCCATGTTTCGTTTGTTACGGGATGCAGAACTAATTCTTTTGCAATGTCCAACATGCTTGTGCCTGATGCCGTAGGGACTTCAATTCTTCTTTTTGAGGTATCTTCAAGATCAACTACCAAAGAAGCGCCAGGCATAATCTGAATGGCATTCTCCAGAGTTGTTTCTGCAAGAGGGACTGTTACTTGAACTCTTCGAGATGTAATGAAATCGTTGACTGGCGTGTCACCGTATTGATCGACATTTACCTCGTGTGTTTCAGTAGTGATAGAAACATCCACACCGCCCTTGGTATATCCCAAGTCAACGCCTCCGAACATTACTCGACAAACGCCTAACTTGATGTTTCTTACATCAGATGAACCAGCCATTATTGTTATTATGTAAAGCTATTTTAAGTAAATGATTACTTATTTTAATGGATAAAAGGGTGATTGTCAACTAAAAGCGTTTCTGCTTTTTCATAATGACAAATCTCTCAATGGTTTTTTCAATGGCTTCGACAACACGTCTTTTGATTAGACCGCTCTCGTTAACCTCTTCCATCGCCCGATACATAAAAGCGCCACCGACATCGATACCACTGGATGCTTGCTTGGCCAGAGATTTAGGACCTAAACCCCAGAGCTTATTTGTGCCAGGCATTGGCCATTTTTCAGTTGTTCCCCATGGCAGATACTCATGCACAAGCATTGCGTAGTCGCCCACTCTTTTGTTTCCTGCCATGGCATTGATATCAACGCCGATAGTCCAGGCATTTTTATTAAATCTGCTTTTCGAATCTCGGCCTTGTTTGCCATAAGCACCCTGACCAACAGACTGAAAAGTAATGGCGTCTTCAAGATTGTATTCATCTACTGGCGCCATTCTTTTAGCCATCTTTGCAACTTTCTTGGCTTCGCTTTCAAGTTGTGCACGAGCAGTGCGAGTCGTGTCGCTTTCGAGACGCTCTATTGTTAAATACAAAGACTCCCAACCCTTCTGATTTTTATAGGGATTGCTTCCTCTACTGCCAGTATATTTAGGAGCCTTTGCCATACTTAAGCGTTAACAACCTTTGAAGTGTCAATGACGTAATACGTCAAATCACCTTCATCTTCGCCGCCCTTAGTCCACTGAAGCTGAATAACAACGTCCGCCATACCGTTTTCAGTATGATCGACGTACATTGTGAAGCCCTGTTCACCGTTGTAAACGTTGTCTTCAAGGGCATTTACGCCACCAAGTGTCGCTTTAGCCCCCTTAGCATACTTAAAGCCATCTACTCCGTCAGGAGCAACCAGCGCAAATCCAACCCAGTGACCGAGTCTGTTCTGACCGTTTTCATGATTGACTAGATCATTAGCGGTAATTTCAACTTTAACCTGCTTGCCGCCATCACTCTTAGCACTCACTGCATAGTCAGTACAAAGGTTTTCATCCGCTACTGTTTCAGAAGCATCGTGAAGAATAGCGGCAAAAACATTATTGACAGGTGTTGTGTAAGTGGCGGCAGGGTTAAAATTTTCAGAGCCCTCATCAGGAGGAGTCTGACCGCTGGCCATAGCGGTAACATCGCCCATTGCAAAGAGCTTACCTTCTTCATCAGGATAAGCTTTAAATGTGCAAGAGAAGATGCGTTCTTCGTCAAGGTTGTAGCTGTAATCCATCTGGCCAGGAGTAGCGGCACGATAGATGATTAAATCATCTTCACGATTGTCGTCTGCGTTTGCAATTGGATGCAGACGAAGTCTCTGAGCATAATCCATCAGAGAAAGACCTGTGCCAGTCGGCACATCAACGTAGCGCTTAGTTGTGTCTTCAGCGTCAGTTAAAAGCTGAGCACCAGGCATAATTTTGACTGCGTTTTCCAGAGTTGTTTCCGCCAGAGGGACTGTCACTTCTGCGGTACGAGCCGTGATGTATTCGTTAATTGGTGTATTGCCGAGCTGATCGACGGTTACTTCATGAGTTTCTGTTGCAATAGAAACGTCCACGCCGCCTTTCGTATAGCCCAAGTCTTCTTCTTTGTCTCCGAAGTAAACACGGCACACGCCAAGTTTTACATTTTTTGTATTACTTGCCATTTTTTCTTCTTTTTATCTTAGTTGTTGAAATAGAGTTGTTTTCTTCTTCTGAAGAAATTTCGTCATAGATAATTCGCATGTTCACTGAAAATTCACGCAAATTACCGTTTGACAAAGGAAAGACCATCGGCGACGTGATAGGTCGGCAGATACGAACGTTCATATTGCCAACCACTGTCGGTTGCTCGATGTACAACGAATCAGTTGCCTTTTGGAGCATCTCTTGTCCAACTGCATGATTCGCCGCTCTGACAATGAGACGAAAAGTCGCTTTCATGAAACCTGGAAGCTCATAATCAATCTTATCGCCTGAAATTGATGAACGCAGAACGGTGCCAGTGGATGAGTCTGAGGGCAAAGTGTCTACAAAAATGTCTTTTGCGCACTTTCCACATCCTTTCTCTTCCATTCTTTCAGCGAGGGCTAAAAAATCAATCATCGTCTGCTTCGTTCCAAATTTTGCAAAGCGCTTCAGTATGATCGTGTTCGCCACGAATACTAAAGCGAACGTGCAACCCAATAATTTTTAATCGAAGTCCTTTAAACTCAATCAGATCATCAATGTCAGCCTCGGTATCTTTTTCAAGAATTAACCAATAGTCGGCTGTAATTTCTTGGGCGTTACCTCGTGAAGCTGAAGAATCTGCTCGCACTGAGGATTTTGTTGAATTCTTTTTTGCTTTGAGAATTGCACAGTTTTCTGTGATTCTTCGCTCGACGTGTTTTTGCCCGTAAATGTCCATTGCGCCCATCTTCACAATGATGCAACGTTGATTCGGAACAAAAAGCGTCATTACTTTGCTCCTGCAATCCAGTTATTTGAACCGACATGAAAGACAAGTTTACGAATAACGCTGTCTCTATCTTTCAAGTCAGTACGTTTAATTGCGGTCTTTTCAAAAGGGGCAGATGCAAGGTCGACCGTGAACAATTTCGCTTCTGGATTTTCCTCAACAATCATATCGAGAAACGTCTGATAGGCAAAATCTCTATGGTTGACATAGAAGGCTCGACAAGCGTCAAGTCTTGCCCCTCTTTTGCTTCTAATCGTCCATTTAATTTCTGTTGATCTTTGCTGAGCTAAAAGCCCGAAACCGCCGTGGGCCTCAAAGAGATGGTAAATATCAAGACTGCCAAATTTTAATGCGCTAAGAAACGTCGCTTTATTTGCTTCAAAGAACCTATTTTCCTGCTCATACAGCGTTTCTAAGTCCTTTGCGTCTTCAAATGGATACAGTAAATCACCTTCAGTTAGCAAATCAAGAGCAACTTGTTTTCTCTGCTCAAATTCGATTTCTGCTTTCTTAATGACGCTTGGAGTAATGGGAACATTCGAGCCACGAATGCTGAAAATCACCGCCTCAAGTGATTTTAAAAACTGCTCATAAATGTTTGTTTGTCTCTGAGCATACAAATCTGCGTCTTTAGGAAAGTAGACACCAAGAATTTTATCTGTCATTAACTTCTTCCAAGTTTTTTGCCTGTTGATAAGTAGCGGGCCAAGTAGCTCATTGCACGAGAAGAAACTGCCGTCTGAGCTGGAAGTACACTTGAGAACATCTGTTTTACTTCGCCGATAGTTTCAAGAATTAAACCCTGTCGCCTTCTATCTGCAATTGAATCAACCGTCAATACGTCGTCCGCTTCTGCAAGTTGAGCTTTCATCAAAGCATCTTTGAACTTCTGCGGGAGCTTTTCAAAGTCTTCAGGCTCTAAATCTTCAAGTTTTACTGAGTCGCCATAGACTCCGAAAATGTCACCAACTTTGACTGATCTCGGTTTCCCTGCGGCTTGAACGACATAATCTTGTTTGGACATATCAAGCTGTACAGTTCCGAAGTTGAAATTCAGTCTGCAAATATGAGCTTTAGCTTCCATCAAGGCCGAGATTCTCTGACTCTGCGGCATCAAATCCCAATTGCTGAGCTTTGACATATCCATTGCCAGTCTCTGAGCTTGACGATAAGTCATGAAAGAGTTCACGCCGACAACAAGCGGGTCAGCAACGGTCAGTCCATATACATATTCGAGATTGAGAACGCCACCGCTTTCTGTCGTAACTTTGAGACAAATGATTCGGATATCACGACACACTTCTTCTGCCAGAGTGTTAATTTCGCCGTCAGTAAGAATGACTACTTCAGAGATGTCTTCAGGCTCTTCTACAGGCTCATCTTCTGTTGGTTCGTCTTCCAAAGGAGGCTCTTCGTCACCCGCATCTTCCGTCTCATCTACTTCAACTTCGTCGCTTTGAGCAGAAATGTCTTCTGAGGGTTCTTCGGGTTCTGTAGACTCTTCAGGCTCTGTAGGTTCTGTTGGTTCCTCAGGCTCTTCGGGTTCTTCAGGCTCAACTGGCTCTACAGGCTCGGGATAGTCTTCGCCATCAGGAACATAAATCATCGGACCAAGAAGCTCATTGTTTTCCGAATCAATAATTCGATAAACAACCGACTTTACTCCGACAATTGGGTTTCCTGCGTCATCTTCTAATGCGATGACAGACTCAACTGTGTTTCCCGAGATGTATACGTTCATTCTTTGCCAGCTACAGCGTATATTTTGTCAAGAAGTTTTCTGATAGAGGTATCTCGAATGCCTAACGGGGCGGCAATATCTCTTAAGCCGTTAATGCCCTTTTTGTCAGCAATTTCTTCCAGCTCTTCACGTGTGTAACGAACAATCACTTCAGGAACTTCTTCAGCAGGAGGCAGAACTTCAACAACCGTCTTTGTCGTTGCTTCTTTCGGTTTTTCTTCATGACGAATAAACACGGGGTGTTCCGCATCATTGCCGCCAACAACTTCTGTTCTTACAAACACATCGGCAGTTACACGTCCAATTGGAGCTTGAATTGCTGAGTTATCAACAATACGAGAAACTTTAGAATCGTCTTCCCAAGCGCAAGACATAATCGCCGAGAGTTTCACTGCTTCGTTCTGAGTGACGTCTCTAGCGGATACGCCTTTTACAAAGGGAATGGTTAAAAGATGACCTGTATAGTTTTTCAGACCATCTTGCGTCAGTTTCAGTTTCATACTGCTCATTCAAATAAAGGCGGGAAGTTTCCCGCCCTTTTCATTGGATAACTTCTTAAACGTTAGGCGCCAGCGCCGATCTGAACGTTCTTAAGGCAGGCAAGACTCTTAGTGGACTTAAGAGCAAGGCCGCAATACCATTTCAGACGTGTACGAATAGCGTCTTTGTTCTGAACAGTGCCAAGATTTTCAACGACGATACCAGCGTTATCGCCACCAAACAGACCATGGAGACCATCCAGTTCGTTTGCGCGAATGGCATAAATCTGGCAAGTTCCGTCTTCGCCCATCGGGATAAACTCGTTCATGAGAATCGGCATTCCCTGATGAACCAGCATCGGATGACCGAAAGCAGGAAGCATCTGCATTACAGCGTCAGTGCCAGAAGTAGCACGAAGAATCTGACGATAAGCACGAATTGTCGGACGGTTCATAACCAGAATATCCGCACCATTCGGTACTTTATCCAGAAGTTCGTCAAGCATTGCAAAGTTAAGAGCAGAGGCTTTACCGTCAATTGTCTGATCGGATGTAACGAGTTTTGCCACGCCGTCAAACTGTTTTGCGTTAACGGCAGAGTCGCCCTGAATCAGCACCTTGCTGAATTCACGACCCATACCTTTTGCCTTCTTAGCAATCTGAATGGCAAGCTGATTATTGTGATCAGACTGTGTTGTCTGAAGGAATTTATCCACGTCAACGTCGCCAATCAGAATACGAAGTTTGGCAACAACTTCAGTGAATGTAGAAGCAGATTCGTTCACGACTTCATTTGGGTCTAACCAATCTGCGCCAGCAAGTGTGTTTTCACGGTTGTAGACATAAGCCTTGCCGTTAACACGAGTAAAAGGAAGAACGGAGAAAAGATCGTCCCGTTCAATAATTTCGTCAATTACGCCAGAAATAAGCTGATTATTAGAAAGCTTTTCGGACTCAGCACGAAGTAAAGGCATTTTTATTATTTTCCTTAAAAAGACTTGTTTGGTCTTTGCCTATTTCGCTTTAGGTCGAGACTGATTTTTCAGGGTCAACACCTGAACAGACTGTGGTCTAAATCCGTTCAGAAGTAGACCCTGTGTGAAAGAATTATGCGTCAGCATAATTATAGGGTAACTATACCACAAAACATTTAATTTGTCAAGTGGTATAGTTGATTTTAAACAAAATTTATTTAATTAAGCTAAGACCCTTAAGAATCTTATCCTGTGCAGTTGTTCCCTGCTGAGGTGGTACAGCAGAACTCATCTTTGAAGAAGAACCTGCGCCAGCTTTCATTTTCGATTTCATCATAGATTCTGCATCGGGGTCGGCTTCAACAATCTTAGCCAATGCCGCATCAAATGGAAGATTGTTCCCATACTGATCAATGTAAGCGGTGCGTCCCTTCTGTCCGCGAGGTTTGTCGTAGCCGACAACCTGACCGTCAACCAGATCAAAGTATTCGCCATAGACAATGCGTGTTTTGCTCGGTGTCAAAACAAGTTCTTTAGCGATGTACTGAGAGTTGTTGAACTGAGCGCCGATAGTCAGCTCAACAATCTGTTTCTGACTGGATTCGTACTGAGCACTGACTTCGCTGAGCTTTTTCTGAATTTCGCCCATTGCTTTGGCGTGGTCTTCGCTCATCTGTTTTTTGAGTTTATCCCATTCGCCTTTCGCTTCGAGTTCTTTCTTCTGCTTGTCTTCCTCTGCATGAATCATGCTTGCGAGTTTTTCCAAGCCACCGAGACTTTCAATTGCTTCAACAGTCTTCTTGAGTTCAGCAATCTCAGCCTTAGCAGAGGTCAGCTCCTCTTTCTTCTTCATGATGTCTTTGAGAAGTTTATGATCGGCTTCGCTCATGCCATGCTTCTGTTCATCAGTTTTTTTGGTTTCGTCAACCTTAACAGGCTTTTCCTGTTTGGCAGACTGAGCTTCCTCAACTGTAGTCTGCGCATTCTGAGTTTCAGAAACTGTTGTTTCAGAGGAAGTACCGTCGCTTCCAGCAAAAATCTTAAATTTTGTAGTCATTGTTTTCCTTGTCGATTCTCTTCGACTTTTTGTTATTCAGTATCTTTGGTAACTTGCCCTTGACGCCTATTGGCTATGGGACGTTTTTCATCAATTGCAGAACCGTCTGCATCTCTCGTCGCATCACCTCTTCCGCTCTGAGTCTTATAGATGGTGTGCGTCGGGTCTCTTAAATTATTAGAAGCTGTTCTGAGTGTTGGAGAGTTGTTCATCAAATCTTCAACGGAAAGCGGCCATTCTTTTAACTCGCTTTCGATTTTATTTCTCACTTCCTTCTTCAAGAGGGGGAACAGTTTTGTAATCAATGAGCGCATCTGCTCACGCCGCAAGGTGTCAGGAGCATCAATCAGCATCAAGCGAGAGGCAATGTCGAACTCGTCATAAAGTCCACGAGTATCAAAATTGTCGGGATAGCACACGATTCTCTTGTGGTCGCTAGCCTCGCTGTCAACTGCTTCACCGCACCAAAGTGCCACAATTTTGACAATCTTGTTTTCAATCACTTCAAGACTGTCCGCCTTTGCTGTAAGCAAGGCATTCACACGTTCAAAGTCGTATGCTTTCGCCACGCCTGAACTGTTATCTTTACTCACCGCATTGTCTTTGTTCGTTCTTTCGCTTGAGAGACCTACAGTGTGATAAATCTCGCTGACAATGCGATTCACAACTTCTAAAATCAACTGAGCCTGTTTAGGGTCAGGAGAAATGTATTCAGGGGCTTTAGAAGAACCATCCGTAACATACGTGAAGATTCTCTTAGTGCCCATTTCAATTAGTTTGTCTTGCGCTTCTTGATCTGCGCCGATTGCCGAAGTCGGCATGATTAACTGAGAGAAGGTCTGATCTTGAATGATAGCGTCCAAGTTCGACAGATAGTTGGCGGTAGCCCTATCTAAGAACGCAATGTCATTCAGCATACTTGGAGAGCCGTATTCTTCGTCAGACAAAAGATTGTCGGCAAGAACTACAGGGACCATGCCCAAATTGTGACTTCCCTGATCGATCAGCTCAACTGCGCCACGTTTATTGGTTGAAAACAGCATCCAGGCTTCTTTTGTCCATAGACGATATTGAAAGCTTTCTTCGCCGCTGGACTTAAACGGGTCGTCGTCATCACGAACCGCTTCACGAATCAAAATCCAACGCAATTCGCCCGTATTATCAAAAGAATAGTCAAGCATCTGTTGCGGCGTGACGATGTATGCATAGGGATGAACCTCGTTCTTTCTTTCATCAGCCTTAGACAAAACGCCCTCAGTAACGCTCTCGTTATCGATGACGATACCAATGCGCCCGTAAATTGACGTATTCTTAGCAACCTGCTTTGCCAAATCGTTGATATCTGCGCCAAATTTTGTCGATTTCTTCCAAAAGTGCTTCACACATTCGGGAGCATCTTCGCTTCGATCGACATTCTGCTTGAACAGATACTTTGTGACCAAATCCACCACTTCACGAGAGTGGTTGAATCTATAGGCCCTTTCCTGTCGATCTTCAAAGTCTTTTGTGCCCTCTTTGATGTATTTGAAGATATTGTCTTCAAACCACTTTCTACCACCGTGGTACGTGTCTTCAAAGAAGTTCCAGTCAATCAGTCTTTCTTCGTACTGAGGATGTCTTCGGGAAATGAGACGCTTATAAGGATTATTTTCGTTGGTTGTCGTAGCTTGCGGGTCAATGTAAGTTACGCTTCCAGCTTGTTCAAAATTATTAGTCATTTTTACCTAGAATAGCCAGCAACTTTAAGTTTCTTGAGCGGATACTCGATTTCAATCGCATATCCGAGGGCATCAGCACAGTGTTCAATGTTGGCCGATTTATCAATATCTCTTGAACCCTCGATATAAAGTGTTTGTTCGAGAGCATTAATTAAGTGCGTGCAGGACGGGTCAACAAACAAACGAATCTTTCCCTCTGCACTCATAAGCATTCGGTTTACGCAGTTCACTCTGTCCGCAATCGGCGGATGCTGTCTGCGATATTTGATTCGATCAAAGCCATGTTCCCTGAGAATATCAATATCAGTTTCACCTCGTGCATGCTGTCTTGCGCCGCCCGCAGGGTCAGGGTATAGAGTAATTCTGTCTTGCCAACGGTAATACTTCTGCTCAATAGCCTGAGCCATTTCTTCTGTATTCGATGCGATTTTCACGATTTCGCCTACGGCCCAAAGTTCTCCATTTGCTTGAGGCTGAAGAATTACAGTAGACATTGGGTCAATATTGAAGTCCATGCCAACCCAAATCGGCAAACCTGGATTAAACGGGCATCGTCTAATGTGCACTGCACGGGAAAACGGGTAGTAAACACGCCCCGCCATAGATTCAAAAGAATTGAAGTTGTTCGTCCCATCAGCTAACAGATAAGAATGATCTGGACTATCGACTGTAATGTTCCAGACTTCTTGTTCTTCTGAGAGTTTCTTGTCAAGAATTTCAAGTCTCAGCAGTTGTCTTTCTTCAGACCATCTTGTCTTTAACCATTCACTAATGGCAGGGAAAGAGTGACCTGCGTTAATTTTGCGACCCGCTTTAATTCGGTTATACAGGGCGCTAGCGCCTGAATACGTCAAACCAAGTCTCTTGCCGATGTCCCTAAAAGTCTCGCCTTTTTCGACTCCCTGTAAAACAGTATCAATACGACTTTGAGCCATACATTTTTCGGCTCGAATGTATTGAGAGAACAACCACCCTAATTTGGCTTTTTCATCACAATACACAAACGAAACGTTCTCATAGAAATCTAAGATGCTGTTGGAAGCAATTCTGAGAACGTAATTCGTATGTGTTTTACAGCTTGGAACATTGTTGATAGTAACCGTTGTCTCAATTCCCAAATCTTTCGCCAAGTTCTGCAAACTCTTGAAGAACGTCATTCCGTCAACGCCCTTTAATTTGGCCATCATTAAACAAGGCTGTCGGCCCTTCTTTGTACATGCTCCTAAAACTGTAGGTGTTGCGCCTTCTGCTCCAAAAAGCGCACCAAGATATGCTCTCTTAATACCCTTTGTTCCGTTCTTAATCCATTCGGGAACGTCGAATACCTGAGCCGTCTTCTTGCCCAACGGAGCGCCAAGACTAACGAGCCTTGCAGAATCAGACTGACTAATTTGAATCTGATAACCGCAATCACGTTCAAGCTTAGTCTTCTTCATACAAACCGTTGCGCCTATGGCTAAACCAACATAATTTAAGCTCTGAAGAATCTTGTCTAAATCACTTTCAACGTTGCTATAAAAAGCTCCGCCTAAACGATGATATTCGCTCACTTCTCCGTTAGCTTTGGTGTAACGGTCAGTCTTTTCTACCAAGGTACCGTCGCCAGTGTTGTAGCCAACTAAGGCGGCATAGTGCTCTTCAGGAGTCGTTGGTCTCCAAATAACAGGATTTCGCTCAATGTTATTCAGAACGTCAAACCTCACCTCTTCATTCGCAAACTTAAATTTGTGATGGGCACTTGCTCGAACAACTTCACCTGTTTCAAGAACGGCTGAAATAATCTTCTTCGAGCCAGTCACGCCGACAGCCGTCACATAGCAAGGTACTCTTCTGCCATCATCCTGAAGGTGAACAAGTTCGTCCCACTTCTCAACGTCTTTAATTGCTTTGCTTCCGCCATCCCAAAGTTGAACTTTAGTATTGGGGAGGTGACAAGCCAAAAATTCTTGACGAAATGACTTCTCGTCCATATCTTTTTTGGCCGCTTCTAACTCTGCTAACGGAATAAACGGAGAAGTGAGGGTGGGAAACTGCCAAGACTTCCAATCCTTGGCGCCTCCAGGCTGACCTAATTTGTAGGCCTTATAAAGAACGTTGTAACTTTTTGGAGTTCCAATAAATAAACACCACCCCTTTTTATCGGCTAACGTTGGACGAAGAACCTGAGTCCAGGTCTCTTCTCGCATATCTTGATACTCGTCAAGAATCAATCCGTGTAAGCCGACACCTCGAAGCGAATCTGGCTTATCTGCGCCCTTCAATTCAATTTTTGAACCGTTGACAAGCTCCACCATCATATTGGTTTCATTCATTCTTAAAATCCAATCTTTGGGCAAAGCGTCAAGAAGGTCTCCCCACATAATTTGCTTAGCCATTCGATAAGTCGGAGCCACATACCAAATTTTCTGATTGGGTTTAGTTGCATGGGCAATCATTTCCATACGAGAAAGGTACGACTTGCCCCATCTTCTTCCCGCCACCACAACCCTAAAACGATGGGTGTCTTGATAAACCTCCATCTGTTTGGGATGAAGTGAAAGACTAATTCTTCGCTTTTCTTTACCCATCAAAAAACACCCTTGAATGGATACGTTATCGTCTCAACAAACTCACCAAATAGCGAATCTCTCTTAGAACGAGAACGGGAGTAAGAACAAGAGTAAAGATATGCCTCATACGCTCTTAGGTCACGTTCTATTCTGTCCAACTTCTCTAGTAGTACTCTCTTTTCTTCTTTCTTAGCCAGCTCCATTTCTTTCTGCTTGAGTTCTTCTTCCTTGACCTTCAGTTCTTCTTCTGTCATTCTTCGTCACCTATGATGTCGTCAGGTGCTTGTGTGTCTATAAGATTGCTATTTCTCTGAGCAAATTGTTTGTTCAGTTCTTCATCAGGCAGTTCAAGCGAATCTTCTTCCTGATAATTTCTAATCTGCTCAATCTGATCTGCGGTCAGTTCAGTCAGCACAAGTTCTGGCAGTGCATCAGTATTCTTATCATCTTTATCAAGACCGAGCACTGTCCAGCGTTCAGCCCTTGTTACTGCAAGGGTTTTTGCGGCCAACTCCAAGGCTTTCAAGTTTGCCGCAATTGTTGAAAAAGGCTTTCCGTTTTGTTTGCAAAGCGCTACTTCAGACCAAGTAAGCTTTGCAAGACCCATGGACATTTTGTAATGCTCTTCCTTGGTTTCACGAATGCGAGAAGCAACCAGGGTGGCTTCCTGTTCAGCCATGGTTTTTGCTTTGTTCATGGCTGACTTTTGAACTTCATCAGCTCTTGCGCCCTTAATCAAGCCATGATTTTTGATATATGAGTCCACCACTGGGCGATCTACTCCAAGTTCTTTCGCTATGTCTGCGGCAGTAAATTCGCCAGTGTCGTACAAAGCCCGCAGTCGTCTCTTTTGAGAGGCGTTTAGACTTCTTGACGACGACTTTGATTTTGTCGTCTCTTTAGTTTCTTTTTCTTCGACTTCCATTTCTTATTGTTGTTATTCAGTGTCTCTTCTTTCTTAGAACCCTAAGAAATTTCAACATCGTCGATCAGATCTAAAAGTTCACTCTCCTCTTGAGAAAAAATAAACTTCTTAGCTTGTTCTTCTGTCGCTTTTTCTTCATATGCAAATCCCATATTCGCATAACAATGTTCGCCATAAGGAGTAACGTCAATAAGCTGACACTGACTTTCTTGAAAATTGATTCGAGCAATTTTCACCCCTTCTGGAACTGGAATTTTGGTTAAACAAAGCCTTTTAATCAAATACCGAACAGAAAAAGCAAGCGCGTGAATCGTTGGCTTCCAGGGAAGCGCTTCTGCCAGCTCCTTTTTATAGGGCGGTCTTCCATTCTCTTTCTTGAACTGCTGAATGGTTTCAATTATCACCTTCTGTTTTTCGGTAAGGTGCATGAAAAGCATCAGAGCTTCTCCGTTAAAGTCTTTAGAACCTCAAGGTCTAAAGGCTCGTCCAGGCGATGATGGTCAAAGGCGGAAATTGGGATTCTTTCAGGGAGGTCAGTTCTTCCCTTATCAGGATTAAAGTAAACTCCATACAGAGGAAAAGCGAAAACCAACTGTTGGGTGTTTTTGATTAATTTAGCAACCTTCAAAGAGTCAACTCTTGTTCTGCCACGCAAGCGGTTGTCCCCATTCTTTTCCATTGAAGAATGCTTGTAATAAAAGGTTCGCATCTCTTCAATGCACTTTGCTCGCTCAAACTCGTTCATCTCATTGAGTTCTTGATACACGGCGACAAAATCAGCAGGAATGCAGTTAAACCAGCGTCTAAACCACTTCAGTCCAGCTTCGTAATTGGACGTTCTCTTGGGCGGCGCAAATACAACTCCCGCTTTCTGAGCAAAGGGATTAAAACGAGACATTGAACTCTGAAACTCAACAAAGTCCACGCCAGTCATGCGCATCATGATGTTCTGCATTCTATAAGCAATGCCCACACCACGATACATAGTGTCCAAAACCAATCGGGAATTAGTACACGTGTGATGATTAATCCAAATTGCTCTATGTCGGTTAATCAGTCGATTGTCTCTTCCGTTTGCGTTGGGCTTGAGATGCGTAAACAACTCGTTACGCCCTGCAAGTGTCATGCGAGGAACCGTCATAACTCCAACGCCGATAAGCTGATCGCCAAGCATACAGCGGTAAAAGCGAGGACCAATGCCCAAGACTTCAGCTTTGTAGTGCAAAGCATGAAGTTCATTCCAATCGTTTATGTCGCCCCTTTCAACGTAAATGTGATCTATCAGCGACAAACGAGGATGCTCAGGCACCTTTCGTCTTTCAATAAATGCGTCGGAGTTATCAAGCAAAATCATACGAACCTTCTAACACACCGAAAAAGTACATATGGTGGGACGAGTAGCCAGGCAAGCGCAAAAACAAAGAAAGCGCCAATCGTTCTTAAAATGATGAATGCGGTTAAAACCAGTAGCGCCAGCGGGAATGCCAGCCAAACAAAAAAATTAGTCATAGGACTAACACCCTCCGCTATCTCTATGAATGACGAAACGTATTCTTTATAGTTCATTGACTAAATTCCACTTCTTAAAAAGCTGATCAATCGAGGAATAGGTCTGATGACCGATTACACGATCAACTTCTTTGTCGTTTTCCATTACCAGAATGGTGGGTACGCCCCGAACGTTATGTGCAAGAAACTCTTCTCTGTTCGCATCCATGTCAAAAATCGTCAGCGGAACATCATTGAGATTGGCATAATCCGTAATTAAGGGTTTAAGTGTTCGACATGGGGAACACGTCACACTTGTGAACACGTAAATCTTCTTATTTGTCATCAAATTCACTTTCTACTTTTTTATATTCGTCATCGTGAACGTTTTGAATATCAATTCGCTCTCGATAACGCTTCAAGATATAGATGTCAGGGGCGAGGTCATCAACCAAATCGGTATGCGTGGTGGCAACAATCAAAGTCGCACCACATTTGCGAGCAATTTTTTGCAAATTGAAGGCGATATTTTTCGCTGTGACTCGATCAAGTACCGCTAAGAACTCATCCGCAAACCACACCTGCGCCCCTGACTCGATCAATTTGGCCAATTTGAGTCGATAGCGTTGTCCGTCAGAAAGTTCCTTTGGTTTTCTCAAATAGAGATTAGCGTCTGACAAGCCAACCAGAGAGAAAATCTGGAGCGCTTCACTGACGGTTGGACAAAGTTGATCGATGATCGGTTGATCGGTCATCAAGGTTTTGTCGATGTCCGCTACCTTGAGACCGTCCTGAGTCATGAGCTTTTTCAGCTCATTCAAAATTGTTGATTTTCCAGAGCCTGACTGTCCAGTAATGTAAATCACATCACCGTCTCTCAGCTTCAATTCCAAATTGTCAAAAACAACAAAGTCTTTTTCATCCAGGCCGAGACCAAAAGCTTCTGCAATTTCAAGCACTCTTTCGGTTCTCTCCACTTCGGTCGAAAAATGTTTGTTGATGAGATAAGTTCTTTCTGCCATATCTTGTCTCTGGATACTCATCTTGCTTACTGAACGCTTTTATTGTCGGAATAAAGCTTCAGACTGTTAGCGTCAATAGCGTGCAAATTAATCATTAAGTAGCCAACCAGTTCGGGATTGTCCTGGAAAACCTGACAAAGACCATTTGCGCCCGAAGTGACAAAGTTTTCATCAGTCCATTCGGGCTGAGCGTTCTTATAGCCATAACCGTGATTGAAATGAACTGCATGCAAAATCTCATGCAACAAAGTATTGGCTTCATCAACTTCATTGACCTGATCGTCGATGTAAATTGTCGCCCGCTTGTAATCGGTCATTCCAAATACTTCGCCGTCCATGTTCTTCAAGAAATGTTCGCCATCTGAAATTTTCTTGACTTCGTAATACTGATAACCAATTTTGACCATCTTCGGGAGTTCAGCTCTTACGAAATCCACTTCATCTTCTTCAAGGGATTCAATTTCAGGGGCTGTAGTGTTCTTCTTTGTCATTCTTTATTTAATGTAGTTAGAGGCAAATTCAACAAACGCTTCGGCACCAACTTTCTCAGTAGTACCCTCGACTCTTGCCATGAATCGAGCAACGATTCTTTCTTGTTCGCCCGTAATCGTTTTAAAACCAAGGGCGTCTTGAATCTTGACTGCGGCTTTATCAGTCGCAATAATCTTCTCCTGCGTTTCAGTAGCCTTTGCCTCAATGTCTGCGTAAAGGTCTTCAGAAACTGCTTCGGGCTTAAATTCGCTTAAATCAGCCTCTAAGAACGCCAGTTCTTTCTTGTCAAAAATCCCGCTCAAATCTAAGTCGATACTTGCGATTTCGTTTTGCAGACCGACAGTGTCAAAGTCTGAAATTGCCACTCTGTTGTCCGCAATTCGAGACGCTTTGATTTCTTCATCTGTTAAGTCTCTGCGAACTAAGACAGGCACTCTCTCTAAACCAAGATAACGAGCGGCTTCGCTTCGTCCGTGCCCTTTGATGATTACGCCATCTTTGTCAACAACGATAGGTTGATCAAACCCAAACCGCTTAATGCTTTCAGCAATCTTGCGAATTTGCTCTTCTCCGTGAATCTTCACGTTGTTGTCATAAGGCTTGACCTTCTCAATGGGCCAAAATTCAATCGCCAGTGATGTTCCAGTTGTAGAACTCATGTTCCTTTTCTCTTTCTTCTATTTCTTCTGCGAAAAGTCTTCTGATCTCTTCACGATCTTCGTATTCGTCAGGCGGCTCTAAACAGTCCACACTGACTTCTTTGGGTACTTCAGGCGGCTTTCTGTCGCTCTTTTTATTCTTCTTTTCCATTGCATAAATAGACCAATGCGTCTCCTGCGTTTGTAAGCGAGTCGCTCTCGGTGAAGCCCTGTTCCTTCATGATTCTTTCAATGATTTTCTGAATCTTTCCAGAGTCTTCAATCGGCACCTTAAAACGCATCACGACATGTGTCCGAACAGGTTTTTCTGTTGGGGTTTCTTCAGCAAGCTCTTCTTCGTCAACTTCCAAGTCATCAATCTCAATGGAGCTGTTGGCAAACAGGGATTCAAGACTTTTGTCGGTATAGGGCATGTAAGTAGAGAGATCATCAATATCGCCCAAGCTGGACAGCAATTCCGAGAGTCTGAATGCGTCGTCTTCACCGTAACGACCGTTATCAATCAGCGAGATTTTCTTAGCATCTTCATCACTTAAAGCGCCAAGATTAATAACCGACACTTCTTTTAAGCCAAGTTCTTGAGCGGCTCTCCAGCGATGCTCTCCACCGATGATTTCAAATGAGTCTTCAAACTCTCTTACGAGAATGGGTTTAAACTGACCAAAGCGCTTCAGACTTTCTTTGATCTTCTCTTCATTAGCTGGCGAGACAACATTGGTGTTGTAGGGATTCGGAGTCAGCTGTTCTATTGGAACTTGTTGTACTTGTAAATTGTTCCGCATTAATTAAAGTTATAATAATAAGTAACTGCTTACTTTGTATTATAAGGGTATTATTATTCAAATGTCAAGTAAAAACAACACGATAAAAATAGTTACGAATGCCGTAACTGCAAAATTGATAGACGCTGATAAGAAAGCGATGCTTGAAGTTAACCGCTGTCTAACCTATATGGTTGACGGTTACGAACAAACGACATCCTACAAACTGCACAAATGGGACGGTACAGCTTCTTTCTTCAATTTCTCAAAAGCAACATTCCCTGCGGGCTTCTTTTATTTCGTTGCCGCTAATCTCAGACAAGCAGGTTATGAAGTTCAGCTTTACAAGAAAGCACTACCAAAACCGCTTGGGAAAATGAGACCGAAAATCGGAAACTATGAATATGACCCGAGATACGAGTATCAGTACACAGTGACCGACAAGCTCTTAAAGCATGGTCAGATCATTTGCCGAGCGGCGACAGGCTCAGGGAAAACGAACTCAGCCATGATTGCTTTTGCGACAATCAACAGACCCACCCTCTTTCTGACAACTCGTTCCATTCTTATGTATCAGATGAAAGAGAATGTCGAAAACAATCTTGGCATTGATGTAGCTGTCATTGGTGACGGTAATTTCGGTTTTGAGACTGCTGATGGCTCCAAGGTTCTAAAGAGATTTACAGTAGCGACCGTTCAGACGATTCACTCTTATCTGAAAGAGCCAACACCAATGGATAGCCCTCTTGAAGTAGCGACTCAAAGAAAACGTCAAGCGTTTATGAAAAACATTCTTGAGCGCTTTGAGTTTGTCATTCTTGAAGAAGCTCATGAATCTTCAGCGTCGGGTTGGTTTGAGCTACTGAAAAACTGCACAAACGCTTATTATCGACTCGCTTTAACGGGCACCCCGTTTATGAAAGAGTCGCAGGAAATGAATATGCGTCTTATGGCTTCTTCTGGGCCAGTTGCGATCACCGTTACCGAAAAACAACTCATTGACTGCGGGATTCTTGCAACGCCCTACTTTAAGTTTGTGCACCTTCAGCAGAAGCCAAAGATGCTTAATCCCAAAACATCTTGGCAACCTGCCTATCGAATCGGTATTGTTGAGAATGAAGAACGCAATCAAGCCATAATTTATGAAGCACGACGAGCGATCAATCACGGTTTGACTGTAATGATTCTCTTTAAGCAGATTGCTCATGGAAAAGTCCTTAAGCAAAAACTTGATGCGCTTGGCATTTCCAATGAGCTTCTTATTGGCGCTGATGACCAAGCAGAAAGAAAACGAGCCATTAATCTTCTTAAAGAAGGGAAAATCAAAGTCTTGCTTGGCTCAACCATTCTTGATGTTGGGGTTGATGTTCCCGCTGTCGGTATGGTTATTCTCGCAAGCGCAGGAAAAGCAGAGATTGCGCTAAGACAGAGAATAGGTCGGGGTCTGCGTGCAAAGAAAAATCAAGCTAACATTTGTTTTGTGGTTGACTTTGATGACCCATTTAATAAGTATCTGAAGAATCACGCTCAGCAAAGAAAAGCGATTATTCAGCATACAGAGGGTTTCAAAGAACATATCGTTGAAGATTTTGATTATTCGCTTCTGAAATAAGATTGTTCAACGTCTTTTGACAAACGGCGCTATATTTTGAAGAGTGTTATTTTCAGAATTATGGTGAATTTATGAAAATCAGCAGAAGAAAAAGCAAGCTTCAAAAACAACGATATGTCGAGATTCCTTTAATCAGCAGTGACAAAATCTCTGACATCAAGAATGTCGAGTGCATGTTGGCTATGAAGAAGCTCTTCAGAAAGCTAGGCGTCAATGATAAAAAACAATGGGCAGTCACATGCGCCACAGATGACTCGCTATTACCAGAGGTCCGCAAAAACATGTGGCTTGGTTACTACAAGTGGTTAAATTATTTTTATGGCTCAGGCATCTACATCGTTAAACCAATTAAAGAACTGCCTCAACATTTAGACTCTACTCAGTACATTGCAAGAATCACGCAAAGAGAAGACGGCAAGTACGATTTCTTTTTCTCCAATGACGAAAAAGTGACACTAGACAACCTTGACGATGTTGAATTTATCGGAAAAGTTCAAATTTTTAAAACTGAAGAAGAGCTAATTCCATTCTGGATGTCTAGCAAAAAGAACGTCGCTATAGAATAAAGGTGAGTTGGAAAATTTAGAAAAAGAAATGCCATTTCTCAAAACACCAGCGGCTTTGAGGGGCATATCGTTGAGGATTTTGATTACGGCTTTCTCAAATCATAAATCTTCAACTATTTAAAAACTGTATCTGATCGATTGTTTTCGTCTATTCTTAAGCCTGTCTTGTCCTGAAAAAAGTTGACTACTTAGGGAGTCAACAATGAAAGTTGAAGAACAGATATCTACACTAATGAAA